>QCNK01000008.1 GCA_003210135.1 Prochlorococcus sp. AG-424-P23 | reverse complement strand
ATTTTTACTGGTGGAGGAATTTCCACTTTAGGAATATTTGCATTAGGCATACTTCCTTTTATCAATGCATCAATTATTATTCAGCTTCTTACTGCCTCATTGCCTGTTCTTGAAGATTTACAAAAAAATGAAGGAGAAGCGGGGAGACGAAAAATTGCTCAAATAACTAGATATGTCTCTTTAGGTTGGGGTTTTTTACAGAGTATTATTTTTTCTTTAATTCTTAGACAATATGCAATTCAGGGGATAAGTGAAACTACATTTGTTTTGCAAACCTCAATAGCATTAGTTACTGGCTCAATGTTAGTGATGTGGTTCAGTGAAATTATTACAGAAAAAGGAATAGGTCAAGGCGCTTCATTGGTAATTTTTTTGAATATTGTTTCGACTTTGCCAAAAGCACTAAGCTCAACTATTGAAAAAGCCCAAACTGGTGATAGGGGAGATGTTTTAGGCATAGCAGTTTTACTTGGAGTCTTTTTACTGACAATTGTTGGGATTATTTTTGTACAAGAGGGAGCTAGACGTATCCCTATTGTTAGTGCAAAAAGACAAATAGGAAATGCAACATTACTTCCTACAAGGCAAAGTTATTTACCTCTCAAATTAAATGCAGGGGGAGTTATGCCTATTATCTTTGCATCTGCTTTAATTTTTTTACCAATAACAATTGCAAACGTAACTGGCAATCCAGTCTTAATAAAATTAGCTGGTAGTCTAAATCCTGGATCTTCTAATCCATGGCCATATGCTCTTACATTCTTCTCATTGATTTTGGGATTCTCGTTTTTTTATGCATCTCTTACGATTAATCCAGTTGATGTGGCATCAAATCTTAAGAAAGGAGGTGTTGCAATACCAGGAGTAAGACCTGGAAGTAATACCGCAAACTATCTATCAGGTATACAAAATAGGTTGACATTGTTAGGAGGATTATTTTTAGGATCAGTAGCTATAATCCCAGCTGCAGTAGAAAGAGCGACAAATGTCCAGACTTTTCAAGGTTTGGGAGCAACTTCGTTACTTATCCTCGTAGGTGTGGCGATTGATACTGCTAAGCAAATTCAAACTTATGTTATTTCTCAAAGGTATGAGGGACTAATTAACAATTAATGAAAAAACATTTATTATTTTTAGGCGCTCCTGGTGCAGGGAAAGGGACTCAGGCAGACTTATTAAGTAAAACCAATTCTTTCTTGCACCTCTCAACTGGAGAATTATTAAGAAATGAAATTGAGATGGATTCTAACCTTGGTAGACAGGTAAAAGATATTATTAACCGAGGAGAACTTGTTAATGATGAACTTGTACTAAAAATAGTAAGGCAAAATTTAGACAAGGATAATAATGGTTGGATTTTAGATGGCTACCCAAGAAATTTATCGCAAGCAAATTCCTTGAATGAGGTTTTAATTGAAATAAATCAACCTTTAGATTTAGTTTTTTACTTAGATATTCCAGAAGAAGTTCTTATTAAACGATTGCTTCTAAGAGGTAGAAAAGATGATACTGAAGAGACTATTAGAACAAGAGTTGACATTTATAAAAAAACTACAGAACCATTGATTCAATATTTTAAAGATCTTTCATTGCTAGAGTATATTGATGCTGATAGAGATTTAAAAACAATTTCCTCTGATATCAAACAAAAAATGGCTTGATGATGATGTAGAATATAGTATTAGCGTTTTATTTGTAAAACCCCTATGAAGGTCAGATCTTCAGTTAAAAAAATTAGCCCTGACGATCAGATCGTGAGGAGAAGAGGTAAAATCTTTGTTATTAACAAGAAAAGACCTCGCAATAAACAGCGTCAGGGTTAAATTTAAACCCTTTAAATCAAACTTTTACTTACTCAAAACACGTGGCCAGGATTGCAGGAATTGACATACCTCGCGAAAAGCGAGTTGAAATAGCACTTACATACGTCTATGGAATTGGTTTAACAAGATCAAAGCTAATTCTTGCTAATACTGGTGTAAACCCAGATATTCGTGTAAAAGATCTTTCTGATTCTGATGTTCAAAAACTTAGAGGTGCCACAGAGGAATTTACCCTAGAAGGAGATTTGAGAAGAAAAGAGGGAATGGCCATGAAACGTTTACAAGATATAGGTTGCGTGAGAGGAAGAAGGCATAGAATGAGTCTTCCTGTAAGAGGCCAAAGAACTAGAACTAATGCAAGAACAAGACGAGGTTCTAGAAAAACAGTTGCTGGAAGAAAAAAATAATTAACTAAATCTATTCACAAATTTCAGTATTAAATTTAAAAACCATGGCAGCTACAGTAAAAAAAACAGGTTCAAAGAAAACCAAACGTAATGTACCTAATGGTGTGGTACATATTCAAAGTACATTTAATAATACTATCGTCTCAATTACAGACACTTCTGGCCATGTAATTTCTTGGTCATCGGCTGGAGCTAGCGGATTTAAAGGTGCTAGGAAAGGTACTCCATTTGCCGCTCAAACAGCTGCGGAAGCTGCAGCTAGAAGAGCACTTGACCAAGGTATGAGACAAATAGAGGTATTAGTTAGAGGTCCAGGCTCAGGTAGGGAAACGGCCATAAGAGCTTTACAAGTGGCCGGTTTAGAAATAACTCTAATAAGAGATGTAACTCCATTACCTCATAATGGATGTAGAAGACCTAAACGTAGACGCGTTTAGGTTCTAGCCATTCTCCAACAACCCCCCCCCTCAAAAAAACTTTAACCACATTTTTTTCCGTGTTGCAATACCAGATTGACAGAATCGACCATCAAATAGCAGATGATCGCTCCCAAACAGGAACTTTTTTAATTGGCCCTTTAGAAAGGGGACAAGCTACAACTTTGGGTAATTCTCTGAGAAGAGTCCTTATGGGAGGACTTGAAGGAAGTGCAGTAACTGCAGTGAGAATAGCAGGAATTAACCACGAATATGCAACTATTCCAGGAGTTAGAGAAGACGTTTTAGATATTCTTCTCAATTGTAAACAACTATCAATTAATAGTTCTAATCCAGAGCTCGAAATAGGTAGGTTAATAGCTACTGGTCCAATGGAGGTAAAGGCGAACGATATTCAATTCTCATCTCAAGTTGAAATTGTCGATGGTGAAAAACCTATCGCAACTATTCAAGAAGGCCATAACTTAGAGTTGGAAATACATGTAGAAAGGGGAGTGGGATATAGACCAGTCGATCGTAAGAATGAAGAGACATCTGCTATTGATTTACTTCAAATAGATGCTGTATTTATGCCAGTGAAGAGAGTGAATTTTACGATTGATGAAACAGCAGTTGCTGAGGGTGGAACAGGTAGAGAAAGATTAAAAATGGAAGTAGTAACAGACGGCTCAACAAGTCCTGATGATGCTATTGCTGAAGCTGCAAACCAATTAATAGAACTTTTTCAACCTCTTGCTACTGTCACAATGGTTGAGGAAATCCCTGAAGAACCCGAACCATCTCCTGAAGCTCAAATTCCTCTTGAGGAACTAAATTTGTCCGTTAGAGCTTATAATTGCTTAAAGAGAGCGCAAGTTAATTCAGTTTCAGATTTAATGGGCTTTAGCTATGAAGATCTACTTGAAATTAAGAACTTTGGCTCAAAATCTGCAGATGAGGTTATTGAAGCTCTTGAGCGCATAGGGATTTCTATTCCGCAAAGCAGAACTTCCGTTTAACAATTTTTTAGATTATGAGACACCAACTTAGAATTCCATTATTGAGTAAACCTGCTGACCAGAGGAAAGCACTTTTAAGAGGTTTGACTACACAATTAATTCGGGAAGGTAGAGTTACAACCACAAAGGCTAGAGCAAAAGCTTTAAGGAGCGAAGCTGAAAGGATGATTTCTCTTGCTAAAGATGGTAGTTTGGCCTCCAGGAGAAGGGCTATTGGGTACATATATGATAAAAAATTAGTGCATTCATTATTTGAGAAAGCAAATGAAAGATATGGAGATAGAAAAGGTGGTTATACAAGAATTGTTAGAACCGTCTCTAGAAAGGGAGATAATGCTCAGATGGCCATAATCGAACTTGTTTAAGTTTGCTAATAAAGAGTCTTTCATTAGAAAACAAAACATTTGAAAAGGGTAGCTTTACTAATTCAATATGATGGATCTAATTTTTCAGGCTGGCAAAGACAAAAAAATGCAACTACAGTTCAGGAAATTTTAGAGAGAGCTCTTTTTAAGATTACACATCATGTAGTAAAGACTTTCGCTGCAGGTAGAACTGATGCAGGGGTTCATGCATCGGGTCAGGTAGCTCACTTTGACACTGATTGCGTTATTCCTGGCAGTAGTTATTCAGATGTATTAAATAACCTCTTACCCTCAACAATCAGAATATTGGAATCAGTTGAGGTGAAATATAATTGGCACGCCTGTTACTCAGCAATCTATAGACACTATCGTTATGTCATTAATAATAGTAGGTTCCCTAACTTGTTTATTAATAATTGGTCGTGGCATAGGTACCAAAAAGTGCTTGATGAATTTTCAATGGCAGATGCATCAAAGAAAATGGAAGGAGAGCATGATTTTTTTGCTTTTCAGAAAAGTGGAAGTAACAGGTCAACCTCTATTACAAAAATAAATAATATAGATATTCAAAGAGTGGAGGATTTGATTTTAGTTGATATTAAAGCTACGGGTTTTCTTTATGGAATGGTCCGTTTGATTGTTGGTCAACTAGTTTTAGTTGGAGAAAAAAAAATATCTCCAGAAATCTTCACAGACAGATGGCTTAATAAAAAGAAAGATGATGTTAAAGAATCTGCTCCAGCTAGGGGGTTATGTTTTGTAAATGCTGTGTATGAAGAAAATGTTTTTAAAAAGATCAATAAAAAAGATTTTTTCCCAGTATTTTTAATTAAAGGTTTTTCTTAAGTATCTTTGTTTAAAGAAATTTATTTGTGTAAATAATCCAAAAAAATTGTTTAATACTCCTTCAATAGGTTAGAATTTAGAACTGAATTTAAATTTATTTGAATAAATTTGCTAGATGAATAAAACGACTACTCCGTCATTAGAAACTATTGAAAGAAATTGGTTTTTAGTTGACGCAAAAGATAAAACACTTGGGAGACTTGCTACAGAAATTGCAACTGTTTTAAGAGGAAAAAATAAACCAACATTTACTCCTCATTTAGATACGGGTGATTTCGTGATTGTTGTAAATGCCGAAAAAGTTGAGGTAACAGGTAAAAAAGCATCACAAAAATTATATAGAAGACATTCTGGCAGGCCAGGAGGAATGAAAATTGAGAAATTTGAGTCTCTTCAAGAAAGAATTCCAGAAAGAATCATCGAGCAAGCTGTTAAGGGTATGCTGCCTCATAATTCTTTGGGAAGACAGCAATTTAGAAAATTAAAAGTTTATAAAGGTGCTGATCATCCTCATGCAGCACAGAATCCTGTATTATTGAATAACTAATATAACAAAATGAATAGTCAAATAAAAAACAAAGCTGTTTATTGGGGAACTGGAAGACGAAAAACTTCAGTTGCTCGTGTCCGATTGATTCCTGGAAATGGTCAAGTTAAAATTAATGGTCGTTCAGGTGATGATTACTTAAACTTTAATCCTCTACATTTAAATTCAGTAAAAGCTCCTTTGCAAACATTAGGTCTTGAAAATTCTTATGATATTATAGTGAACGTTTTTGGTGGTGGATTAACTGGCCAGGCAGATGCTATCAAGCAAGGCGCAGCTAGAGCTCTGTGCGAATTATCCCCTGATAATAGAAAACCACTAAAAACTGAAGGCCATCTCAGCAGAGATCCTAGAGCTAAGGAAAGAAGAAAATATGGTCTTAAAAAAGCAAGAAAAGCTCCACAATTTTCCAAACGTTAAAACATTCAATCATGCCAAAATCAGAAATCCACCCAAAATGGTATACAGATGCAAAAGTTATTTGTAATGGAGAAGTTGTAATGACAACTGGCTCAACTCAACCTGAACTGCATGTAGATGTATGGAGTGGAAATCATCCCTTCTTTACAGGAACTCAAAAAATTCTCGACACAGAAGGAAGAGTTGATAGGTTTATGAAAAAATATGGAATGGGTTCAGCTAATTCAGCGACATCAAAGAATCAAAAAGAAGAAAAAGATTCTGATAAATAGAATTTTCATAAACTAAAGCATAATTTCAATTGGAATACTCAACATTAATTGCAAGGTTGAAAACTGCTGCAGAGAGTTTTGAAAATTTGGAAGTGCAGCTAGCAGATCCTGATATAGCTAATGATCCTAAAAAATTAGAATCAATAGCAAGAGAAAGGTCAAAATTGGAGCCTTTGGTTATGGATTTTAATAAATTACTTGATACTGATAAAGAAATTACAGATTCAAAAAATTTATTGAAAGAGAATAGAAATGATAAAGAGATGGAAGCTTTAATTAATGAAGAGATAACAAACCTTGAGGAATGTAAGAACGAACTTATTCAAAAAACCACAATCGCTTTATTACCAAAAGATCCAAGAGATGAGAGAAGTGTAATGTTAGAAATCAGAGCTGGTGCTGGAGGTAACGAGGCTTGTATATGGGCCGGTGATCTAGCAAGAATGTATGAAAGATATGGACAAAAAATTGGATGGTCCGTAAAACCTGTTAGTGCTTCTGAGTCAGATATGGGCGGATTCAAAGAGTTAGTTATATCCGTTAAGGGAGATTCTGTATATAGTCAACTTAAATTTGAGGCTGGTGTACATAGAGTGCAAAGAGTGCCAGCTACTGAATCCCAAGGTAGAGTTCATACTTCTACTGCTACAGTTGCAGTAATGCCAGAGGCTGATCCTGTTGAGGTTAAAATTGATCCAACCGATATAGAGGTCGGTACAGCAAGATCAGGAGGTGCAGGGGGACAGAATGTTAACAAGGTAGAGACTGCTATTGATCTTCTTCATAAGCCCACAGGAATAAGAGTTTTTTGTACTCAAGAGAGATCACAATTACAAAATCGTGAAAGAGCAATGGAAATTTTAAGGGCCAAATTATATGAAATTCAATTAAAAGAAGCTAATGCCAAAGAGAGATCTCAAAGGCTTTCGCAGGTTGGAACAGGTGATAGGAGTGAAAAAATTAGAACATATAATTTTAAAGATAACAGGACAACTGATCATAGATTGGGCTCAAATTTTTCTCTCGAACCAATTCTCGCTGGTCAATTGGATGAAGTAATTTATGCATGCATAGCACAAGAACAAAAGAGAATGATGGAAGATTTTAATAATGAGGTAAATTAATTTTTCATTTTTTAGATTGCAACACCAATTACGTATTTACTCCATTCTTTATGCCTACCAGAGTCAATGTGTCTTGTAGCTTCGAAATTTAGATTACTAAGTGGACGGTAAGGTTTACGTTTTAGAGGCATATTAGCCTCTTCTGGGGTACGGTTGCCTTTTTGTACATTACATCTAAGACATGCCGTAGTAACATTTTCCCAGCTATCAGATCCACCTCTACTTCTAGGCAAAACATGATCTATTGATAAATCACTTCCTCTATAGTTACAGTATTGGCAAGAATTATTATCTCTTAGAAGAATATTTTTTCTTGTTAAAGAAACTTCTCTAAAAGGTACCTTGACGTAGTAACGAAGTCTTATAACTGTAGGTAATTTTCTTCCGCAATGTATTGAATATGATTTATCTTCCTCTAAGCTTTCTGCTTTACCTTTGATCATCAAAATAACAGCTCTTCGCCAAGAAGTAATGTTTAAAGGTTCATAAGATGCATTTAAAACTAGAGTCTGGCCCATGCCAAAATACAATTTACATGTCATGCTAACCGTATATTCCAATAAGCGCATATAATTGTGCAAAGTAAATGCAAATTCGGCAACCAAATCAGCGATTTAATTTTGATAAATATCCAAATTTTGATCAAGATATAGATCCGAAACAAAGAGCATGGATTGAAATAAATGGTAAAGCAATAGAAAAAAATGTAAGGCAGTTAAGATCTAAATTAAGTAAAAGCTGTGAATTTATGGCAGTTGTAAAAGCTGATGGATATGGACATGATTCAAAAGTAGTATCAGAATATGCAATCAAGGGTGGAGCTTCGCAATTAGGAGTTGCCACTTTAAAAGAAGGGATTAAGCTTCGTTCTTATGGAGTTAAAAAACCAATTCTTGTTTTGGGAAATCTATATACGAAAAAGGATTTAATAATAGCCCTTAAAAATGATCTTATGCCAACTATCAGCAGTCTTAGAGAGTGTTTAATATGCAACAATCTTGGTAAGCAGTTTGGGTTGAAATTTTCTTTACATCTTAAGGTTGATACTGGAATGTCAAGATTGGGATTTGAATCTTATAAGTTTATTCAGGAATTTGAAAAAATAAAATCTTTTGAAAACATTTCAATAGAAGGAATATATAGTCATTTATCATCTGCAGATGAAGATAACTCATTAGATCCTAAAAGCAGTACGCAATTACAAAGACTCAAGTTTAAGGAATTATTAAAGCAAATTAACCTTGATACTAATCACAATATCAAGATTCATTTGGCAAATTCTGCAGGTATGCTTCTCAATAAAGATTTTCATTTTCATATGGTAAGAGTTGGACTTTCTATGTATGGATATAGTCCCATAGCAACAATAGATAAAAATTTATGTCTTAAGCCAGCTTTATTTTTGAAGGTCAAAGTAGCTTTTATAAGAGTTATTGATAAAGGTGTAAGAGTAAGTTATGGAGGGAAATTTGTAAGTAGTAGAAAAACTAAGTTGGCTGTATTAAGTATTGGTTATGCAGATGGAGTGCCGAGAAATCTCTCAGGTAAGATAAAAGTTATTTTTAAAAATAAACTGTATCCCCAAGTAGGATCGATAACTATGGATCAAATGATGGTGGATATTACAGGTTCAGATGAAATTAAAGTTGGTAGTACGATCGTTTTACTAGGATCTGAAGGAGATAAAACAATTTCTCCTATTGATTGGGCAAGGGAATCTAATACTATTCCTTGGGAAATTCTTTGTTCTTTTAAAAATAGATTGCCGAGAGTTCAAGTTGATTAGACATTTCGATTAAATAAATAATTTTGAATGTTTGCAAAAAAATTGATAATGTATAAGAACTGGAGAGGTGGCTGAGTGGTTGAAAGCGGCTCCCTGCTAAGGAGTTACAGGAGGTAACTTTTGTCGAGGGTTCGAATCCCTCCCTCTCCGTATTTTTTCAGAAAATTTTTTAATTAATATTTTTTTTAAAACAGGTTAAGATTAATATCTTTAAGATCATAAATAGAATTTAAAATCAAGTCAGCCCCTGCATTTCTAAGATTTATTTCGTAAGAATTACGTTCTTTTAATCGAGATTTTAAATGTAAATGAGGGGGGGCTATTCCGATACTTATGAATTTCTGAGATGGTATTTCTTTTCTTGCGTTTATAACTGTATTTATATCTGCAATAGTATCTCCTACATAAGCAATAGGAATATTTGATTCGCCAAGTTTATCTCTAATGAGCTTTTTTGATAAGCTAATAAAACCTTTAGGATCAGGCTTGTCAGGGGCATCTCCCATAGATATTAATGGTGGCGATTGTAGTCCAAGTCTTTTTTCCAAAACAAATTTTGCAGAAGCACACTCTGCCCCACTAACAAAACCCCATATTATTCCATTGCTCTCAATTACATCAAAAAACTTTTTATCAACTAATAACTCCTCATTTGTTATATATCCAGACCAATATTTACTATCTTTATTTGGATCTCCACCAAAGTAAAATTCTTCAAAACATTTTACTATTTCCTCTCTTGGAGGAATTTTAAGGTTTAAGTTCTCTTTTTTTATACATCTTTTTATAAGTTCTAAACTTAAATCCCAGTCATTATTCCAAATCCCTTCATTTTTTGCATTATCAATATCTTTATAACTTGGCTCCCATCCAGAAAATTTGTAAACTGTTTTTTTTAATGAAAGTCTGTAACTATTTTCTACGCTGCGGATTACCCCATCTATGTCAAACAAAATTAAACCAATATTTTTCAATTAATTTTTAAAATCATTATTATAAAAGATTAGTATTCTTATAAAGAAAATGCAAAGAAAAATATTTTATTTATTAAATCATGGATTATCTAAACTTAATTTTGTAAATATCCTCTGGGTGTG
Source organism: Prochlorococcus sp. AG-424-P23 (assembly GCA_003210135.1). Lineage (GTDB taxonomy): Bacteria > Cyanobacteriota > Cyanobacteriia > PCC-6307 > Cyanobiaceae > Prochlorococcus_A. The sequence goes on along the minus strand of QCNK01000008.1, from coordinate 53,681 downwards.
AGAAATATCTCATCAACTAATGTTGTTTGAGAATTGCCAATAATAATAATTGATAACATATCAATCTCCTTAAAAGGAATGGTGTTTAAAGTAAAAAATTTTTTGGATTGATTTTCTCTCCCTACTTGTCTAGCTATTAAAACTGGAGTATCCCCATGTCTAGATTGTAAACATATATCTATTACACTTTTTAGCTGCCAATTTCTTTCAATCGATTGAGGATTAAATAAAGCTATTACAAAGTCACCCAAAAGAGCTCCTTCAATTCTTTTTTCTATTAAAGACCATGGAGTTAATTTATCGCTTAAGCTTATTGAACAAAAGTCATTCATTAGTGGTGCTCCACTTATCGCAGCCGCTAATTGAACACTACTTATGCCTGGATGTACTTCAAAGTATGGTCTATATTCTTTCTTGATTTTTTGAAGTAGTTCTAAAAGTAAGCCAGCCATGCCATAAAATCCTGATTCACCTGAAGAAATTAAAGCCACTTTTATCCCTTCCTCGGCTAGTTTAATTGCTTTATTGCATCTGTCTTTTTCTTCAGTAAGTTTACTTTCAATTAAAACTTGATCACTCCTTTTTAAGGGCTTAATTAAATCTAGATACATTTTGTATCCGATCCAAACAGTACATCTTGAAAGTGCTTTTTTTGCATTACTGGTTAAGAAGGAGATATCGCCAGGCCCACTTCCAATAATATGTATTTCACCATGAGTTGGATTATATTGAGTTTTTGATTCTGCTATAGCGATAGTTACTGCCCCAGATTGATTTTTAAAAATTCTTTTTTCTTCTAATAATTTTGATTCTGCTCCTGCTGCGAGTAAGCAAGAGGCTTCCGCTACTGAAGGTGTACCAATTTCCCTTAGCACGACATTTGATGGATTTGGAACAATTATTTTTGAAAGATCTTCTTTACAAAAAAACTTGATAGGCAAGTTTTTTTCTTCAGAAAGTTCTAAAATTCCTTTCTCATCTTTTTTAATATCAATAGTCGCAAATCCAGCAATTGATTGCTGTGATAAATTTCCTGACTCCAAAAAATTATTTAAAGAATTTGCTATTAATTCTTTGCTTGTATTTCTCTCACATCCAATACCAATCCATAATACGGGAGGATGCCAATTTCTTTGATGATTGTTGAATATACTCACATGAAATGTTGCATCTGGCTTTTCAATTTCTTTTTCATTAATTTGATTAATAATTTCTCCTGATTCTGAAGCTTTCCATAAGCTATTACCAGATAATTGTTTGCAAAATATTTCCTTGTTCTTAGCTTGTTTAATTACTAGTTTTGACCAATCCTTTATATTTCCAGATCTTTTCCAACCCCATTGATTCCCAAATGCATCAAGATTTAAGAAGCTTTGATCATTGGAATTATTAGTTTCTATTACTTCACCACCAAGTAAATTTGCAATTTGATATGCAATATTTTGCGTATTTGAATGATGTAAGCCAATTAAAGGAACTATCTTGGAACATTTCTTATCTATAACGATTACACCTGGATCTTGATCTTTAGAGGTTAAAAAAGAATTTATTATGCGTATTGATGCAGCAATTGAACCTATAAAAATTATTAAATCTATCTCCGGCCATTTTTTAAGTAAGATTTCTTTAGGTTTTTGTACTTGAATAAGTTCATTTCCCTTCCCATCAACTTTTGAAGAACCTGCAATATATATCTCTCTCACAAATTCGGTTTTTTTAAGCCTTTTTAAAATTTCTTTTGAATTATTAGATAGACCTATAGCAATTCCTTTCAAATCAGAAACTATTGATAATTACGTTGAAATTATATCCTGTCGCTGGATTTGAAAAATTTTCTTTGAAATATAAAAAAAAATTTAAGAAATTTATATAAAATTTGAGTAAAAATACTCACAATCTAGTCATGGACTAAAATTTAACAAAATATTCATATAGTAACAATCATTAGAACATTTGTTACGTTAATGCATAACGAAAGAATCTTTGCCTTATTATTTTTGAAACGAATATCTAAAGTTCCGAAGGATTCGTTTTCTTGAACATTATGATTAAAAATAAGTTCAAGATCCGATCAGTCGGCTTTAATGTCAATTATTTTCGAGGTGCTAGATGACCATCAGCCCACCAGAAAGTGGAGAAAAAAACAAAAAAGTTTTGGAGGATCCTGTTAAGGCTGATCCAAGACCGATTGATTTTGCCAAATTAGATAAGCCAGGTTTCTGGTCAAGTAAATTATCTAAGGGTCCAAAAACTACAACTTGGATCTGGAATTTGCATGCAGATGCACACGATTTTGATGTGCATACAGGCGATGCTGAAGAAGCAACAAGAAAAATCTTTTCAGCTCATTTTGGACACCTTGCAGTTATCTTTATATGGATGAGTGCTGCATTTTTCCATGGAGCAAGATTTTCTAATTATTCAGGTTGGTTAGCTGATCCAACTCATGTCAAACCAGGAGCTCAGCAAGTTTGGGCAATTGTTGGTCAAGAAATGCTTAATGCTGATCTTGGTGCTAACTACAACGGGATTCAAATTAGTTCTGGAATATTCCACATGTGGAGAGCATGGGGAATTACTAACGAGAGTGAACTGATGGCATTAGCAATAGGTGCTGTAGTAATGGCTGCACTTATGCTTCATGCGGGAATTTTTCATTATCACAAAGCGGCTCCAAAAATGGAGTGGTTCCAAGATATTGAGTCTATGCTTAACCACCATATAGCTGGTTTAGTAGGACTAGGATCTTTAGCATGGGCTGGCCATTGTATTCATATTGGAGCTCCTACAGCAGCTCTCTTAGATGCAATTGATGCAGGCTCTCCTTTAGTCATTAATGGTAAAGAAATAGCAACTATTGCAGATATGCCTATGCCGCATCAACTCTGTGATCCACAAATTATTGGTCAGATATTTCCAGGCTTAGCAAGTGGTACAGGTAATTTCTTTAGTTTAAACTGGTTAGCTTTCTCAGACTTCCTTACTTTCAAAGGTGGACTTAACCCTGTTACAGGAAGCTTATGGATGACTGATGTTTCACATCATCATTTAGCATTTGGTGTGATAGCAATCATTGGTGGTCATATGTATAGAACCAATTATGGTATTGGTCATAGTATGAAAGAAATATTAGATTCACAGCAAGGAGACCCAATATTATTCCCTGCTCCTAAAGGTCATCAAGGTCTTTTTGAGTTCATGGCAGAAAGTAGACATGCACAGCTTGCGGTAAACCTTGCAATGCTTGGATCAATAAGCATACTTGTATCTCATCACATGTATGCGATGCCTCCATATCCCTATATAGCTACTGACTACATGACAGTTCTTGGATTATTTACCCATCACATGTGGATAGGTGGATTATTCATAGTAGGTGCAGGCGCGCATGCTGGAATTGCAATGGTTAGAGATTACGATCCAGCAAAACATATCGATAATGTATTAGACAGAATCCTTAAAGCAAGAGATGCTTTAATTAGTCACTTGAACTGGGTATGTATGTGGTTAGGATTTCATAGTTTTGGACTCTATATTCACAACGATACTATGAGAGCTTTGGGTAGACCCCAAGATATGTTTAGTGATTCTGCAATTCAACTTCAGCCAATTTTTGCTCAATGGGTGCAAAGTATTCAAGCATCTGCTGTTGGAACTTCTCTTTTAGCAGGTACTGCAGAAGCTTTACCTCACAAAGCTTTAAGTGAAGTTTTTAATGGAAGTTTAGTAGAAGTGGGTGGAAAGGTTGCTATAGCTCCAATTTCATTAGGGACAGCTGATTTAATGATTCATCATATTCATGCTTTCCAAATTCACGTAACTGTTTTAATACTTCTCAAAGGAGTACTTTATGCAAGAAGTTCAAGGTTGATCCCTGATAAAGCTTCTTTAGGATTTAGATTCCCTTGTGATGGACCTGGAAGAGGTGGTACATGTCAAGTCTCTTCATGGGACCATGTGTTCTTAGCTCTTTTCTGGATGTATAACTGTTTATCAATAGTAATTTTCCACTTTTCTTGGAAAATGCAAAGTGATGTTTGGGGACTTACTGGTGGTAACTTCGCACAAAGTGCCATTACTATTAACGGTTGGTTAAGAGATTTTCTTTGGGCGCAAGCTTCTCAAGTATTAACAAGTTATGGTCAATCAATAAGCATGTACGGTTTGATGTTCTTAGGAGCTCACTTCATATGGGCATTTAGTTTAATGTTCCTCTTTAGTGGAAGGGGATATTGGCAAGAATTATTCGAATCAATTGTTTGGGCACACAACAAACTTAAAGTTGCTCCAACCATTCAACCAAGAGCTTTATCTATCACTCAGGGTAGAGCAGTAGGTGTAACACACTTCCTTGTCGGTGGTATTGCTACCACATGGGCTTTCTTCCATGCTCGCCTTTTCGGCTTGGGCTAATTACCTGAACTTCACCTTTTTAATTCAATGGCAACAAAATTTCCATCATTTAACCAGGGTCTAGCTCAGGACCCTACAACCCGACGAATATGGTACGGAATAGCTACCGCTCACGACTTTGAAAGTCATGATGGTATGACCGAAGAAAAGCTTTATCAGAAGCTTTTTTCTACACATTTTGGTCATCTAGCAATAATTGCCCTTTGGGTAGCTGGTAACTTGTTTCATATTGCTTGGCAAGGTAACTTCGAGCAATTTGTACTTGATCCAACCCACGTCCGTCCTATTGCTCATGCTATTTGGGATCCACATTTTGGATCTGGTATCACAGAGGCAATGACACAAGCTGGAGCTAGTGGTCCAGTAAACATAGCTTATTCAGGTCTCTACCATTGGTGGTACACAATTGGAATGAGAACTAATGAGCAACTTTTCCAAGCTTCAATATTTATGAGTATTTTGGCTTGTTGGACTCTATTTGCAGGTTGGCTACATTTACAGCCAAAATTCAGACCTTCTCTAGCTTGGTTTAAAAATGCAGAGTCAAGATTAAATCATCATCTAGCTGTCTTATTTGGTTTTAGTAGTATCGCTTGGACAGGTCATTTGGTTCATGTTGCTATACCTGAATCAAGGGGACAACATGTAGGTTGGGATAACTGGTTAACAGTGCTTCCACATCCTGCAGGACTAGCTCCTTTCTTTACTCTAAACTGGGGAGCATATGCTCAAAATCCTGATTCTCTAGATCAAGTATTTGGAACTGCTGAGGGAGCTGGAACAGCAATCTTTACTTTCTTAGGGGGTCTTCATCCTCAAAGTGAAGCATTATGGCTTACTGACATTGCGCATCACCATATTGCGATTGGGACAGTTTTTGTAATTGCTGGTCATATGTATAGAAATACCTTTGGTATTGGTCATAGCCTAAAAGAAATTACAGAAGCTCATAATACAAGGCACCCTAATGATCCTCATAAAGGTAGTTTCGGAATTAACCACGATGGAATATATGAAACTGTAAATAACTCACTACATTTCCAACTTGGATTAGCATTAGCATCACTTGGTGTAGCAACTTCTCTTGTAGCCCAACATATGGGTGCGCTTCCCTCTTATGCTTTTATTGCCAGGGACTACACCACACAATCTGCTCTATATAGTCATCATCAGTACATAGCAATGTTCTTGATGGTTGGTGCTTTTGCACACGGAGCAATTTTCTTTGTGAGAGACTACGATCCTGAATTAAACAAAGATAATGTACTAGCAAGAGTACTTGGAACAAAGGAAGCTTTAATAAGTCACCTTAGTTGGGTAACCATGTTGCTAGGATTCCACACTCTTGGAATTTATGTTCACAATGATGTTGTTGTAGCTTTTGGTAATCCTGAAAAGCAAATTCTAATTGAGCCAGTATTTGCTCAATTCGTTCAAGCTGCTCAAGGTAAGATGATGTATGGCTTTAACGCTTTATTATCTGATCCTACAAGTTCAGCAACTCTCGCAGCTAATTCATTACCAGGTAATCATTACTGGATGGATCTTATCAATAGACAAGATGCATTAAGTGCTTTCTTACCTATAGGCCCTGCAGATTTCTTAGTTCACCATGCTATCGCTTTAGGGCTTCATACAACTGCATTAATCCTTATAAAAGGTGCACTTGATGCTAGAGGAACAAAATTAATTCCTGATAAGAAAGATTTAGGTTATGCATTCCCTTGCGATGGACCTGGACGTGGAGGTACTTGTGATAGTTCATCTTGGGACGCTATGTACTTAGCTATGTTCTGGGCATTAAATCTACTAGCATGGGTAACTTTCTACTGGCATTGGAAACATCTAGCAATTTGGCAGGGTAATGTAGCACAATTTAACGAATCAGGAACTTATCTGATGGGTTGGTTCAGAGATTATCTCTGGTTAAACTCTGCTCAACTTATTAATGGATATAATCCATTTGGAGTAAATTCTCTATCTCCTTGGGCTTGGATGTTCCTATTTGGTCACTTAGTCTGGGCTACAGGTTTCATGTTCTTAATATCATGGCGTGGTTACTGGCAAGAGTTAATTGAAACATTAGTTTGGGCACATCAGCGTACTCCAATTGCTAACCTTGTTGGCTGGAGAGATAAGCCAGTTGCACTTTCAATTGTTCAAGCTAGATTAGTTGGACTAGCACATTTCACGATTGGAAACATACTTACATTCGGCGCATTTGTTATCGCATCTACTTCAGGTAAGTTTGGTTAAATTTTCCTTAAATAATTTAAATCACCACTTTTGTGGTGATTTTTTTTGTTTAATTTTTATGTTCTAAATTAAGTTAAAATTATGTAATTACTATTAAATATAAATGTCAGATATAAAACAATTAATTTCTATTATCGTCCCGGTTTTCAATGAAAGCGAGAGTATTGGTCTTTTATTGGATGAAGTTATAAATGTAATGTCATCTCAAAAATTTAATTTTGAATTGATTGTTGTAAATGATGGTTCTAAAGATAATACTCATCAATTATTAAAGCAACTAACTCTCAAAATTAAAGAATTGTCAGTAATTTCTCTTCGCAAAAATTATGGGCAAACTGCAGCTATGTCAGCTGGCTTTGATAATTCTAAGGGCGATATTGTTATTACTTTGGATGGTGATTTACAGAATGATCCAAATGATATTCCTTTATTAATTTCAGAAATTAACAATGGTTATGATTTAGTTTGTGGTTGGAGGTTTGATAGAAAAGATAAATTAATTAATAGAAAGATACCATCAAAAATAGCGAATAAGTTAATAGCTCACGTAACAGGCTTGAAGTTGCATGACTACGGTTGCTCATTAAAAGCGTTTAAGAAAGAAATAATAGAAGATATAAAGTTGTATGGGGAACTTCACAGGTTTTTGCCCGTTTTAGCAAATATTGAAGGTGCAAGAATCAAAGAAATTAAAGTAAATCATAGGAGCAGGCAATATGGATCTAGTAAATATGGAATTGATAGAACTTTTAGAGTTTTAATGGATTTACTAACTGTTTGGTTTATGACTAAATTTTTAACAAGACCGATGTATGGATTTGGTTTTGTTGGAATTATAAGTATTTTCATTAGCCTTGCGATAAGTTCTTATTTGATAGTTTTAAAAATAATGGGTGAAGATATTGGAAATCGTCCGTTGCTGATTTTTGCATTAATATTAGGAATTGCTGGTGTTCAATTATTTAGTTTTGGATTATTGAGCGAACTTTTAATTAGGACTTATCATGAAAGTCAAAGTCGTCCAATTTACAGAATTAGATCAATAAATAGTGCTAAGCAAAATTGATTGTTTACTTGAACTTTCTTATTAATAAAGCTGAAATTTCAACGACTTCAGGAGAAATATCTCTTAAGCCTTTTCGTAAAATTGGTAATGTTGATTTATCAGCCAATTCTTCCGCAATTTTTAATGCCTTTAATTTATTTTCTGTATTACCCTGAAAAAGACTAATCATTTTATTTCTTTGAGAATTTTTATAAAATACTGAGTACTTTTTTTCTTCGTTATTGTATAAAAAACTATTTTTATTAGATGAAAATTTATTATTTTTGTTTAATTTAATAGAATTTAAATTTCTTTTATTTAAAAATTTTTTAAAGCTTCTTTTTTTTAAAACTAGAAGTAATATTCCTATAAAAATAATAAGTAAAATTGCGAAAAAATTTATCATGTAAAAAGTTAATAATTTTTATATCATCCAGTAATAAAATTAACACTATTTCGCAGATAAATACTAGAGTGTTTAAAGATGTTTAAAGAACTATGCCATCTGATTTACCAAGTCTTTTACCCTCAATTTTTGTTCCATTAATTGGTATAGCAATGCCTGCTGTTTTTATCGTATTGATTGGAAGATTAATTACAGCAACTGAATAAAATTATCAAACACTAAACTATTAAAAAAATGAGCGACTTTCAAAAATCATTCTCTGAATCAACAAGTTCTATTAAGTTTGATGAGAAATACATAGATACATCTGTACAACCAAATGATATTGGCGTAGCAGAACAATGGGCAGTAAAAACAGTTGCTGATCCTTGTGTTGGTAATTTAGCTACTCCAGTTAATAGTGGTTATTTTACAAAAGCCTTTATAAATAATTTACCTTTTTACAGAGAAGGTATTTCCCCTAATTTTAGAGGTTTAGAAACTGGAGCAGCTTTTGGATATCTTCTATACGGACCTTTTACTATGACTGGCCCATTAAGAAATTCCGAATTTGCTCTAACAGCTGGGCTTCTCGCTACTATTGGAGCTGTTCATATTTTGACAGCACTTTTTGTTCTGTACAATGCACCTGGTAAAGCACCTAATATTCAACCTCCAGATGCGACTGTTAATAATCCTCCAAAGGACTTATTTACAAGAGCTGGTTGGGCTGATTTTACAAGTGGATTTTGGTTAGGAGGCTGTGGAGGAGCTGTTTTTGCTTGGTTACTTGTTGGGACATTACACTTAGATTCCATAATGCCAATCATTAAAAATATTTGGACTGCTGGTTAATTCCTAAATCAAAAAATAAGAAATATTTAAATTTAATTTAAAATTTAAAGGTGAGCTCTATTAATTAACGTATAGTTCGGTCCCATCTATAATTTCTAACTACTCGTCCTGCCGAAATTAGTTTAGATTTATAATGCAATGAGATTGTATCATTAGACTTTTTTAGGGTATCTAATCCTATTCCATTTCTGCCAAAATCCATTCCAGAGCTATGGTAATAGTATCCGTCTCCTTTGTAGATTCCAATATGATCACATTTTTCTTTATTTCCAAAAAATAAAAGATCGCCAGGTAGTAGAGCTTCATACGATTCTTTGTAATAAAAAAGGTGCTTACAAAAACTTTTTATTTGAAAAGAGTCTCGAGGTATATAAATCTGATGCTTTAAAAAAGCAGTCTGAATTAATCCAGAACAATCAAAATTGGGTCCTAATGTACCTCCCCAAAGATATTCATTATTCAACTCAGATTGATCCTTGATCCATTTTAAAATTGAGTTAACTTTATCTTTTATAAATAAGTGTTCTTTTTTTGAATTTTCAGGTTTTTCTAATTCATATTTCTCAATAATTAATCCATTTAAATTTATCCAACAGACGTAACCATCTTCATATAGTTGAACTAGTATTCTTGAAAATTTATGGTTGTTTTGATAAATATTTGGATAAATAAGTCTAAAAATTCTATTTTTAAATATTTCAGTAACTAATTTATCTTCTGTTTCATTTTGATATCCCGAAATATTAACTTTTAATTTCCACCAAATAGTTTTTGAAAAATTAGTTTGTTTAAATAGTGAGATAGGATTTTTATAAATTTCCATACAATGTCCTTTTACTATTTAAGTCAGGAGATGGGTCTAGCCTTAAATCATATTTTAAGGAGAGTATGCTCTCATAATAAAGATTTTTCAAGAGAAGATATTTCTATAACTTGGATTAATTATAAAAGTGAAAATAAAAGTGTATTTAAAGGTTTTGGCACTGGCATTAATAACAAAAAAATGGTTTACCCTGCCAGCATAGTCAAGTTAGTTTATGGCCTTGCTGCATTTTATTGGATTAAAAAAGGAAGTTTATTATTATCAGATGAAATTATTGATGCTGTAGGTAAAATGTTGTCTTTCTCCAGTAATAATGCAACAAGCTTTTTAATTGATTTACTTACTGGGACAACAAGTGGACCTCGTATTGAAGGCGAACTATGGGAAAATTGGAAATACCAAAGAAGTATAATAAATGATTGGCTACATGATTTAAATTGGGAAGAATTGGTTGGTATAAATTGCTGTCAGAAGACTTGGGATGATGGACCATTTGGTCGTGAGAAAGAATTTTATGGATATGATAATAAAAATAGAAATTCTATGAACTCCGATTCAGCTGCAAGGGTTTTGGAGGAAATAATGATTCATATTGATTATCAAGAAAATAATTTAAATTTGCGAAGTTTTTTAAAAAGAAATTTAAATAAAGTTGTTCTTAAAAAGGATTCTCTTAATCAAATAGATGGTTTTTTGGGTGAAGGATTACCGGAAAGCATTAATCTTTGGAGTAAAGCAGGCTTAATGTCTGAAGTTAGACATGATTCGGCTTGGTGGATTAATAATCAATCTCTACAAACTTTATTAGTAGTTTTTTGTAATGGAGAACAATATTCCAAAGATTCTTCCCTTTTACCGTTTATAGCAAAAGAAGTGTACGATTTTAATAAGAGATATATTATTGAGGACTAAAGTGAATCTTCTAAGAAATTAGGATCTAATTTATCAGTATAGGCTTCATAAGGTAGCATCATTACTTCTTCAAAATCTAAATCATTCATAATCCATTCTCTGTATTCTGCTAACAAACTTTTTCTATCTTCATTATCTAATTCATAAATACGCAATGCTGTATCTTTAAAATTTTCTTTTATTAAATTTTCAATTTCTTTCTTCATTTTATGTTATTTCTCCCTCCAAAATCACTCTCCTAATTGTTGATAATGCAATTCCAGTTTGTGATCTTATTGATCGATATGAATATCCTTCATTACGTAATCTGATTACTAAAGATTCTTTTAAAGGACTTATTTTGGGCCTACCTCCCAAATTATTTCCAGACAATTTTCTGCGTAATAGTTGTTCTTTTTTTCTTTCACTTAAACTTTTGTCTTCTAAATTATCTAATTCATATAAAATCTTAAAAATTGATGAATTTGCATAAGAAGATTCATTAGCAGCAAAAAAACCAGTCAAAGTTCGCAATTGAATATCCTTATTAATAAGTTTATTTATTGTACTTAAACATTCTTTTTTATTTTTAAATGCTCGGTCAAGCTGAGTTATTATAAATTGATCGCCTTTTGATAAGGAATTTATAGCTTTATTGAGTTGGGGTTTGATTTCTTCATCTAAGCTTATAAATTCAGAAAACACTAAACTGCAACCCTCTTCCTTCAAATTTTTTATTTGCTCTTCTAAATATTCATATTCATTGTGAGTAGCTCTAGCATAACCTATTGCTTTAGAGTTTTTATTTTTTTCCGATAATAAAATACGTTTTCTTTTAAATTTAAAAGTCAATGTTTTATTACATATATTTTTTACTGTATCAATAAATCAGAAAAAAAACACTTTTTAGTACATAATAATATTATATTTAAAAGCTTATTAATAAAAAAAAAAGTTGTTTATATGTTCTGATATCTGTTCTAAAAATTATGTTCTAAATACTGTTTTTGTTTTAATTGATGGAACACTTATATTGTTTATGTATTACATGAAATTAGGATGTTTTTAATTATTGATGGACTAGTTATATTAATTTATTTTTCACTTCTATTTAATAGAATTCATTGTTGAAATTATTAATAGTTAATTTAAATTGTTTTTAGTAAAATAAGCCTATAGGCCAGAAACAATTAAATTGACTAATAATCCTAATAGCTTAATTTCAAAGCCTGATTGGCTAAGAGTAAAAGCTCCGCAAGTTGAGAGAATTGGTAATACTGCAAATTTGTTAAATGATTTAAATCTCAATACTGTATGTCAAGAAGCAAGCTGTCCAAATATTGGTGAATGTTTTGCTAGTGGAACTGCCACTTTCCTCATAATGGGCCCTGGCTGTACTAGGGCATGTCCATATTGCGATATTGATTTTGATAGATCTAAGAGAGACTTAGACAAGACAGAACCATATCGTCTAGCTGAAGCTGTTTTTAGAATGAAGCTTAAGCATGTTGTAATTACATCAGTTAATAGAGACGATCTTGACGATGGTGGCGCATCTCAATTTTTTCAATGTGTTTATCAAATAAGAGAAAAATCTCCTGAAACTACTATTGAGCTTTTAATTCCTGATTTTTGTGGCAATTGGAAAGCTCTTGAAAAAGTGCTTGATTCAAATCCAAACGTTTTAAATCATAATATTGAGACAGTGCCTTCGCTATATAAAAAAGTAAGACCTCAGGGTAAATATGAAAGAACTCTTGAGTTGCTTAAAAGAACCAGAGACTACTCGCCCAAAGTTTATACAAAGTCAGGCTTCATGCTTGGTTTAGGGGAAAAAGACGAGGAGGTCTTAAGTCTTCTTGAGGATTTAAAAAGTAATTTCGTTGATATTGTTACTATTGGCCAATATTTATCTCCTGGCCCTAATCATTTACCTGTTAAAAGATTTGTGAGTCCTTCAAAATTTAACTACTTTAAAGCGTTGGGGGAAAAAGATTTAAACTTCATGCAAGTAGTTAGTTCTCCTTTAACTCGTAGTAGTTACCATGCTGAAGAGATTCAAAAACTTATGAAAAAGTATCCAAGATAGTTATATTCATTTATTTGGATCTATCCACTCATTTAACTTCCATTCAACTAGATCATTTTTAATCATTGGATCATTCTTAATTATTTTTAGTGCATTTTTATAATTATTCATCTCAAGAATAAGTAATCCGCCGTCACCTGGCCTATTTAACTCATCTACCAAAAAGCCACTTTTTATATTAATTCCCTCTTTTTTTAATTTTTTTACCCAATCAATATGTTCGTTAATTATTTTTCGTTTTAAATTATTATTAATTAAGTATTCTTTTTTTATAATTTCAGTTTTTACAAAGAAAGGCATCTACATTTTCTTTATGCCAAGCATCTCTTCTTCGCTTGGGGGAACAATCAATTTGAAAGTACTCTTGAAATGAGACCAATTTTCAATTATTTTTGCAGCCTTTAAGCTATTTGTTTTTGCTTGATATTCCCTAATAATTTCCAATAAGATATTTTCCTGGTTTGATGAAGTGATTTGATGAATGCTTACGATTTCCTTATTTACTTTATTACTTAAATCATTATTTTCATCGATTATAAAAGCTATTCCACCAGTCATGCCCGCACCTATATTCCTTCCAGTCGAGCCTAGAATAACTACTTTTCCACCGGTCATGTATTCACAGCAATGATCGCCTGCTCCCTCTGTTACTGCTGTAGCACCACTATTTCTTACAGCAAATCTTTCTCCCGATTTTCCTAATGCAAATAATTTCCCACCTGTTGCTCCATAAAGACAAGTATTTCCTAGTATGACTTGTTCGGAGGAGATTTCATCTATTTTGGGTGGAATTATTGTGAGTATTCCTCCATTCATTCCTTTACAAACATAATCATTAGCTTCTCCTATTAATTGAACATTCATTCCCTTTAATAAAAAGGCACCAAAACTTTGTCCTGCATATCCTTTGAAATTTAAGTTAAGTTCGCCATTGAATCCTGTGTTGCCATGAAGTTCTGCGATTTCGCCTGATATTTTCGCACAAACACTTCTATCAGTATTTTTTATCTCAATTTCTTTGGTCAATTTTTTGTGATTTTTAATTGAATCTATAAATTCAGTTTCTGACAAAAACTCGTCTTCTAATACAGAACCATTACTATGAGCATTTTGTGAATGTTTTAACCATGATCTATCATTGGTTGAGTTTTCATTATTTACTAAAGAAGAAAGATCGATATTAGAAGTTTTTGGAAGACAGATATTTCTTGTAGAAATAAATTCTTGATTACCAATCAGTTCTTCCATATTAGAAACACCGATACTACTCATTATCTGTCTTACTTCTTGAGCAATATACAAGAAAAAATTGACAACATTTTCTGGAATACCTTTAAATCTTTTTCTTAATTCTTCTTTTTGAGTGGCAACTCCAACAGGACACTTGTTTGTATGACAAACCCTTGCCATTATGCATCCTTCTGCAATCATCGCAACAGAACCGAAACCGTATTCTTCAGCACCTAGTAAAGCTGCAATAACTACATCCCAGCCTGTTTTAAGACCTCCATCAGTTCTCAAAATTACTCTTTCACGTAAGTTATTCTCCAAGAGAGATTTATGAACCTCAGCAACACCTAGTTCCCATGGTAAACCTGCATGTTTAATAGAACTCAGGGGTGAAGCACCTGTACCTCCGTCATGTCCTGAAATTTGGATTACATCTGCATTAGCTTTGCTTACTCCAGCAGCAATAGTGCCTATACCAATTTCGGAAACAAGTTTAACGCTTACTTTAGCTTTTGGATGAACTTGGTGTAAGTCATGTATAAGTTGGGCTAAATCCTCAATTGAATAAATATCATGATGCGGGGGAGGAGATATTAGAGCTACCCCAGGTTTACTATTTCTAAGTTTTGCAATGTAAGAATCAACTTTTGGACCAGGTAATTGCCCCCCTTCTCCAGGTTTTGCACCTTGGGCCATTTTAATTTCGAGTTGTTTACCACTTCTTAGATATTCAGGTGTCACTCCAAATCTTCCTGATGCTATTTGTTTAATAGCTGAGCATGCGGTGTCTCCATTTTCTAGACCTTTAATAAATGGCAAAGTTGCTGATTGGGTATTTTCATCAATATCATTTAAAACATTAAAACGAGCTGGATCTTCCCCCCCTTCTCCACTGTTACTTTTTCCACCAATTCTATTCATTGCAACTGCTAGTACTTCATGCGCTTCTCTTGATAAAGCACCTAAACTCATTCCTCCAGTACAGAACCTTTTGCAAATTGATTCAACACTTTCAACTTCATCTAATGAAATGGATTTTCTTTTTGAATTAATTGTTAGTAAATCTCTTAGAGATGTTGTCGGTCTATTACTAATTAGTTTTTTGTAAGTTTCAAAATGATCGTATCCTGGTCCTTGTTTTACAGCTGAATGTAAAACTTTGGACATCTCAGGATTATTAGAGTGATATTCTCCATTATTTCTAAATTGTACAAATCCTAAAAATTCTAATTTCTTTAGATCGATCTCTGGAAAGGCTTTCGTATGTATTGATAGTGTTTCATTAGTTAATTCTTTTAATGTTATGCCAGCTATACGGCTTGTTGTTCCATCAAAAGCAATTGTTATTAAGTCAGATCCAAGGCCTACAGCTTCAAAAATTTGTGCACCATGATAACTAGAGAGAAGTGAGATGCCTATTTTCGAAAGAATTTTTCTAAGACCATCTTCTAGAGCTTTTTTAATATTTTCTTGAACATCAATTATTGATAATGGATTAATTTTTTTGCTATCTATAAGTTTTTGAGTTTTTGGATGCTTTAACCAGTGCCTACCAGCTTCGAAGGTTAGCCAAGGACAAACTGCGCTTGCACCATAACCAATTAAACAAGCTATGTGATGAGTACTCCAACATTGCCCTGTCTCAACAATTAGAGAAGCTTTTAATCTGATTTCTTTTTTAAGAAGATAATGATGAATAGCTCCAACAGCAAGTAATGGAGGAATAAAAGTCTTTTTAGGATTAACCCCCTTATCCGAAATAATAATAATGGAACAACCCTCTTTTATAGAAAGCTCACTCTGTTCACAAATTGTTTTTAATTGGTTCTCTAAGCCTTGCACACCTTCTTCAATATCAAACAAACTTGAAATTGTTTGAGACTTAATTTTTGATTTTTTTATTGATAAGAGCTCTTCTTCGTTGAGAATTGGAGTTTGTAAATGAACAAAAGGTTTAGCGCCTTTAATCTCAAATGGTGTACATCTTTCTCCAAGATGCATTTCTAGACTCATTACAAGTTTTTCTCTTAGAGGGTCAATTGGAGGATTAGTAACTTGGGCAAATCTTTGCTTGAAATAGTCATATAAAATATGTGGCTTTGAAGAAAGTACTGCTAACGGTATGTCATCTCCCATGCAATAAGTAGGCTCTTTAGCTAATGAGGCCATTGAATCTAAGATAAGATCATTATCTTCTGCTGAAAAACCATATGCAGTTTGCTGTTGTAATAACTCAAGGTCTTTTAGCTTGCAGTCTTTTAACCATTCATTATTGTCAATTTTTAAAATTCTATTATTTAAGAGATTTTTATAGTTATACCTTTGAGCAGCTTCAGTCTTTACTTCCCAATTTCTCAGAACTTTATTTTGATGAAAATCAACAGCTAACATTTGCCCAGGTCCTAATCGACCTTTTTCTATTACTCTTTCTTCTTCTAGATCTACTACTCCTGTTTCGGAACCCATTATTACAAAACCATCGTTTGTTATTGAGTATCTTGCTGGTCTTAGGCCATTTCTATCAAGCGTTGCCCCAACAAAATTTCCATCGGCAAATACTAGGAGTGCAGGACCATCCCAGGCTTCTTGTAGGCTCGCAGAATATTCGTAAAATGCTTTAATCTCCCCTCTTTGTTCAAGTTCGGGTTGATCTCTAAATGCTTCAGGAACAAGTTTTAATAATGAGTCGGTAATGGGCTGACCTGAACGAATATTAATTTCAAGGGTTGCATCAAGATTTGATGAATCACTTTTATTTACGTCTACGATTGGCTTGATTTCATTGGATAAGTCTCCCCAAAAATCATCAATATGTGTTTCCGATGCCTTAGCCCAGTTGATATTACCTAAAAGAGTGTTTATTTCTCCATTATGACCCAAAAATCTCATAGGTTGAGCCAACGGCCATTTTGGAAGTGTATTAGTACTAAACCTTCTATGGTAAACGGAAAATGAGACTTTAAAATTTTCTTCTTTTAGATCTTGATAAAACTCGGATAATATTTCAGAACGAACCATACCTTTATAAACAACTGTTTGAGAGCTAAGTGAAGCAAAATAAAATTCACAATCACCAACTTCGTTTTTATAAGCTTCTCTTATTTTTTTTTCAATTCTTTTTCTTAATTGGAATAAAAGCTTTTCAATATCCTGATTATCTTTTTTTTCTATGTACACGATCCACTGACTTATAAATGGAGCATTTGCTTTGGCTAGAGGACCTAAGATTTCATTGTTAACTGGTACTGTTCTCCAAGATGTTTTTTTGACATTTAATTTTCCAGCTTCCTTTTCACAAATTGATTTACATTCTTCAATTTTTTCTTTTTTGTTAGGCATAAAAACCATTCCTAAACCTCTATCCAAGTCTTTTTTATTTTCTAAATTCATTTCTTGATCAATATATCTCCATGGAATTGAACATAAAATGCCCGCGCCATCTCCTGAATCACTATCTCCCCCACAACCACCTCTATGCTCCATACAGTTAAGTCCCTTTAGGGATTGTTTAAGTATCCAGTTGCTTTCTAGCCCTTTAATATTAGCTATAAAACCTACTCCACAGGCATCTTTTTCACCAATTATTCCATTTGGCGAATAACTATCTTTGTATGAGTCAATTATTCTTTTGATACTCTCTCCCATAGATTATTTAACTCTGTTTAGTAATTGATGTATTTCTATTATAAAAATAAATATCAGAATAAATCTTAAAATAATTAATATTTATCAAACAATTTTATTTTCAAGATTTTTTAAAAAACATCAATAAAAACTTTTGGTTGGTGCGCGTAAAAGGTTATGATATTTAAATGTTTATTTTTATCTAACATATATTTTAGATGCCCACCATTTCACAATTAGTAGGATCAGAAAGAAAACGCCTGACCAAAAAAACAAAATCCCCTGCACTAAAAGCTTGTCCTGAGAGAAGAGGAGTATGTACAAGGGTTTATACTTCAACTCCCAAAAAACCAAATTCAGCTCTAAGAAAAGTTGCAAGGGTAAGATTGACCTCAGGTTTTGAAGTGACAGCCTATATCCCCGGAATTGGCCATAATTTGCAAGAGCACTCTGTAGTGCTACTAAGGGGGGGAAGAGTTAAGGATTTGCCAGGAGTTAGATATCATATAATAAGAGGAACTTTAGATACAGCTGGAGTCAAAGATAGACGTCAATCCAGATCTAAATACGGAGCAAAAGCTCCAAAAGATTAACTTTTAAACAGCACTATTTAAAAACATGTCACGTCGTAACGCAGCAGTAAAAAGACCAGTCCTTCCAGATCCCCAATTTAATAGTCGATTAGCTTCAATGATGATCTCTAGATTGATGAAACATGGAAAGAAATCTACAGCTCAAAGAATATTATCTGATGCTTTTTCACTAATAAGTGAGAGAACTGGCGGTAATGCTGTCGAATTATTTGAAACAGCTGTAAAAAATGCTACTCCTCTTGTTGAGGTAAGAGCTAGGAGGGTTGGTGGCGCTACATATCAAGTACCGATGGAAGTACGTCAAGAGAGGGGTACAGCTATGGCCTTAAGATGGCTCGTCACATTCTCACGTGCAAGAAATGGGAAAAGTATGTCTCAAAAACTGGCTGGTGAGTTAATGGATGCAGCAAATGAAACCGGTAGTTCTGTTAAAAAAAGAGAAGATACTCATAAAATGGCTGAAGCTAATAAAGCTTTTGCGCATTACAGATATTAATTTCGTCAAAAAGGTACTTAAGTAGTTTATTATTATAAAAGTTTACTTTTAGGGTGAACTATAATTATCAAAATTTATTTTATTTGGAGCTTTAAAATTGGCACGCGACTTTCCCCTAGAACGAGTAAGGAACATAGGTATAGCCGCTCATATTGATGCAGGGAAGACAACAACAACCGAAAGAATTTTATTTTATTCTGGTGTGGTTCACAAGATTGGAGAGGTTCATGATGGTGCTGCAGTAACAGATTGGATGGCTCAAGAAAGAGAAAGAGGAATAACTATTACAGCTGCTGCAATATCTACTAGTTGGCAAGATCATAGAATCAATATTATTGATACTCCAGGTCACGTTGATTTCACTATTGAAGTAGAAAGATCAATGAGGGTTTTGGATGGTGTTATTGCTGTATTCTGCGCTGTTGGGGGAGTTCAGCCTCAATCCGAAACAGTTTGGCGTCAAGCAGATAGATATTCTGTTCCAAGAATGGTTTTTGTGAATAAAATGGACCGAACTGGCGCAGATTTTTTAAAAGTAAATAAACAGATTAAAGATCGACTAAAGGCAAATGCTCTTCCTATCCAACTTCCTATTGGAGCCGAGGGAGATCTTACTGGCATTATTGATTTAGTTGCTAATAAAGCTTATCTCTATAAAAATGATCTTGGCACTGATATTGAAGAAGCACCTATTCCTTCTGAGATGGAGGAAGAAGCTGCTGAATGGAGATTTAAGTTAATGGAGAGCGTCGCAGAAAATGATGAAAATTTAATTGAAATATTCCTTGATACTGGAGAATTATCTGAAGAGCAACTTAAAAAAGGTATTAGGGAAGGTGTTTTAAAACATGGATTGGTTCCTGTACTGTGTGGATCAGCTTTTAAGAATAAAGGTGTACAACTTGTCCTAGATGCTGTTGTTGATTATTTACCAGCACCAGTTGATGTAAAACCAATCCAAGGTGTTTTACCAAGTGGTAAAGAAGATGTTAGACCTTCTGACGATAATGCTCCTTTCAGTGCATTAGCTTTTAAA
Source organism: Prochlorococcus sp. AG-424-P23 (assembly GCA_003210135.1). Lineage (GTDB taxonomy): Bacteria > Cyanobacteriota > Cyanobacteriia > PCC-6307 > Cyanobiaceae > Prochlorococcus_A. Next base: position 33,945 of record QCNK01000008.1, on the reverse strand, counting down.
GTGATGTCAGATCCCTATGGGAAATTAACTTTTGTAAGAATGTATTCAGGTGTTCTTTCCAAGGGTAGTTATGTCATGAATTCTACTAAAGACTCTAAAGAGAGAATTTCTAGATTAGTGATTTTAAAAGCTGATGAAAGAGAAGAGGTCGATGAATTGAGGGCCGGGGATTTAGGAGCTGTATTAGGTTTAAAGAACACAACCACTGGCGATACTTTATGCAATACAGAAGATCCTATAGTTTTGGAGACATTATTTATTCCAGAACCAGTTATTTCAGTGGCTGTTGAGCCAAAAACTAAAGGAGATATGGAAAAATTATCAAAAGCTTTAACGGCTTTGTCTGAAGAAGACCCAACCTTTAGGGTAAGTACAGATCCTGAGACAAATCAAACTGTAATTGCAGGTATGGGTGAGCTACACCTAGAAATCCTTGTTGACAGAATGTTAAGGGAATTTAAAGTTGAAGCCAACATTGGAGCTCCTCAAGTTTCGTACAGAGAGACTATTAGATCTAGTTCTAAAGGTGAAGGTAAATATGCTAGACAGACTGGAGGAAAAGGTCAATATGGGCATGTAATAATTGAAATGGAACCTGCTGAAGTTGGTAAAGGTTTTGAATTTGTTAACAAAATTGTTGGTGGAGCTGTACCAAAAGAGTATATTGGACCTGCCTCTAATGGGATGAAAGAAACTTGTGAATCAGGTGTTCTTGCCGGTTATCCACTCATTGATGTAAAAGTAACACTAGTCGATGGTTCATTCCACGATGTAGACTCATCTGAAATGGCCTTCAAAATTGCAGGTTCCATGGCTTTTAAAGACGGGGTTAAAAAATGCAACCCTGTCCTTCTAGAGCCTATGATGAAAGTTGAGGTCGAAAGTCCTGACGATTTTCTTGGATCTGTAATTGGTGATCTCTCTTCTAGGAGAGGTCAAGTAGAAGGACAATCTGTTGATGATGGATTGTCTAAGGTTCAGGCCAAAGTGCCCTTAGCCGAAATGTTCGGTTATGCCACTCAACTCCGATCAATGACTCAAGGTCGGGGTATATTTTCAATGGAGTTCGCAAATTATGAGGAAGTTCCTCGTAATGTTGCTGAAGCTATCATTTCCAAGAATCAGGGCAACTCCTGATCTCTAAACTAAAACACTATTAAACCCTCGATTCTTTAATTCAAAATGGCTCGCGAGAAGTTCGAAAGGAACAAACCACATGTCAACATAGGTACTATTGGCCATGTTGATCATGGAAAAACAACACTAACTGCTGCTATTACAAATGTATTAGCCAAAAAAGGTCAAGCTCAAGCTCAAGACTATGGAGACATTGATGGTGCTCCTGAAGAAAGAGAGCGTGGCATTACTATTAATACAGCTCACGTCGAATATGAAACTGAAGGCAGACATTATGCTCATGTCGATTGCCCAGGACATGCCGATTATGTAAAAAACATGATTACTGGGGCTGCCCAAATGGACGGAGCTATTCTAGTTTGTGCAGCTACAGATGGTCCTATGGCTCAAACAAAAGAGCATATTCTTTTGGCCAAACAAGTTGGAGTTCCAGCTCTGGTAGTTGCTCTGAATAAGTGCGATATGGTCGATGATGAGGAAATTATCGAACTTGTTGAGATGGAAATTAGAGAACTACTAGATAGTTATGATTTCCCTGGAGATGATATCCCTATAGTCCAAGTTTCCGGTTTAAAAGCTCTAGAAGGAGATTCAACTTGGGAATCAAAAATTGAAGAATTAATGAAAGCAGTTGATGCAAGCATTCCTGAGCCTGAAAGAGAAGTTGATAAACCATTCTTGATGGCAGTTGAAGATGTTTTCTCAATTACTGGTAGAGGTACAGTAGCTACTGGAAGAATTGAGAGAGGTAAAGTAAAGGTTGGAGAAGAAATTGAAATAGTTGGAATAAGAGATACAAGAGTAACAACTGTTACTGGAGTTGAGATGTTCCGTAAACTTCTTGATGAAGGGATGGCAGGCGATAATGTTGGTTTACTCTTACGTGGTGTTCAGAAAGAAGATATTGAGAGAGGAATGGTTCTTGTTAAAAAAGGATCTATTACTCCTCATACTCAGTTTGAAGGAGAAGTTTATGTTCTAAAAAAAGAAGAGGGTGGAAGACATACACCTTTCTTCGCAGGATATAGACCTCAATTCTATATCAGAACAACTGATGTTACAGGTCAAATTACAGCCTTTACCTCTGATGACGGTTCTAACGTAGAAATGGTTATGCCAGGCGACAGAATCAAAATGACTGGAGAATTAATTTGTCCAGTAGCCATCGAACAAGGAATGAGATTCGCAATCCGTGAAGGCGGACGCACTATTGGTGCTGGAGTTGTTTCTAAAATACTCAAATAAATTATTGTATTTTAAAATTTAACCTTAATCACCTAATATAGATTAATAACTTAGGGTCATTTTATTAAATGACCCTTCACTATTTTTTGAAAATCATGACTGCATCTATTGCACAACAAAAAATAAGAATAAGACTAAAAGCATTTGATAGAAGAATGCTTGATTTATCTTGCGACAAAATAATTCAAACTGCCGATACTACCTCTGCATCAGCGATAGGTCCAATACCCTTGCCTACAAAAAGGAAGATTTATTGTGTCCTAAGATCACCACATGTTGATAAAGACTCAAGAGAGCATTTTGAAACAAGAACACATCGGAGAATAATTGATATTTATAGTCCTTCTGCAAAAACTATCGATGCTTTAATGAAGTTAGATCTCCCAAGTGGTGTAGATATAGAAGTTAAACTTTAAGAAAGCCCGAAAACGCCCTAAATTGATTAGTATAAAAATATTGTAATGAGGTTGAAATGGGAGAACTCTCTGTAAGGGAATTACCTATATTTCCTTTGCCAGAAGTAGTCCTTTTTCCTCAGGAAGTATTACCTTTACATATTTTTGAATCAAGATACAGAATTATGCTTAAATCTGTTCTTGAAACCGATTCTATGTTTGGGGTGATTAAATGGGACCCAAAAACTAAAAGTATGGCTAATGTTGGATGTTGCGCTCAAATCATAAAGCATCAAACTGCAGAGGATGGGAGAAGTAATATTATCACTATTGGACAACAAAGATTTCAAGTCTTAGAAATCATACGTTCTACCCCTTTTTGTTCTGCCATGGTTAGCTGGATTAGTGATGACAATATTGATGATATTCAAAAATTAGATTCTCTAAAAGATTCAGTGATAGAAGCACTTAGTGATGTTATTAATTTAACAAGTAAATTGACTAATACTAAGAAAAATTTACCTGATAAATTACCTGATAACCCACTTGATTTGTCATTTTGGATAGGAGCTCATCTGGGTGGTCCTGTTGCGGAAGAACAGCAAAGACTTCTTGAAGAAAGAAATACTTTTACTCGTTTGCAAAGAGAGTATGAAATGCTTGATAATACAAGAAAACAACTTGCAGCAAGAACAGCATTGAAAGAAAGTTTTCCTGATATAAAAGAAAATTAAATGTTTGAATTTTTATTACCTTTTTTTTTATTGGTTTTATTATTCCTAGTCCTATTTATCATATGGAGAATTAATGCTAGAAAATATATTTCTTCCGGAACAGTAGCTTCTGCTTATGATGCTTGGACCCAGGATAAATTACTTGAAAGATTATGGGGAGAACATATACATTTGGGCTTTTATCCTTTAGGCAAAAAAAATATTGATTTTAGAAAGGCTAAAGTTCAGTTTGTTCATGAATTAGTTAAGTGGAGTGGTATAGATAAATTGCCAAAAGGTTCAAGAATACTTGATGTAGGTTGCGGAATAGGGGGAAGTTCCAGGATTCTTGCAAAATATTATGGATTTAATGTGACCGGTATCACTATTAGTCCGGCTCAAGTTAAAAGAGCAAGAGAGCTTACGCCTTATGGGTTAAATTGTAACTTCCAAGTTATGGATGCTTTGGATTTGAAATTTGATGATGGATCATTTGATGCGATTTGGAGTGTTGAGGCTGGCGCGCACATGAATGATAAAACTAGGTTTGCAGATGAAATGCTTAGAACTTTAAGACCAGGAGGATATTTAGCATTGGCTGATTGGAACTCAAGAGACCTTGAGGCATGCCCCCCATCTTTTTTTGAGAAGTTAGTTCTCAAACAATTACTTGAACAATGGGTGCATCCCAATTTTATTAGTATTAAAGAATTCAGTAAGATACTCAGAATTAACAAAAATAGTGCGGGAATAGTTATTTCTGAAAATTGGAATTCCTATACAAATCCCTCATGGTACGATTCAATTATTGAAGGTATTAGACGACCTTTTGCAATTTTGTCCCTCGGACCTTTTGCGATAGTGAAGTCAATTAGAGAGATTCCAACAATAATTCTAATGAATTGGGCATTTAGAAAAGGTTTAATGGAATTTGGAGTTTTTAAATGTAGAGGATAAATTACTCTAGTTCAATATTTTCAGAATGATAATTTCCAAAATCTACAAAATTATTGCAAAGGGGTTTTAACTTATTTTTTAATTCAAGAAAATTTTCAATGTTATTTTGATTATTTATTTCTAAATCAATATAAATTATATATTCGCCTAATTCTCTTTTAGAAGGTCTAGATTCTATTTTACTCATATTAAAACCAAAATCTGCAATATTGCTGATAGCTTTGAGTAAAGCGCCAGGTTTATTTGATTTCAATGAGAAAGCAAAACTGGCAATATTAGCCAAATTTGTATTTGATTCCTTGCTCAATAAGACAAATCTAGTGCAATTACCTGCAACATCATTAATAGGGAAGGCTAATTCTTTAAGTCCCTCTATTTGAATTAATGATTTTGAACCTATAGCTGCTCTGAATTTACTCCCCTTTACCATATTGACAGCTTCAGATGTTGAATTTGTTGGAAGAGGAATTGCATGTGGAAGATTTTCAGATAACCATTCTGAACATTGAGCTAATGCCTGAGGATGAGATAATACTTCTGAAATATTTGAAAGTTTTCCATCACTAATTAATGCATGTTTTATGGGTAAAACAACTGCTTTATTGATGTAAATATCGGAATATTTCCAGAGAGCATCTAGGGTAGCTGTAACTCCACCTTCTACAGAATTTTCAATAGGAACTACAGCAGCATCACAATTGTTGTACGCTATTGATTTAATAACCGAATGTAACCCATTACATGGTACAAATATAGGTGTCTGAAAATTGGCAAGCTTTGATAAAATATGAGCTGCTTTTTCTGCGTATGTTCCTTTAGGTCCTAAATATGCAACTTGTTTGCGCATGATTAATCGTAAAAAAAAAAGAGATCAAATAAGCATTGGAGGAATATAGAAAATGCTATTGTCTTTTGATGCTAAGCAGAAATTAAAGCTTTCTGTAACACGTAATAAAGAATATCTTTCTAAATATCTTTTGGAAGAAGAAAGAGTTGTTGGAGCAATGCTTGACTCCAAAAAATTAGTACCAGAGGGAGAAGGTAGATACAAGTATACAGTAACAAGTTTTAAGGTCTTTCAATTAGATATTAACCCTGTTGTTTCAATTGCAGTAGAAAATAATGATGGAATTTTAAAAATGAGTGCTCTTGAAAGTACATTAGATGGTTTGGGAATGATAGATGATTTTAATCTTATTTTGAAAGCGAATCTAGAAGCAACTAATATTGGTTTAGAAGGTGAAGCGCTTCTAGGGGTATCTGTAAGCCAACCCCCTTTACTTAAACTGGTGCCAAAAAAAATTTTGGAATCTACTGGTCATTCGGTATTAAATGGAATTCTATTAGGTATCAAGTCAAGAGTTCAGCAGCAATTAGTTAAAGATTTTTTAGATTGGTGTGAATTAAACAAGATTTGATTTTTTTAAAAAACTTTTCCTATGAAGATTAGTTATTCCATTTTTCTTGATAAGTGAAAGATGCTCTCTAGTACCGTAACCTTTATTTTTGAATATCAAGTATCCAGAATATTTTTTTTCTAAATTCTCCATTAGATTGTCGCGCGATACTTTTGCGAGTATGCTCGCTGAAGCTATCGAGATAAACTTTGAGTCTCCAGACACTATATTTTTCTGAATTCCGCGCCATGGCCTGAATAATAAGGGGCCATCAATTATTAATTCAGATGGCTTCTCTTTTAATTTTTTTATTGCTCGTAACATTGAAAGTTCTGTAGCAACTCTGATACCAAGCTTATCTATCTCTCTTGCTGAGGATTGTCCAATTCCATAATCTGAAGAGAGTAATAAAATCTTTGGCAAAAGTAATTTTCTTTTTTTGGGAGTTAATTTTTTACTATCCGTTACTCCAGATTGTTTCAAGATAAATTTATTTTTTTCAGTTAATACTACAACCGCTGAGAAAACTGGACCAAAAATTGCTCCTCTTCCAACTTCATCTATACCAACTTCGGATACTTTATTCAATGCTTGCTGAAGATCTTCTCCTTTTTTTTCTTGCATTTTTTAGCTCATCTGTAAGTTCAATTTCATCTTTTTTATCTATAAATAAAGCTTCATTACTTTCATTAGTTTTATTAATTAATTTTTCGTTAGGGTTCGCGATTGATTCAATATTGATCTGAATCTTTTCTTCTTCCGATTTTGAGATTTCTTTTTTTTGTTTTGATTTCGTTTTTCTATTATTTAGAGTTTTTTCGTTTTTTTTGCTACTGTCTTTTAAACGAACAAAATTATTGCTGGTTAGATATTCTTTACCTAACTTTATGAGTGGATTAATACCTAATTGACTGAAAACAATTTTTTCTTCATTCGTAAGGTCAACAGTTATTATATTTTTTTCTTTTGAATTTATTTGGTTCAAATTATTATTGTCATTTTCTTTTTTATTAGAAGAATTTTCCTTACTTTGGTCTTTGGAGTTAATTAAATCCTTGTCAATTATTTTTTCCTGCTTATCAGTTGTTTGAAAAGTATCTATATCAAAAGATTTTATATCGATTGATTTATTAGATTTATCTTCAAAATTCTTAATTTTTAAGTTGGAAATTTCGTGATTTAAGATATTTTCTACCTGTCCTGTACCATTACATGAAGAACATTTTTTACCGAATATTTCATATATATTTTGACCTTGTCTTTTTCTGGTTAACTCAACTAAACCTAATTCAGTAAGCTGAGCTATTTGAGGTCTAGCAGAATCATCCTTTATTGCTGCAGTAAAATGCTCAAGTAACTGGAATTGATCTCTTCTAGATTCCATATCAATAAAATCTACTACGATGACTCCACCGATATTTCTTAATTTCATTTGTCTTGAGATTTCGACTGCTGCTTCGCAATTTGTCCACAAAACGGTTTGTCTTGAGTTTGCAGATCTTGTAAATGATCCTGAGTTAACATCAATAACTGTTAAAGCTTCAGTAGGTTCGATTATTATATAACCCCCTGAAGGCAGATCTACTCTAGGCTGAAGAGCTTTTTGAATTGTTTTCTTGATTTCGTACTTATCTAAAATATGTTGGTTTAAACTGTTATCGTGAAATTCAATATCTATATCAGATTCAAAATTTGTCAAAAAATCTTTTGATCTTTGAACTGAAAATTTACTATCGATAATTATGCTTTTAGTTGATGATTTAATATAATCTCTCAAGATCTTAAGAGAGAAATCATCATCTCTTTTTATTAAATTTGGTGGATTAGAAGATTCAGAAACTTTTAATACATTTTCCCATTGCTGAATTAAATTTTCTAAATCATCAATTAGTAGTTCTTCTTTTATCTTTTCAGCCTCTGTTCTAAATAATAAACCTGTGCTGGGCGGTTTTATTAAAACCCCAAGAGCTTTTAAACGGCTCCGCTCTGTTTCTGTATTTATTTTTCTTGAGATATTTACTCCCTGGCCATAAGGCTGTAATATCAAGAATTTACCAGGGATTGATATGTTCCCGGTTAGTCTAGGGCCTTTAGACCCTGTTGGTTCTTTTATGACTTGTACAAGAACTTTTTGTTTTGGTTCTAGTAATTCAGTAATTCCAAATGTTCCTTTTTTGAGTCTTAGTGGTCCTAGATCTGAAACATGGATGAATCCATTTTTATCACTTTCACCAATATCTATGAAAGCGGCATCAATGCCAGGGAGAACATTTTCAACTGTTCCTAAGAAAATATCGCCAATTTGATATTGACCTTGTGCGACGATTAATTCATCAACTCGATCATCTGTGAGTAGTGCTGCAATTCGAGCCTGCTCAGCGATGATAATTTGCTGAGACATATAATTGATTATGAATGGTTTGGATTTTGAAAATCATCTAAAGTAAATAATTAGATTCTTAATCTTTTAAGAAAGCATTTTTAGAATTGGTGTATATGTACTTTTTAAAATTAATAAAGTTTAAGTGGTTGGGTTCTGCTATTTATAAAGCTTTAAACGATTTACAAACTAATTGAAGTTGAATTCATAGCTATGATTATCACTTGAATTAATCATAACTAGAATAATATTAACATCTAATCTCCACTAAAGCACGATAATCCATTATTCTAATATTGATGAAATTTTTTATCTAAAGTGGTTCTAGTAAACGAAAATTATTTAAAACTCAAAGCAGGCTATTTATTCCCTGAAATTGCTAAGAGGGTAAAAATATATTCTCAATCAAATAAGAATGCTGAAATCATCAAGCTTGGCATAGGAGATGTTACAGAGCCACTGCCAAGAGCTTGTGTAGAGGCTATGACTAAAGCTTTAGATGACATGGGCACGGCAGAAGGTTTTAGAGGTTATGGGCCGGAACAAGGTTATTCTTGGCTCAGAGAAAAAATATCTGAGCATGATTTTATTTCGAGAGGCTGTCAAATATCCCCCGAAGAAATCTTTGTGTCAGATGGTTCTAAATGTGATAGTAGTAATATTTTAGATATTCTTGGTAAAGATAATTCAATTGCTGTAACAGACCCTGTTTACCCTGTTTATGTAGATAGTAACGTTATGACGGGCAGAACTGGAGATGCACTTGAAAATGGAACTTATCAAGGATTAACATATCTTGCAATAAACGAAATAAATAACTTTTTGCCAAAGATACCTGAAAAAAAAGTTGATATTATATATCTTTGTTTTCCTAATAATCCCACTGGCGCAACTATTACTAAAGATGAATTGAGAAAGTGGGTTGATTATGCTCTTCAAAATAAATCTTTAATACTTTTTGATGCAGCTTATGAAGCATTTATTCAAGATGAAAATATTCCTCATTCAATATATGAAATTGAGGGGGCAAAGGATTGTGCTATTGAATTTAGATCTTTTTCAAAAAATGCAGGATTCACTGGAGTTAGATGTGCTTTTACAGTAATACCTAAAAATCTCAAAGGTTTGAGTTCAACAAGTCAGGAAATAGATTTATGGCCTCTCTGGAATAGGCGGCAATCTACAAAGTTCAATGGAGTAAGTTATGTGGTTCAGAGAGGAGCAGAGGCCGTTTATTCTTCTGAAGGGAAGAAAGAGGTGAAAGGATTAATTGATTTTTACATGGAAAATGCAAAAATCATGAAAAACAAACTTCAGACTGCAGGTTTTAAGGTTTATGGTGGGGACAATGCTCCCTATATCTGGATTAAAGTTCCTGATAAATTGACTTCTTGGGACTTTTTTGATTTCCTTCTTCAAAAAGTTAGTGTAGTAGGCACACCTGGCAGTGGATTTGGATTATCTGGAGAGGGATATTTTCGTTTGTCCGCGTTTAACTCACGATCAAATGTTATTGATGCAATGGATAGAATAATTAATATATAATTATGAGTAATATTTAGATTCTAAAATTTTAATGCTATCTATAAAGCTAGAACAAAGTGTTAGTAATAATTCAGCAGTAATTGAAAAGAAACCTGCTGAATTAAAAAATAAATCTCCAAGATATAAGGTTTTACTTCATAACGATCCAGTTAATTCAATGGAGTATGTAACTATTTCGCTACGAGAAGTTGTGCCGCAATTAAGCGAACAAGATGCTATCTCAATAATGTTAGAGGCTCACAATACGGGCGTTGGTTTGGTAATTGTTTGTGATTTAGAGCCAGCAGAATTTTATTCAGAATCATTAAAATCGAGAGGCATTTCCAGTTCAATTGAGAAAGAAGATTAATTAAGTGAATTGATTATTTAGAATGAGCTAATTTCCTCTCTGATAAGGGACGGACTTTTAATGATTCTTTTAATGAAGACTTTCCATATTCTCTCTCAAGAATGTTGATAACTGTTTTACCAAATTCATCATCTGGATTATCAAAAGCTTCTAAGCAAACCTCACCAAGTTTTTTCCCTAATGAGCCTGGATTCCATAGAAGTTTTCTCGCTGTCCAGGGCATCATGCTCATTGGATTATAATTCGGCTTCAAAATTTTATTGTCTAAGGCATACTTCTCAAGAAGAGTGTGAGGTTGTAAACCTATAAAAAATATTGCTGGATCAACTAAGCCTTTACCAAAAATATTTTCAAGTTCTCTATGGTATGCAATTGTTTGTCTTATTGTGCTAGGCGTTTCATCAAAAACATTAAATGAATAATTGACTGAAACATGATTCTTGAAACCTGATTGAACTAGCATTCTGCAATTAGTTAAAACCGTTTCAAGGTCATACGCTAATCTCATTTTCCTAACAAGTTCTTGAGATCCTGAGGTGATTCCTATTTCGAAATAGCTCATACCTGTATCTACCATAAGCTGAGCCAGCTCTGCATCGATATTATCTGCTCTTATGTATGCAGCCCAATTAATATCGTCCCAGCCTTGATCTTTAATAGCTTGCAAAAGTGTTTTTGCATCTTCAATATGTTTTTTGGCTGGAATAAATTGTGCATCGGTGAACCAGAACCCCCTTACTCCGAGATCATATAGTTGCTTCATTTCTTTAATTACTTCGTTAACAGGGTTAACTCGAACCTGCTTCCCTTCCACAACTGTATAAACACAGAAACAACAATTATGAGGACAACCTCTTTTTGTTTGCACCCCTACATAGTAGTCTCCACCTTCTATATACCAATCAAATTCAGGCCATATTGATTTAATATATTTATAGTTGCAGGCAGTTTTAACAGTGCCTGAAGGTTGTTCATGTATTAATTTATTTCGAGGTTTTTCCCCAGCGACATAACATCTTTCTTCCTCTATTGAATCTCCTTTAATGATTTTTTCAATGAGATTCTCTCCCTCTCCCACAGAAATCACAGTTCCTTTTGGAAGTAGATTCCCTAATTGTTCATAGAAGACACTAACGGCTCCCCCTCCTAAAATTATTTTTATATCTTTGTTGTATTTTTGAGCCCTCTTTAGTCCCATCTTTACTAAAGAAGTATTTCTATATATTTCTCCATAATGAGATGCAATTAATTTTAATCCTCCCCAAGAACCTCTAATTTTTTTAAGGATATTCTTTGAGTAGAAAACCTCAAAAGAGTTTTGCAGGGGATTGCCACTTCTGCCATCAACAGGTGCATAAATTTGTATATCTCTCCATGAAAAAATGATTAAATGAGGTCTAAATTGATCGATTTTTCTAGCTAAATATTTGGAAACTTTATTTGATGGGATTATTGCTAGATCAATAAATTGTTGCTCTATAATTGGAAAACTTTTATGAATATGGTCTGCTAAATAAATAGGTCCTATTGGAAATATCGGATTACAAGGCAGTCTTACAGTTAGGATTTTTCCATATTGTCTTCTGTAGTAATTTTTTTTATTTGATTGTTTGAACTTTAAATTAAAATTCATGTCATGAAAATTAATAATTTTCTCTAAGAATCTAACTACTTTATTACTAATTTGGAGAAATTAAAAATCTCTAGAAAATACTAATGAAAAGCTTACTTAAATTCAAATATCAGAAATCATATAGATCCAACATACTTTAAGAAGTTTTAATCCATCTATCCATCTGGATATATTTGGTGCTCCAGATTTTCTAGCGTAATACCTCACAGGATAATTTAGTATTTTAATATTATTGTTTGCAGCTTCAAATATTATTGTAAAGTCTCCAAATGGGTCAGATTTTGAATCCCAACTTCCGTTTTGTTTCATAAGTTCAAACAATTTTCTTGAAAAAACTTTTGTTCCGCATAATGAATCTGATACAGGTTTATTTATGAGAATGGATAGAAATATCGCAAAAAGTCTGTTTCCTATATAGTTTGCCCATCTCATCGCATCTTTTTCCATTGGAAAAGTTGTGCGGGCGCAATTAATTAGGATATTTTTATTTTTGGTTGATTCCATAATTGCTGCAATACTGTCATCAATATCTACAGTAAAATCACTATCGATTATGGCTAGGGTCTCACCTGAAGAAATATTAAATCCCTCTGCAACTGCATTTTTCTTCCCTTTAGAAGTTTGTCTTAAAAGAGATATCTTGAAAAAATTTGAGAAATTTTCTTTTAACTCTTTCAAAATGTTATAGGTATTATCATTACTATTACCCTCAACGAATATAATTTCTAATTTATTGGGTATATTTTTGAATTTGTTTAAAGCATTTATTAAAAGTTCTTTATTACCAGCTTCATTTCTTGCAGGAATTACTATTGATATTAAATGTTGGGAAAAATTTTCACTATATTTATAAAAAACTATTTCTAGTTCGTAGGCTAATTGTTTTATTATTGGTATTTTACGAAAAATATTTTTTAGAGATTGTGGAATCACCTTAGTGGGTAAAGGAGTTAATTTTTTTGCTTTCCATCTAACTGATCTGTAGTTATAAATTTCTGCTAGAGATTCAATATCGTATAAGTTTATTCTTGCTTTGCTAGTAGTTTCTCTAAATATTCTTGAATCAAATCTTAACCATCTTGTAATTGGCTCCCAAGTATTACCCCGGACTTTAATTGAAATAAATTCTTTATTATCTTTGAATAATTGATGAAGTTTATTATTTGTTAAATTCCAACTATTAATAGATTTCATTACTTTATGCCGTTTGTTCCTGACAATTTAATATATGTATAATTTACTTTCTTAATATTTATTTAAATGCTTTTCAAGTAGAATTTATATACATAAGTTAATAAGCTATTTGTATGATTAATTTGCTTATAATGCCGATAATTGGAATTGAACCAACGACCTACTGTTTACGAGACAGTTGCTCTACCGCTGAGCTACATCGGCAAAATTAAAAAAAAGAGTATTTCTTATAGACTTAAATTAATATTTTTAAGAATTTATGTCCAAAATAGATCCTGAATTAAAGAAGAAATTATTAAAAGAAACCCAGACTCCTTTCAAAGGATTAAGGAGAATATTGTGGATAGCTTTTAGTGGTTCTGCATTTTTGGGTCTTCTAATAATGCTCTCTAAAAGTGCAAGTGGAAGTGATTTACAGGTGAATAATCTCTTTATACAATTGGTTGCTTGTATACTATTTCCTACTTTATTATTTTTAGACAGGAATAAAGATTAACAATTTAAATACTTAGTTATTGTTTTAATGTTCTCTTTTTAGTTACAAATTTGAACCCTTCGATTATGTCTCCCTCATTCCAAGAAGAGAATTTATCGCAACCAACTCCGCATTCAAATCCCGTATTTACTTCTTTTACATCATCTTTAGATCTTTTTAGTGAGTCTAAATTACCCTCAAAAATTACTTTATCCGATCTAATTACTCTTAGAGAACAATTTCGTTGTAATTTGCCGGTTTGTATAAAACAGCCTGCGATGGCTCCTTTACCAACGGCAAAAGTAGCCCTGACTTCGGCTTTACCTAATGATTCTTCTACAAGATCAGGTTCAAGTAGACCTTCCATAGCCAACTGAATATCCTCTAATAGTTTATAGATTACTTCGTATTCTCTTATATCAACATCATTAGCATCAGCTGCTCTCTTTGCTCCGGATGCTAATGATGTATTAAACCCAATGATGACTGATCCTGATGCAGCAGCGAGATCTATATCTGTCTCAGTTATTTCTCCAGGAGCAGAAAGAAGAACTCTGACTTGAACTTCATTTTTTGGTAATTGTTCTAATGATCCCAAAATAGCTTCAACACTACCTTGAACATCAGCTTTTAGGATTAAGTTTAATTCTTTTAATTCTCCATCATTTGCTTGAGTTGATAAAGAAGATAAGCTAACTCTTCTAGAGGCCATTTGCTGAGCTAATTTTGTAGCTCTAGCATCTGTGGCTCTATCTCCGACAATAGCTCTAGCAGTCTTCTCATCAGAGTAGACTTCAAATTCATCTCCTGCAGTTGGGACTTCACTGAAACCTAAAGCTTCCACTGGAAATGATGGCCCTGCTTCTTTGATTCTATTACCATGTTCATCAACCATTGCTCGTATTTTTCCGAGAACTGAACCTGCAGCTAAAACATCCCCAGATTTTAAGGTCCCATTTTGTACTAATAAAGTAGCTACAGGGCCTTTGGCTTTGTCTAAGTGAGCTTCAATAACTGTACCTTTGGCCGATCTGTCAGGGTTAGCTTGTAAATCTTCTACTTCTGAAACTAATAAAATCATTTCTAGCAATTTATCAATATTTTGTTTTTTTATCGCACTTACTGGAACCATGACCGTATCTCCTCCCCAATCTTCAGCAATTAAATCTTTTTCTGATAGTTCTTGTTTGACTCTTTCTGGTGAAGCCCCTTCTTTATCAATTTTATTTATTGCAACAACAATTGGTACTTTTGCAGCTCTTGCATGACTAATAGCTTCAAGTGTTTGTGGTCTGCAGCCATCATCTGCCGCTACTACAAGTACTGCTACATCAGTAACTTTAGTACCCCTTGCTCTCATTGCGGTAAAGGCTTCATGGCCAGGAGTATCAAGAAAAGTCAATTTTTTCTTTTTAGATTCATGTTTAAATTCGACTTGATAAGCACCTATATGTTGCGTGATCCCTCCTGCCTCTCCCGAAGCTACCCTGGATTCTCTGATGGAATCCAAAAGACTTGTTTTCCCATGATCTACGTGACCCATAACTGTAATAACAGGGGGTCTTTTTATCAGGCTATCAAGATCTTCAGATTCAATCATGTCTACTGTCTTCTCTGCAGCCTCTTGTATATCATCTTGCAAAACTGGCACCCCAAATTCTTCTGCCACTGTTTCGATAGTTGCTAAATCAAGTGATTGAGTTACAGTCGCTGTTATACCCTTGAAGAAAAGAGATTTGATTATTTCAGAACTTTCTAAACTTAATTTATCAGCTAATTCTTGAACTGTTAAATTATCTTCGGGAACTATTATCATTTCAGGTCTTATTTGTTTGGCCTCTTTGGCAGCCTTTAATTCCATTGCTCTTCTTTTCTGCCTTTGTCTTGTGGTCTCTTTTTTCTTTTTTTTGAATTGTTTTACAGATTTTTGAGATTTAGATTCCTCAGATTTATCTTTCTTTGGTCGAGCCAAACTAGCTGATAATATTGAAATTTTCTCGCCTGAATATCCACTAGTTTCGGATGTTAATGAATCATCATTATCCCCTATAATGTGAACTTTCTGTCTTTGTTTCTGGGGATTCTTATTTCTTAATGCTTCAAGTTTTGCACTATCATCCCAATCTGTCCTTCCTGGTTTTTTTGAATTATTTGAAAATCCTTTATGACCAGGTTTTTTAGAATTTGGGGCAGCATTAGGTCGATTAGCAGGAGCTTTTGCCTTGTGTTTAGGTGACTCAATATTTTGTTTATCCTTATTTTTTACAACTTGTTTATCTTTTTCAGGTTTATTAGTTTTTTGAAGTTGCAAAAGTTCATTAGGTGATACTGGTTTTCTAATTCCAGTCGACTTTTGACCATTAAATTTTGAACTAGGCCTGTTGGGCATGCCAGGTCTATTCGGATTAACTTGTCTATTAAAAGAGCCAGGTCTGGCTTGATCAGATGGTTTATTCCTTAATCCAGTACGATTTGGCGTGCCAGGTCTATTTGGAGCGCCAGGTCTATTTGGAGCGCCAGGTCTATTTGGATTGACTTGTCTATTAAAAGAGCCAGGTCTATTTGGAACACCTGGTCTGTTTGAGATAGTTTGTTTAAAAGAAATATTTTTCTTATTGGGATCGTCTCTTCTTATCGGAGCGCCTACGAGTTCAGGAGTGTTTCTATTATTAAAATTTTTTGGTTTGGGTTTGTTTATATTTTGATCAGGTTTTTTTGATAGTTGTCTTTTATCTAAAGAATTGGAGATGTTTTTTGAAGATTCATTAGATTTGAAATTGCTTATATTTTTGGGTTTAGCAATTAGTTGAATTGGAGGTTTTGAGGGACTATTGATGGGCGGAGTTGTATTTTTTTTTAAAGTTTTTGTATCTTGATTGAAATTCTGCGAAGATTTAGTATTTGTACTTTGATTTTTAATATTTTCTAGAGATCGTGAACTGTGAATTATGTTGGGTTTATTAGGATTTTTAATTTGCTTTGAATTTACTTTAGGACTCTCTGGCTTATTAAGAGGTTTAGTTAATAATGACTGTTTGATTAAATTTTCGTTAGTAGGTTTCCCTTTTAAAGGAGAGATAACAGGAGATTTATCTTCTTTCTTTTGTTTGTAATTATCTTTTTTTATTGAAGATTTATTTATAGAAAGTATTTGTTTATCTGAATTCTTTTTAGTAATAAGATTTTTTATTTTCTTTGCATCTTCAGCACTAATAGAACTGCTATGACTTTTTACTGTAATTGATAGTTTTTGAGCAGCATCCAATATATCTTTATTTTCCAGATTTAAGTCTCTGGAAAGTTCGTAAATTCTGATTTTATCGCTGATAGTCATTTAATCTGATTTGTACTCTTTTTAATAATTAAAGAGGATTTAGTATCATTATATTCCCTTATTGGGATAGTCATTATATGTTTTAATTTCTTTTTCAAAAATTTCAATAAATTCAGGTTCTAAATCTGTTTTCAACGCTTTTTGAAGCTTTTTTTTAATCTTTGAATCTGAGTAACATGTTTTTGATTGGCAAATGTAAGCTGACCGTCCCATTCCCTTATGAAACAGAATACCTTGCTTATGGTCTTTAGTAATCTTTAAAAGATTTTTCCTGTCATATGTTTTTCTACATGAAATGCATATACGCATAACAGGATTTTTTGGGATCACCGCTTTCTCTCCTCTTTGTTTGATATTTCATTATTTTGAACTGTCTCAAATTGATCATTCTCTGAGAAGGCTTCTTCTTCATATTGTTCTTCTTCATATTCTTGATCATCTTCAGGAAGTGGATAAAGCTCTCTTAATCTTGCATCTTCTGCAGCGCGCTCAGCTTGTTCTGCTTCTAATCTTAGCTCAGCTTCCCGCTGGAGATTTTCTTCATCTTCCCTTTGAATGATTAATTCAGAGACTGCAGCATCTTCTGCTTTTTGATCGTATTCATGCGAATTTTTGACATCAATCTTCCAACCAGTTAATCTTGCGGCAAGTCTGACATTTTGACCTTCTCTGCCAATTGCCAGACTTAATTGATCGGGAGGAACTAGTACGTGCGCATGTTGTCCAGCTGGGTCAACTAGTCTTACCATATCGACTTTCGCAGGACTTAAAGAGTTTAAAATATATTGAATTGGATCAGATGACCATTTAATAACATCAATTTTTTCTCCTCTAAGTTCGTTAACTACTTGTTGAATTCTGGCTCCTCTGGCTCCAATACATGCACCAACAGGATCCACTTCTTGTTCTACACTGTCAACAGCAACTTTTGTTCTTGGTCCAACACCTCTTGAAGGAGGGTTTGCTTCTCTGGAAACAGCAACTATTTTTACAGTACCCTCTTGAATTTCCGGCACTTCATTTTCAAATAAATAAACCACTAAACCAGCATTTGCTCTACTTACAAAAAGTTGTGGTCCTTTTCTAGCTATTTCGCTAACTTCTTTCAAAAATACTTTAAAAGTTGCATTCGCTCTATAATTATCATTTGGCAATTGATCTCTTTTAGGAAGTTCGGCCTCAACTTCAGGTCTTCCAATACCCGAGCTTACTCCCATAATGACTGATTGCCTTTCAAATCTTATAACTCTTGCAGTTAAAACAGGATCTTCTAAATCAGCAAATTCCTCCTGGATCATTTTCCTTTGTTGATCTCTTAGCTTTTGGGCTAAAACTTGCTTTGTTGTAGAAGCAGCCATTCGCCCAAAATCCTCTTTTTCTGGAGTAACGTCTAGAACAACTGTGTCACCTATTTGCGCATCATCAGCCACTTGTGTAACTTCTGCTAGAGATATTTGATGATCTTCGCTTTCAACATCTTCAACAATTATTTTACTCGACAATATCCTATAACCCTCTTCTTCTAGATCTAATCCAACATCAAAATTACTGAAATATTCTTCATCAAATGGATCTTCATTAACTCCAATATAAAAAGTTTTTCTATATTTTTCGTATCCTTTTAAAAGTGCTTCGCGTAAGGCTAGTTCTACGATATTAGGAGGTAACTTTTTTTCCTCACTAATATCTTCAATAAGATTGTTTAAACCTGGGAGAATAACTAATGCCATCTATGATGGGAAAATTGAATAATGGTTGAAAATAATTAATCTTTTAATGTAGAAAGACTAATCTTTAGTACTTCATTAAAAGGGATTTTTTTTATCTTTCCCTTTATGTTAATGGCTAAATAATCTTTAGACTTTTCATAAAGTAAACCGCTTAGGAATTTTATTTTTGAATTCTTCTGGTTTAACTCAACATTAACTGGAAAACCCTTAAAGGTTTTGAAGTCTCTTTCTGAGGTTAATTCATCGCTGACCCCTTGACTACTAATTTCTAAGACATATGAACAATTTAAAAGATTTGAATTCTCTATTACTTCAGATGCTGGGTTATTAAATAAAGCACAATCATCTAATGAAATATCATCTCCATTAGTTTTTTTTATAGTGATTTCAATAACAATTGGATTATGATTTGTTTTTAGATTTAAGCTATAGATTTGGAAATTCCATTCGCTGGCAACTTTTTTTAATAACTTTTCAAGACTACTTTTTTTTTCTTTATTCAAATTTGCTATGTGTAAATTGATTTAAGATAATTTTCACACATAGAAAGTTTTTTTCATAAAAAAACTCAAAAAATTTGTATTTTTTTGATGTAAACAAAAAAACAACAATAATATATTTCTTCAATTAAATTAGTAATTAAATATAATTACAGCTAGTTAAATGAAATTTCTTAAGATTAAATTTATTAATTTAATCCAAGTATTCATTGTTTTCTGTTTTTGTTTATTTAATTTTTCCCAAAATGTTGAAGTTTTTGCTTTAACTTCTTCTGATAGTCACAATTTTGTATCATCTGCAGTTAAGAATGTTGGACCAGCAGTTGTAAAAATTGACACTGAGCGATTGGTAGAGAGGCAACAGTTTGATCCTACTTTACTGGACCCTCTACTAAGAGATTTGCTAGGGGAGCAAGGAATTACACCTGAAAGAGAGAGAGGACAAGGTTCAGGAGTTATTATTAATGAAAATGGTTTGGTTCTTACAAATGCTCATGTCGTTGATAGGGTTGATGATGTTTCAGTGACTTTGGCAGATGGATCTATTTGTGATGGGCAAGTTTTGGGGACAGATGCAGTTACTGATCTAGCTTTAGTAAAAATTGATGAGGGTACGTATTCTGGTTATGCTCCACTTGGAAATTCTGAAGACCTTGAAGTTGGAGATTGGGCAATAGCTTTAGGTACTCCTTATGGTCTTGAAAAAACAGTTACGTTAGGAATTGTAAGCAGCTTACATAGAGATATCAACAGTCTCGGATTTTCTGACAAAAGACTTGATCTTATTCAGACTGATGCGGCAATAAATCCAGGAAATTCTGGAGGTCCACTTATAAATTCTAATGGTCAGGTAATAGGAATCAATACATTGGTAAGAAGTGGCCCTGGAGCCGGTTTAGGTTTTGCAATACCTATCAATCTAGCTAAAAGTGTTTCTGATCAGCTTCTTAAAAATGGGGAAGTTATTCATCCATATCTAGGGGTCCAATTGATTTCTTTGAATCCTAGAATTGCCAAAGAACATAATCAAGATCCCAATTCTCTGGTTCAATTACCTGAAAGAAATGGAGCTCTTATTCAATCAGTTATACCAAATAGCCCCGCTGAAAAAGCTGGTTTAAGGAGAGGTGATCTAGTAATAGCAGCCGAAAATATCTCTATAAAAGAACCTAAAGCTTTACTTGATGAAGTAGAAAAAGCTCAGATAGGTAAGGTATTTCTTTTAAATGTTTTGAGAGATAATAAAGAAATACAGATAAATATCAAACCAGAACCTCTTCCAGGTTTGACATAAATCACCCATTGAAATTTAATAATCTATAACCTTTAGGGAAAAAGATTTTGGATTCACAAACTAAAATGAAAAAAGCAGTTGCTGATGCAGCAATAAGGGAAGTAAAAAGTGACATGATTCTGGGATTAGGATCTGGATCTACGGCTGCTCTCATGATAAGAAGCCTGGCTAATGAAATCCGTTCTGGAAAACTAAAAAATATAAGAGGTGTCGCAACTTCCTTTCAATCAGAAGTTTTAGCGCTCGAACTGGATATTCCGCTTATCGATTTATCTTCTGTTTCTCAAATTGATTTAGCTATTGATGGAGCCGATGAAGTTGATCCAGGATTTCAATTAATAAAAGGAGGGGGAGCATGCCATGTTAGAGAAAAGTTAGTGGCATATAAAGCAAATCAATTGCTGATTGTAGTTGATGAAACTAAACTTGTCCAAAACTTAAATCAATCTTTTCCATTACCTGTAGAGGTTCTCCCAAATGCTTGGAAGCAAGTTCAAGAAGTAATTTTAGAAATGAATAGCACTTCCTCTCTAAGAATGGCGACCAAAAAAGCTGGCCCTGTTGTTACTGACCAAGGGAACCTCATTCTAGATGTATTATTTAATGATGGAATTAAGAATCCAAAGGAAATTGAAATGAGGATTAACAATATTCCAGGAGTATTAGAAAACGGATTATTCGTTGATCTAACAGACAAAGTACTGGTCGGTAAAATCGAAAATGACAATCCAGTTGTTTACTCTCCTTCAAGAGTTAGCTAATCTTCAAATCTTATTTGTACTGAGTTCGCGTGACTATGAAGGCCTTCACTTTTTGCAAGATTTATAATATCAATACTATTAACTTTTAGACTTTCTTCGTTAAATTCTATTATTGAAGTATTTTTCATAAAAGTTTCAACTCCCAAAGAACCACTAAATCTAGAATTTCCTGATGTAGGTAAAGTATGGTTTGGTCCAGCAAGATAATCTCCAACAGCTTCTGGGGTCCATTTCCCTAAAAATATAGCTCCTGCATTCTCTATACCTTCAAGGATCTTTTCCCCATCTATAGCTATAATTTCAAGATGTTCTGGAGCAAAGTTATTACTTAGTTCAATACATGATTCATAATTTTCGCAAATCACAATTAACCCCCAATTTTTTATTGATTGCATGCAAATTTCTTGTCTAGGATGATCATCTATTTTTTTATAAAGTTCCTCTAAAACTTCTTTTGCCTGGTTCTTTGATGTTGTTAGAAGTATTGACGAAGCCAAAGGATCATGTTCTGCTTGAGCTAGTAGATCAGAGGCTATATGAGTACTTTGAGCTGTTTCATCTGCAATGATTAAAATTTCACTTGGGCCAGCTAAAGAATCAATTCCTGTCGAGCCATAAATTAGTTTTTTCGCAGTAGTAACATAGATATTCCCTGGACCTGTAATAACATCAACCTTATTGATTTGATTTGTGCCAAAAGCTAAAGCACCAATTGCTTGAGCTCCTCCAATCCTAAAAACTTTATTGATCCCTGATAAGTGAGCTGCAGCTAAAACTGTTTTGTTTATTTCCCCTTCTTTATTTCCAGGAGATACCATTATAATTTCCTCAACTCCTGCTACTTTTGCAGGTATTGCATTCATTAATACGGTGCTTGGATAAGCAGCTCTACCTCCAGGGATATAAATTCCTGCATTTTTAACTGGTCTCCATCTTCTTTGGACTGTGTCACCATAATGACCTTTTATCGTAAAAGATTGAGGAATTTCTTTCTCATGGAATTTTTTAATTCTTTTATAAGCTACCTCAAGTGAGCGTTTTAAATTATTGTCAATTTCATCCCATGCATTCTTTATATGATCAGCACTAACTTGCATAGGTTCAGGGTTGAAACCGTCAAATTTTTTTGTATATTTTTCTACCGCTATATCTCCATAATCTTTAACTTCTTGAAGAATCTCTTCAACTGTTGCATTTATCTTGTGATTTTTTTCTGAATTAGTTCTTGTAGAAATCCTTTTTAATTCTTCGATAGCTTCCTTTTTATTATTTATAATCTTCATGTGCTTAATTTTTCAATTAAAAGGCTCAACCCAATTTAATACCTTATTAAATTATATATTATTGATTAGTAGTCTAATAATTTGTTATGATAAATATCTTCTACTTATATACCCTCTGTGGCCAATAACAAATCAGCAAAAAAGAGAATACAAATTGCCGAAAGAAATCGTTTAATAAACAAGTCATATAAATCTACGGTCAGAACTTTAACCAAAAAAACATTTGAGAATTGCGAAAAATATAAAAAAGACCCTAACGAGGATAATAAAAATTTAGTTAAAACAAGTCTTAATAAAGCTTTTAGCTTAATTGATAAAGCAGTTAAAAAAAATATTCTTCATAAGAATAACGGGGCTAATAAAAAATCGAAAATTAACAAGTTTGTAAAAACTACACTTATCGCAAAGTAAAAAGGCAGATCTAAATCATGAGCGATATAGAACTCATAGACTCCCACTGTCATTTAATATTTGAAAATTTTGAAAAAGATCTTGAAGATGTTGTTCTAAGATTGCGTTCGAGAGGTGTAAAAAAATTAGTGCATGCTTGTTGTGAATTGAAAGAAATTCCTGAGTTGAAAAAAATATCTAATAAATTTAACGAAATTTACTATTCAGTTGGTTTACATCCGCTAGAAGCAAAAAAATGGGAACAAAGTTCCAAATCTCTTTTAAGAAAATCAGCTCAAGAAGATAGAAGAGTTGTTGCTATTGGGGAGTTAGGCTTGGATTTTTTTAAAAGTGAAAATAAAATTCAGCAAATTGATGCTCTTATTCCACAAATGGAGTTAGCTTATGAACTTGAATTACCTGTAATTATCCATTGCAGAGATGCTGCAAATGAAATGATCGAGATATGTAAAGACCTATCTAACAAAGGAAAATGTCCTAAAGGTGTACTTCATTGTTGGACGGGAACCCCAAAAGAAATGAAGCAATTCTTGGATCTTGGTTTTTATATTAGTTTTAGTGGAATAGTAACTTTCCCAAAAGCTCATGAAATACATGAGTGTGCCAAAATAGTTCCAAATGATAAATACTTGATAGAAACAGATTCACCTTTCTTAGCTCCTGTGCCACATAGGGGTAAAAGAAATGAACCTGCATTTGTTGAAAATGTTGCTAATTTTATAGCAGATTTAAGATCTACGAAATTAATTACGATCGCTAAACAGTCATCCAAGAATGCTGAAGATTTGTTTAAATTTGACTTGTTAATGTGACACGACGGCTGCTAGTATTAGAAATTACTGGCAATTTTTCTTAATTTTTTTATCTTTAACTTTTCAGTAAATGGTTTTTGACCATTTGCATCAATTTTAATTTCTCTTATTAAATTAATTTTTTTGTTGAAATCATGATTTAATGATTGATTTCAAATTAAAATAAAAGTTAAACATTTAAAATTTAAGTAGATTAAAAGTTAATAGTAAATCTCACATAAACTCAGGTTTTCTTGGATGAGCAGTAGCGCTTTACAGGTAGCAAAGACAGGTACTTACCTACCAGATTTAGTTGAAGTACAAAGAGCAAGCTTTAAATGGTTTTTGGAAAAGGGCTTAATAGAAGAATTACAAAACTTTTCTCCTATTTCTGATTACACAGGTAAATTAGAATTACATTTTATTGGTGAAGATTACAGGCTTAAAAGACCTAGGCACGATGTAGAAGAGGCAAAAAGAAGGGATGCAACATTTGCCTCTCAAATGTATGTCACTTGCAGATTAATTAACAAAGAGACTGGGGAAATTAAAGAACAAGAAGTATTTATCGGGGAATTACCATTAATGACTGAAAGAGGAACTTTCATTATTAATGGTGCCGAAAGAGTAATTGTTAATCAAATTGTTAGAAGTCCAGGAGTATACTTCAAAGATGAACAGGATAAAAATGGTCGAAGAACATACAACGCTAGTGTGATTCCTAATAGGGGAGCATGGTTAAAATTTGAGACAGATAAAAATAATCTACTTTATGTAAGAGTTGATAAAACAAGAAAAATTAATGCTCATGTTCTTATGAGAGCGATGGGTCTTTCTGACAATGATGTTGTAGATAAACTTAGGCATCCTGAGTTTTATCAAAACTCCATTGAATCAGCTAACGATGAGGGAATAAATTCTGAAGATCAAGCCTTACTCGAGCTCTATAAGAAGTTACGTCCTGGTGAACCACCCTCTGTTTCTGGTGGTCAACAATTACTTTACAGCAGATTTTTTGATCCCAAAAGATATGATTTAGGCCGTGTTGGTAGATATAAGATAAATAAAAAATTGAGGCTCACAGTACCTGATGAAGTGAGAACACTTACTCATGAAGATGTTCTCTCTACAATTGATTACTTGATTAATTTAGAGTTGGATGTTGGTGGCGCAAGTCTGGATGATATTGACCACTTAGGTAATCGAAGGGTTAGATCTGTAGGAGAACTTCTTCAAAATCAAGTAAGGGTTGGACTTAATCGTTTAGAGAGAATTATTAAGGAAAGGATGACTGTTGGCGAAACTGATTCTCTTACTCCTGCTCAGCTAGTAAACCCTAAACCTTTGGTTGCTGCCATAAAGGAGTTTTTTGGGTCTAGTCAATTAAGTCAATTTATGGATCAAACTAATCCTCTGGCTGAGTTAACACATAAAAGAAGAATTTCAGCCTTAGGTCCTGGAGGTCTAACAAGAGAAAGAGCAGGTTTTGCTGTAAGAGATATACATCCTTCACATTATGGAAGACTATGCCCTATTGAAACTCCTGAAGGCCCAAATGCTGGCCTTATTAACTCATTAGCTACTCACGCAAGAGTAAATGAGTATGGTTTTATTGAAACTCCTTTTTGGGAAGTTAATCATGGTAGGGTTAATAAAGAGGGTAATCCAATTTATCTTTCTGCTGATTTAGAAGATGAGTGCAGGGTCGCTCCAGGAGACGTTGCAACTGATAAGGACGGAAATATACTTGCGAATCTCATACCAGTAAGATATAGACAAGATTTTGAAAAAGTTCCTCCTCATCAAGTTGATTATGTGCAACTTTCTCCAGTCCAAGTAATTTCAGTTGCGACCTCACTTATCCCTTTCTTGGAGCATGATGATGCAAATAGAGCTTTGATGGGATCTAATATGCAACGTCAAGCTGTTCCATTGCTTAGACCAGAACGTCCTTTAGTCGGAACAGGTTTAGAATCCCAAGTTGCTAGAGATTCTGGGATGGTTCCCATAACAAAAGTTAATGGAACTGTATCTTATGTAGATGCTAATGAGATTGTTGTAAAGGATGATAATGGCTGTGAACATTTTCATTACCTTCAAAAATATCAAAGATCAAATCAAGATACATGTCTAAACCAAAGACCTATCGTAAAAATTGGAGATCAAGTTATATCTGGTCAAGTTTTAGCAGATGGATCTGCATGTGAAGGAGGAGAAATAGCACTAGGACAGAATGTCCTAATTGCATATATGCCATGGGAGGGATACAACTACGAAGATGCTATTCTTGTAAGTGAGAGGATGGTAACTGATGATTTATATACATCGGTACATATTGAAAAATATGAAATTGAGGCAAGACAAACAAAACTAGGACCTGAAGAAATCACAAGGGAGATTCCGAATATTTCAGAAGAAAGCTTGAATAATCTTGATGAAATGGGAATTATCAGGATTGGTGCTTTTGTCGAGAGTGGAGATATTCTGGTAGGAAAAGTTACTCCAAAAGGGGAATCAGATCAACCCCCTGAAGAAAAACTGTTGAGAGCTATTTTCGGTGAAAAGGCTCGAGATGTTAGAGATAACTCTCTGAGGGTTCCAAAGACAGAAAAAGGAAGAGTCTTGGATGTTCGCATTTACACCCGAGAACAAGGCGATGAGTTACCTCCAGGGGCAAATATGGTTGTAAGAGTTTATGTTGCTCAGAGAAGAAAAATCCAGGTAGGCGACAAAATGGCAGGAAGGCATGGAAATAAAGGAATTATTAGTAGGATTTTGCCTAGAGAGGATATGCCTTATTTGCCTGATGGGACACCTGTAGACATAGTTCTTAATCCTTTAGGAGTTCCAAGTAGGATGAATGTAGGTCAAGTTTTTGAATTATTGATGGGCTGGGCAGCTTCTAATCTAAATTGTAGAGTTAAAGTTGTTCCATTCGACGAAATGTATGGTGCAGAAAAATCACATCAGACAGTTCAAGCATTCCTAGAGGAAGCAGCAAAACAGCCAGGAAAAGCATGGGTTTATAATCCTAAAGATCCTGGTAAGTTATTACTTAAAGATGGTAGAACTGGAGAACCTTTTGATCAGCCAGTTGCAGTTGGATATTCTCATTTCCTCAAGTTAGTGCATTTGGTGGATGACAAAATTCATGCACGGTCAACTGGTCCCTACTCTTTGGTTACACAACAACCGTTGGGCGGTAAAGCTCAGCAAGGTGGACAAAGGCTTGGAGAAATGGAAGTTTGGGCTCTTGAAGCTTATGGAGCAGCCTATACTCTTCAGGAACTATTAACAGTTAAATCTGATGATATGCAAGGAAGAAATGAAGCGCTAAATGCAATTGTAAAAGGTAAACCAATTCCTAGGCCAGGGACTCCTGAGTCATTTAAAGTTCTAATGAGAGAATTACAATCCCTTGGTTTAGATATTGGTGTTTATACAGATGAAGGGAAAGAGGTAGATTTAATGCAAGATATAAATCCGAGAAGGAATACTCCATCTAGACCAACCTACGAATCACTAGGAACCTCTGAATATGAGGAAGATTAAATACCCAATTAAAAACTTTTAATTTAAATTTCCCAAAAATGACAAACAGCAACTTAAGAACTGAAAATCACTTTGATTACGTCAAAATCTCAATAGCCTCGCCACAAAGAATAATGGATTGGGGACAGAGGACATTACCCAATGGGCAAGTGGTTGGTGAAGTTACAAAACCTGAAACTATTAACTACAGGACACTGAAACCAGAAATGGATGGTTTGTTTTGTGAAAAGATATTTGGGCCATCTAAGGATTGGGAATGTCATTGTGGAAAATATAAAAGGGTTAGACATCGTGGCATAGTTTGTGAAAGGTGTGGTGTTGAAGTGACTGAAAGTAGAGTAAGAAGGCATAGGATGGGCTATATAAAACTTGCTGCACCAGTCTCGCATGTTTGGTATTTAAAAGGTATTCCTAGTTACGTTGCTATCCTTTTGGATATTCCACTTAGAGATGTAGAACAAATTGTTTACTTTAATTGTTATGTTGTTTTAGACCCAGGAGATCATAAAGAACTCAAATATAAGCAGTTATTAACTGAAGATGAATGGTTAGAAATCGAGGATGAAATCTATGCTGAAGATTCTACTATTGAAAATGAGCCTTTTGTTGGTATTGGAGCTGAGGCACTTAAGCAGTTACTAGAAGATCTTGATTTAAATCAGGTTGCAGAAGAGTTGAGAGAAGAAATCACAAATAGTAAGGGGCAAAAAAGGGCAAAACTTATAAAAAGAATTAGAGTTATTGACAATTTCATTGCAACTAATGCAAAACCAGAATGGATGGTCCTAGATGCAATTCCAGTCATACCTCCAGATCTTAGACCAATGGTCCAGCTTGATGGAGGAAGATTCGCAACTTCTGATTTAAATGATCTTTATAGAAGAGTTATAAATAGAAACAATAGATTAGCTAGGTTACAAGAAATTTTAGCTCCTGAAATTATCGTAAGAAATGAAAAAAGAATGCTTCAGGAGGCAGTTGATGCTCTAATAGATAACGGGAGGAGGGGAAGAACTGTTGTTGGAGCCAATAATAGAGCCCTTAAGTCTCTTAGTGACATAATTGAAGGAAAACAAGGAAGATTCAGGCAAAATCTTCTAGGTAAAAGAGTTGACTATTCAGGAAGATCTGTAATAGTTGTAGGACCCAAATTAAAAATGCATCAGTGTGGTCTACCGAAGGAAATGGCTATTGAGCTCTTCCAACCTTTCGTTATTCATAGATTAATTCGCCAAAATATTGTGAACAATATTAAAGCTGCAAAAAAATTAATTCAAAAAGCTGATGATGAAGTTATGCAAGTACTTCAGGAAGTAATTGAAGGCCACCCAATTCTTCTGAATAGAGCTCCTACACTTCATAGACTAGGAATTCAAGCTTTCGAACCAAAATTGGTTGGAGGTAGAGCAATACAACTTCATCCTCTAGTTTGTCCTGCATTTAATGCTGACTTTGATGGTGATCAAATGGCAGTTCATGTCCCTTTAGCTCTAGAAGCGCAAACTGAAGCACGTATGCTCATGTTGGCTAGTAATAATATTCTATCGCCTGCTACTGGTGAACCAATTGTTACTCCATCACAGGATATGGTTTTGGGATCATATTATTTGACTGCGTTGCAACCTAATTATCAAAAACCGGATTTTGGTGATAATAAGACTACTTTTGCTTCACTTGAAGATGTTATTTTCGCGTTTGAAGATAAAAGACTCAGCCTACATGAATGGGTATGGGTTAGATTTAATGGAGAAGTTGAAGATGAAGACGAAATGAGTAAACCACAAAAAATAGAAGAGCTGGAAGATGGCTCAAAATTAGAAATATGGAAACTCAGAAGAGATAGATTTGATTCTCAGAACAATTTACTTAGTAGATTTGTTTTGACAACTGTCGGGAGAGTAGTTATGAACTATACCATCATTGATTCTGTATCAAAAACTTAATCCTTAAAAACCATTTTTCATTTATTTAAAAATCATGACATCATCTAAACCAAAAAAAACTTCCCGAGTACGTAAAACTACTAAAAACTCAAAAAAGAATATTCCAGTTTCAATGCCTCCTCTAGCTAAGACGCCGCCATCTTTTAAGAATAAAGTAGTTGATAAGAAAGCGTTAAAAAATTTAGTCTCTTGGGCTTATAAAACTCATGGTACTGCAATAACTGCAGCCATGGCTGATAATTTAAAGGACTTAGGATTTAAATATGCTACCCAAGCTGCGGTGTCAATTTCAGTAGATGATTTAAAAGTGCCTGAAGCTAAACAGGATTTGATAGGACAAGCTGAAGAACAAATATCTGCTACAGAAGAATGCTATAGACTTGGTGAAATTACGGAAGTTGAGAGACATACTAAAGTTATTGATACCTGGACTGAGACGAATGAAAGATTAGTAGACGCTGTTAAAAATAATTTCAATCAAAATGATCCTCTAAATTCCGTGTGGATGATGGCTAATTCAGGAGCAAGAGGAAATATGTCTCAGGTGAGACAACTTGTTGGAATGAGAGGATTGATGGCTAATCCTCAAGGAGAAATTATTGACCTGCCCATAAGAACAAACTTTAGAGAGGGACTTACTGTCACTGAATATGTGATTTCTTCTTATGGAGCAAGGAAAGGTTTGGTAGATACTGCTTTAAGAACTGCAGATTCTGGTTATTTGACTCGAAGATTAGTTGATGTTGCTCAAGATGTCATTGTTAGAGAAGAAGATTGTGGAACAGAAAGATCAATAGTTGTTGAAGCTGAAGATGGTAAATTTGGAGCAAGGCTTCTCGGTAGGCTTGCTGCTGAGGATATTTTAGATTCCGAAGAAAACTTAATTATTCTACAAAATACTGCGATTGATCCTGCATTGTCAGCAAAAATTGAGGAAGCATCTATCACAAAAGTAAAAATAAGATCGCCATTAACATGTGAAGCGAATAGATCTGTTTGTAGGAGATGTTATGGATGGGCTTTAGCTCATAATCATCTTGTTGATTTAGGAGAGGCAGTAGGAATCATTGCGGCTCAATCTATTGGAGAACCAGGGACTCAATTGACAATGAGAACTTTCCATACTGGAGGTGTATCGACCGCGGAAAGTGGAGTTGTTAGATCAAAGATTTCTGGTAAAGTCGAATTTAGTTCAAAAGCAAAAGTTAGAGGTTATAGGACTCCTCATGGCGTAGAAGCTAAACAAGCGGAAGTTGATTTTATATTAAAAATAGTTCCTCAAGGAAATAATTCCAACAAGGCTCAAAAAATTGAAGTTTCAGCTGGATCACTTTTATTTGTAGATGATGGTGAAGAAATTAGTTCTGATATTACAGTTGCTCAAATTATTGCTGGAGCTGTAAAGAAGAGCGTTGAAAAAGCAACAAAAGATGTTGTTTGTGATTTGGCTGGCCAAGTCAGATACGATAAGGTGATTCAACCAAAAGAGGTTACAGATAGGCAGGGAAATATTACTTTAAAAGCACAAAGATTGGGCCGATTATGGGTTTTAGCTGGAGATGTTTATAACTTACCACCTAATGCGAGACCAGTTGTCTCCTCTGGGAAGGCTATAGACGAAGGAACCGTTTTAGCGGAGGCTAGTCAATCAAGTGAGTTTGGTGGTCAAGTTCGATTGAGAGATTCAGTGGGAGATTCAAGGGAAGTTCAAATTGTTACTACTTCAATGTCTTTAAGCAATTTTAAATTAATTGAAGAATCTACCCACTCGGGTCAAATATTTAATTTGGAATCTGGTGATGGAACTTCTTATCGTTTGAATATTTCCCCTGGGAATAAAATCAGTAATGGTGACGTAATAGCAGATTTAACAGATGAAAGATTCCGCACAAAAACTGGCGGGTTGGTCAAATATGCCCCTGGTTTAAGTGTTAAAAAAGCGAGATCATCTAAAAATGGTTTTGAAGTTAGTCAAGGGGGAACTTTACTTTGGATTCCACAAGAGACGCATGAAATAAACAAGGATATATCACTTCTAATGATTGAAGATATGAAATGGATTGAAGCAGGAACTGAAGTTGTTAAAGATATTTTTAGTCAAACATCAGGAATTGTTACAGTGACCCAGAAAAATGATATTCTCCGCGAAATAACTGTGAGAAATGGAACTTTTCATGAGTGTGATGATGAAGAAGTTTTGAATAGATTTTCAGAAGAAGGTCATTTAGTAAATCCTGGCGAAAAGATTTTGGATGGTATTGATAATAAAGAAATATTATTTGTTCAGAGATTAGAAACATCAAAATGTAGAGGCTTATTATTAAGAACTGTAGAAGAATATACGATTCCTGATCAAGCAGAATTACCCGAGTTATTACATGTTAAGCAGGAAAAAGGACCATATTTAGGCTTAAAAGCTATCCAAAGGCTTACCTATAAAGATGGTGAATTGATAAAATCAGTTGAAGGAGTTGAATTACTTAGAACACATCTAAGTATTGAGAGCTTTAATGCTACTCCTCAAATGACTATTGATGTTGAATCGATTGAAGATGAAAATGATGCATCAATCAATCGATTGAATTTAGTGATTTTAGAATCTATTCTTGTAAGAAGAGACACTATGTCAGACTCTAGTCACGGCTCAACACACACAGAACTGCAAGTCGAAGATAGTCAAATAGTTAAAGCAGGAGATGTAATTGCTACTACTCAAATTCTTTGCAAAGAAAAGGGATTGGTTCAATTACCAAAAGCTGTTGACGATGAGCCTATAAGGAGGTTAATCGTAGAAAGAGAAGAAGATAAGATCAAGATCAATATTAGTAACAAAGCTGTTGTCAAAGTTGGTGAACGTGTAGTTGATGGTGATCCAATTAGTGGATCTGAAAAATCTACTTCATGTGGAGAAATTGAAGAAATTTCTGAAAGTTCAGTAACCTTAAGGCTTGGTAGGCCATACATGGTTTCACCTGATTCAGTTTTACATGTCCAAGACGGAGATTTAGTTCTTAGGGGAGATGGATTGGCTTTATTAGTTTTTGAAAGGCAGAAAACTGGTGATATTGTTCAAGGATTGCCTCGAATTGAAGAATTATTAGAAGCTAGGAGACCAAGAGATGCCGCTATTTTATGTAAAAAATCTGGAATTGTTCAGATTAAGCAAGGTAATGATGAAGAATCAGTTTCATTATCGGTTATTGAAAAAGATGATTTGGTAAATGAATATCAACTATTACCAGGGAAAAATATAATGGTCAGTGATGGACAACAAGTTACAGGTGGTGAAGTCTTAACTGACGGTCCAATTAATCCTCATGAATTGTTGGATTGTTACTTCAGTGATATAAAAGATCAAAAAGCTCTAATAGATGCAGCTCGAGAATCTATATCAAAACTACAAAGAAGTTTGGTAAATGAAGTACAAAATGTCTATAAGTCACAAGGTGTTGCAATCGATGATAAGCATATTGAAGTTATTGTTAGACAAATGACAAGTAAAGTCCGTATAGAAGATGCTGGTGATACTACTCTCTTGCCAGGCGAACTTATAGAGTTGAGACAAGTGGAAGACACAAACCAAGCAATGGCAATTACTGGAGGGGCTCCAGCAGAGTTTACTCCTGTTTTGTTGGGTATCACAAAAGCCTCTCTAAATACAGATAGCTTTATATCAGCAGCGTCATTCCAAGAGACTACAAGAGTTCTAACAGAGGCTGCAATTGAAGGTAAATCTGATTGGTTAAGAGGTTTAAAAGAAAATGTTATTATCGGTAGGTTAATACCTGCTGGCACTGGTTTTAGCGGATTTGTAGAGGAACTAGCCTCAGAGGCGGGCCCTCATCCTGATATCCTTGCAGAAGAATCTGGTGGATATAGAAGAGCGCAGAATTTAAGACCAGACTATACAGTAGATATGCCCCAATCCCCTGCTGTAAGCTCTACTGCGATTCTTGATGATCCTAGTGATGAAGATTTGGAGACTACACGAAACCGACATGGAATCGATCCCTCTTCAAGTAATTTTGCTGCATTTGCAAGACCTAGTGCTGAAAATCAATTCTCAGAAGATCAATTACCAGATCCTGCCGCATTGGAAGGATTACAAGAGGAGGGTCTTCTATCTGATGAATAAATATAAACTATTATTATTTTCAGTGACTAGAATAAATCTTTAATTAGTAAGTGATGATTAAGCCAGAGATTGTTCCCAAAAGAAAATTACCTCGTTATGGATTCCATTTTTACAACGAAAGACTTAATGGAAGGATGGCCATGATTGGATTTATTGCGCTCATTCTTACAGAATTCTTTCTAAAACATGGTTTACTGTTATGGTGAAATAAGTTTTTGATTTAAAAATTAAATAATTTGAAAGATCTTATTGGAAGCAGTATTAAAGATTTAGAAGATGTAGCTTTAAATTATGGTCAAGCTGCTTTTAGAGGTCGTCAAATTTATAAATGGATCTATAACTACAGAAATAAGAAAAAAAATATTGATCAAATAGAAGTCTTACCATTAGATTTCAGAAAAAAGTTAAAGGACGATGGTTTTAAAGTTAGTGAGCTTAGTTTAAAAGAAAGAATCCTAGCTAATGATGGTACCCTAAAGTTATTGTTGTCCACAGTTGACAATGAAAGTATTGAGTGTGTTGGCATACCAACTGAAAAAAGATTGACTGCGTGTCTCTCTAGTCAAGTTGGATGTCCGATGGACTGTAAATTTTGCGCAACTGGGAAGGAAGGTTTGAAGAGATCTTTAAAAGCAAGTGAAATATTAGATCAAATTTTATTTATTGAAAATGAAATGAATAGAAAAGTAAATAATATCGTTTTCATGGGGATGGGCGAGCCTTTGTTGAATATCGATAACTTGCTTTTGTCAATAAGATCTATAAATAATGATTTCCAGATTAGTCAGAGA
>QCNK01000007.1 GCA_003210135.1 Prochlorococcus sp. AG-424-P23 | reverse complement strand
ATTTATTAGAAAGAAGTTTCTCGATTGCTGAATATTTTTTTAAACTGACTAAAAAGTAAATTAATCCTAGGCTCAAAAAACCAACTATGATAGCTATGTATTCTATTGGCGCATAAACAGGACATAAGGTTTTATTAACATCATTGGCAATAGCTAATGTACTACAAGTAATTGAGGCAATAATTAGAACTAAAAGTATGGGGTAGTTATATTTATGGTATTTACGTATGCGAAAATCTCTTTTACAAATTAAGTCCCTTTTCAATCTTAAATAAAGTAAAATCAAAAATTCTGGAAAACTAGAAATAGCAACAGTATAAGAAGTTGGAAAAAAAGAACCTCTTATGCAAAAATTTTGAGTAGCAAAAGTAGCTATAAGAGCCATTCCAAAATATGTAATTGAACTCAATCGAAAAAACCGCCTAAGATTTACAACCCTATAAACAAACAAACCTTCAATGCTCTTCTCTTTATTAGTCAAAAAATTTTCCAATACTGATTAATAATCATTCCAAAGTATTTAAAGATATGTTTTGAATGCTACAAGCGATAGAAAAATGAAATAAAGGTATCACAAAAATATTTAGGTAAAATTTTGTGCCCATAAAGTGCCCATAATCCACAAAACTAGTCCTAATTAGTCGATACATTTTCGCCCAAATGTCCAGATATAGCTATAAGTCTCAGTTATAGCCTTGTTTCTGCGGTTGCTTTAGGAGCACTAGGTCGCAGGTTCGAATCCTGTCGCCCCGATCAGTTATAGCAGTAAGTCTCAGCTAATAATATAAAACACCCAAAAAAGTGAGCACGCAAATGGCACGCAAATTCTAATTTCGTCAGAATAGTTTGATAAGAACAAATTCTTATTTATAAATGTGGTATCTTAAAAAAAAAATTAATTGAAATTTCTTAAATCTTTATCAATCATCCCAATAGCTTTTGGTTCTTTTCTGGCAGTTTCTGCTGAAGAATACAAATTTGATAATATCAAATTTGATCAGGTTAAAAATGGTCAAAATACTTATCAACCAAAAGATAAATTAGATGAGTACATAATAAACGGAGCAACTTATTCAACTAAGTTTGTTCCATTAATGAATGACGGTGCAGAAGGTAGTGAATATACCAGCATCATGGCTGATGATCTAAATAGATTATTAGTTGATGCTGGATTTAATTTTGCAAATGCAAAAGCAAATGGTGAGATACAAAAAATTCCATTTTTTGCTCAAACTACTGTAAATATTTCTGGCGGGACAGAATCAGATACAAGCTTCTCAGTTAACAGCCTGATGAAACTTGGAGAACTTGCAAAAGATGAAGAAGGCGATTTAAAAACTCTCGCTTTTTCTCAGGCAAGATTTTCTACAGCTACAAATGCAGATGGCTCTACTGTTAACTTGGGTTTAGGAATTAGAAATCGTCCTGACGATGTTTCTATGGTTGGAGCTAACGCTTTCTTAGATTACAGAATGACTGATTACAGTGATTCTCATAGCAGGCTTGGATTAGGTGGAGAATATTTCTGGAAAGATTTTGAATTTAGAAACAACTGGTATATGGCAATTACTGATGAAAAGGATATAACTATAAACGGGGTTGCTTACAAAGAGAGAGTCGTCCCAGGATGGGATGTGGAAGTAGGTTACAGATTACCAAATAACCCAGAACTTGCCTTTTTTGTTAGAGGATTTAACTGGGATTATAGATATACTCAAGATAATTCTGGCTTAGAAGGTGCAATTAGTTGGCAGGCTACTCCTAATGTGGGATTAGAGGCTTTTATTTCTAATGAGATTTCTGCTGCCTCAACAACAGCTAATACTGATCTGCCAGGAACAGATGAAACTTTCTTTGGTTTAAGAATGAACATCACAGGTAATCCAGTCAAATTTGAAAAATCAAATTATAAGAAAAACATGATTACTCAAATGACTCAACCTGTAAAACGTAAATATGATGTTTTACTTGAAAGATCGGCTGGAGGAGTATTCCAAAACAGAGCTAAAGGGGTTTAGCTATGAATATAAAATTAAATCAATTTAACAAAAAACAAATTTAAAAATCACTTTATAGAACTTTCAACTTATCTCTTTCATAAAAATGAAATTTATCAAATCAAAAAAATTTATCAGGAACTTCCTAAAAGTATTTAGCCTTTCAAGTTCCATTATTATTACAAGTATAACTGCGGACAAAGCAAAAGCCCTAGACGTTTACGAATGTCCTGAAAGTGGTTCTACTAATGCCACTGAGACTTACATAATCGAGCTTGACTCTTCAAGTTCTTCATGGGGAAGTTGCCAAACAACACCTGAAAAATTTGAATTAACACTGTATGAGATGGGATTATGTACGTCTTATCCAATAACTGGCGCCGATGGTTCTAAAGTTTGGGATAAATCCACTTGTGTGACAACAATGATAGATTCTTCAGGAGTAACTGTAGACCTTGCACCTGGTAATTCCTCTTCCAAAATAGCTACTCTACCATCTGCTGATTCAAGACCTCCTGCAGGGACCTACACAAATGCATATATTTTGTTGTCCAATGTATTTGGACTTAGGGGTTCTTATACTTTTTCTAATGGAACAAGATACTATTCTACTCCTGGTATAGATCAAAATGATAATACACCCTATGGTGAACCTGTAGCTGGAAATGCAGCTTCCCAGGATCATACTGATATAGTTAATGAGGTCGGTGAAGATCCTTATCCAATGGAAATGTCGCCAGTTGCATTTCCAGCATCTCAAGGAGGAGGTAAAGTATCAGCTCTCCTATTTAAA
Source organism: Prochlorococcus sp. AG-424-P23 (assembly GCA_003210135.1). Taxonomy (GTDB): domain Bacteria; phylum Cyanobacteriota; class Cyanobacteriia; order PCC-6307; family Cyanobiaceae; genus Prochlorococcus_A. The sequence continues at coordinate 61,450 of QCNK01000007.1, read as the reverse complement.
GATTGTGATCATATTGCAAATCAATGTGTTGGGACTTCTCCAAAGGCAGCATCAAAAGCTGAAGCAAAGAGAATTTTTGCAGTTTTTGAGACGAATGCAGGAGTTCCAGTTGTAATATCAAATGATACAACTGGATTAGAGGTGGAATTAAGTGTTAAAAATGCAGGTTATACTATGGGGGTCTCCGCAGGTTCAGGCGTTACTTATTTTGGTTCGGCTCCTTTTTTACCTAAATTTACCACTTTTTAGTTATCAAAATTTAATAGTTAAAAATACCAGGTAGAAATTAGATACCTATAGATAACTTTAAAAACTAAATTCTAAAAAGAGCCTTTAAGTATCTTTGGGAGCATTAAATTCTTGGGATGAACAAATTTTCTCACCAAGATCATCAATGAGAGTAGAAGTTAGATTTTTAAAAATGATATTAATCAACTTCAATAAAATTCTCCTTAAATCAAAAGCCTGAAATGTGTAATATGTTTTTCAGCAATCAAGATCTCTTACAGCTCTATGTCCGATTTGATTCCAAATTACGACTCCTGTTACACCAGTTGAGTAGTTAAAACATCCACTTACTCCATAATCCTCATCAGAACGTATTGAAGAATTTGAGTCTTGTCTTTGAGGAAAAGCATTTAATCTAAATCTACTTTGGTCACTACTTCGCATTGTAATTGTGTACATTCCTGAAGTACTATTCCATTGAGTTGAACCAGCAAAGGCCTGTCCTATATTCCTATGCAAACTATTTTGACTTTCATTACACCTTCTAATTAAGTGATACCTACATTCAATAACATCCACATAATTGCTCAGGTCTCCTGCATTTCTTATAGGAGAACTATTTTCACCGTAAAAAGCTTGAGCTGCTCTAATATAAGAACTTATTTGAGCTGCGACTCCTCTTTGTCTGGCTTTTTTAGAGATAAGTTGAAAACTTGGTACTGCGATTGAAGACAATATTCCAATCATGACAATGACCACAATAAGTTCAATTAGCGTGAATCCGTGTTGGTCATTATTTAAATATTTTCTGACTACTTTTGCTGCCAAACCGCAATCGATTACATCTAATATAATTATATATTAAACAAATAAATCTAATAGTCTCATGCAGTACTCAAAAAACGTTTACTTCAGTATCTAAATTTGCATAACCCCTGCAGATAAATAAATAACAGCAAGTATTGGGAAAAGTTTACGTTTCATCTATTATTTTGACTTTCTAAATATTCCATTCGTTGATTTGGTTCTGTATTATTGTGTCTAATTTCAGTTTTTGAATTGAAAGTTTCTGTAAGACCAAGTATTGAAAAAAAAACTATTACAACGCCAAAAAAAGATGAGATTATTCGTGCAATTTTTTTGCCAAAAAGATTAACCATTCGCCTCTGTTTATAATTATTCCAGTACCAATCCCAATCATTTTGACTTGCAAATAATATTAATATTCCTATGGCTAAAGCTAAAAAAAGTAAAAAAGACCAAGTCATAAAAAAAGAGGTTCTATTACTACTACCTAAATTATATATCGACTGCAAATCAATAACATTTTATCTTTTAAACCTATATGACATTCAACTTTCAAGCGTGCGAATAACCCACAAGCGAGTGTAATATAAGGAATTTACTGTTGCTGTTCTTGTACTTTCGTATTCAACGTGTAGGACACCTAAACGCCAAGCATCCTTTAATCCTTTAACACCACTCATTAATAACTTTGCATCAGCAGGTGAATGTGACTTCATGTTTAAGAAATCTTTTGCCAAGAGTTGTCATCACATTGAGTACACATATTACTGATATTTATTGAGTAATCGATTATAAATTATGAACAATACTATTACTCCACCAATTCCATAAGCTGCATGAGTTGGGTCATGATGATTCAGCCAAACCTCTTTAAAAAATTCCCTCAATACTTCATAGCCATTGCCCAATGAGAATAACACCCATAAGATTTTTCTCTAAATTAATTTGCAAAATTTCTTACAACTGTTAATTTTAATGGGCTTCAATAAATTCAAATGCAAGATCAAAAAATTGAAACGATAGCAACTGTTGCAGTAAACATAACCAAGGTGCTGGTAATAATTTATCTAGCCTTAGTAGAAGTATTTAAAATTAGCAAATTACTTAGAGAGAAGTTAGATGCAGAATTTGATATTTCTCGAAAATGGGCTACACAAAATTATTCGATTCTAAAAAAAAGACTATCGGAAAGAAAAGTAGCGGGTGTTATAGAAAATTAGTAAGCGTTGCATTTAAGCAACAAGTTTGATCGAATATACATTATCCTTACAATTATTTTTTTTATCCCATTCCTTTGCGAAAGGTGATTCCATCTCTGCACCTAATTTTTCTAAGTCAGTACAGTTCATTAATAAATGAGATTTGTGTTCATTCACTTTTACAAACTCATAATCAGTTACAAACTCCTTGCACATTTCTTCGAGAAATAATGTCGTTACATCATTTTTAAATTCTTCAAATGTGCAGCTAAAAGTTGAGATGATGAGAGTGTTCATTAAAAAAAGAAGCTTATTGCTCCTTATTTTAGATCTACTGTCAATCGCATTCTATGAGTAGACTTTGGCAACTATTGGACCAGCTTCTTCATCAGTAAATACGGGTGTGGTTTCCCAATTTAGAAATTCACCCCATTCAGCGGCATGTTGATATATTGCTTTTGGATCATCAGTCTTTAAAACTATCCAACCCTCTAAAGATCCAGGGGCGTGATATCTTCCAATCATCTCAACTCCAGGATATTCTCCACCTCCACCAAGAAATTTTTCTGCACCTTTTTGATGATATCCGGCCTTAAATGACCAATGCTGAACATAAAGCATTTTATTTTTTTATTTTTATTGGCTTTCTATTACTAGCAAAAAAAATAATTCTTGAAAATAAATATTGTTAATTGCCCCTTATTTTTCATTGACAGTAGATCTACATCTTTTAAAGAAAATTAACCTGTGAATCCCATTTTCTGCTCTGCGGCCATTAAGGAACCTACAAGCTTATGCTCAGCAACTTTTTCATCGTCAGTCATAACTGGCTTGATATCAAAATCAATATCAAACTTAACTTTCCATGGGGCAAAGTGTTCTGTCATTTTTATACCTGCTGAAGCTTGGACAATAATATAAACATTATTTGAGTAGGAGGCATGATACCTTCCCAAAACTTTAAATCCTTCAAACTCATCATTCAAAGATCCATCTTCAATAACCTTTAAAAAAAGATCATAAGCTGCGCCCATTAAAGCAACATTTTTAAAAGTTGCAGTTACTAAATAAGTATTCATTTGATTAAAAAATCTACAAGTATCTTTTCTAAGAAAAAGTATTTAAAATTGAGTTAAAAATCTTGATATGAATACTTCTACTGTAGAACTTTTTTAAATCGACTTTCAATCATGGTAACCAACTTTAGAAACAATATTTCCTGAAACAGGGTCAGTAACTCCAAGTTCAGGAGACAACTCTTCCATAAATCCTCTAACCTCATCAAGGTGAGCAATCATAGCTGGTCTTTGAGCTGCAATAGCTTCTGCACTTTCCCAGATCCCAACAAAACAGTAATCATAATCTCCAGTTTTAGCGATATATCTTTGAGTCATTCCCTCAAAACTTGTTTTATCTATTACTTCGAAATACTTATCTACACAATCAGACTTCAATTTAAATCGAACAACATTCATAAAATTTTGAGCAGTCATAAAAAAAGAGGGATTTAATTCCCTCTAATATAGATTGGTTTTCAATAATTAACTTTTAGCGGTGCAAATAGTAGGAGTTTCATTTGTTAATCACAGCAACTTTCTTTTGTTAGTGAAGCAGTCCAAGATGATTCTTCCATTGTTGATAAGTCAACTCTATGAGTTGCCATCCAGTCACCATTTGCCTCCACAAACTTTTGAACATTGCCTTCTGGCGCTTGATGAATAACAATAATTTTTTGAGGATCTTCCTTGCTTACTCCTCTGAAAAGAGGCTTAATATCAAATTCTGAATGCCTTTTATTTGCTTCTGCACTATCAAATATTGCAACCCATTCATCGAAAGTGCTTTCAATTTTAAAAGTAAACACGGAAGTAACTGAACAAGACATAAAAAAAGAGCTAGTTGTACTTAATTTTAGATTAGTTGTCAATCAAATGATTCCAATATTTTTATTGTTATTTCCTAAAACTATATTTCATTTCTCAAATTCTTATTGATTTAAATAGATTAATATCTTGTATAAAATGCTAGTTAAAATTTTCTCAATTGCTTAATGTGTCAAATTTAGAAAGGAGCACTCATTGGGTTACTTTGACCTAAAATGAACCTACTTTTAACTAGAAATAACTATTGTAGATATTTGTTTTTCTCCATCCCTCCTCTAGTAGTTTTTTATATTCTTTTCTAGCTTCTTCAATAGTTTCTACTCTTGAACCCTTCATAACTGGTCTAGTACTTCTCTTATAAACACATCCGTAGGAGATCATCATTGCATCAATACTAGGACTAGGTTTTGATACATCCTCGAATGGTTCAAAGACTTTTATCCTACTTCTATCCTTATTTACTAGAGTAAATTTATCCACTTACTGATATGTATTGAGCAAAGATATATAAATTCCTAATAATACAAATATTGTGATGCCTATTCCTATAACTGTAGTGGGTTGATTATTCCAAAGATTAGTTAAATATTCCATAAAAAATTAATACTCTATAGATATAGTAATTTATTTGAATATAGATATAGTAATTTATTTGAATTATTCAATCAGTAAAGATGGCACATCAGGGGTCATTTATTTACCCTCTTCGAGTACTATAAATCTCGCTAATTGTTATTTAATTCAAAAATAAGGTATATAGGGAATATCTGTTTTCATTGAGTCGCCATAATAACTTTCGGCTGACTTCACTAATATCCAATAAATGAAATTAAGGAATGGTTTTCCCATAGGAATTTCAACAGCTTTACTTATTCAAATAAAAAAATAAAATTAAAACAATGTAAGAAATACTTATTTAGATTTCTAGTGATTTTGCTTCTTATCTGGTACTTTCATTAGTGTTATTAGTTATTTATTTGATATTACATTTCAGAAAAAACTCCCAAAAATAAAATTCTTCTTCAAACCATTCTCTAAAAGTACTTTTTTACCCTATTTAGCCTTTTTGTTTTTTAAAATAAGTAAAATCCAAAATTTCTAATAAAATGGTTGATTTTAAATCACAAAATATGTCCAGCGAAAGCTTTTACCCAGATAGTAACTATTATCTTGATCAGGGCAATGATCAGAAAGAGACTCCAATTTCAGAAGATCAAATATCCAATATTGAAAAAAACTTTGAATGGCCTAACAGCTATTGGTTTATTGCGGAAAGAACAAATGGGAGGCTTGCAATGATAGGCTTCATGGCTGTTATTATTAACTACACCTTATTTGGATGGATAGCATATCCTTTCCTATAGTCCAAAATTATAAAAAAGCAGATTGTAACTTCAAAATATGAAAATACTTTTAGTAATGACTCTAGTAATTCATGAAAATGAATAATTTGAATTTTGATAAAAATGGTGTGGACAAGTCTGGTACCCATTGGCTTCAATATGTTGCTTTTGTTGTGACTGCATTTGCTATTTATTTTGGTTGGGCATTTTTCAATGATCCTAGTTTTCATCGTTTTGGCGTAAAAATATTCAAGTTTTGGAATTGCAATGGATATAACCCTCTAGGTTATTGCATAATGCGTTGGAAATTGGACTTTTATCCTTAAAAATAACTTTAAAAAAACTGGTCTTCTCCCATTCTTTTTAAAAAAGCTTTATATAATCTGTTACAGCATTTTCTCAAGACAAAGGTGATTTTCTAATTAATCAATTGTTTTTGAAGAGTTTTCAAGTAATTCATTTAATCCCAGGAGTTCTTCTTTAGTAAATTCGCGATATTTTCCTGTTGGTACGTCTAACTTAATGTTCATAATTCTTACACGCTCTAATGATTGTACCCTGTAGCCAAGGGAATCACACATTCTTCTAATCTGACGGTTAAGTCCTTGAGTAAGTATGATTTTGAATTTTTTTTGCCCTAATTGCTTTACGAAACAATTCTTAGTTATGGTTTCAAGTATTTCAACGCCATTACTCATGGAATGAATAAACTCTTTAGTAATTGGACGATTAACACTTACGATGTATTCTTTTTCATGATTATTTCTTGCTCTGAGTATTTTGTTTACAATATCCCCATCGTTAGTTAAAAAAATCAAACCTTTACTGTATTTATCTAATCTTCCAATAGGAAAGATTCTTTTAGGATATTTAATGAAATCAATTATATTGTCAGGCTCAACTCTTCTATCAGTAGTGCAAACAATTCCAACAGGTTTATTAAAGGCTAAGTAAATATTTTTTTGCTTCCTTGATTTTTCTATTCTTTGACCTTCAACCACTACTTCGTCATCATCCTCTACCTTGGCACCTATTTCTGGAATCTTCCCATTAATGATTACTTTCCCTTCTCTAATTAGTTTATCTGCTCTTCTTCTAGAGCAATAACCTACTTCACTTAAATATTTATTTATTCTGGTAGCCATTTTATAAAAGTTACCTTTTATTTATTTTAAATATGAGGGCAAATTGTTGTTAACTTAAAGACAATTTAGTCAGAAATCTAAACTACAGATCCAAATTAATTCCATAAGTCACAAAATTATTTATTTCACAAACATCTAAAATTTTTCGTTATTTCACTATTTAGAACACAAAGCAAAAGTAAATAATTCATGAGCAAAATTTTTATCTTTTAAAAATAATTTTCCATGAGCTCTCTAACTTATCAGATTTATGAGAAGAAAATCTTATTAAAACTTTTGTAAATTTAAGACGAAAATTTATCAAAGAGTAGTCTATAGAATCATTCAGAAATTAATATGGTGGTAATTGAACAAAATAATATGATTAAATTTCCAAGTAAATTGTTTTATATTTCGATATTGCCCTCTTCTATTTTATATCTGGCAATTTTATATATATCTAGCCTCTATGATATCAAACTTAGTTTAGTAGTTCGAGATCTTGCTCAAACCTGTGGTTATCCAATTGGGGTTGGTATGATTTCAAATATTGGAATTTTGTTATGGGGAGCAGCTGCATCTATCTGTTTATTTACGACATTTTCGGGAAAAATTAATAGTGATATATCTAAATTACTTTTACTAGGGGGGGTATTTTCAGGCCTTCTTTGTGTAGATGATTTCTTTCTACTTCATGATCGTTATATAGGCCCAGATTTCTTGAATTTAACATACCTAACAATTTCTATTTTGATATTAGTTAGATTTAAAAATATATTAAAAAAAATTGGACTTTTTAACTTGGTAATTTCAATTTTATTTCTTGGCTTATCTATTTTTTTTGATGGAGTAATACAGCAAATATTTAGTCAAAGTTATGAGTTAACGCAATTAATTGAAGAATGGTTTAAATTGCTTGGGATTGTATGTTGGTTAAATTTTTGGTGTAAAGCTTCATCTTATGCATTGAAATTTAGCAAATCATAAAATAATAAAAATATTTCCTTTCGAAAATATTTTTGTAATTTAGTAGCCTTTTAATTTAAACAAACTCATTTGATCAGTTTCTCTCTTCTTTACATCTTCCACAAGCCAACCATCTGTTGGCCAATTCATCATAATTGGGAATAATCCTTTTAATTCATCTGTATCTTTAACTTGCTCTGTCCATTGTTCTTCATATCCATTAGGTATTATCACAGGCATGCGGTGATGTAAAGGTTGTATTAAATCATTTGGTTCAGTTGTTAAAACGCAGCAACTTTCAAGTTCTGCTCCATCTGGTGAGGTCCACTTACTCCAAATTCCTCCCAACCAAAAAGTCTCATAATTTGCTTTTCGAACCCGGTATTTTTTTTCAAAAAACCCACTCGCAGGTATTAAACACCTTTTATGTTTCCAACTTGCACTAAATAATTTTTTTTCTTCTACTGTTTCTGATCTTGCATTAAATGGTCTTGGTCTCTCTTTATCAAATGGATCTTTCGCCCAAGGGGAAATAAAGCCCCATTTCATAAAAGTAGTTTTCATTCTTCCTTCGTTTTTAATTACAAGCACAGGATCATTAGGTCTTATTAGATTTTGAATCTCGTACTTAGAATCAAGTCCACTTGGATAGTCTTTTTTCAAAACCTTTGGTAACTTCTCAAATTTAGTTTTTAGCTCAAATCTTCCACACATTAATTTATAAATTTTTTAAAGCTTACTCTAAAAAGCGTTAAATTTTCCTTATTTTAAATCTGCTTTAAGTTTTCTCAAATAAAAAAAATTTTATAATCTAAGAAAGTTTTCATCCCAATCATTAAGAGAAAATGTAGATATAGAAAAACTTCCTCAATTTTAATTTTAATGTTTCAAACTTAAATTATGACAGATCCGATTCTTTATTTATCAATGGTGATGGGACTTGGAGGAGTTTATGTATTAATTTCATCCTTTCATGATGATGACGATGGTGATGATGGAGGAAAATATATTTATAACCCCGAATACGTATAGTTGACGAGATTATTGATGAGTTTATAAAAAACAGTTTTGAAGTTGAAATTTTTTTTAATAAATAAAATATAATCGTAAAAATCTTCAAAGAATACTTGAATCCTATCGCCCTTTATTTCAATAAATCCTAGTTATCATATTCATTTTTAAAATTAATTGTTGGTCCTCTATCCGTATATTTTTGTGCCTTAAACCGTACATTCTTGTTCGTCGGTTGTGAGTATGCCTAGTTAGAACTTAGTAGTAGTAGAAATAAATTAAATGCCTTCAACACCAATCAAATCTTGTAATAAATATGTGTTGAGTTACAAAGATTCATCAAATAATACACATGAAGTTGGCTTTTATGCTCGCGATGCATACGATTGTCTAATGCTTGCGAGAGAATTTAACTCTTATGTACATGACAATCCAGGATCTGTAATCAGAATCCAACAAAAATTTTGAGGAAATTAATTATGAATTTAAAAAGATCACCATTCGCAATTCAAGATAAAAATGCAAGAGATCTTGATCACGCAATAGACACGCCAACTATCGCAGATTTAATGAGAGAACAGAAGGTTCCTCAATATGTAGGGAATACAGTTCACCGTAGAAGAGATTTAGACTCTCTCGGTTAGTTTATGAAAATAGCCAGTTACTAATTTTTAAAATTAACGATCATAATTAATTTCGTTTGATTTTCATTCATAGGATAATATCCTCTTCCTCAAGTTTTTTTTTAAGCTCTATAGGCATATACGCAATATCTTTTTTTATTGCATTAATTGCATCTATATACTTTTCAGGCTCAGCTAAAAGTATTTTTATTAAATTAAATTGACTTTCAATTTCTTGAGAAGAGAATTTGCCCATAAAAAAAAGAGGGTTTTATCCCTCTATGTTAGATCTACTGTCAATCATTTAAAAAATTAACTACTAATCCGAGGCTGCTGCTATTTCTTTATGGACGGAGAGAAATTCACGATCTGTTAAAACTGGTGTAACTTCAATTTCTACTCCAAAATTATCGACCCAGATATTACTCCATTTCCAAATGTTCTGATGATTTGAAGATTCAACTATTGCCCAACCGTTAGCTCCTTCAGGATTTACAACTCGATTAACAACTTTAAACCCATCAAATTCATCACCTTCGCATCCTCCTTCCACAAAACCCGCAAAAGCTTCTGCCCCTTGCATGTGACTTTCTTGATCTGGAAATTGCCAGTGTACGATGTAAGTTTGCATGAATTAAAACATTTTTTTAATTATTAATTAGCTAATTTAAAAATTAAATAAAAAGTCTTTAAACACTAATTAAAAGACTATAAGCCTGGGAGGCAAAATAACAAAAAAAAGACTCTTACGAGCCTAGGTGATGGGGACTCCTATAATGACAAATTAATCAGAAACAAACAACCCCACCAATAGGTAATTTTTATTAGTTACAAACACCATATATAGTGCTAGGATTTTTAAGAAGCTGGGTGATGGGGATTATCCCGCTTTTGGACTGGGGCGAAGCTAACGCCCTTTTTTTTTGGAAAATCAACTTAAATCAATAAAGACAAACCAAGGATTAAAGTATATTAACCTTTTGAAGATAATTCCAAGCAATCTTCAATGATTAGTGGAATTTTAATTTCTTATATTTGTTTTTCATACAAAATCAATCAAGCCTGTCATGAAAAGCTATAGGATTGCATCAAATGAAAAATCAAGAAAAAAACCAAAATCTATTAGAAGGTGGTGCAAACACATAGATTCAATAGTTTTTAAAAAAGTGGCTAGGTACTTTACCTAAAATTTGACATTATTAAAAATTAATTGCTAGATAAGCCTCAGAGAGAAGGATTAACTATGAAAAAAGACATTTATTCAAACATAAAAAATTTTGATGCTTTAGAAAGTTTTTTTGAATGTATAACTTCTTGTAGTATCAATAGTGAAGGAGTAGATTGCACAACAGCTTGTTATGTAAAACATTTAGAACCAAACAATATTGATTATCCTTTAAAATTTTTATAAGCAAACATGATTAATAATTGTTAGTTTTAATAGATGATATTTCCCCCTGCTCAAGTTGTTTTTGGACTATTGCTTTTATCTATAGCAGTAGTTCTAATTTGGGACATTAGGTACAGTCCTTTTGGTGAAGACGAAGACGGAATTTAGTCTTCAACTAGGAAGCTGATTTGTAGGTGGCACGAAAAATCGCTGTTTCTTTCTTTTGATTCTTTTGTAAACGACGAAAGAGCCTAATAATAACAATGTAATCACTATTGAATTAATCATATCAAGTAGTTTTATATATATAAAAACAAATATGTTCTAAATATCAATGATTAAAGTTATTTTTGTCAAAAAGTGGCTAATTATGGACTAATTTTTAATATTTAGCTTTGATATTAGTTATCCAAAACAACCAAGAGAAAATGCTTATCTGACCAAAAGTAATTTCTATTAATAAGAATAAATCACTTTTTCTTATTTCTCATTTGATATTGCAGAACAGCTTTTAGGTGTTGTACTTCTTTTTCTAAAGTCTCAATTCTTTTTTCTAGTTCTTCATTAGTTGCCATATATTTGGGAGATAAATTCCTTGTTATTTATACTATTAAAAATGTGAAATCTTACCCATGACAAACTTAAAATAAGTATTAGAGCCTATTGATGGGAATAATTTCTCTAGATAAATTATGCAGAGTATAAATTTCGGGGGAATTTATGAGTGGAGATTATGAGACACTAGAAATCAATCAACCTAAAATTAAATATTTTCAAAAAAGATCCGAAAATAATACTGAATGGTTAGATGAATTAATCAATCAAATTGAAGATATGAAAAACAATATCTCCAAATCTGCTTAATTACAGAAACAGAGTTTAAGGAATTAGAGAAATTTGCAAAAGATAATGTATACAATGACTATTTAAAAGATATATATTTAAGGGAAGTTATAGAAAGAAAGAAACAATACGAATGAGATCAAATTTTCGACCAAACATTCGACTAGCTACAAACATTCTTTTAGTTATTGGTACTTTTGCTATTGCTTTAAAAATTACCCCAATAGCAAATGTATATCAGGAAAAAAATTTATGTATTAAATATTTAAAACATCAAATAGATCGAGACAAACTTATCAAAAGACTAAAAATAGTTAAACAAGCTAATCCATCTAGTATTTGTGAATCTATCCTTAATACAAATACTTGATTATAAATAATGCATATTTTTCTCAGAAATTTTAAATTTTTTATTTTTTTATTTTCCTTATCTCTAAATTTCAATAGTTATTTACATGCACATATGAGGGGTACATTTATTACTGAAGAGGACGCAGAAAATAGATCTTTAGAACTTGGTTGCGAAGGCATACATAAGAACCAAGATAAATGGATGCCATGCAAAAACGAAAAAGAATTACATATTTATTTGAGGAAATAAATGGGCAAATTAAAAACCGATAAAAGAAAAATTCACAGAAAAATAACGGCACTTTCAGCAATCCCTTTACTAATTACTATTTTATCTGGGACTATTTATAGTATTCTGCAACCATTAGGGATAGATGCTTTTTGGTTAATCAAATGGCATACAGGTAATTTTGGCTTCATTAATTTGCAACCTTTCTACTCGATATTTCTTGGTATGGCATCAATAATATCTATAGTGTCTGGCATAAGAATATTACAAGAAAGAACTAAGTTAGATCCTAAGTAAGGCCAATCTAATTAATACTATTTGCTCCGCCACTGACTAAGAAAATTATCGCTCCTAGTGCCATTGTTGCCACACCCATATAAGGGTATTTCTTAATTCTTGATTTGGTAATAGGAAGCCATGAAATGTATCTATCAGATTTATTTAATTCAACTTTTTTTTGTCTAGGTGGCAATCCTAATTCCTCTCTTCTTTTAGCTTCGCCCATAATCTTAAATTTATTTATATCTCAATATTAAAAATTATGTTCTGAACCTGCGAGTGAATCTTATTTAAAAAATAAGCCTTTTATAAGGATAAATTATTTTAGTTTATTTAGCCTTCTTTAAATATAGATTCTTTGTATTTGCCTGATCTGATGTAAATAGCAAAATTAATATAGTTCCAACTAGAAATGAAAAAATCATTGTCAACCCAACTACTTCAACCATCTCACTAGGCAGATAATTTAGAAACATAATAAATAGATCTCTTATTTTAAATTTAGCAATTGTATTTTTTATGTAAAGTAAGTAATCCTCCTTTAATTACGAAAATAACTTTCTGAGACTTTATAGTCTTTATTTATTTTTATTTGCGGGATAAATCTAGTTCTAGCCGATCACAATTTTTTTACCTAGCTATTCCTATTTTCTTAAGCAATTTCAGGTAAGGTAAAGCCCAATTACCAAAGGTAAAAGAGATTGTCGTATTTTTTGTAGTTGGGAATAATTTTTTAGAACGAATAGAGGTTAATTTAGAGAATTTCTTAATAGTCTCTGCTTCTAGATTATCCATATACAAATTTTTCTGTACACCTCGATCTTTCTTCTGTGGCAAATAATTTTCTATAAACCATAAGACTTGATCTAACTTTGATTTATTGGTTGAGGAATTAAATTGTTTATATTTCTTTTTAAACATCTTTATTTACCTCTTTATTACTAAATTAAATTTGCCATTTTTAAACTGCAAATCAATAGTAAAAGCATCATAATAATTTTCTTTTAATAATCGAAAATCGGAAAAAGAAATACATTTTAAATTATCTAATTTCTTTATAAAAAAAGAGGGTTTAATCCCTCTCTTTTTGATCAGTTACAAATAAGAATTAAAATTTTTTAGTCTTTCAATTTTATTCCTTTTTGTGCTTGCCTGATTCTTTCTTCAAAGACGGATCTTCTATATGGAGTTACTTCTCCATTTTTAGTAGCCAAAAGTTTGGCTTTGTGAAGCCTATTGGCTCTTTTGATTTTTTCTCTTATTTGTAAGAGGTTATTCATGGTCTTGTGCAGTTAATGAGAATCCCGTTCCCTATTCCCATGTCATGCGTCCAGAATTATAAACTTGGATGAACGTAAATGAACCTTAACACCTTGTAAAAAATAACGCGAGAGTAATTTTTACTAATTATTTTCTCAGTAATAAAGACTGTATAAATTGGAAAAAAAATTATCCTAATATTTAAGTACGCTAAGTTAAGAAAATAGTCTGAGAACCATCATTTTTATTCTGAATAACTATTTTTTTTATTTGGAAATATATCTGATAATATTCTCTTCAAATTTGAATTATCTGAAGAAATTTCATTTTCCATATTTTTTGAATTAATTTTCCAATTTTCATCTACAAATAGTTCTTTGTCATCATTTTTTTTTATCTCAACTGATGTCTTATTTATAATCTTAAGTAGCAATTCGGAATCATAATCTTTAAATTCTTCATAGCTCTCTTTGAAATTTTTAATCATTATTTAAAAATCTAATGTTTCTAAATCTTGCATGAGAAATTTAAAGAATACAAGGTATTAATTACCTAAAAATTTCTTTTAAAATAAAAAATTCGGATGAAATTAAAATATTTTTCTGTAAAAAATTTAAATTCAAAATAGTTAAAGAATGATATTTAAAAAGATTAATTAACCATTTACACAATTTATTTACTTGTTAATTTGCAAATAAGCAATTCAGGAAAAATGGCAAGAATAATTAACAAAAAAATTAGACTTTTAAGATGGTTAAACTCAGGCATGATAGTACCATTTATCATTATGGCTGCATTCTCATCTATTATTCTTTATGTTGTCTTATTTATCCTAATAAGATAGGATTCTAATTTAGGCAGCTAAATTTTCCTCTGATTCAGATTTAATCATTGCAGCTTTTTTTAATAAACTAACTACTTCTTTTCTTCCAACTGCCTTATCAGCTTCACGCATTATTTCAGCATATTTTTTATTTATTTTTTTCATAAATAGTTTTAATTTAATCCAAAATTACAACACTATATGATGGTGTCAATCGTAAATAATTCTCCTATATTATTTCATTGATTATATTTGAGCAATAAAAATTGTTGAATTATTATCCTTAAATTTTTTTTAATTGATAATGCCAAAGAATAATATCAAAATTAACAATCCTTATGATTAGGCAATATTATTAAAGGATCTGAAAACATAAAATAAACCTCCAATTAGGATCAATATTGCAGCTCCATAAAAAAGAAAAGGGATAATTGGATATTTATACAATGTAGATCTTACCTTTTTTTGTATGGCTTTTTTATCAAGTTTAGGTAACTTTATATCTTCAGTTTTTTCTCTAGGCGGAATACCTAAATTTTTTCTTCTCTTTGCCTCTCCCATAATTAATACTGAGGTATTCCCATACATTTTAAATAATTGTTATCAGCTAAATCTAAAATTTGATTCCATTCTTCATGAGATGTTTCCAAATTATTTTTAAAATCTTTTTCAAATTTAAGCATACATCTTTTTTCTATATTTTCAGGAGAATTATAATTTCCTAGAAAAGAAATACTCAAATACGATAATGATGAAACAACTATAATTACTTTAGCAATTCTAAAACTATTCATATCGGAGATTATATTTCCTTATAAATAAATAGGTTACTTTTAGGTTTTATAATTAATTTAATCTATTAAAACGATTATCAAATGACAAATTCGGTAAATTTCAACCATTTGCCTATTCAGGATTTGGTTGTTTCAGGGACAATAATCTTTATAATGTCGACGATTATTGCCAATATTTATGACCCATTATTAGGAATAACTTATGCATTTGGTAATATACTTACTCTTACTTTTTTAAGTTGGTTATACAAAGAGACTTGGAGTGATCCAAAGAAATAAATCAAATGCAGTTAAAGATAAATAAAAAAAACTACTTCTGTATTTTTAACTTTGCAGAATACCTTAAATTAACAATATAGGTTGCAACAAGAGATAGTATCAAAAAAAATAATAAGCTTTCCAAGGTGGATTGGGGCATAACCATGAGTAGTACCAAAAATGATATATCTTTAGAGAAACGAATTCTACAAAAAAATCAACCCTTTCATTATTTTTTATTCTCAAACTTATAAATTTAATTTGTCATATAAAATCACTGAGATTTAGATTGAAATTAATTTGAAAAATATTTTTCCGCCCTCCTAAAGGCTTTTATTGCACCTTTATAATCAAGACTTTTTAATTTTTCCTTACTTTTTTGTTCCAGCATTTTTACTATTTGATTTCTCTTTATTTCATCAATTTTCAGCTTATGATCGAATATAAGATCAAATTTTGAGGCATACAAACTAGACAATTCTTCTCTATATTTTTCAATTATTTTTTCATTACAAGATTTCGATTTCAATATTGCATTAGACTTCATTTTGTCTTCTATTGCCCCTTTAAAATTTCCTAATTTAAATTTCTTTTCACTTGATCTCATTAGCTTAATAATATTTCCCAATATCAATTCATTAGAATCTTTCATTTATTTATCTGACCATGTATTAATGCTATCAGAATAAAGAAAAAACAACTTATTTTTTTAACACTCAAAAAATTAAATAATTAACCAATAACAAGTCCTTTTTCAAGAAGTAAATCGAAAACCTCCACACTTTTCGTTTTCCCAAATTTGGGGGGCTTGTGTAAATCTAATATTTCAGCAAGGCACATAATCCAATAAGTATCTTTTTTTAAATTTAGACCTTCGCAAATATGACTGGGTGCGGATTTAAAACAGCCAAATTCTGTTGATATATTAATATTCATGATTTGAGTTTCAAGTTCCAGACTTAAGAGTTCTATTTCTTGCTCAGAAAGGGATGACCCAAAAGAATAAGATTCAATTAAAAGTTGATAATTCATAAAAGATTAATTTTTTCAAGAAATCCATCTAGTTATTTTTGTACCTGCATAAATATGACCTGAAGCTTCAACAATAGGTTTTGTTTCAGGATTCATAAAAATATCATATAGAACATTTTCTGGCCCTTGAAAAATTACAGTTGCCCTTTGAGGATCATCTAATGATTTACCAATATAAAATGTTTTAACTCCCATTTCTTTAAACATCGACTGCTGTTCTTCAGCATTCATATAAGATTCATATTGTTCAAACGTATTACTTAGTTGAAAATCTAGAATAGTCGTTTCAATAGTCATAGTAGTAATGAGATGTTTTTTAGATTTTAAATCTTTTTGCAAAAAAAAATAATAGAATATATAAGATATATTTAGTTGTTGGATTTAAAGAAATCTCAATGGAATCCAAAAATAGATAACTAATTTAATGTCTTCCAAATCTGATTCATTAAAAGAAAAGCTTACAGAAAATTTTACTGAATTTTCTCAACTATCTGACTATTCTTTTATGAATTGTCTTAAAGCAGATCCTCAATCAACAAAAGATGGAAGTGATCATAAGCCGCGTTCAGTATATTCAGGCCATTACGTACCAGTTCTTCCAACTCCTATTCCAGAACCAGAATATATCTCCCATAGCAAGAAACTTTTTAAAGAACTTGGACTAAGCTCAGATCTCACTAGAGACAAGGATTTTTGTCGTTTTTTCTCAGGTGATATTTCTGTTGCTGATTATCCAATGAGTCCTGTTGGTTGGGCAACAGGTTATGCATTATCAATTTACGGGACTGAATATAACCAACAATGTCCTTTTGGCACTGGCAATGGTTATGGCGATGGTAGAGCAATTTCTATTTTTGAAGGTTTATTCAATGGGAAAAGAATGGAGATGCAACTTAAAGGAGGAGGTCCTACTCCCTACTGTCGTGGAGCAGATGGTAGGGCTGTATTGCGTTCTAGTGTACGAGAATTTCTTGCACAGGAATGTATGGATGCTCTGGGGATACCTACCTCAAGATCTCTAACACTTTATGTCTCACGTTCAGAAATAGTTAGAAGACCATGGTATTCCAAAGGTTCCAGGTTTTTTGAACCTGACATCATGATTGATAATCAAGCAGCAATTACTACCAGAGTCGCGCCATCTTTTTTACGTGTTGGCCAGATTGAACTTTTTGCAAGACGAGTTCGCAATAATGCTCATGATGAGGCCCTCAATGAACTAAAGATGATAGTTCAACATCTTATAGATAGGAACTATAGTAATGAAATTGAATTTGAGATTTCACTTGAAAGTAAGGTAATAAAACTGGCTTCTTTATACAGATCAAGACTCATATCACTTGTAGCCAACTGGATGCGAGTTGGTTATTGCCAGGGTAACTTCAATAGTGATAATTGTGCCGCTGGAGGTTATACCTTGGATTATGGCCCCTTTGGATTCTGTGAATTATTTGATCCAAGATTTCAACCATGGACAGGTGGAGGTGAACATTTCTCCTTTTTTAACCAACCTTCTGCTGCGGCAATAAACTTTAAAACATTCTCTTCTTCGCTTAGCCCCTTACTTTCAGAAAGCAAACAAGCTCAAGAAAAGTTAGATCAAATCGAAAAGGATTTTTCAGAATTGATGAACAAAGAGTTGAAGACAATGTGGGCTGGCAAAGTTGGTTTAGAGCATTACAACGAAAATCTTATTAATGAATTGTTTAATCTTATGGTAATTTCAAAAGCAGACTATACAATTTTGTTCCGTAAACTCTCTGCTATACCTGATAACTTTGATTCTTTAAAAGGCAGTTTTTATTTACCAATTAATGATGAGCTCAAGATTCGATGGGGAGTCTGGCTTGAAAACTGGCAATCAGTCTTGAAGGAAGAGGGAAATACTAAAGCAAAATCAGCTTCAATGAAATCTCTTAACCCAGTTTATACATGGCGAGAATGGATGATTGTTCCTGCATATGAAGATGCCGAAAAAGGAAATTACACAAAAATAAAGGAGTTACAGGATGTTTTTAGCAACCCATACATTGAACAATCCTCAGAAATAGATCAAAAATATAATCGTCTAAGGCCAAGCCAATATTTTAACTACGGAGGCGTATCTCACTACAGCTGTTCTTCATAAAAGTTGAATTCTCAAAATACCGATCGAATAACTAAAAAAAATCTTATTTATTTATGGTTGTAGGCATTCCAACTACTGATACTACTCCCAAATGAAGTATAGCTGGCTTCTTTCCAACATTTTTAACATAGTGGGCACCCCCATTATTACTCTCAATAAATGCATCACCTGCTTTAAAGAAATTAATTTCTTCACCCCTAACATGCTTTAATCTGCCTCTTGTAACATGAATCAACATTGGGGAAGGATGCGTATGAATTGGGGTTTTCATGCCAACTGGGATCTTTACTTTTAAAAGTCTTAATTCAGGCTTACCCTCGAGATAATTAAAATTTTTGCCACTAAGTCCTTTTGAACTTTGAATAATAGGCAAAACTTCAATCTTTTCTTCTGCGTTAGAAGGTTGAGGCAGAACTAAAGCTCCAATAAATAGTAAACAGATTGGGATAATATTTTTTAATTTCATTAGATATTTGTTTTCAGTTACATTATAAGTTTTACAAAATAATAAACTTAATTTATTTTTTATATAACTTTTCTAATTGATTAATTTCATCTCTTAAATCCTTACCTCTCTTATTCAATTTATTATTTTTATTTATTATTGGGATAATCCACCAAGCTTGAAGACCTAAAAAGATAAATACTAGAATCAATAATTCAAAAGTACCAGGTTGCATTTAATAAATAAACCTTTCTTTATTATTAACATTATTTTAAAAGTTATTAATCATTCATGAGATATTCAAAATTTCTAGGCTGCCTCTAATTCAATATTAAGTTCAATACCCTTTGAAATGATTGCTTCTTTAAATTCAATAAGTTTGGAAATTATTCTTTGTTTCTCTTGATCAGTTTTATAGATATCCTCTACAACTTCCTGCATTGCCAGTGTTACTTTTTGTAGTTTGATTTCTAAATCTTCCCTGTAATTCATAAGCTTAGAGAAATTACATTTTTTATTAAAAAACAAAATAATTATTTGTAAATAAGTACTTAACCTTAAAGGGATTGACAGCTAAACAAGAAGGATATAATTTATAGTACAAACGTATTGACATTTACCTAACCAATCAAAGGTAAAGCATGGAGCCTAAGTACTTATTTGGTTGTAGCACTAACAAGCCAAACGGATGCCTACTAAATCCCGAAGGCAGCAGAATGATCTTTTTCGAAGAATGCAAAAATTCTGCTAAACCTAATTTTAAAATTGATACACATCTTTTCTATACAAATCACCTTGGAGAACCTGGAGGGTACCAATCCTCTGAAAAACTAAATATAGATTTTGCCTGGGAAAAGTGGCACGAACTTCACCAAAATGGGTGGACAGAAGTTGCTCACAATTATGGATAAGGACCTCTGCCAAGAAAAAGTCTTTATCAATGTAAGGGGCAAACTAGCTCCTTTTTTTTTATCTTGCTATACCAATACTAAAAGATGATTTAACTACTTCTACTTCAATAAAATATTGTGGAATTAACTGAGCTAATTAGGGATTACGTTGCTACAGAATTATTATCAAGTATTGAACTTGACTTTCTTGAAGGAGAATTATGGGAAACTACACAACATATCGCAGAAATAAATACCTTAATCAAAGCCCCTAAAAACATATGCAAGAAATTAGGACTAGATGAAAAATCTTGTTGGCATTTATGCTGTGCAGCAGTTCTTGACTCCTCAAGACCATTAAAAAATGGACAAAATAGAGTTGATGATTTTAAAAAACTAATTAATCTAAATGAAATCAGCTACATATAAATAAAGACTCAATGATACGTTTACTTATTGCATTAATTCTTTTTTTTATACCACTAGGAGGTTTTGCTGATGAAAAGCAAAGAGAAATTGAGAATGAAGCTATAAATCTTGTCGTTAAAAAATATGGGAAAGGCCTAGAAAATAGATTAAAAGGAACGGGAGTAGACCCAAGTTATCGAAGTTGGTATGAAAATGATTGTTTTGTAAGTATTGCAGCAGGTACATATCAAGAAGATACTTGGTCAGCAATAAAGTGGTTTAGCGTTAATGTCTGTTCTGAATCAGCTGAAATAATGGAAAGTGAATGAAGGGAATAAGACGCCTATTAGTTTTGCAGCATTTAGAAATAGAGGGGCCAGGTCTTTTTGAACAATTTGCTAAAGAAAGAAATTTAAAAATTGAAATAATTCGTTTAGATAATAACAATGCTCTGCCACAAACAAAAAATGGTGACTTAATTTTAATTATGGGTGGACCAATGGGAGTTAAAGATATTGGAAGTAACAGATATCCATGGCTTAAGTTAGAAAGAGATTTTATAAAAAAAGAATTAGAAATTGAGAGACCTATAATCGGTATTTGCTTAGGGGCTCAGTTGCTTGCGAGTGCTGCTGGAGGAGATATAGAAATTCTTAAATATGGAGCACCTCCAAAAGCATTGCCAGAAATTGGATGGTCTCAGATTTTTATAGACAAATCGAATAAAGACTTTAAAGCACTTTTTGAAGACCCTTTTCATGTACTGCATTGGCATGGAGATAGGATTTTATTACCTAATAAAGCAGTACTCATTGCTAGTAGTGCACGTTGCAAGGAACAGTTTTTTAGAATTGGTAATTTTGCTTACGGATTACAATTCCATATAGAGACAACGGAAGGAATGATAAATAAGTGGATTAATGAAGATAAAGAATTTGTCTTTAAAGGATTGGGCTCAAATGGTCAGAAAATTTTAAAAGAAGAGAATAAAAAATATATTGATAAAACTTTTTTCAAAAGAAAGCTTTTAATAAATAAATTATTTGAATTATTAGATAATTAAAAAGGGAATAATATAATCATCCAGTAAAAAAGGGCTTGATAAAGCCCTGAAAAAAAATTAAAAAGGATTTCTACTAGAAAATTCCTGGAAGAATTTGACCAGTAAAATAATAAGCTCCTACAAGAGCAAACATTCCAAGCATTGCAGCTTTACCATTAAGCTTTTCAGCCTTTTCGGTCATGATTTTTTTTGCGAATTCCATAATAAAGTGAAATATATTATATCTAAAAATTAATTATTAAAATTTCAGAATGATGTAGTTTTTTCTACCAAATTGATATCTTCCTAGAGATTTAAAAATAAATACTTAAACAACGAATTGAACTCTTAATAGAGTTGAGCCAATCTGTAAAGCGAAGCAAGCCTAAAAAACAACTATTTAAAAGCATATGTCACGTTTGTGTAACAGTAATGTAGTAAATATCTTGAAAATAACTTAAATTCGGCTTACTACTTTACATTTATTAATATTAGTGTTACATTATTTAACAATTACACAACTTCAATGGCTAATTCAAACGTTACTACTGAATCGGGCGGCAGACAGAACATGTTTCCTACTGAAACACGTCCTTACATAGATGAGTCTGTTTCATACGACAGCTACCCACAAAATGCAGAAAAAGTTAATGGTCGTTGGGCAATGATTGGCCTTGTTGCATTAGTAGGTGCTTACGTTTCAACTGGTCAAATTATTCCTGGCATTTTTTAATGAGTCCACTTTCAGGTTTTTTAGCTGTAATTGTATTCTTTACAGCCACCCTCGTTGCTTATCTAACCAAGCAATTTCAAAACGAAAATTTAAACTATTTATCTTCTAATCAAATGAAAAACACAAATACAAAAACCAAAACAATCGAAAAAGAAAAAGTTGTTGCTGAAACTCTTAACGGAAGATTCGCGATGCTTGGACTAATTGCTGCTGTTGGAGCATATCTAACAACAGGACAAATAATTCCAGGTTTCGTTTAAATCAAACCACTTAATAAACCTATAACTTAGAAAAAATGGAAAATTCAAAACCAACTTATTGGCAAAACGCCGAAAGAACTAATGGAAGAATGGCAATGATGGGCTTATTTGCATTAGTTGTAAATTATGGCTTATTCGGCTGGATAATACCAGGAATCTTTTAAAATGAACTTAGGCTTACTTTTTCTTAAAGTAAATACTTTAGGAGTCATAACTCTTTCTGAACTTGATTGGATAACTAACCATCAATCTGAATTTTCAAGATTAGATATGGCTTTAGTTATTAAAATTGGTCGTCTTATGGATTCTGGAATAGTGGAAATTGATAATAGATTGCCTATTTAATTTTAAAAAAATTGGTCGTCATGAGTGTTTGTCAATAGGGATACTGGCAAGCACTTTTTTAATGAGAAAAAATATTTAAAAAAAAGAGATTGTTTCTTAGCTAAAAACAATCTCTCAATTACCTAATTCTTACATGAAAAATTCAAGTAAGCTCACAGATTTTAACTGATTTATTTATGTAGTAAATATTTAAAAGTGCTTTTGTTATTTATCTTTTTAAACCACCTCTTTTTATCCATAGGAACCAAGTAACCCAAATAGGTGGAAGAAATCTTATTAAAAGAAAAATTTTATATAAATAAAATGGGGCATTTTCACTTTGAAATAAATTTATAAAAAATGTAGAGATAGTTACCCAGAGTAAAATTATTAATATATTTGCTCCCAACAAAGCAAACTTATTTTGTTTAAATATTTTTGGCATAAGTCAAAATTTTATTTTTTTAATTTTAAATAATCTCAGGAGGTAAATTACATATTTTCAAAAAAACTTTAAATTTAAAATCCATATCCAAATAAAAAATATACTAAATTTTAATCCCTCTCCAAATAACATTCCAAAAGCAATAGGAGGCGAAAATATTAAAAAAAGAATAGAGAAAAAACTAAATAAAGCAAATGATCCTCTTAGAAATAAATTATTTCTATTTTTTCTTTTTAAATTTTTTAAAGTATTCCACTCCCATTCGATGAACCGATAAAACTTTTCTGATAATAAAAATAAATACTTCATTATTATTAGTTTCTATCGGCTTTTCCTATTTATAAAATTAAATTCTCCTGTTAGCAATAAACTTTATCCCCTTTTTCAGAAAGATAATAAATTCTATTTTCTGAACTTACAAAGAAAGTTAATCCCTTATATTGTGATCTTCTAAATTTTTGTAATCTAAGTTTGTGTAAATCCCAATTATCTGTACTTATATCTGGATTAAATTCTTGTTTTTTTAAGAAGGGTATATGAGGTTCATTAATTTTTACTTTTTTGGCTGACCTTTTTTTTCGTTTTGAATCAAAAAATAATAGAAATAAAAGTCCTAAAAAAACAATCAGTAAAAGAAGAATTAATAATATATTTGTCAGTGTCATTTTTTCTAATTTGAAAAAATTTATTTTAGAAAATCAGGAACTTATCGCAATTACTTTTTTAAATAAGTAAATAATCCTATTTTTATATTCTTGTATTTTTGAATACTTATCAAGAGTATATTTTAATCAGATTATAAGATTAGTCGCATTTTCAACATGACTCAAAATTCTATGAATACACCTTATGCAAAAAGAGTAGCTGAAAAATTTAGAGAAGCTCAAAACTACTTGAAAACAAATGGTTTTAGTAGATCAACAAAACATTTACTAGAAGATATCGAAAATTCTGTTGAAAAGTAATAATGCAAATACCTCCCGACTTACCACAATTACAATACGGATATGACGATGGTTTTACAACCGTTTTTTTTGGTTTTATAGGAAGTTGCTTGGGATGCGTCTTGGTTTTATTAATTTCCTTTTTTGAATTAAAATTAAAAAAACCAAAATAGTGAGCCTTCAAAAACAGACTAAAAATTTAATGAAAATTCTTTACCTTTGTTTGAATTTAATCTAAATTAAAATAGCAATAGAATTTCCTAAGAAGCTAATCTTCAATCTGCAAATAAAAATAATTTCTGCTTTATTACTTATGTTAAACCTAACAGGTTGTTCATTATATTTTGGGCAGAAAAATTATTTAAAAGAAAAAAGAAATAATATTAACCTTGAAATTATTAAAAATTTCTCTAAGGCGATTTCAAGAGATCCCAATAATTCTACTTTTTATTTAGAAAGAGGAAGAGCTAAGAATGAATATGGGGATTTCAAAGGGGCAATTAAGGACTTCAATAAGTCATTTAAAATCAGTCCAGAACTGAGAATTATCTTTTATAAGGCAAATTCCAAATACAAATATGGGGATTTCAAAGGAGCAATTAAAGATTATGAAAAGTTGAATTTCTTTGAGAAGTATAGGGATCAGATTTTTTATAATTTAGCTAGCGCTCAGTTAACAAACTTTGATTATCAAAATGCTATCAACAATTACACTAAATCTATTGAATACGATAATAACGATGAATTTGTCTACTTATATAGAGGAAACGCAAAATTCAAACTAGAGGACTATGTAGGATCATCAATAGATTATGGTAAGTCTATCGAAATTAATGACAGATCTTATATCGCTTTTAATAATCGTGGAGTAAGTAATTTTAAGTTAAAAAATTATAGAAGTGCTTTAGAAGATTTTAAAAAATCTCTTAATATTAATCCTCATAACTATAGTACCTTTTACAACAAATCACTTACACATTTTGAATTGAAAGAAATTAAAAAAGCTTGTATTAACTTAAAAAAGTCAATCAAGCTTGGTAAAGAAGTATTTAAAGGTGAATATTTAAAAATATGCCTCTAAATTTTTTTATTTGAATTTTTGATTCTAAAGATTAAAATCTAGTCCATTTCTGCTATCGAATCTTCTAGTTTCTGAATTTCAGCTTGCAACGAGGAAGTATCTTCTCCTGCCGCTGCTGCTTTGGACAATTGTCTTTTTTTGAAATTCAATTTGGTAGTTAATTTTTTAGTTTTCATAGCACCAGGTTTGGCACCGCCACCGCCGCCACCGCCGCCGCCGCAAGCTAAGAGATGGTTTTCATTGTGAATTTCATATTCGACGCTTTCTGAGAAATGATTTGCAAGTAATTCGGTTCCAAAGAGACTTAAGGGAACAGCAAATAATGCTCCAAGTGATATTTGGAAAAATTTGTTTGACTTCATGAAAAAAAAATTTTTATTATCCTATTACTCCTAATGAAGATTGAAATAAAAAAAATTAAAAAAAATATATTAATTAATAAATATTAAACTTATTTATTTTTTATATCAAGAATTTCAATGGCAAGCATAGAAGCAAGTTCACTGGCTGCAAATTCTGTGAAATGGCTATAGTCGATAAACCAATTTGTGTTTTCGGCTTTTTGGGAATAATCGATCGACTTTATTTTTTTATTACTTCTCATTTCACTTAATAAAGTTTCTCTATAATCCTTTTCAATTAAGTGCATCTCTCTTTCCAAAATTTTCAATGGGAAAACTGGGTTACCAATTAAATGTTTTATCCCAATCAAATATTTATAATCATTTCTTTTCAATTGTTTTTCTGATAAGGAACTAAAATAATTTGGTGCATATACATAAATGTATTTACTATCTAAATTAAGATTTGAAGTTGAACTTATATTCCTTAATGTAGATTGAATTGCATAATTTTTTATCTTCTGATATTCAGCGAAATCTAAATTCAGTCTCTGTTCCAGGACCTCTTTAAGATTCTTATTTTTTATTTTTGTTTCTAAATTTATTGTTAACTGTTTCTTTTCATAAGTTCCTGGCTTGACCTTATTTTTAGATCTCAAATTATCTATATAAGAAAGAAAATTGCTGCTTTTTCTTATCGAATTTGAAAATGCGATAAATCCACTTCTTATATTTCCAAGTGAACTACTAGTTAAAAAATTTATATATTCAATATTATTTTTATCAATCATCATCCCATTAGCAAAACTATATTCGTTTCTTTCCCCATCATTTCGAGATAAAAGCCTTATAAAATTCCAAAAATCTTGAATACCTCCAAAACTTACTATTAGTCTTAAACGAGGCAAATCATCATTGAATGGTTCAGAATTTAAATATCTAAAAGTTTCTACATGTTCCTGCCAGGTATTAAACCCAGCATAGGCAGCATTTACAAGGTCAATTTTAGGATCTTCATTTCTTAAGTTTTTTTCTAACTGACTGGCAAAAGTTTTCTTATTTTCAAATCCATAAAGTCCCTCCCCCATAGCAACGCTATTTCCTAGTAACAGAATTCCATAAGTATCCTTTTGCTTATTATTCTCAAAAGGTGTTTTTATAAAACCATTTCTATCACAAATTAAAAATTTATAATTTTTGGGATTAGTTTTTTTATTATCACAATTTTCTCTCCAACCAGTTAAAGAATCATATTTCGTTCCATTAGTAAATTTGGTATTTGCTTTATTTATAAAGAGAAAAGTAATTTCTAAAATAAAAATAATTATTGGTATGAATATACTCGTGTAAGCTATAAACTTAATAATTTCATTTCTACCCTTCATCAGAAAAATATAAATTGTTTACTTATATATTTTAAAAATAAATATTAGATCTAACACAACAATTGAAAATTATTAAGAACTTATCAACAAAATCTAAATCGCAATATACGTAAAGGGAACAATTACTTGTACAACGCTTATTATTAAAATTACAATGATTGCCAACAAAATTGCGGTTATTAAAGCAGCCTGAATTGGCGTTGCATTCTTCCAGGCAGATGTTGTGATATGTTTTAAAAATCGAAAAAAATTCAACATTTTTAGTGATTAAGTTTTTCTTTTTAACAAACCTAAGTCAGTCAAAAGATATCGTAATTTTGTCCTCGAACAAACCATAAGTCCATCGACTAAGTCAAAGCATGTAGGATCCCCACTAACATTTAATGAAGAGTTAGCCAGGATTTCTATTCCCAAAGGTTCTAGCTTAGAAAATAACTTGTCTAAACAAGAGTTACTTTCAACAATTTGAATACGTGCTGTTCCATCAACATGCGTTGTAGGAAATTTTAAAGAAACATTATCTTTAAGGCATTTACATGTTGCACTCATAGATTTATAACAATCAATAATTTCAGGTCTTAATTTATAATATTTTTTCGCAATTTCATATCTCATAGCTGGAGCAGTTGGCCTAAAAGGGCTTCTATTCTTAATAACAGTATTTAAGTTTTCTACAGCATCTTTATTTTTTCCATCACAGATCAGAGATCTATTGCCCAATGCCCTTGGACCTGTTTCACTGTTCGATAAAACCGTCCCAATAATTTCACCTGCACTTATAAGTTCAGCAGCTTTAAAAAAGGCGTCATCCTCACTCCTCTCTATAACATTAAATTCATTTGAAATAATTTTCTCTGTACAAAATTCATAATTTCGTTTTTCTTTTATAGAGGGAAACAAAGAGGGTTTGGAAATATTTAAATTTCTTTGAGGAATAGATTTTATATAGCAATAATAAGCGGCTCCAATTGCACAGCCAGCATCTCCAGGGCTTGGTGGGATTATTATTTCATCAATAAAGGGCAGTTGCGCAAGACTGTCAATTGATGCTGAGTTCATAGAAACTCCTCCTGAAAAAAGAAATCTTCTAGAACCTGTGATTTGATGGGCATGGGCAAAAATTTTTTCAATTAGATAAGTTGTCAAATCTTGAGCTCCTCTTGCTATATCTGCACATCTCTGAAAATCACTATTCTCCGGATTAAGTTGAAAGAAAGGATTGCGAGCAGGTCCTAATAAGTCTTCTAATTTACTACTGAATGAATTTGATGGTGATAAATGATAATCGAAAAAACTCATATCGGAAATCATCTTATTAGAGGTGGAATCCCAATCCATTAGTCCCCTTACTAATTTTGCTGATTTACTATTTGAATTTCCAAATGAAGCTAATCCCATAACTTTATATTCACCTTCATTAATTGCAAACCCTAAGTAATCCGTAATACTTGAATAGAAAAGGCCTAAGGATACAGGATATGGGCATTGCCATAACTCATTAATCTCGGTAGGATCAACTATTTGACTAATTGAAGCAGTGCTCCTATCTCCAAACCCATCAACAACCACAGAGCAGATATCTTTCTTAGAGTCTGAATATGCAAGTGCATTAAGTGTGTGTGATAGATGATGATCAGAATAAATTAATTTAGTCTCTAATCCTTTAAAAAATTTTGCAAAATCTAAGTAACAAGAAACTGAAGAACGATTAAAATTACGAAACTGATGGGAAAGCAAATCTAGGCTTCTTGGCATATGTAAAGAAGCTTCTTTCACGATATGTAAAAATGCACTTAAGGGCCTTTCATAGAAAGCAACTCTTTCAATATTTTTTTTCTTTAGATTATTTGAGTCTAATATTTTATTTATTGCCCTTTTAGGGAAGGATTTATCACCCTTAATTCGACTTAGAGACTCTTCTCTGCAGAAATCGATAAGCACTCCATTTCTGTCAACTAATGCAGCAGAGGATTCATGATTATAACCAGTTACACCAATAAACATTTTCAATAATTACATTTACTCTAAAGAATAGAATTAGATGAAATATTCATAAGGTTTTTACCTTTTCTTTTAAATTCATTTAAATTCAATTTCTTTGCAATAGTGCCAGCTAAATAAGCCATTGCTTTATAGAGAGGAGTTAAAAGCTGATCAAGAAACTTTAAATTAGCATCATATATTTTTCTTCCTTTATTATGAATAGTCTCTCGTATACGGTAAATCATTAATTGCCATGGTTGCAAAGCAGGATAGTGATTTAAAAAATGCTTTTTTGCCATACCATGATGCCTTAATTCATCTGTCATAATGACTGAAATTTCTCCCCCTTCCTCAGATCTGCGGCCAACCAAAGCTAATATATTTTCAAAAGATGATTTAGCTAAAAGTTCGTTTGTATAAACAAAAGCTATAAAGTCTTTTAACTTCATCGTGTCTACAAGAAAGCCTTTATTTGAGATGTACCCCTTTGTTATTAATGCGGGAGCCGTGAATCTAAAATCTCTAGCCGTTTTAATTGAGACTCTCTTTCCTCTTGCAGAAAGCATTTTAAAAAAACATTTCGCATGCATATATTCATCTTTGGCGTGCATAAAATAACCTAATGCTTGCTTTGGGCTATTAGTTTTTTTACATGCCGCAAGCATTTCTAATGCGGAAGCAAGCTCAGCATGTGCAGTTTCATAAAAAACAGGTAATTCTGACTGAATCTTTTTCATCTTGTTCTAAACATTAAATAAAAACTCCATTACATCTCCTTCGTTTACAACATATTCCTTACCTTCACTTCTTAGCAAACCTTTATTTTTTGCATTTGCAATTGAACCTGAATTAATTAAATTTTGATATGAAATAGTTTGGGCTCTAATAAATCCTTTTTCAAAATCCGTATGAATGACTCCAGCTGCTTGTGGAGCAGTCATCCCATCTTTTATAGTCCATGCCTTTGTTTCCTTTTCACCGGTAGTGAAATAAGTTTTTAATCCCAGTAATTTATACGTTGATCTAATTAAAGAACTTAATCCCCCTTCTTCTACTCCTAAACCCATAAGATAGTCTTTTTTATCTTCAGGCTCTAACTCAATTAATTCAGATTCAACTTGTGCTGATATTTTTATGCATTCTGTACTTTCACTGCTTGCAAAACCCTGAACTTTTGATGAGAAATCATTACCTTCTGCTAAATCATTTTCATTCAAATTTGTTGCGTAAATAATTGGTTTTGCAGTAAGAAAGCCTAATTGCTTAATTATCAAATTTTCTTCTTCACTCAAAGATATTGATCTAACTGAAAGTCCTTTCTGTAACTCTTCTTCAATTTTTTCTAGCAAGGTATCTTCTTTTGCTGCCTCTTTACTAGTTCTAACCTGTTTTTTTATTCTTTCTCTTCTTTTTTGAAGTTGAGATAAATCAGCTAAATTCAATTCCAAATTAATTATCTCAATGTCATCCAAGGGATCTACCTTCCCGGAAACATGAATTACATCACTATCTTCAAAGCACCTTACAACATGAACTATTGCATCAACCTCCCTAATATTTGATAAAAATTTATTTCCTAAACCCTCCCCTTTACTGGCTCCTTTTACTAATCCTGCGATATCTACAAATTCAATCTTTGTTGGGATAATATTTTGACTAGAACTTAAATTACCTAATTCTTTCAACCTTTGATCTGGGACTGAAACTATCCCTTTATTAGGTTCTATAGTACAAAAGGGAAAATTAGCCGCTTGTGCTTTAGCATTTTCTACAAGCGCATTAAATAAAGTTGATTTTCCAACATTTGGTAATCCAATAATACCTGCTTTTAACATTTGAAAAAATTTATGGAAAAATTATCAAGAAAACATCTTCTAGTAATATAGTATTTACTTAACCAATCTTGGATAAGTTAATTATAATCGTCTTGATTATTTATTTAGTTCCTAAATATTATCTACTGCTGTTTTTCAAAAGAAATGCTTGATTTAATAAAAAAAAATATAAATCTAAGAAGTGGAATTATATTGCTTTCATTAACTATATTTTTCGTTTTTATAACCAATTCCTTCAGGAAAAATAAACCAAAGGATATTTCTGATTTTGTAGTTCAAGTTGAAAAAGGAATCCTCTCAGATTCAATTAATACTAGTGGTGAAGTAAAAGCGAAAAGGACAAGCAATATTGGGCCTCGGAAGCAAGGTGTAATAAAAGAAATCAAAGTAGATGAGGGCGATCTTGTAAAAAAAGATCAGGTTCTAGCTTCTCTTGATGATGAAGACTTTATTTATAAAATTGAAGAACTTGAATTAAGTTTAGAAAAACAAAAATCTGAATTTTTAAGAAGAGAATATTTATATCAAGAAGGTGCGGTAAGCAAAGAAGATTATGAAAGTTATAAAAATAATTACAACATTAGTAGCGCCAAATTTAATGATGCAAAAGCTGAAAAAAGTTTCTATCTAATTAAAGCGCCTTATGGAGGGAAGATAACTGCAAAATATGCGGAGATAGGATCTTATGTCACACCAAGTACAAACTTAAGTTCAGACTCTAAAACCAAAAACTTTATTTTTGAACTATCAGAGGGTCTAGAAATTGTTGCAAGAGTTCCTGAGAGTGATATTGGCAGAATAAAAATAGGTCAAGAAGCCTCAGTAAGAATTGAGGCATATCCCTCAAAAAAATATAGTGCCATAGTTAAAAAAATAGCTACAAGAGCTGTAAAAGATAATAATGTAACCTCATTCGAGGTAACTTTAAATTTTAAAGATATCTCTGAAGAAATTAAAATAGGTATGACTGCAGATCTTGAATTTAGAGTCGAAGGTAATGAAGAAAAGATCCTTGTGCCAACAGTTTCTATTGTCACTGAAAAAGGTGAAAAAGGAATTTTGAAAGTTGATAAAAATAATTCTCCCAAATTTAAAAAAATCGAAGTTGGTATTAGTAGTGGAAAAAAAACTTCAGTAATTAATGGATTAGAACCTGGAGAGCAAATCTTTATTGATATTCCACCTTGGGCTAAGAAGAGAAAATGAGTTTAAAATCTGAAAACTCTAAAAAACCAATTTTACTTTTAGTCGACGGACATTCACTTGCTTTTAGAAGCTTCTATGCATTTAGCAAAGGTATTGATGGAGGTTTAACAACCAAAGAGGGATTCCCAACAAGTGTGACTTATGGATTTCTAAAAAGCCTTCTGGATAATTGTAAAAATATTAGTCCTGAGGGTGTTTGTATTACTTTTGATACCGAAAAACCTACCTTCAGACATGAATTAGATCCAAATTATAAGGCCAATAGAGATGTAGCACCAGATGTTTTTTTTCAGGATATTGAACAACTAGAAATCATTTTAGAAGAAAGCCTTAATTTACCAATTTTTAAATCTCCTGGTTACGAAGCAGATGATCTCTTAGGCACAATTGCAAATGATGCTTCTTCTAAAGGATGGTGCGTGAATATTCTTTCTGGGGATCGAGACTTATTTCAATTAGTAGATGATCAAAAAGATATTTATGTACTTTATATGGGTGGTGGTCCATATGCAAAAAGTGGCAATCCAACTCTTATGAATGAAAATGGAGTAAAAGAAAAATTAGGTGTTGCTCCAGAAAGAGTAGTTGATCTTAAAGCTCTAACTGGTGATAGTTCTGACAATATTCCTGGTATTAAAGGGGTAGGTCCAAAAACCGCAATTAATCTACTAAAAGAAAACGATACACTAGATGGGATTTATCAGTCTTTAGACAAGATTCAGCAGAGCAATGATAAAAAATATAAAGGATTCATCAAAGGTTCAGTTATAGAGAAGCTCAGAAACGATAAGCACAATGCTTTTCTTTCCCGGGATTTGGCAAAAATAAATACTGAAGTGCCTTTAATATTAAGTAATGATTATGAATTAAAAAATATAAATAAAGAACTTCTCAAAGAGTCACTGCAAAAACTTGAATTATCAACCCTACTTCGGCAAATTGATATTTTTAATTCAACTTTTAGTAAAGGTGGTTTTGACAAAAATAATATAGGCAACGAGGAGGAAAAAGATCCAAAGGTCTCAAGTAAAAGTGAATTAGAAAATAGTGAAAATAAAATCCCTAAAATCAAAGTAACTGTTGTAAATGATTTTGAATTACTTGATAAATTAATTCAAAGATTAGAAAAGACCAATGAGATAGTTTCTTTAGATACAGAGACTAATAGTTTAAATCCAATCGATGCGGAACTTGTTGGGATTGGACTATGTTTTGGAGAAGAAACTGATGATTTATTTTATATACCTCTGGGTCATCAAACAAAAAAAGAGACCCCCAATCAATTATCGATTGAAGATGTTTTCTCAAAACTAAGAACTTGGATAGAAGATCCAAAAAAAGAAAAGGCACTCCAAAATTCTAAATTTGACAGGCAAATATTTTTTAATCACGGACTTGATCTTAAAGGCGTAACCTTTGACACCTTGTTAGCAGACTATCTTCTAAATAATCAGGAGAAGCATGGATTAAGTGAAATTAGTTTTAGATTATTTGGATTTAAACCTCCTTCATTTAAGGAAACAGTTGGGAAAAATAAAGACTTTTCATTTGTTGATATTGATGAAGCTAGTATTTACTGCGGTTATGATGTATTTCTAACTTTTAAAATTGTCAAAATTTTTAAAGAAAGATTTTCAACAGAAAAAAATGAATTAATCAAATTATTCGAAGAAATCGAGCTGCCCTTAGAGCCGGTATTATCTCAAATGGAAATGAATGGAATAACCATCGACATCCCTTATTTAGATAAACTCTCAAAAGAACTAAAAAGCACCCTAGAAGATATTGAAAGTAAAGTTTATGAATTAGCAAAGGGAAATTTCAATCTTTCTTCACCAAAACAACTTGGTGAGATCTTGTTTGAAAAATTAAATTTGGATAAAAAGAAATCACGGAAAACAAAAACAGGATGGAGTACAGATGCAGTGGTTCTTGAAAGATTAGTTGATGAACACGAAATAATCCAACATCTAATAAAACATAGAACTCTTAGCAAATTACTTAGCACCTATATTGATAATCTTCCAAATCTTATTAACGAAAAGACAGGAAGGGTTCATACAAACTTTAATCAAGCTGCTACAGCTACTGGGAGACTAAGTAGTAGCAATCCTAATCTTCAAAATATTCCTGTTAGGACTGAATTTAGTAGGAGAATTAGAAAAGCTTTCTTGCCTGAAAAAAATTGGAAACTTTTATCAGCTGATTATTCTCAGATCGAATTAAGAATACTTGCTCACTTAGCGGATGAAGAAATATTAATTAATGCATTTAATAAAAATGATGACATTCATTCTTTAACTGCAAGACTAATTTTCGAGAAAGAACAAATTTCTTCTGATGAGAGGAGAGTTGGTAAAACAATAAATTTTGGAGTTATCTATGGTATGGGCATAAAAAAGTTTGCCCGTTCAACAGGAGTAAGTACTCCAGAGGCAAAAGAATTCCTAATAAAATACAAAGAAAGATATTCAAAAGTTTTCAAATTTCTTGAACTCCAAGAAAGGCTTGCCTTATCAAAAGGTTATGTAAAAACAATTTTTGGTCGAAAGAGAGAATTTAAGTTTGATAAAAATGGGCTTGGAAGATTAATAGGTAAAGATCCTTACAAAATTGACTTGCAATCTGCAAGAAGGGCTGGCATGGAAGCACAGTCATTAAGAGCCGCAGCTAATGCACCAATTCAGGGTTCAAGTGCGGACATTATAAAAATTGCAATGGTTCAACTAAATAAGAAATTCATAGAAATGAATGTTCCCGCAAAAATGCTCTTACAAGTACATGATGAATTATTGTTTGAAGTTGAACCAGATTCTTTGGAAATTACGACGAAATTAGTAAAGAACACTATGGAAAATTGTGTAAAATTAAATGTGCCTCTTTTAGTTGATATTGGAATTGGAGACAATTGGATGGAGACAAAATAAACCTTATGAAATACTTAATTTAAGATGATCAAACTTTTTAATACTTTAAGCAAAAGAGTTGAGGTTTTTAAGCCTATTGATGATTTAGTAAAAATTTATTGTTGTGGAGTAACTGTTTACGATTTATGTCATCTTGGTCATGCCAGAAGTTATATAGCTTGGGATGTATTGAGAAGATTTTTAATTTACAGTGATTTCAAAGTGAAGTATGTTCAAAATTTTACAGATATTGATGACAAGATCTTAAAAAGAGCTAAAGAAGAAAGCAGTTCAATGAAGGAAGTATCTGAAAAAAATATTATTGAATTTCATAAAGATATGGATTCTTTAGGAATAATGCGTCCGGATAGTATGCCAAGAGCAACGAATCATATATGCAATATCTGCTCTTTCATAACAATCCTTGAAGACAAAGGTTATGCATATTCTAGGGATGGAAATGTTTATTATTCTGTTTTTAAAAATAAAAATTATGGAAAGCTAAGTAATCAAAACATACAAGAACAAAATATCAATCAGCAAGGAAGAATGGCTAATGATGAAAATAGTAAAAAACTTAATCCGCAAGATTTTGCACTATGGAAAAAAGCCAAAGATGATGAACCATTTTTTGATTCGCCATGGGGCAAAGGTAGGCCAGGATGGCATATTGAATGTTCGGCGATGGTTAAAGATGAATTAGGAGATACTATTGATATCCATTTAGGTGGTTCTGATTTGATTTTTCCACATCATGAGAATGAAATCGCCCAATCAGAAGCAGCCAATGGCAAAAAGCTAGCGAACTATTGGTTACACAATGGGATGGTCAATGTAAATGGACAAAAGATGAGTAAATCCCTTAAAAATTTTAAAACTATCAGAGAGCTAATTAAATCAGGTATAAGCCCTATGACTTTGCGATATTTTGTTATGACTGTGAATTATAGAAAACCACTTGATTTTACTGAAGAAGCTTTAAGAAGTGCTTCAGAAGCTTGGAAAAACATTAATGTAGCTCTCTCTTTTATGGATCTTACAAGAGGTTCTTTTAAATCTATTGATAAAAATGAATCTATCGAAGAAGAATATAAACAGAAAATAAGCTTTGAATTATCTCAAAAAAAGCTTAAATTTTCTGAGGCTCTGGGGAATGACCTTAATACAGCAGGTGCTATTGCAATTATTTACGATTTAGCAAAACCACTAAAAAACTTTTTAAACCAATTTCAAAGGGTCGAAGGTTTTAGAATAGACCTAAATGAAAAATTCTTTCTACTTGAGAATTTTAAAACTCTTGAAAAGTTGACTGAGGTACTTGGTCTTAAAAAAGAGATTTTAGTAAAAGAAAGTAAAATAACAGAAGAAGAAATATCAACGCTAATTAATCAAAGATTGAAAGCAAAAAAGGAAAAAAATTATACGAAGGCCGATGAAATTAGGAATTTGTTAAAAGAAAAAGGAATTGAACTTATTGATCAATCAAAGGAAATAACAACATGGATAAGGATCTAAATTTTAAGAAAAAAACCAATTTGAAATTTTTGTTTTTTAAATACACCTTTAAATGGGAAGATATTAGAAATATCAGAGAAAATTGAAATACATTACTGTGCTCGGTTCTACTGGTTCAATTGGGACTCAAACTCTCGAAATAGCTAGTGAGCAGCCTGATAAGTTTAAAGCCGTAGCTCTCTCGGCAGGAAGAAATATTAATTTATTAACCGAACAAGTTAAAACACATAAACCAGAAGTAGTTGCTATTGAGGATGAAAATCTTATAGAAGATTTAAAAGATAATATTAATAACTTAGATTTGGATAGTGCTCCCTTGGTTTTGAGTGGAAAGGAGGGGATTAACGCAGTTGCAGCATGGGAAAAAGCAGATACTGTGGTTACAGGGATAGTAGGATGTGCAGGCTTAATTCCAACAATGTCAGCAATTAATGCGGGGAAAAATATTGCACTTGCTAACAAAGAAACTTTAATTGCGGCAGGGCCAATCGTTATTCCTGCATTAAAGAAAAATAATAGTAGGCTTTTACCTGCTGATTCAGAACACTCCGCTATCTTTCAATGTTTACAAGGATTACCAAATTATGAAAATGCAGATTTTTCAACAGGAGAGATACCTAAAGGTTTAAAAGCCATACATTTAACAGCTTCTGGTGGTGCTTTCAGAGATTGGGCCGTTGAGGATTTAAAGCATGTCACAGTGGAAGATGCAACTTCACATCCTAATTGGGATATGGGTAAAAAAATAACTGTAGATTCTGCAACTCTTATGAACAAAGGATTAGAAGTTATAGAAGCTCATTATTTATTTGGGACCTCTTACGAAAATATCGAAATAGTTATCCACCCTCAAAGTATCATTCATTCAATGATTGAGATGGAAGATTCTTCAGTATTAGCTCAATTAGGTTGGCCAGATATGAAACTACCCATTTTATATGCGATGAGTTGGCCGGAAAGATTTAAAACAAATTGGAAAAGATTAAACCTAAGTGAAATTGGGAAATTAACCTTTAAAGAGCCAGACGAGTCTAAATATCCATGCATGGGACTTGCCTATGCCGCAGGAAAATCTTCTGGGACTATGCCTGCAGTCTTAAATGCTGCTAATGAAATGGCTGTAGAACAATTCCTTAAAGAAAAAATTTCTTTTCAAGAAATTCCAACATTTATAAGTAAAGCTTGTGAATCACATATGGAGAATTTGAATTTGAGTCCCGAATTGGAGGATATTCTTGAAGTAGACAATTGGGCCAGACTTTTTGTTGAGCAAGAAATTAAAAAAGGGAAAAAATACGTAAGCATAGGATAAAAGTGAATATTAAAAAGCATCTTCTACTATGCGCAACACCCACAAAACAGAAATGCTTCAAAGGGAATGAAGGTCAAAAAACATGGGAATATCTGAAAAAGACTTTAAAAAAATTTGAGAATGATCCATCTACAAAAAACGTTCATATATTAAGATCAAAAGCTGACTGTTTAAGGATATGTAAGAACGGCCCAATTCTTCTTGTTTGGCCTGATGGTATTTGGTACGAAAAAGTTTCTCCAGAAAAAATTTCAGAAATTTTTACCTCACACATTATCAACGGTAAGCCAATAGAGAAATGGATTTTTAAAAAAACACCATTTTTTAATAGTCCTAGATACTCATAAACCAGTTCTTCACGACTTCGTCTGACCAGCAGCCATTAATAGAGTGAAAACCATTATGACCTCCTTTTTCAGTTATAAAAATAGTAAATTTATCAATAGATTCTTTTCTTAAATTCAAGGTATCCTTATATGGAACCCAAGGATCATCCTTGGCATGAATAAAAAGCATCCTAGGTAATTTTTTTAATGAGTTTTGGATTCTGAATATTGGAGAAGCTTTAACATAATATTCTTCCAAAGAATTAAATCCCCAACTTGGAGCTGTAAATTTCTGATCAAATTCTCTTATACTTTTTAAACTTCTAATTTTTTTTCTTAATTTCTCGTTATTAAGAATTTTGCCTTCATCATTAAATCCTTCCCATAACTGATTTTTCAAGCGGTGTAGTAACCATTTTTGATAGATATAATTTCTAGATTTTTCAATACAAAGACTGCATTTTGATAAATCTAGAGGACTACTTACACAGGCTAGGCCATCTAAAAGTTTTTCTCCTTTATTTTCATCGTAATCTAAGCAGGCATTTAAAAAAATTGTTCCGCCTAAAGATAATCCAACTCCGTAAATCGGAAGATTATTAATCTTAATGAGATCTTTAAACTCTAAATTAATCAATTTTTTAAAATAATTAATTGCTGAAATAACATCACTGGAGCATCTAGCACAATAATTTCCTTTAGCTAAATATCTCGCAGATCCAGATCCTCTTAGATTTAATTTAAGAACTCCAAAACCATTATTTGCTAATTTCCTAGAAATTCTTCTTAAACCAAACCGTTTAGTTGAGCCCCCTAAACCATGTGTAACGATTACAAAACCCCTTAGAGAGTTAAAGTTTTCAGGTAATTCTAGAAATCCTAGAAGATAATCATCTTCAAATTTTGTAGAAAGAATTTTATTAATCGGCAAGAGTATTTTTTTATTTTTTTTTGATTTACCAAAATCAATTACAAAAGTATCTCTCAAAGTTTGTAAGTCGCCACCTATCCAAGGTAAGACTTCTCGAAAAGGGTTATTTTTTAAGTAATCTGAAAACCTAGAAGTTATACTACTATTTCTCCCCAACTCCAAGATCCTTTAATTCACCGATCAAATCATTCAGTACCTTTTTTGCGTCACCAAAGACCATAGAGGTATTTGGCAGATCGAATAAATCATTTTTTATTCCCGAGTAACCAGCACTCATACCTCGTTTAATTACAAATACCGTTCTTGCTTCCTGCACATCAAGAACTGGCATACCATATAAAGGAGAAGAACTATCATTTTTAGCTTGAGGATTAACCACATCATTTGCTCCTAATACTAGAACAACGTCCGTTGCTGGAAAATCAGGATTTACAACGTCCATCTCTTTAAGTTGTTCATAAGGGACATCTGCTTCTGCTAAAAGTACATTCATATGTCCAGGCATCCTCCCTGCTACAGGATGTATTGCGTAAACAACTTCAATACCATTTTGTTCTAGTTTTTTTGTCACTTCCCTTAAAGTATGTTGGGCTTGAGCCACTGCCAGACCATAACCAGGAACAATTATTACCTTGTTAGCTGCCTCTAAAGTCAATGCGCATTCTTCAACACTGCAAGAAGTTATATTTGTATATTCTCCTGAACCAGAAGAGGCTGTACTTTGTGCAGATAAAGATCCTCCAAAAAGAACTGAGACCAATGATCTATTCATACCCTTGCACATTACTTGAGTAAGTATTAGACCCGCTGCTCCAACCATTGCCCCTGCCACAATCAAAAGCTGACTATCTACAACGAAACCTGCTGCTGCTGCTGCAATCCCTGAATAGCTATTTAATAAAGATATAACGACTGGCATATCAGCTCCACCAATTGGCAAAGTAACTCCGATACCCAATAAAGAAGAAACTATAACTAAAAGCCAAATAGAACTTGTATTTCCGTTTATCAAATCAAAAAAGGCTATCAAGGAAGCAACTGCAAAAACAATATTTACAAAATGTCTAACTTTGCTTTGAGTCCATCCTGGAGTTGACAACCAACCTTGTAACTTTGCCATAGCCACAATCGAACCTGTGAAAGTTATGGCACCAACAAATATAGAAACAGATATTGAAACTTCGTTAATCAGTGACTTAAAAAAATCAAAATTTTCTTGGCCACCAGATATAGGAAAAATAGCTACTCCTAAAGCCACTAAAAGTGATGACATTCCTCCACAACCATTAAACAATGCCACTGTCTCAGGCATGGAGGTCATAGGTACTTTTTTTGCAAGTATTGCCCCGAAAAAACTACCTATGATTGATCCAATTATTATCCAAATCCAAGACTGAATAGCAATTCCAGAAGTACCCAAATAATATGAAAGTAATCCTACTACTGATAGCGACATTGCAAATGCAGCTAATCTATTAGCATCCCTCGCTGATTTTACTTTTGACAATCCTTTTATTCCCAAAGCCAATAAAAGTACAGCTAGTAGGTCGATAATGAATTTAATGATTACAGGTAGATTCATGTTAAAATTACTTCTTATTTGATGGTTTACGACTAAACATCGCGAGCATTCGATCAGTTACGAAGAAACCGCCTACAACGTTAAAAAGAGCAAATCCGAGTGAAACTGAACCAATAATTAAAAGTGGTACGTTACCTTCTGCTTTTACAATTAAAGTTAATGCTGCCAGCATTGTTATTCCTGAAATTGCATTTGCACCGCTCATTAGAGGTGTGTGAAGAGTAGGAGGAACTTTTCCAATTAACTCGAGGCCTAATAAACTACCAAGTAAAAGAACCCAAAGAAGACTTATAAAAGACATAATTTTAAAACCTCAATTTTCAAAAACTTTATTTTGAAGAACGACCCCTTCATCGCTTAATAAACATCCAGAAATGAGTTCATCCTCTTTATCTAATTTAATTACACCATCTTTTATAAAAGGTGTAATCAAAGATGTTAAGTTCTTAGCATAAAGTGAACTTGCATCATAAGGAACTGATGAGGGTAATTCTCCCGCCCCTATAAGTTTTACTCCATCTTTGATGATAGTTTCATTTGATTTTGTTCCTTCACAATTACCTCCCTGAGAAACTGCCAAATCAATTACTACTGCACCAGGCCTCATTTTTTCAATCATAGGTGAGTCTATTAAAAGAGGAGCCTTTTTACCTAGAACTTGCGCAGTACATATAGCAACATCAGCTTCAGACAAATATTTAGTTAAAGTTGCCTTCTGTTTTGAAAGAAATTCGGGTGTTACAGCTTTTGCATAACCGCCAGCCTCTCCTGGCTTTTCGTCCACTTCAGGAAGTTCTATAAATCTTGCTCCTAAGGACTCTACTTGTTCTTTAACAGCAGGTCTAATATCAGATACAAATACTATTGCACCAAGTCTTTTTGCTGTCGCGACTGCCTGTAATCCTGCAACGCCTCCACCAAGAACCACTACTTTGGCAGGTTGAACTGTCCCTGCTGCAGTCATAAGCATTGGGAAATATCTATCTAACTCACTTGCAGCTAAAAGAACTGCTTTATATCCAGCAATATTGGCCTGTGAAGAAAGAACATCAGAAGATTGAGCTCTACTAATCCTAGGAAGCAACTCTAGTGATAAAGCTGAAATCTTATTACTATTTATAATCCCAAGAAGCTCTTTATTACCATATGGATTAAGAAGACCGAGAAGAACTGCCCCTTTCTTTAATTTCGTTAAATTATCCTCTGATGGAGTTTGAACACAAAAAATTAAGTCCGCTTCACCCCAGATTTTTTGATCCCCGTCGCTTATTATTGTTCCGCCGGATTCTTCATATGATAAGTCACTAAATCCTGATAAATTTCCTGCTGAACTTTCAATATAAACATCACATCCAAGGCTCTTTAATTTCTTTATCGCTTCTGGTGTAGCTGAAACTCTCCTTTCACCAGGGCTTGTTTCGGAAGGAATAAGTATCTTTGTCAATTTATTTATTTTTTTAACATACTAAATATAAATTGAAGAAAGTCAAAAGTCTTGGATTTTTGTTAAAAATATATTTTCTTTTCTATAAATAATAGCTATCTAGAATATGTAGGTACTAAATAATCAAATGAGTATAAAAGCAATCGAATGTCCTGATGGAGTATGTCATAGTCATCATGGTGGTCATGCTGTTCCAAGGCAAGCTATGAAGAAAAATCTAGAAAAGCATGGTAAAGACTGGTGTGAGAAATTAGCAGAGCGAATTTATGAAATGTCAGTTGATACTTATTCACAGACAGTCATGCCCAGTCTCCACTCGGCAGGTTGGCAAAGAAGACATTTAGATTGGGAATTTAAGCTCGCAGAAAATGATTCTGAACCTGATGAAGCTCTTGTTGAAGGAATTATTAATGCCACAGAAAGCTTTTTAAGAAGTAGCGAAGTGCATCGATTATTTATTCAGGAATTAGTCCAAGGCACATTTGAGGAAGCAAATGACAAAAAAATAATTTCTAAAGCAATAAAATCTATTATTGAAGAAGAAATTGTAAGTTCTCTAAGAGAAAAGAAAGAAACTCTTTTAAAAAAAATATCCGCAAAATTAATATCAGAAGAAAAAGTTAGTGAGGAACTTGCAATATATTCAGCTAAAGAGGGTTTTGAGGAAGTTGAAAGGCTTCTTGCAAATCATAGCGAGGCAGTTTAATTTAGATTCTTTATATTCTCTTTATAATCTCATCAAAAAACAGTTCAAATATAAACTAAAGATTAAATTATTGTTTGGAAGTACAAAGTTGTAACTTATTAGACAATACATATAACTTGTTTTGTGTTTATCTATATAAAACTTTTAAGTTTAAATGGATAATTTTATTAGGAAGAGGATCGACATTGCGACCTGCTGGGCAACCAACAGAATTTCTGCGATGGACACTCTAGAAAGATATGAAGACAGTTATGCAATCGCAGAAGAATTTAGAGAGTGGATACTTCATATTGGAGAAAAGAACGAAAATTTAAAAGATTCTGTTTTAAACTTCCCAATGGAGTTAAAAAAAATATTAGACCAGAAAATTAACGATTAAAGAATAGATCCATCGAGTGAAATCCGCCCTACATTAATTGGGTTTTTTTATTATTATTAGTAGTGAAATTAGCAAATAAATGGAAAATAAAAAGAAGAATTCAAATATTGAAAATGTTGTAATTATAGGCTCTGGTCCTGCAGGTTACACTGCTGCAATATATGCCGCACGAGCAAATCTTCAACCTTTGCTCGTAACAGGTTTTAATTCTGGTGGAATTCCTGGTGGGCAATTAATGACTACAACATTTGTAGAAAATTATCCTGGTTTCCCAGATGGAGTACTAGGTCCTGAGTTAATGGATCTAATGAAGGCTCAAGCAGAAAGATGGGGTACTAATTTATACGAAAGCGATGTAGTCTCAATAAATACTGATTCACATCCCTTTGAATTAAAAACTTTAGAAGGAACTATAAAAGCTAATTCAATTATCATTGCAACTGGAGCAAGTGCAAATAGATTAGGCGTGATTAATGAAGATAAATTCTGGAGTAAAGGAATAAGTGCTTGTGCAATTTGTGATGGAGCAACTCCACAATTCAGAGATGAAGAATTAGCTGTTATTGGAGGAGGCGACTCTGCATGTGAAGAAGCAGCATACCTTACAAAGTATGGCAGCAAAGTGCATTTGATTGTTAGGTCAGAAAAATTAAGAGCTAGCGCAGCAATGGTAGATAGAGTAAAAGCTAATCCAAAGATAGAAATTCATTGGAACACAAAAGTTGATAAAGCTGATGGCTCTGAATGGCTTGAGAAAATAGAAACTATTCACTCTCAAGAAGGTAAAGGGGAAATAAATATAAAGGGTCTTTTTTACGCAATAGGGCACACACCAAATACGAAGTTCTTAGACAACAAAATTGATTTAGATAATAAAGGTTATATTGCTTGCAAATCAGGAAGACCAGAAACATCTGTCGAAGGAATTTTTGCAGCAGGTGATGTTGTTGATTCTGAGTGGAGACAAGGAGTTACCGCAGCAGGAACTGGATGCATGGCAGCATTAGCTACCGAAAGGTGGCTAGCCGAGAAAAACTTAGCAAAAACCATAGTCAGAGAAACACCCGAACCAGAAAAAAAACTTAATTCATCAGATTTTAACGAAGAAGAAGTTAATGAAGATACTTTCGATTCAAATTCTGAATGGCAAAAAGGTAGTTATGCATTAAGGAAACTTTATCACGAGAGTAAAAAACCTATCTTAGTAATTTTTAGTTCCCCAACCTGCGGTCCATGTCATGTTTTGAAACCTCAGTTAAAAAGGGTAATTAAAGAACTTGATGGCGCAGTGCTTGGAGTTGAAATAGATATTGATAAAGATCAAGATATTGCAAAACAAGCTGGTATTAACGGCACACCAACAGTTCAACTTTTTAAAGAGAAATTATTAAAAAAACAATGGCAAGGTGTTAAACAAAGAAGTGAGTTTAAAGAAGCGATAAAAAATATTATCTAAAATAACTGTTTACTTATTATTCCTCTTAGGATTATTTTTATTAGTTGTAGGTTTAGCACCTCCTGCATTTCTCTCTCTATAAGTTATTCTCCCTCTAGAAAGATCATAAGGACTTATCTCAACTAAAACTTTGTCTCCAGCTAATAATTTAATTCTAAATTTAGTCAATTTCCCTGCA
The DNA here is from genome assembly GCA_003210135.1 of Prochlorococcus sp. AG-424-P23. Lineage (GTDB taxonomy): Bacteria > Cyanobacteriota > Cyanobacteriia > PCC-6307 > Cyanobiaceae > Prochlorococcus_A. The sequence goes on along the minus strand of QCNK01000007.1, from coordinate 16,822 downwards.
GCTCTACACAAACATTGATGACCTTCAGGCTGTTCAAGGGTAACCAAATAAAATCCATTTCCCTGTTCTTTTTCTATTACACCTGAAGTTTCAATCATTAATTAATATTTTACTAACTTCATATTATCAGAAAAGGATTGGTCAAAATTGATTTAAGAAAAATTACAAACGTAAAAATACGAAATTAAATTCAAATTGAAAATTTAATTTCATTAATTATTTGAAGTTGACCATAGTAAAAATTAGCTTTCGCAATTTTTTCGGAATCTTCTAATTGATCAAAAAAAACAAAGCCGAGGCTTTCCCATAATGAAGATCCGCAAACATTATTCAATTCATTTCTTGCTTCTTTAGCAAAATTATCTAGCTTTCTTTCAAGATTTTTAGACTTAGAAACAGACATAGACAAGTAAAAGTGTATATATAGTACAAATATACTATATACTTTTAAAATTGCAATATTAAAAAGGTAATCTCTTTTTTTCTTCAATATTTAGATCAGCTTCCATTTCCCTTAATCTTTTTAGTATTTGTTGATAGTATTCTTTGATATAACTTTCTAAAGATGTCATATCTTCTTTTTTTAGATCCAAGATTTCATAGGTTTTGCTCATGTCAGCATCTAATGATTCTCCACTACTTGTTACTTCAGCGAAAGCCAATCTTTCAGCAACACTTAAAGAGTCTTGGAAAAAAGAAACTACTTTCTGAGTAATACTAATAAGAAAAGGGGAAACTCTAAAAATTTTAGCCTTCTTCTCGCTAAATTTTTCACATAGGGATATGACTTCACTTGAATCCCATGCTTTGGGACCAACCAATGGTAATGATGTTCTGTGAGTTTTTGGATTATTAACTGCTGCGACAATAATTTTTGCCATGTCTTGAGTATTCATGTAGGCAATTTTTGTTGGAGTTCCACTCATCCATACCGCTTGACTATCTAAAATTGGGATGGCAAATTGGCCTATAACACCTTGCATGAAAGCTGCACATTTGAAGATTGTATAATCTAGATCAGACTTTTCAAGAAGTTTTTCTGTACAAAACTTAATGTCCATTAGTGGAACATTCCTGAATTTTTCTGTTAAAAGTATTGAAAGGAATATCACTCTTTTTATGTTCAGAGATTCACATGAATTGAATAAGTTGAGTTTTCCATCCCAATCTATTTCATAAATACTCCTAGGATCATCTGGTTTACTGGTTGCAGCATCAATAACAACTTCGATGTCTTGTAATGCATATTCAATATCAGAGGAGTTTAATAAGTTACCTTTTGTCAGCTCACAACCCCACTCTTGTAGAAAAGAAGCTTTTCTTGGGTTTCTAACAAAACATCTAACTTCATGTCCATCTTCTACAGCTTGCTTTGCTATTTGCCTACCAAGTGTCCCTGTTGCTCCTACTAAAAGAATCTTCATATTTAAGATTTACTTGACTTGTAGAACATAACTCAATTTGTTACGTATTCGTGAGAATCAATCTCCTTGAAACTTTAATAATAATGCACCACCAACCAATCCTATTGGTATTAAAATCCAAAAAACTGCTGCAATACTAAAAATTTCTTTAGCCATAGTAAAAATTTATGATTAATATAATTTACATTTAATATACATTTTTTTGTTAAAAAAGTAGATAATGCAAATATCTTGAAAATTTTAAATATATGAATGACAATCTTAAAGAAAAAAATACTAATTATCCTAACTACTGGAATTGGAATGGTTTTAAAATCTGTTGGAGTGTTTCAGGAGAAGATAATAAAATTCCAATTCTATTTCTTCACGGATTTGGTGCTAGTAGAAAACATTGGAGAAACAATTTAGGATATTTTGCAAAAAGAAATTTTGCCACTTATTCAATGGATCTAATTGGGTTTGGCGAATCTGATCAACCTGGAATTAGACAAATTGGGAAAATAAATAATGAGATTTGGTGTGATCAAGTGAAAGACTTTATTGCACAAGTCATAAGACCAAAGAATTCTGAAAAAGTTATTCTTATTGGCAATTCTCTCGGTTCATTAGTTGCATTAACATGCGCTGTTTCATTAGAGGATCAAATTGCAACAGTCATTGCATCGCCTTTACCAGATCAAATTCAGGCAAACAAAAAGAAAATACCAAATAAATCATTATTCAAAAAATTTAAAGCTTTATTCACAGTAATATTTTTTAGATTTTTCCCTCTGGAGATTATTTTATTTTTAATAGTCAAATTAGGTTTTATAAAACTGGGGCTATATTCCGCCTATTACAAAAAAGATAATATTGATCGAGAACTGATAAATTTAATAACAAGACCGGTTTTAAGGAAAACTGCAGCTAGATCATTAAGAGCAATGTGTATTGGAATGTCTTCAAGAGATGAAGAATTTCAAGCATCCTATCTTTTGGGAAAACTCAGCGCCTCAAAGAAAGTTCCTTTTTTACTAATTTGGGGAGATAAAGATAATTTCATACCTTTGTTTCTTGGTAAAAAGATTGCAAATTTCCACAGATGGGTAAAATTAAAAATAGTATCCAATTCTGGACATTGTATCCATGATGAAGATCCTTCAGTATTCAATAGCATCTCTTTTGAGTGGATTAAAGATTTAAAAACCTTTTAAAATATGAAACACACATTATCAGTTCTTGTTGAAGATGAATCTGGAGCTTTGAGTAGAATCTCAGGTCTCTTTGCTAGAAGGGGATTCAACATAGACAGCTTAGCTGTAGGCCCTGCAGAATCGAAAGGCATTTCAAGATTAACAATGGTTGTAGAAGGTGACGATGAAACTCTTCAACAAATGACTAAGCAACTTAATAAGTTATTTAATGTTCTGGGAGTTGTTGATTTTACCAATCTCGCCGCTGTTGAGAGAGAATTAATGTTACTGAAAGTATCTTCAAAAGAAGATACAAGAAGCAATATCCTAGATATAGTTCAAATATTCCGTGCAAAAGTTGTAGATGTTTCAGATATAGCATTAACACTTGAAGTTGTTGGAGATCCTGGGAAGTTGGTTGCTTTGGAGAAATTACTCGAACCCTATGGCATTCTTGAAATAGCAAGGACTGGCAAAGTAGCTCTTAAGCGTTCTTCAGGAGTTAATACAGAAATGTTAAAAATCAACAAATATTCTCTAGAAATTTAATTAGATATTTTTACATCCTTGATGTAATCTTCTTTATTAATTTTTTCAATTACATCTAGTCCTTTAATAATTTTTCCAAAAATGGAGTATCTTCCGTCTAATTCTGGAATCTTATTAGTTACAAAAAAAAATTCTGTAGATGAAGATTTACTTTTTCCTTGTTTTACCATAGCGATTGAACCACTCTCAAAAGTATTTACCAAATTTTCAGTTTCATAAGGATTTTTTATTTGATATTTGTATCTTGGTTTAATTTCATTTTTAAATTTTATTTCTAAAGGAATTGAAAGATTTGTCTTGTTTATAGTTTGCATTCGTTCAAAATTTAATTTATTTTCTGGAGTAACCCCTCCGTGTATAAATTTCTGTTGGGGATAATTAATTATTTTATAAAATTTTTTATTTTTATAAATATTATTATTTATATTTTCGATAAAGTTGGATACGGTAACTGGATTATCTTTACCAAATAATTTAACCTCAAAATTTCCTTTTGAAGTATTAAAATAAGCAATTTTATTGATTTTTATACAATTTAAATCAAGTTTTTTGCAGTAATAATTTGAATCAATCTGACCTTTAAAACTACAAGCTGATAACAAAAACAAAATTTGAATTAAAGATGATGCTTTTAGTAAATATTTTTTTATTTTAAACCCTCCAAATTAACATTCAAAAATTTAGCCAGGCGCGCACCTTCTTCTTCAACTTGAAGAAGTGGTTTAAGTTCACCTGCTCCGCTAAGAGGGAGGGGTTTTTTTCTACCTTTAAGGACTAATGCAATTCTTCTTCTAGGATTAAATCCCTCACTAATATCTAATTTAACTGATTTAATTTCATCGAATTTTAATTTAACCTCAATATCTTTAAACAACCCTTTTCTTTTTATTTCTACAGACTTTGATGATTTATCAAAAGAATTACTTCCTGAACCAAAATTTATATAAACTAAATACCACAAATAAAAATTCAATAAATTTGCTATAACTCCATACGCCCCCATAATTATCCCTTGCGGTATAAATAATAAAGTTGAGGGATTCCCCAAAGGTAATAGATCCCTCCCTGTGTAACTTGATAAAGAGGCCAAAAGGAAACCAATACCTCCTATCGTAAGCATTCCACCAATAATATAATTTGAAATTTTTCTTGATCCACCAATTTTTTGTTCGATTTTGTCGAAAGTTGTGAGGTCTGAATTCATTTTTATCTTTTTTTGGAACCTAATTCAGATAATTTAACAAACTTAGGGAGTATTCTTACCTAATTTTTAATAAAAAAGTCAGGAAAGCTTTACAAGGCATTTCAGATATACAAATATTTCCCCACATTACTCTCAATCTTTGTTACAGTCACTGCGTATCCCGAAGCTAAAAACGATTTCTCATGACGATCGCAGTTGGTAGCGCCCCACAGAGAGGATGGTTTGATGTCCTCGATGATTGGTTGAAGCGCGACCGCTTTGTATTTATTGGTTGGTCCGGACTACTTCTACTCCCTTGTGCATATCTTGCAATAGGTGGTTGGTTCGTCGGAACAACATTTGTTACCTCTTGGTACACACACGGAGTTGCAAGCTCATACCTTGAAGGTTGTAATTTCTTAACAGCAGCTGTAAGTACCCCTGGTGATGCCATGGGACACAGTCTTCTATTTTTATGGGGTCCTGAAGCCCAAGGTAGTTTCGTAAGATGGCTACAACTTGGTGGTCTTTGGAACTTCGTTGCATTACATGGAGTATTTGGCCTAATTGGTTTTATGCTTCGTCAGTTTGAAATTGCTGGCCTTGTTGGAATTAGACCATACAACGCACTAGCTTTCTCAGCAGTAATTGCAGTATTCACAAGTATTTTCCTAATTTATCCCTTAGGACAGCATAGTTGGTTCTTCGCACCTTCATTTGGAGTTGCAGCAATCTTCCGCTATATCCTGTTCATTCAAGGTTTTCACAATATCACTTTAAACCCATTCCATATGATGGGAGTTGCTGGGATTCTTGGTGGTGCTCTACTTTGCGCTATTCATGGAGCTACAGTACAAAATACTCTGTATGAAGATACAAGTATTTATACAGATGGTAAGGTTCAAAGTTCAACATTTAGAGCTTTTGACCCAACCCAAGAAGAAGAAACTTATTCAATGATTACAGCGAATAGATTCTGGAGTCAAATCTTCGGTATCGCTTTCTCAAACAAGCGTTTCTTACATTTCTTGATGCTATTTGTACCTGTTATGGGTATGTGGACATCTTCAATAGGTATTGTCGGCTTAGCACTAAATTTAAGAGCTTATGATTTCGTAAGCCAAGAAATCCGTGCAGCAGAAGATCCAGAATTTGAAACTTTCTACACAAAAAATATACTTTTGAACGAAGGTATGCGAGCATGGATGTCTTCTGTGGATCAACCACACGAAAACTTTGTATTCCCTGAGGAGGTTCTTCCACGTGGAAACGCCCTTTAATAATTTACTAAGAGCTCCAAACCAAAGTATTGAAGAAACTGGTTATGCCTGGTATGTAGGCAACGCTAGATTAATCAATTTATCTGGACGTTTATTAGGAGCTCACATTGCTCACTCTGGACTAATAGTCTTTTGGGCAGGAGCAATGATGCTCTTTGAGGTTAATCATTTTACTTTTGATAAACCAATGTGGGAGCAAGGCTTAATCTGTATGCCACACGTAGCAATGTTTGGTTATGGAATAGGTCCTGGTGGTGAAGTTACCGATATCATGCCTTTCTTCCAAGCAGGTGTGGTACATTTGATAGCTTCTGCTGTTCTTGGTTTTGGTGGTATTTACCATTCACTAGCGGGTCCAGAAAAACTCGAAGAAGATTTTCCATTTTTCTCTACCGATTGGAGAGATAAAAATCAAATGACTAACATTCTCGGATATCATTTGATTGTTTTAGGTGTAGGTGCATTAGCATGGTCAGTAAACTGGTGTTTTATTGGCGGTGCATATGACACATGGGCACCTGGTGGTGGTGAAGTCAGACTTGTTAATCCAACTTTAGATCCAAGAGTAATACTTGGGTATCTTTTTAGATCTCCATGGGGAGGTGCTGGTTCAATTATCGGTGTTAACTCCATTGAGGATATTGTTGGTGGCCATGTCTATGTGGGTATAACTGCAATTATTGGAGGAATATTCCATATATTTACCAAACCTTTTGGATGGGCAAGAAGAGCATTCATTTGGAATGGTGAAGGACTACTAAGTTACGCTCTTGGTGGGATTTGTGTAGCAAGTTTTATTGCTTCTACATTCATTTGGTTTAACAACACCGCTTATCCTTCAGAGTTTTACGGTCCAACAAATGCTGAAGCTTCACAGGCTCAAAGCTTTACTTTCCTTGTGAGAGATCAAAGAATTGGAGCTAACGTAGGTTCAACAATGGGACCAACAGGTCTAGGTAAGTATCTCATGAGATCTCCTACTGGTGAAATTATATTTGGTGGTGAAACAATGAGATTTTGGGATTTCCGAGGTCCATGGTTAGAGCCTCTACGAGGACCTAACGGATTGAGCCTTGAGAAAATCCAAAATGATATTCAGCCTTGGCAGGTAAGAAGAGCTGCTGAATATATGACTCATGCTCCTAACGCTTCTATCAACTCTGTTGGTGGAATCATTACAGAGCCTAATGCTGTTAATTTTGTTAATTTAAGACAATGGTTAGCTGCAGCTCAATTCTTCCTAGGATGGTTTACATTCATTGGTCACCTTTGGCATGCAGGACGTGCTAGAGCGGCCGCTGCTGGTTTCGAAAAAGGAATCGACAGAAAGAGTGAACCAGCTCTAGAAATGCCCGATTTAGATTAATTTTCTATCTCACTTCAAAAAAAGCCCTATCTTTTGATAGGGTTTTTTTTGCTCAATTTTCTTGTTTATATAAATTTTTTCTGAGCCATGGCAAACTTAAACCCATTACATTACTGAAACAACCTTCTATTTTTTCTATATATTTACCGCCTATACCTTCCAAGGCAAATCCTCCGGCGCAATATAAAGGTTCGTTTGTATCTATATAACTTTTGATTTCCCAATCTTCCAGATTAGAAAAATAAACTCTTGAACTTACCGTTTTCTTAATTGTTTCATTTATTTTAAACTTATTTGATGATGAATCAAGATTTCCAATTATTAGAGTATGTCCAGTATGTAAAACACCATATTCTCCAGACATTTTTTTCCATCTAGTAAATGCCTCTTCTTTATGAGATGGTTTTCCGTAAGCTTCACCTTTAAATTCAAAAATTGAATCACATCCAAGAATTTGCAATAGACCAAAATTTAATTTTTCGGGAAATGATATTTCTTGAATGTTTTCAGATAAACTATTTGCCTTTTGAAAAGATAATTCCAAAGCTAAATTATATATGTTCTTTTCTTTTATTGAATTTTCATCAAAGTTACTTGCGATTTGAATAAATTCAATTTGACAATTTTCAAGTAATTGCTTTCTAGATTGAGAAGCAGAGGCTAGAATTAACACAAAATTTTTACTAAATTATAATTCAATTTTCTAAATAATAAATTTCAAACTATATTTAATTTACTAATGGATTTGGAAGAAAAGTTTCAACCAATTAAGAAACCAATAATGGTCTTAGGTAGTTCCAGTGGAGCAGGAAAATCATTAACAGTTACAGCTATTTGCAGGATTCTAAAAAATTATGGAGAAGAACCAATTCCTTATAAAGGTCAAAATATGAGTAACAACGCTTGGGTTGATTGGGATGGAGGAGAGATGGCATATTCACAAGCACTTCAAGCTTTTGCTTGCGGTATAAATCCTTCTTCAGAAATGAATCCTATTTTATTAAAACCACAAGGAAATTCAACAAGCGAGGTCATTCACCTTGGAAAAAGCATAGGAACCACAACCGCAAAAAATTACTATAAAGATTGGTTTTTTCCTGGCTGGGAAGTAATTAAAAAAAGTTTAAAGTCTATTTATAAACGAACTCCTAATTGTCGATTAATTATTGAAGGTGCTGGCAGTCCCGTAGAAATGAATTTAATTCATAGAGACCTTACTAATTTAAGAGTTGCAAAATATTTAAATGCAAATTGCATATTAGTTACTGATATAGAAAGAGGAGGTGTATTTGCACAAATAATTGGCACTCTTGAATTATTGAAGCCTGAAGAAAAGAAACTTATTAAGGGAATTATTATTAATCGATTCAGAGGAGACCTTTCATTATTTGAAGAAGGGAAGAAATGGATAGAGAATAAAACTCAAATTCCTGTTATTGGGATTATTCCATGGTTAAATGATTCATTTCCTCCAGAGGATTCTTTAGATTTGTTAGAAAAAAAAATCACTGTCACAAATCCTGAGATCATAGTTGGGATTATAAAATTACCATCTATAAGTAACTTCTCAGATTTTGATCCATTAGAAAATGAAGAAACAATATTAATTGAATGGATTAGAGAGTCACAGAATTTGAGTAAGTATGACTTCATTATTCTGCCGGGTAGTAAACAAACGATTAAAGATCAAATATTTCTTGAAAATACTGGCTTATCTCAGGATATAAGGGAATATTCAAATAACAAAGGCAATATTTTTGGAATCTGTGGAGGCTTACAAATGTTAGGGACAACACTAGAAGATCCTTATTTCAAAGAGGGTTCCAAAAATTATTCTGAACAAAAAACTAAAGGGATTGGATTACTACCATTAAAAACCACTTTCCTTGAAAAAAAATTGACGCGTCAAATCAACTCGGAATCTTTTTGGCCATGCCAATCTAAAATTAATGGTTTTGAAATTCATAATGGCCAGACAGAATTGAATAATAATCAAAACTCATTAAAAATTAACCCCATCTTCAAAGACTTAAATCTTGGCTGGTACAAAGAAAATAAAGAAGGTGGAACAATTGCAGGCACATACATTCATGGGATCTTTGAAAATGATGATTGGAGAGATCAATATATAAATTTAATAAGAAAGAGTAAAAATCTACCAATAATAATTAAAAAATCAATATCTTATAAAAATAAAAGAGAATCAATCCTTGATAATCTTGCTAATGAATTTAATAAACACTTGAATCTCACATCATTTTTAGATTGAAAGGGAAAAACATAAAAGTCTTATGGCCAAATAATATTGAGACATTTGTTTCAGAAGGAGATGATTGGTTCTCTTCTGCTGATAAAGCAGGTTTGGAAATTCCGACTGGCTGTCTTACAGGCAGTTGTGGAGCCTGTGAAATCGATGTAAACGGTGAAACAATAAGGGCCTGTATCAGTGAAATCAAAAATAGTAAAGAGTGTAGTCTAAAGGTTTCTTTGACTACAGACCCATTTTGGGAAACCTAGCTAATTTAAAAATTGTTTTTGTATAAAACTCAACATCTTAATGTTTTTATGTTTAACTTATCTTTCTTAAATATTTTAGTAACTATGCTACCTGTTTTGCTATTAAAACAACCTAAGACACCTTCTCCATCATCACTAAAAGGAATTGATTGTACGTTGAAAATCAAATCCTCGCTGTACATCGTTAGCCAGTAGTGGCGATTTTTAGATTCCCAAATAGTAGCAGTTGAATTATTGCCTAATTTCATGCAATTTCTAAGATGATTATTTCTAGTTTGTTTTTGCGTTAAATAACATCCTGATACCTTTGTAAATCTTTGCAAATCTCCTACTGTTTTTGGATAAATTGAATCAGAAATATAAATATTTTTAGCTGCATAAAGATATGATCTGATGTTTAATCTTTCTTGTATTAACATAAATTCTTTTGAGACATCTAGGGAACTTTTTAAAGAATTAAAACCAGCCTTAGAGTAATTTCTAATCCCATCAATCGATTTTCTTACTGGAATTTCAAGTTTTGGTAATGCTATTACAAAAAGAATACTTGAAATTGTAAGAACAAAAATACTTTCTACCAGGGAAAATCCAGATTCATGTTGATTGAATATTCTTTTTTTAATAGATAAAAAATTTCTCATAAATTAAATCTATTAAAAGATTTATATCTTATTTATTATCTATGAAAAAATAAAATGCAGCAATCATAAATAGATAGAAACGGAGAGGGTGGGATTCGAACCCACGAATAGTTTCCTATTAAACGATTTCGAGTCGTTCGCTTTCGACCACTCAGCCACCTCTCCGCTTTCATATAATTATGAACATAATTGAATATAAAATATAATCTTTTTAATTATCTTAATTGTTAATCCCAACCTGCATCTTTCATCAATTTTATTGCAATAGAATTATTTACCCCCAAGTCCTCTACAGTTACCTTATCAGGAACAAATTCTCCAAATTCCTTGACAATTGGATTTTGATTAACCTCTTTTAATGGATGTTCAAACGTTGGTGCAGCAAGTCCTTTACTTCCCTTTGGAGATGCCAAATATTCAAGTAGCTCAATAGCTTCATTTTTATTTGTGGCATATTTTGCTACACCACCAGCACTAATATTTACATGTGCAGGATTAGGTGTAAGGACTGTTGTTTTTTTTTGCATATAATGCATCTCTTCTTCCATTTACACCAGCCAACATTCTTGCAACATAATAATGATTTACGATCCCGACACCACACTTTCTTTTAGATACTGCTCTTACAATAGAAATATCTCCTGGGAAAAATGGTTGTGATACATTTGAAATCATTCCATTTAGCCAATTTTTTGTGGCCTCTTCCCCTTTATTAATAATTTGATTAGCAACCAAAGATTGATTATAGGGACTTTTTCTATTCCTCAAACATACTTGTCCTTTTAAAGAAGGGTCAGCTAAATCAGTGTAATCATTAATCTTGCTTACATCTACCACCTTTGGATTCGCGACCATAACTCTAACTCTTCTAGTTAATGCATACCATTCCTTATTAGGATCTTTCAATCCAACAGGAACATCATTTTCTAAAGTGATAGAGTTAATTTTTTGAAGCAATCCTAATTTTGCAGCATTTGTAATTCTTGCTGCGTCAACAAGCAAAATTAGATCAGCTTGAGAATTTTCTCCTTCTCTCTTTAATCTTTCGATTAAAGAGATACCAGCAGCCTCTATAAGTCGTACTTTTATACCAGTTTCTTCTGCGAATTTTTTAAAAACACTTCTGTCTGTGTTGTAATGTCTACCTGAATAAACTTTGACTTCTTTTTCAGTAGAATTTACAGGTGCATTTAAATTAAATAAAAAGGTACAAGCCAAAGCTGAATAAAATATTTTTTTTAGGTTTTGCAATTTTTTCAAATAGTATCTATGGTTACTTTATATATATTAAAAGCACAAGAATCCTAAAAGATATTTTCTATACACCACCTTGTATCAATTTTTATAATCAAAATGAATTATTTAACTAACCAGCTTCTCATTCAAGAAGAAATTGAAGCATTAATTAAAAATTTAAAGAAAGAAAATACTCTCTGGGAAGACGGGAAAAAGACAGCGGGAAGTCATGCCTCAATAGTTAAAAATAATTTGCAACTAAATAGAGAATCGGAAATATCTAAAAAACTATCTCTTTTAATCAGAAAGAAAATTCTTTCTAGTCCTTTAATAAAAAGCTTTGCCTTACCAAAAATAATTCATGGAATAATGTTTACGAAGTCATTAAAAAATATGCAATATGGGAGGCATATTGATAATCCATTTATGTCATCAGGAAGAGCTGATTTATCTTTTACCATTTCTTTAAGTGAAAAAAATAAATACGATGGGGGAGAGCTCATTATTGAAGAGATGAATTCAGAAAAAGAATTCAAATTGGATGCTGGTGAAATAATTATTTATCCAAGTACTTACTTACATTCAATCAAAAAGATTAAAAATGGAGAGAGAATAGTATGCGTAGGATGGATTGAAAGTTATGTAAAATCTGTTGAAGTAAGAGAATATTTATTTGATCTTGATGCAGGTGCTAAAGGCTTGCTAGCTAAAAACGGGAGGTCAGACGAATTGGATCTTATTTTCAAGTCTTATTCGAATCTTCTTAGGCTACTTGGTAGTTGAAGAATCATTTTATACACTCTATAGAAAATTGCTTAAAAAATATTTAAAATAAATTTGAGTTAAAAATCAGAAATGCCAAAAAAAAGTTCGATAGCATTATTCATTGCGGCTACAAGCGCATTATCGATATCATCATCAGTTAATAGTGGGGAAAATGACATTGGTGGTCTTAAAGAATGGAATACAGACATGGACATCAATGCAGATTTCATATTAGATGATAAAGCTCAAGAGATTGCAGATAAGGCGAAAAAATCAGATGTTTGCATACCTATTGGGGAAGGGGAAAATTGTTGGTAAGTTAACCAAAAAAATAATTAAAAAAAAACACCCGTTAGGGTGTTTTTTAATTTGTCTTAAGTTTTTACTTAGAAGTGATCCTAGAACTTGAAGGTTGTTGTTACAACTCCTCCAAAAGTATCATCATCTTGTTGGAAGGCATCACGACCCCCGAAGACTGCGGGTGTAATTGTCATGTAATCATTGTATTTAAATGAATAATATGCTTCCCACAAAAGTGGATCATCAACTTCGCCAGTGTCTCCTCCACCAGCAACAGAAGTAGCCTTTAGCGGTTGAGAAAGTGCAATTCCAATCCTGTCCTCTGCACGCATAATATCTTTCCAAGTTAAACCAATCATCCAGCTTGCTGCCTCATCGACATCTCCAACAGCAGCATCATCCCAAACCTTTACATCGTATCCAACAGAAATTTCAGGAACTGCTGTACCAGACTCATCTGGCATCCAATATGCTCTTGCGGCATATCCCATAGAATCTGTAGCGGTATTCTCACCTAATGCTGTTGCATTATATAACTGAGATGTCCAGCCCTGAGCATTTGAAAGAGTTAAAGATAAGTGATATCTATCCTTGGTATATGCAAATTGGGTATCCCATTTACTAACTGAATTGTTTTGGAAAAACCCGTTATCGTCGGCGTTTTTATCAACTACGTTTGAGGCTATAGCAAAACCGTTGTCAGCTTCATATTTGAATCCAAAGCCAACGTCAGTACTAGCTCCAAAGTTACTATTTCCACCTAATTTAAAGGCTTTTAAGGCTCCCGGCTTATAAATAGATGGAGTCACGTACATGTAGTAGTTCTCAATCATAGGACCTACGAAAGCAGTGATACTTTCACCAATAGGGAATGTATACCAGATCTTATCGATATTCATCGCATGATCAGTGTCTTTAGTAGAGATATGATAACCAGCGGGCTTAGATGACCAAGCACCACCATTATTGCCGCCTTTTAAACGAACATATAGATTATCATCACCCGAAAAACTTGTATTCAAGTTCATTGTATAGGTATAACCTGTCTGAACTCCATCAGAGGGTTCATCAGAAAGATCATTATCCTCATCATCATCAATATCAGAGATGCCATCTATACCTCCAACCCACATGGTAGCTTTACCATCCATCGATGTTGTGGTAGAGAAAGATCCAGCTTCAAATTCACTTTGATTTAGCTGAAGACCATCAAGTTCCTCAATCTTAGACTGAAGTTCTTTAACAAGAGACTTGAGGTTTGCAATATCTTCAACATGATTGTTAGTAAAACTATTACTATCTAGTGTCGAAGGATTTAAATTCATTACATCGGAAGCTTGAGCAGCAATTGGAGCTAATAAGCTCACGGATGCTCCTGCTACCAAAATTTTTTGGAAGAGTTTCATTTTGCCTCACACGGAAATTACCCTTAATTAAAGGGGTTCCTCTTTACTGTATCGAGAGCTACAAAAAAGCAAAGAATTAAAAGTTCTAAGTCGAAGTAACTTTTTATACAATCAAGTCTTCGAAGTAGAGATTATCCAGATTATTTTTTTATTAATGGGTACTTAAGAAATTCTCTTTCCTCTATCCATGAGGATGCAACTTCTTTTGCTAATTTTCGAATCTTTTCAATATATTGGGCACGATCTGTAACTGAAATAACTCCCCTCGCATCGAGCAGATTAAAAGTATGACTACATTTCAGAACAAAATCAAGCGCAGGATAAGTTAATTTCTTTTCTATTAAAGAATTTGCCTCATCTTGGTAAATTTCAAATAATTTCCGTAAATTATCAGGACTAGATTGAGTAAAATTATATTCGCATTGGTTTTTTTCAAATTGAAGCCAAATATCACTATATTTCAAATTCTTGTTCCAGTTTAAGTCCCAAATACTTTCCTTATCCTGTAAAAACATTGCAATTCTCTCTAATCCATACGTGATTTCAATTGGGATTGGATCACAATCTATTCCCCCACATTGTTGAAAATAAGTAAATTGAGTAACTTCCATTCCATCCAACCAAACTTCCCAACCTACTCCCCATGCACCAAGTGTTGGTGACTCCCAATTATCCTCAACAAATCTTATATCGTGATCTTTAGGATTAATTCCAAGAGATTCTAAAGATGCTAAATATTTTTCTTGAATTCCATCCAGTGAAGGTTTAATTATTACTTGATATTGAAAATAATGTTGGGCCCTATTAGGATTATCTCCAAACCGCCCATCAGTTGGTCTTCTGCATGGCTCGGCATATGCAACCGACCAAGGTTCCGGTCCAATAGCCCTCAAAAAAGTATGAGGATTCATTGTGCCTGCACCCTTTTCAGTATCGTAAGGCTGCATAATCAAACACCCTTCTTTGGACCAAAAATTATTTAAATTTTGAATTATATCCTGGAAAAACATCAAATTTTAAAAAGTGAGGGATTTTGATAAATGCCATTACATATAATAACAAAGCTAAAAACAAAAAATTTTTTCAACTCTGTATTCTGAAAAGTATTGTCTGGTAAAAAGTTATCATTAAAATAAATCAGGGATAAACACATAATTTATAAATTAATTAATTAATTAATTAATTATGAAAAATATCTAATGGAAATGGTCCAACAGTACTAGATTCATAAGATTCATGGTCATACTGACAAGTTAATAAAATTCCTTCACCAAGACCATTTTCGGATCTTATAAAAACATTACCAGTTTTTTGATTGGCTTTTAAAAAAACACTCCCATCAGCATGAAGGGAGTCTAAATTCACAAATGTAATTGAGGAATATTTTTTAGTAATTGATTGTAATGCTTCAATAGCTTTAGTATCACAAGGCGCCATTATTCCTATTGTTATCCAATCGGCATTAAAAATATTAGTTTCTAGTTCTT
The DNA here is from genome assembly GCA_003210135.1 of Prochlorococcus sp. AG-424-P23. Classification (GTDB taxonomy): domain Bacteria; phylum Cyanobacteriota; class Cyanobacteriia; order PCC-6307; family Cyanobiaceae; genus Prochlorococcus_A. The sequence goes on along the minus strand of QCNK01000007.1, from coordinate 1,496 downwards.
CTAATAGTTTTTTTATTTGAACTTTACTCAAAGTAGGAGCAGTTCTAAGACTGTTTAAATCGGCTAACTTATTTATCTCCATTTAATTAATACTTAAAATTATAATTTTTGACCAAAGGTTCTTCCATTCCAAGCCCACATTGAAGCAGGCACATCCTCGAAAGAAATATAAATCTTATCTATTGGGATTCCAATTTTCTCATAAACAAAATTAGATATTGGCTTTGCCATTTCTGAAGGATTTAAAGATCCTATTGACTTAATCTCCAAAAAGCAACAAGGGCTTGCATCATTGAAATAAATTTCAGAATTATCATCTAATTTAGCCATAACAAATTTTTTTGATTTATTTGTTAAAGACGAAACTAATACTGAGATTTCTTCAAGTAATTTTTTCTTATCCTTTATTTTTGCTGATGTAGAAACATTAATGTAAGGCATATTTATGCAGCTAAATTATCTTTTTGTAAATTATTTTGTAGGGTAAAAGTCTTATTTCTTTTAACTATTCTTGATGAAAGATATGCCATATCATATTCACTTATTCCATTTTTATATGGATTGAAAAGGGCATTTTTAGATCTACTTTTTTTGCTCCTTTTGAATTCAATCATTTTCAACTAAATTATTAATTAATAATTTAACTTTTTTTGAATAGATGTCTAGGTTTTTTAAAAATCTTTAATTAATTAAATGCAAAATACATTTAAAAACACAATATTAATATCAGTTCACTAAATTTAAATGAAGACTAACTAATTATCGTTTTGGAAGTTTTAAATAATTATCAAAGGAAAAAACTTGACGAGAGCAATGATGAAGAATTTTATTCAAAGCCAAAATTTGTATATCATTTAGATTCAAACTTCAGGCATTACCTTTCAAATGTTTATAAAAAAGAAATTTCAGATTATTCGACTGTCCTCGATTTAATGTCCAGTTGGGATAGTTATTTACCTGAAGAGAAAAAATATAAAAAAGTTATTGGCCATGGATTAAATAAACAAGAACTTGAGAAGAACAAAATTTTTGATACCTATTGGATACAAAATTTCAATTTAAATCAAGAAATTCCCCTTGATAATGAAAGTGTTAATTATTGTTTAATGGTCGCAGCTTGGCAATATTTACAATATCCAGAAAATTTAACTAGAGAAATTGCAAGAATTTTGAGTAGTCAGGGCAAGTTTATAATAGCTTTTTCAAATAGAGCATTTTGGCATAAGGCTCCTAATATATGGACTACCTCTACTGAGGAAGAAAGAGTCAAATATGTAAGAAAAGTATTAATCACAAACGGATTTAATGAACCAAAAATTATTAAAAAATTTAATGATTCCTCCCTTAGTTTTTTTAATTTTCTAAATAAAGACCCATTTTATTGTTTAATTGCGACTAAAGATTAAATAATACCAAAACCACATTTCAGACATGGATATTAACAAAATTCTATAGCCATACTTTCAAATTTTTACTAATATTGGATAGTTAAAATT
>QCNK01000006.1 GCA_003210135.1 Prochlorococcus sp. AG-424-P23 | reverse complement strand
ATCCGGTAAATACCAACCCAATAACAGTATCTTCCTTAACTCTAGATTTCTGCTTAATAAATCCTATCAATGCTACAGAACCAACTCCGAAAATAAATGCCCCTAATGAAAAAGGAAGACCTAATGCATAAGCTACCACAACGCCAGGCATTACCGAATGTGACACTGCATCTCCCATTAAAGCCCATCCTTTAAGAGTCAAATAACTTGATAGAAAACCACAAACAGCTGCAACTAGTGAACTCATAAGAAGTGCTTTTCTCATAAAGTCATGAGTCAAAGGATCTGTGATGAATGAATCTAAAGTTAAAAAAGAACAGAGCTCCATATAAATTAAAATTTAGGATTCAGGTCCAAACAAGAAATCAGGTGAGATCCCTCCAAAAGTGGTTGTAATATTTTCAGGGGTAAACACTTCAGAGGTTTCACCATAAGCTACAACAGTTTTATTAATTAAAAGAACCAAATCACAAAATTCACGAACATGAATCATATCGTGCGTTGATAATAATATGGTTTTCCCCTCATTTTTAAATTGAATAAATAATTCCGAGATAAGTTTTTCAGTTCTTATATCAACACCTGAAAAAGGCTCATCAAGAAGAAGTATTGATGCTCTTTGCGCAATTGCTCTAGCTAAAAAAGTTCGTTTTCTCTGGCCTCCAGATAAGTTTCCAATAGGTGTAGATAAATGATCAGTAAGATCAACTCTCTCAATAGCATCTTTAACCGCCTGAACATCAGACTCTCTAGGGCACCTAAAAATATTCATCGAACCATATCTTCCCATCATCACTACATCCCAAACACTTATTGGAAATTGACTATCAATTCCCTCATTTTGAGGAACATAAGCAATTGTCTGATCTTTTTGAGCAGATCTTACAGACTCTCCATTTATTCTAATTTTTCCCTTTGAAATATTTACAAAGCCAGTTAAAGCATTAAAGAAAGTTGTTTTACCAGCCCCGTTCATCCCTACTAACCCACAAATCTGGCCAGGTTGCAATCTTAAATTGGCATCATACAAAGCCACCTTACCGTTGTAATCTACGCAAATATTCTCTGCCTCAATCCTAAAGTTTTGATAATTGATTGTTTCCATAATTCAAAAAAGTCCTTTTTTAATCAAATCCAAATTATGCTCAAGCATTTTTATGTAGGAACTAGCAGGCCCACTATCATCAGATAATGAATCAACAAAAAGATTTCCTCCAAAATTAGCCCCAGTTTCTTTTGCAACAACCATTTGAGATTCGTTACTTACAGTACTTTCGCAAAATACAGATGGAACATTTTTTTCTTTAACTAGTGAGATTGTTCTTGCCATTCTTTTGGGAGTAATTTGACTCTCAGCATTAACTGGCCACAAATAAACTTCCTCTAATCCATAATCATTTGTTAGATACGAAAAAGCACCTTCACAACTTACTAGATACCTCCTGTCTTTATTTAAGTTATTAATAAAAAGTGAGAATTCTTTATCAATTTTAGATAGTTTATCTTTATAAATTTTTCCATTTTCTTCAAATGATGTCCTTTTGGATGGCCTCAATTCTGATAAAGAATCCACGAGAATATCTACGTATTGGATACCTCTTTTTGGAGAAATCCAGGCATGAGGATTTGGTTTCCCTTTATAAAAATCTTCACTGATAAAAATAGGATCCAAATCTTCCGCGACAGTAATTCTTTTAACTATTAAATTAGAAACAAATTTTTCAGCCCATAATTCAAATCCAAATCCATTATCAATAAAAATAAAAGCATTAGAGGCATTTACCAAATCGCTTGGAGTTGGTTGGTAGCCATGAACTTCAACTCCAGGTTTCGTTATAGATCTAACAATAAAATCATCTTTAGCGACATTGCTAATTATATCTGCCAAAACAGTGAAACTTGCCAGTATTACTTCTTTAGTTTCATTTTTATTTGATATTCTCTTGCATGAGCCTGAAGCAATAGAAAGCAGAAGTATTAAACTTAAAAAAAATATATTTTTTTTCATATTTAACATTCATCCCAAGATTATGAATTAAAAGATAGTTTCATAAGTGGTTTTCTAAGATCCGAAATAAATCCTTTCCAATTTATTTTTTCTTTTTCAAAAGCTTCTTCAACAATTTTCTCAGAATTTTTCTTTATAAAATCCAAATCAGGTTCTTCTACTCCTTTTGTTATAGCCATAAAATCGGCCAAAGAACTTGATACTACTCTTGTTAAATAAGCAGCACTGACAGCCTGAAATGTTCCAGAGACAAGCCAATTTGGACCATGTAATTTTGTTATACCAATTAGGGTCTGTCCACTCCATTCAATAACTCCCTGAGCAATTGCAGTCTTTAAAATCTCTTTGGATACTTTATCTAAAATTTCAGGAGACCAATTACATCCCCATATAGACTTAATTTCTTTAATCATTAAAGAGTTTAATACTGTCATTGCCATAACATCAATTGATGGGATAGGAGATAAGAAAACAGTTGTTGCGACAAGAAGTTGATTTTTTCTTTGTATACCTTTTAACTGCATTCTTCTTATACCTTCAATTTCAGATTGCCAGGCAGCATGAAGTTCTTTCAAGAGCCTTTTTTTTGTATTTTCAATATTTTTAGGTGAACTTATGAAAAACTTCCTTAAAGAAAAAGGTATATTTGTTATTTCACTCTTATTAACATCTAAAGTAATAATTTTGTTTATAAAGTCACTTGAAATTTGAGATTTTAGGTCTTCTATCTGATTTTTGGCTTCTATTTGGTTGTAAGTTAAAGCAACCAACCAGATTGGCATATTTTTAGGAAACTTTTCCAGCCACAAAAAATCATTTGCCGACAAAGGCAAGTTTATAAAATACAAGATTGCATCACTCTTCAAAGCTTCTTCTGGAATAACTTGAGAAGAATTGTATTTAGGCAGTTTTTCGTATAAATCAAAGTCAAACTTATCAGCTTTGAAATTACTTTTCAAAACAGATTGAAAACTTTGATAATCTTTTTGTCCAATGCAACTTATTTTTTCTTTTTCACATCTATTAAGAATAGATTCAAGTGTTTTTTGTCTTTTTGAATTCTGTTTTTCTAATTCATTTGTTGCTTCAAGTTCTTCAAAAAAATTTAAATCTTCATTGCATAGATTTATCCAACCATCTAAATTATTTGGCTCATTAAATTTAGGCTTATCATTCTTCAAGTAAAAATATCCCCCCAAACACAACACAAAAAATCCTACTGAGCCTCCTGCAAAATGAATTAAGTCACTGACAAACCATTCCCCAAAACCTAACAATAATAAAATAATAATAAGATTTTTTTTTGGAAACTTTATGAAATCCTTTAAAAGGTTGTCTTTACTAATATCAAACACAATACTTTATTTTTCTATTTTTATTTTAATGCAAGTTGTGAATGAAAAAAGCAAAATTTCATAAGTCGTTAATCAAAAGATAAAAATTTAAGCCTTTTAAAAAGACTTATTGCATAACAAGATGCTAAGTTAATAGACTATTTAAATAACTTAAGAAACATTAAGATGTCTAATTCAAATTTCAGCAATAATCCTGGACAAGAAAATTACAGAGGTCGTTCTAACAATGAAAGATCTAATTTCAGAGAAAGATCGAATGGAAGAAGAGATGGAGGAGGATTCCGCATAAGATTGAGTGATAACGAAATGAAAGCTGTTAAATCAATACAAGAGAGCTTTCAATTAAGATCTACCGTTGCAGTTCTGGGTTTCTCTGTTAGAACACTTAGCGATATGATCAAAGACGAAAAATTGATTGAATCAATCAAAGAATATGCAAAAAATAATAAAAACTCTTCTCCGAGTAGACAATCACAAAATTCTTATGAAGAAAAGACAAAAACAGCGCCTGACCCTTTTGCAAGACCTATAAAAAGTTCATCAACTGAAGAGATCCAATCTAGCGAAGTAGAAGAGGATGGCAAATAAAAAAAGAATTCTTTCGGGAGTTCAACCAACTGGTGATTTACATATTGGGAATTGGCTTGGGGCCATAAATAATTGGGTTACGCTTCAAGATCAATATGAAACATTTCTATGTGTAGTTGATTTGCACGCAATAACAGCCTCATATAATCCCAAAGAATTATCTAAAAACACTATCTCTACAGCGGCTTTATATGTGGCTTGTGGGATAGATCCAAATATATGTTCAATTTTTGTCCAAAGTCAGATTTCAGCACATTCAGAACTTTGTTGGATATTAAATTGCATGACCCCAATAAATTGGATGGAAAGAATGATTCAATTTAAAGAAAAATCCATACAACAAGGTAATAATGTATCTATTGGATTATTTGACTATCCAATACTTATGGCTGCAGACATCCTTCTATATGATGCTGACTTCGTACCAGTAGGTGAGGATCAAAAACAACATCTTGAACTTGCGAGAGATATTGCACAACAGAGAATTAATGCCAGATTTAGTAAGGATAAAAATATTTTAAAAATCCCTCAACCAATCATCATGAAGAATGGTTCAAAAATAATGAGTTTAATTGATGGTTCAAAAAAGATGAGCAAAAGTGATCCTAATGAGGGCAGTCGCATTAACTTATTAGATCCTCCTGAAATAATCACAAAAAAAATTAAACGAGCAAAAAGTGACAGTTCTATTGGAATTGAATTTAACAACCCTGAGAGACCAGAATCTAAAAATCTTTTGATGATTTATTCAATATTATCTGGCAAAGAAATTTCTCAATGTGAAAATGAATTTTTAGAGACTGGATGGGGGACATTTAAAAAATTAATTACTGAACAACTTATTGAATCACTAGAACCTATTCAGAAAAAATATAAATTATTAATTAATGATCCCTATCAACTAAATAAAATCCTTAATGAAGGGAAGGAAAAAGCTGAAGATTTAGCGAATCAGACTTTAAAAAGAGTTAAATCAAAATTGGGATTTTTTGAAATGGAGAAATAAATTATGCCAATAATTACATTGCCTGATGGTTCAAAAAAGGTTTTCGAAAAATCTGTAACTATTCTAGAAATTGCCCAGAGTATAGGCGCTGGATTAGCTAAAGCAACAATTGCTGGGAAAGTAAATGATGTTCTTCTTGATGCAACAATTCCTATAAATAAAGATTCCAAAGTTGTAATCATTACATCAAAAGATAAAGAAGGAATTGAAATAATAAGACATTCTTTTGCTCACCTTATTGGTCATGCAGTTAAACAAATTTACTCTGATATTAAAATGGCAATTGGACCTGTAATTGAAGATGGGTTTTATTACGATATTTTCTCTGAATACAGATTTACTCCTGAAGATTTAATAAAAATCGAAAATAGAATTAATAAATTAATAAAAACAAACTATGACGTTGAAATTTTACAAGTTTCTAAAGAAGAGGCAATTAAAACTTTTAAAGAAAGAGATGAGACTTTTAAATTAAGAATAATTGAAGAAATTCCTGAAGAAGGTCTCATCAATTTATACAAGCACGAAGAATACATCGACATGTGTAGAGGGCCTCACGTGCCTAACACTAGACATTTGAGACACTTTAAATTACTTAAATTATCAGGTTCATATTGGAGAGGTAATAGTGAGAATGAATCATTACAGAGAATATATGGAACTGCATGGTCAAAAGAAAAAGAACTCAAAGATTATTTAACAAGAATTCAAGAAGCGGAAAAAAGAGATCATAGAAAACTTGGAAAAAAACATTCACTATTTCATATACAAGAAGAATCTCCAGGAATGATTTTTTGGCATCCAAACGGATGGACAATCTACCAAGTACTTGAAAAGTACATAAGAGAAATACTCAAAAAAAATGATTATTTTGAAATCAAAACCCCACAAGCTGTTGATAAATCTCTTTGGGAAAAATCAGGTCATTGGGAGAAATTTAGAGACGATATGTTCACTACTGCATCAGAAAATCGAACTTATGCAATTAAGCCAATGAATTGTCCATGCCATATTCAAGTATTTAATCAAGGTTTAAAAAGTTATAAAGATTTACCAATTCGTCTTGCTGAATTTGGTTCTTGTCACAGAAACGAGCCCTCAGGCGCACTACATGGCTTAATGAGAGTAAGAAACTTTACTCAAGATGATGCACACATATTCTGTACAGAAGAGCAAATTCAAGAAGAGGTATCTACTTTTATAGAACTTGTTTTCGAGGTTTATAAAAGCTTTGGTTTTGATGAAATCATTATCAAATTATCAACTCGACCCGAAAAAAGGGTAGGTAGTGAAGAAATTTGGGATAAATCAGAAGAGGCTCTTACTAAAGCTCTCGATAATAAGAATCTAAAATGGGAGCTCCAACCTGGCGAAGGTGCTTTTTATGGTCCAAAAATAGAATTCTCGTTAAAAGATTGTCTTAATAGAGTCTGGCAATGCGGAACAATTCAGGTTGATTTCTCAATGCCCATTAGATTGGATGCAACTTATGTAGATATTGATAATGAAAAAAGAAATCCAGTTATGCTTCATAGAGCAATTTTAGGATCCTTTGAAAGGTTTATCGGAATCTTGATTGAACAATATGAGGCAAAATTTCCAATTTGGCTTGCCCCTTATCAAATAGTTTTATTGAGCATTACGGATAGAAATATTGAAAAATGTTTAAAGTTTAATGAATTAATAAATAATAATGGTTACCGATCAAAAGTTGATATTAGGAATGAAAAAATAGGATATAAAATAAGAGAGGCAACTCTCGGGAGAATTCCCTTAATCGCAGTAATTGGAGATAAAGAGGAGGAAATTGATTCAGTCGCTTTAAGAGCTTTAAATGGAAGCAATTTAGGAATTTTCAATTTACCTAATCTTTATAAATTAATGGATGAATTAATAGAAAAAAAAGGGAGAACTGAATAATTTCAAATATATGAATTTTCTTGCTTGTGACTTAGGAGGTACAAAGGTTCTATTGGGGATATTCGAAAAAGTAATAAATGATGATTCGCCTAGGTTAATATGCAAAAAGAAATATATATCCTCTGATTGGAACTCTTTTGAACTAATTTTAGAAGATTTTCTCAAAAATGAATGCAAAAATATTACTCATCCTTCTACTGCATGTTTCGCCGTAGCTGGTCCTTTATCTGACAATAAAGCACAAATCATTAACTTATCATGGGACATTTCTGGAAATTATTTACAGAACAAATTTAATTTTAAAAGCTGCGAGCTAATAAATGATTTCGCAGTGCAAATGTATGGAATACCTTATTTAAAACAAAATCAATATTCCACTATCCAAGATGGAACTCATTTTGATGGTTCTAATAGTGATTTGCATGCGATTGTTGGAGCAGGGACTGGTTTGGGCATTGCTAGAGGCATAATATCAGGGGAAAAGATAAAAGTTTTAGCTAGTGAAGGGGGTCATGTTGAGTATGCGCCAAAGTCAAAATTAGAATGGGAATTAAAAATTTGGCTTAAGAATTACCTAAAAGTTGAGAGGATATCTTGTGAAAGAATTATTAGCGGCACTGGTTTATCAAGAATTGCCGAATGGAGACTAGGCAAGCCTGATGCTCAAAATCATCCTCTAAAAAAATATTTTAAAGAAATTAAAAATTCTGATTCTTTAAGAAAAGAACTACCAGAAAAAATTTGCACTCTTTCGAATGAGGGGGATCAGCTAATGAATGAAGTTGAGAGAATTTGGTTAGGTGCTTATGCTTCTTTATTGGGAGATGTTGCTCTGCAAGAATTGTGCTTTGGCGGGTTATGGATTTCTGGAGGAACCGCACCAAAACATTTCAAAAATTTTAAATCAGATTTATTTATGAAACAATTTTTAGACAAAGGAAGATTAAAAGATATTCTTAAAACAATACCCATGAAAGTAATTTTAGATGAAGAGTTTGGACTTTTTAGTGCAGCCTGCAGAGCAAAAATGCTTTTAAAAAATACCTAACAAAATGTCTATTCCTGAAGTTGGTAAAAAAATAAGAGTAACAGTACCTTCCACAACTGCTAATTTAGGGCCTGGGTTCGATTGTCTTGGTGCAGCATTAGATTTATATAATGAATTTATATTCACAAGGATTGAAGGTGGTGGAGAAAGATTTGATTTAATAATGGAAAGTACAGATGGTAATCACTTAAGAGGAGGCCCTGAAAACTTAGTTTTTAGAGCGGCTCAGAAAGTATGGGAGAGCGCAAATATGGATCCTTTTGCACTTGAAGCAAGAGTTAAGTTAGCAGTGCCTCCTGCTCGTGGACTTGGAAGCAGTGCTACGGCCATAGTTGCTGGATTAATAGGAGCAAATGCAATAATGAAATCCCCATTGCCTAAAGAAAAACTCCTTGAACTTGCCATTGATATAGAGGGTCATCCCGATAATGTAGTCCCCTCTCTTCTTGGTGGACTTTGCTTGACAGCTAGGTCTTCCTCTCAAAGATGGAGAATAATTAGATGTGATTGGCACGATTCAATTAAGGTAGTTGTAGCAATACCTGCGATTCGTTTAAGCACAAGTGAAGCAAGAAAGGTTATGCCCAAGAATGTACCTATATCTGATGCCGTGACAAATATGGGGGCACTTACTCTTTTACTAAATGGCTTAAAGGCAGGAAATCAGGAACTTATTAAAGAAGGAATGTTTGATAAGCTGCATGAACCCTACAGATGGAAACTTATTAAAGGTGGACTGGAAGTCAAAGATGCCGCACTACAAGCAGGTGCTCTAGGATGTGCAATTAGCGGAGCTGGACCAAGTATCTTAGCTTTGTGTAAAAAAGAAAATGGTAAAAATGTTAGTCAAGCCATGGTGAAAGCATGGGAGAAGTTAGGTGTAGCGAGCAGAGCACCATTCTTAAACGTACAAACAACAGGAAGCCAATTTAGCACTATCTCTGGTAAGTAGTTTTACTTAGGCATTTTTAATGTTATAGTCTCAAGCTAGTACAACTTCAACTAGAATAAAAAAATTATTCATTCCATAAATGAATTTAGAATCTTTTCCTTGGCTATCATCAATTGTTTTACTGCCTTTAATTGGGGCGTTAATAATGCCTTTTTTAAGCTCGAAGGAAGGAGAAGATAATACACTCCCTAGAAATATTTCATTAAGTTTTTTATTTTTAGATTTTTTATTAATCATCGGAGTTCTTTTCCAAAAATTTAATACTTCAGATAGTTCTTTGCAACTGGTAGAAAGAGCTTCTTGGCTGCCCTCAATAGGCTTAGAGTGGTCTCTTGGAGTTGATGGGTTATCTGCTCCTTTAGTGGCTTTGAGTGGGTTAATTACATTTTTATCAGCTGCCGCAAGTTGGAAAATCAAGAAAAAATCTAACCTATATTTTGCTCTTTTATTAGTCCAAGCATCAGCACAGGGACTAGTTTTCCTTTCTCAAGATTTCCTATTATTTTTCTTGGCCTGGGAACTTGAATTGGTTCCGGTATATCTTCTTATTGCAATTTGGGGAGGGAAAAAGAAATTATATGCAGCAACTAAATTTATTCTTTATACAGCTTTAGCTTCTTTATTAATACTCATAAGTGGGTTAGCACTTGCCTTGAGTGGTGACACATTTACATTAAATATTTCCGATTTAACCAATAAACATGTAACCGGCAGCCTAGCATTGTTATCTTATTTGGGATTTTTAATTGGTTTTGGAGTAAAACTTCCTATTTTTCCCTTACATACTTGGTTACCTGATGCTCACGGAGAGGCTAATGCACCAGTTTCAATGTTACTCGCTGGAATACTTTTAAAAATGGGAGGCTACGCTCTCTTAAGATTTAATGTTCAAATACTCCCTGAAGTACATCTACAAATTGCACCTGCATTAATTATTCTTGGAATCATTAACATAATTTACGGAGCACTAAATGCTTTTGCACAAGATAATGTCAAAAGAAGAATTGCATGTAGCTCAGTTAGTCATATGGGTTTTGTTCTGTTAGGGATTGGAGCAGTTGATGCTTTGGGGATAAGCGGAGCAATGCTCCAGATGATCAGTCACGGTCTTATCGCTGCAGCTATGTTTTTTGTCACAGGTTCATTCTATGAGAGAACAAATACTCTTTCGATACCAAATATGGGCGGTTTAGCAAAGGTCTTGCCTATAACTTTTGCTTTTTTCCTGGCAAGCTCTTTGGCCTCTCTAGCACTCCCTGGAATGAGCGGTTTTATAAGTGAAATAACTGTATTTTTAGGTATTACTAGTCAGGAAGGGTTCAGCTCTATCTTTAGATCAATCACAATCCTTATTGCAGCTATCGGTTTAGTTCTAACACCAATATATCTACTATCAATGTGTAGAAGAGTATTCTTTGGCCCTAGAATTCCTGCGCTAGCTACGGTCAAAGAGATGAATGGGAGAGAATTGACGATTGGATTCAGTTTATTATTGCCCACTTTAGTGATAGGGTTTTGGCCGAAAATAGCCATAAATTTATATGAATCTTCAACCAACGCTCTCAGTCAACAGCTAACTTTAGCTAAATTAGTAGGATTAATTCCAACTTTAGTTAATTAAATTTTTTTAATAAATGGATAAATCAATTTTTAAATATGGAGAACTACCAGAATTTAAAAAATTTACTCCCGAAAACATAATTAAAGAATTCCCAACAGTACTTGAAAAGATCTCCGAAGATTTTCAAAACATAGAGAAAAATTTAACTAATTATTTAGTTCAAAACGATTTAAGTTGGGATAAAGTAATAAATCCCTTAAATGAAGTCAATGAAATTCTTAGATGGAGTTGGGGAGTAATAAGTCATCTAAATGCTGTAAATAATTCTGAAAGTCTTAGAGATATTTATTCAAAGTTTCTTCCAGAGATTATTAGCCTCAGCAACAAATTCGGACAAAGTAAAATAATTTACAATTCTTTAGTTAACCTAAAAGAAACAAATAACTTTGATCAAATCAAAACCAGAATTTTAGATAAAGAAATCCTAGCGATGCAACATAGAGGAATTTCTCTACAAAAGATTGATCAAGAAGAATTCAATAATATTTCAGAAAAGCTTGGAAAGCTATCAACGGACTTCAGCAACAATGTTCTAGATGCCACTAATAAATGGTTTTTAATATTAAATAAAAAATCTGAAGTCGATGGTCTTCCTGAACGAGTTCTTGAATTGATGGCAATTTCTGCACACAATCACTTAAAAAAAGATGAAGAAGTTGATATTAAAAATGGACCCTGGAAATTAAGCCTAGACATTCCAACTTACACCTCATTCATGACATATGCCACTGACCGTAGCCTTAGAGAAAAACTATACAAGGCATTTGTTAGCAGGGCGTCTCAAGGAGAGCAAAATAATTCTCAAATAATTGAAGACATATTATCCCTTAGAACTAAACAGGCTAATCTTCTCGGTTATGAAAGTTGGGCAGAACTCAGTTTGTCAACGAAAATGGCGAAAGAAATTAAAAATGTTGAAAAACTTTTAGAAGAATTGAGAGAACCAGCATTTAAAACCGCAAAAATTGAATTAGAAACACTCGATAATTTTTCTAAAGCTAATGGTTTTCCAAAATCACAGAATATTGAGCCATGGGATATTAATTATTGGTCTGAACTTCTTAGAAAGAAAGAGCTAAATTTGGATCAAGAGTCGTTGAGACCATGGTTCCCACTAAATGATGTTTTGAAAGGTTTATTTAAATTAAGTGAAAAGCTTTTTGAAATTAAAGTGGTCGAGGCAACTGATGAGGCACCACGATGGAATGATGACGTTTTATTTTTTAATATCCTTAATAAAGAAGATACCAAAATAGCAGCCTTTTATCTCGATCCATATTCAAGGCCTGAATCAAAAAGAGGAGGGGCTTGGATGGATGAATGTTTGAATAAAAATAATGTTGGCAAAAATACCCTCCCCGTAGCTTATCTCGTTTGCAATCAGACTCCACCATCAAAAGATAAGCCAAGTTTGATGAGTTTTGAAGAAGTTCAGACCCTGTTCCATGAATTTGGTCATGGTCTTCAACACATGCTTACCACTGTAAATCTTCCTCAAGCCGCAGGTATCAACAATGTTGAGTGGGATGCAGTTGAACTTCCAAGTCAATTTATGGAAAACTGGTGTTTCCATAAAAATACACTTATGAGTATCGCTAAACACTACAAAACAGGCGAAAAATTATCCGATGAAAATTTTGAGAAGCTCCTAAAGAATAGAACCTTTAATTGTGGTATGGCTACTCTTAGACAGCTACATTTTGCAATTACAGACCTCAGATTGCATAGTGATATTGATAAAAAAGAAGGTAAAACAGCAGATGAAATAAGAAGAGAAATTGCAAAACAAACTACAGTTATTGCCCCAATTCAAGAAGATCAATTTCTTTGTTGTTTTAGTCATATATTTGCCGGGGGATATTCTGCAGGATATTACTCCTATAAATGGGCTGAAGTTCTCAGTGCTGATGCATTTTCAATGTTCGAAGAAGCTGATTTAGAAAACTCTGAAGATTTAAAGTTAATTGGAAAGAAATTTAAAGATACAATACTTAGCTTGGGTGGAAGCTTACCTCCATTAGACATATTTAAACTATTCAGGGGAAGAGGACCAAAAACAGATTCCTTAATAAGACACTTAGGTCTATCTGGGGCTACATAATAATTTCATCGATTATTTTGTCAACCACAGATTTATTTCTTACTAGATTTCTATGTTTATAAACTCTTACTGATATTTTTTTCCCAAAATTTAAATTAGTCCACCAGCCAGGGAAAACCATTAGATCCCAATAAGTAAAGAAATTTATACACTCGATATCATTAAGAAAAAAATCATTCTTTTCCAGTTCTCTCAAAAAATTACTATTTATTTTCATTTCTGATATACCTCTAAAAGGGTATTTAGGTACTAGTTGAGCAATTAATGTTCCTTTGTGAGGGGAACCTATAGATATAAATCTTCTTGTTCTTTTGTAACCATTAAATTTTTGAATCCAATACCTTCCAATTATTCCCCCCATTGAGAATCCCAAAATATCTAATTCTTTTTCTAAACCATATTTCTCTAAAATTAATTCGTTTAATATATTAGTCAAATCTATAATTGAAGTCATTCCAAATGAATGCTTAAGAGTTGGGGCAAAATATTCAATTCCAATATCATCAAGTTTTGAAGTGAAAGAAGAAAAAATACTTGAAGTATTCCAAAGACCATGAATCAATATAATAGGATTTCTTTTTTCCAATACTTTTAATTATTTTCAAGAATTCTTACTATTGACACCTTCCCATCGAAACCTGTGATTGGAGGATTACATTTTGTCAGAATAATTTTAATTTTAGAAAGCTTAAATTCCTGATCAATGATTTCTAAAATTGCTTTTGAGTATTTTTCTATTGTGAAACAATATATTTTCTTTGATTGATCTTTTAAAATTTGAACTAATTTTGAATAGTCAACTGTTTTTTTAATATCATCATTTGCTGTACAATTTTCAAAATCTGTCCACAAAAATATATCCAAACTAAAAAGTTGTCCTAATTGTCTTTCTTCATCAAGGACACCCACTCTTGCCCAAAGTTTAATATTCTCAATTTTTAAAAATGTTTCCACCTTAAAACGTTTTATAGATCTTTATGAGTATAGATAGCCTTCCCAGATGAATAATCATCAACTATATTGCCATTCCCTCTTAGGAAGTATTTATATGTAACCAAACCCTCTAGCCCTACAGGGCCTCTTGGGGGGAGAGTTTGAGTAGATATACCAACTTCCGCTCCGAATCCATATCTAAAGCCATCTGCAAACCTTGTAGAACAATTATGAAAAACACCTGCACTATCAACCACATTCATGAATTTATTAGCAGTACTTAAATTTTCAGTAATTATTCCATCTGTATGTTTTGAACTAAATTTTTGAATATGAGTAATTGCCTCGTCAAGATCGTCAACAATTTTTATCGATAAAATTAAATCTAAATATTCAGTATGCCAATCTTCCAGACTAGCCTCATGACTTAATCCTAATTCAACTGATCTTTTATCTCCAATCAATTTAACATCATTAGAATCAAAAAGAGGTATAGCCTTTTCTAGAAAAACTGGTGCAATTTCTTTATGGATTAATAAAGTTTCAATAGCATTACATGCTGCAGGATATTGAATTTTACTATCCAAAGCGACTGAAAGAGCCATTTCAAGATTTGCCTCATTATCTATAAACAAATGACAAATTCCATCAGCATGCCCCAAAACAGGAATTCTTGTATTCTCCTGAATAAATTTAACTAATTCATTACTTCCTCTTGGAATTATTAAATTAATATATTTCTCAAGATTTAACATCGCCATACTATCTTTTCTACTTGTAAGCAAGCATATTGCATTTTCATCAAGACCTGATTCATACAAACCCTGCTGCAAAGCTTTGACAATTGCAGTGTTTGTTAAATTAGCTTCACTACCACCCTTAAGAATTACTCCATTACCTGATCTTATTGCTAAAGAACTAATCTGCATAACAGCATCTGGTCTTGATTCAAAAATAACCCCTAAAACCCCTATGGGGACAGTTTTTCTTTCTAAGATCAATTCCTTGGAAAGCTCCCTTTTAATTTGGACTTGGTTTACGGGATCAGCTAAGTCTCCAACTTTTCGTACTCCTTGAATTCCTGAATTTAATTTATCTTTTGATAACTTTAATCTAGAAAGTAAAGCCTTCGAGATACCTTTCTTTTTTGCTCTGATATAGTCTTCTTTATTAGCCTCTAAAATTTCTTTAGTATTTTTTTCTAGATAATCAGCCATAAAATTTAAAGCTTTAATTCTATTATGATTTTCAGTCTGACTTATTTTTATTGATGCCAATCGAACTTGGTCTGCTTTTTCTAAAAGATCATTTCCTGGTAGAGGGACTTCAAAGATATTGGCCATTTATTTATTTTAATTAGTTTAATAATAATTCAAATTAAGAATTCTTTAAACTAACTTTCTTTGTAAATTAATATCTAAAAAACAATTGAAATTGACTTTTCCATTCGCCATTAGAATCATAGGAACCTAATAATTCTAAGTTTGGATTGGCCTGAAAAGTCAAAATCCCTGTAGGTGGGAGATCATCTCGACCTGGAACAGTTTGAAATGCAAAATTTATTGAATCAGTAACATCAAGCCCTACTTCAGCTATCCAAGCTTGAGAAGAGAATTCCTCATTAGAAGTTGATTGACCATCATTTTCTATACCTAAATTTTCACTAGAAAAAATGTTATTTAAAGAATCATTATTTTCTATTAAAGCTGGATATAAAGACAATTGAAACCTTTCACTAAAAGCATCAGCATTATTAAGTTGCGAAATAAATGCTCTATTTATTAAATTTGCAGAATTACCTCCAATTAAACCAATTATTTGCGATCTGTTGTAACTTGGCGTGCTCCTTAATTGAATTCTTTTATTTTCATCTTCAAAAGATAATTGATCTAAAAATCCTTCATAAGAAGCTTCAATTTTAATAAGTCTTGTATTACCAATTCCAAAAGAACCAAAACCATTAGAGTTATTTTCATCATCAATATCACTTGAGATATTTGAATCCTGATTATTTTCACTTATTGGAATTATAGAATCTGGAACTTTACTAACCAGAGAAAAATTAATGTAAGGAACAACTCCACTTCTTGGGAAAAATGCAATATAGTGTTCTTTATATTTATCAAGTTTAAAAGGTGTAGTATATAGATTTGCTCTACCTTTTTTTATATCAATAAGTCCCCATGCATTTAAATCTTTTCCTACTTCACCATTTATTTTAAGGTCAAAAACGGTTTCTAAATAAGCTTGAACTATCTCAGAATATTGAAATTTAAATTCTGGCCCAAGTTTTAATTTAAGATTATCAAAAAACAGATTATCCAAATAATTAGGCAAAGTTTCTCCTAAAAGAACTTTATTCAAAATTGTTTCATTTGAAATTATTTCAATATTCTTATTATTCTCCCAGTAGAGTTCTGGCCAATCTTTTTTATTATCTTTTAGTTTTTTATTATCTTTTAGTTTTTTATTACTTTCTTTTTTATTAGATTGATTAATACTTTTGAAATTTACAAATCCATTATTGAGAGATAAATTACCTCCTAAAACAGGATTCTCAAATGATCCACTTAAATCGATATCTGAATCTACTAAAAAATTGAAATTATTTGACTTTAAAGTAAATTTATTAGTTACTAAATTAATCTCTGATTTACCATAATCATTCTGACTATAAAAAGGTAAAGAGCCTTTTATAAAAATATTCCCATCATCTATTGAATTTGCTTTTAAATTTTTTACTTCTAAGGAATCAAAATCAAAAATTATCAAACCATTAATATCTTTTATTATATTCTTGTAAAAATCAATTTCAGAATCTTTTATTACAACAAATCCATTTAATATTGGTTTATTAATAGTACCTTTTATTATCATCCTAAGATTCGCATCGCCTTTATTAAAGGTAAAGTATTTATCAGAAAATATATCAATCAAATCAAAAAATTGTTTATTACCAGTAAATCTTATATCTAAATTATCTGATTTATTTATAGGAATTAAACCTTCTATATTAATTGGGATTTCAGATTCATTTATCAGAAGAGAAAAATCAATATCAAAAATAGAATTATTAAATTTAATTAATCCTTTATTAAATACTATTTTATTATTTTTTATTGATGAATTATTAGAGGAAATTTGACTAGCAAAAGTTTTTTTATCAAGATCATAATCTAAATTTATATCTAATCCTCCAATAAAATCCTTTGGTTGATTCAAAAATATATTTGAAGTACTTAATGGAAGATTTTTAATTTTTAAAGAACCTTCACCTCCTAAAAGTCCGCCTTCTAAGTTAAAAGAAAATTCCTCTTTATTAGTTTTGTAATTTTCTCTAGAAACATCAAGATAGCCATTTACTTTTGCATTTATTTTGTAGTTAATTAGTCTATCGCCATCAATAAATACTTTTCCGCTATATCTGCTTTTAAATTTACTTAAATATTTTTGTAAGTTAAATTCATCCTCTTCCTCACTATTATTTTCAATAAGGTTGTTTATTAAATCTATCCTCTCTTTAAATGAACTGTTTTTATTATTTATTTCCAAATCATCCAAAATATTAAACTTACTTGTTGGGATAACTTTTTTATTATCAAAATTAAAAATATCAACTGCAGTAAGGATCGTCCAACTAGTACTTATATTTTTAAAATCTAAATTAATTAAATTATTTTTATTTGAGTCATATTCAAATTCAATTATTCCTCCATCTATTGGATATAATGAGGAATTAACATTAAAAGAATTATTTTTTAAACTGAAATCAAATAATGAATTTGCTAACTTTATATTTCCATATTCACCCATACTCCAAGCCAGTCTTCCATCAAGATTAGACTGGTCTAAAGAAATTGAACCCGACCCATTAATAATTCCGTTTATTCTATCAAATTGATTCTTGCTTATAGATAATTCAAGTTCATCAATAGGAAAATTTTTAGCCTTCCAAATATAACTATTATCTTCTTTGACTATCCCTATAGAACCTTGTTTAGAGTTGAAAACTCTTACAAAATTTAAATTATCTAACTTAAGATCAGAATCAAATTTAATAGACAAAAATGAGGGAATAGTTGATTTCTTAGCCCTCATATCTAAAAGAAATGCATTTTTGTCATTTTTAATATCTCCCTCCCATGTTTCGCGAATACGGACCCCTTTATAGTGTGGATAATCAACATTAAAGTTAATCGAAATATCAGGATCAGTGAGTTTTCCTTTTAATTCTCCTGTAGCAGTAACGAAACCCCTTAAATCATTTTTTCGAAAAATATTTAAATTAGATAATTGAGTTCTATTTATTCTGAAATTAGATTCGATATTCCCAAAATTAATACCTCTTTTATCAAACCAATAAGGTAAATTTCCCGAAAGTTTAATATCTGGATTAAGACTATCAACATATCCAACACTCCCTTTCAAATTAATATTATTTGAACTTTTAGTTAATGGAATATAAAGATTAAAATTTGAAGTTAAAGTCCCATAATTTAAATTTTCTATATTTCCTATTAAATTATTATCTTTACAAAAAAACTTACTTGAATATGAATTTATATTCTCCTCAAAAGCTTCAGGCTTTATTTTTAAATTAGTAAAAGAAAATCTTCCTTCGCATGATATTTGCTTTGATGATTTATTAAATTTAAAGTTAGTTTTAAATTTTCCTTCTTTAAAGGCAAATATTCTTCTGCCAATACTATATTCAGAATTCTCAAGATCTAATCCACTAGAGAATAACTCCATTTTTAAAAAGTCTTGATTTAGTTTTGTGTTGTATTTAAATTTTAAAAACCCTTTTCTATCAAATTTAGATTTTACATTTGCAATGATTTGTTTATTACTTGACTTATAGATAAAATCACCTTTTACTTTTGTTTTTAACCCTGAATTTTTAAGCTTTAAAATTGAATATTTATTCAAATTAAAATTTAATTCATAGTTAGATCTTGATTTTTTTGTACTTCCAGCTTTTTTATAAGATTCACCGCTTTTAAGAAAATCTCTATTTATATTAATTTCAGTTTGCTCAGGTCTTATTTTTACGACCCATTTCTGTTTTAAAAAAGATCTAAAAGGCATAATGCCAACATATATATTTTTAGCTTTAATTCCAGAATCTATATCTTTTTTATCAATAATCTTTGAATTACTTAAAGAAAAACCAAGAAATCTAATACCGGAATAGTCACCCAAAGAAACCTTTTTATTTAAAAAATTCCCAACACTATCTTCAAGTTGTGATTTCCTAGAATTGTAGTTCTCTCTTAAAATATTATTTAATAAAAAGGTACCTAAAAATCCTGAGGACACAATAATCCCTAATAATAGAATTTTTACATTTAGATTTAGAGATCTAATTTTTCTCAAGTTAGAACCCAAAAATAGAGTAGGCTTACAAAATATAAGAAATTAATTAGGTCAAAGCCAGTAAATGTCTTTTTTTGAACTATTAGAAAACACGCCCAAAATTTTTGGATTCTTGGGAATATTTCTTTTTATTTGCACAGCATTAGCTTTTATATTTAATTTTGGTTTTAAATTTAGAATAATAGGAGCAACCATTTTCTCATTATTACTTTCTTTAAGCAGTTGGGCATTCATACAAAGTTATAGTGAAAAAGTGGTTATAGAAAATGCAAAATATCTCCCAATTGTTTATGACAATGGCTTCGATTTGATTATTGCTAAAGCAGAAGATGACTTCCCTGAAGAATCTATTGAACCAACTCTAAAACAGCTTTCAGAAAACTTGAGGAAAGGAAGCAGGTCGGGTGCGAATGTTAAAATAAAAATAAGGAAAATTGAAAAAATTTCTGATGGCATAAGTAAACCAGTTGTTATAGGAGAAGTTCAAAAAAGTGTCAAAATGAATTAGTCACTAAAAAAATGGAACGAAAAACCTTTTTAGATTTTTTGCCAACTAACTTTAGACATGAGAAATCTTTTTTTATCCAAAATAAACTAACTGACTTTGAAAAACTAAGTCATCTTTCAGACTTAGACATAAATGAGATTCAAAGAAAATCTCCACTATGTACATTAAATAACTTAAAGAAAATTAGAGCTATAGCTATTTTTAAAAGAGAGATTGGAATTTCCCCACCGGAATCATATCTACTTTTACATTGCGGTATTGGTTCTATTAAATCATTATCAGTATCTACTCCTGACGAATTAGAACGAAAAATTGGGAGATTAGAAAGAAGTCTTAGAGTGAAAACTAAGACAGATATAACTTTTACCATCTTAAAAAAATGGATTAAAAGAGCTAATCAAATCTAAGAATCTAGTTGAAATCTTGGTTAAAAAAATTTTTTAATGTAGAATTAGAAAAATTAGTTCAGAATGAAAGCCCTCTTATTTTTATTATTCCTGTTTTCCAACTCTTTAAACCCTGTTTTGAGTCAATCAAACCTGTTAGAAAGTGTAAAAAAGAATCCAGGCGAAGCTAAAAATATATGTAATAAGTTTAGAGAGTTCAATTCAAAAGGTATCTCAGCTAGTTCAGACAAAGCTATAGAGTATGTATCAAAAAAAAATAATTTAACTCCTGTATACGCAGAGATATTTTCTATTTACGTCATAGGGCTGCACTGCCCAGATATCATCTAAAGCCTAAATGTATGGTTCAAGATGGTTCGACAAATCTCTAGTTCTTAGGGATGGTGTAAGACTTGTATCAAGGATCTGGTTACCTAATAGTGAAGGGCCATGGCCAGCACTATTAATGAGACAACCTTATGGTAGGGAAATAGCTTCAACAATTACCTATTCTCACCCAGAATGGTGGGCTTCCAAAGGATATATGGTAATAATTCAAGATGTTAGAGGAATGGGCGCTTCTGAAGGAGTTTTTAATGGTTTCAAACAAGAAGCTAGCGATACTTCAGAAACACATGAATGGGTAAGGTCTCTAAAAGAATGCAATGGGAAACTTGGCTTATATGGTTTTTCATACCAAGGATTCACTCAACTAACTGGTGAATCAAATTCAAAGCCGCCCGATTGTTTATCTCCAGCAATGACCGGGATGAATATTAAGGATCATTGGTGCTCAGATGGAGGAGCATATTGGTGGCATAACAATATTGCATGGGGACTTCAAATCGCAGCACTAAAAATGAAAAGAGAAAATAATATGTTTGAGTGGGGAAAGGTAAGATTAGCCTTAGAGAATAAAAGTTATTTAAGGGAAGGAGTTGATATTTTAAAAAGATATGATCCAAATAGCTTTATTTTGGAATGGCTTAAAAATATAAATAATGCAAGCCCCCTTGAAGAATTTGAACCAATTTCAAAATGGATTAAACAACCTATGTTAATTATTGGAGGACTTTGGGATCCACATTTAAAAGGTGCTTTTGATCTTTATAAAAAATCTATAGAGGAAGGAGGTAGTCCTGAGATTATCATTGGGAATGCGACACATCTAAGTTGGTGGGAAGGATCACAAGAATCTTTATTAAAATTTTTTGATAAACATTTAAAATCAGATAAGATTTTTAAATCTAAGGACACTAAAAATGAAAAGAAAATATGGAATATTTCATTAAAAAAATGGGAAGAATTAGATAATAAATTTCACCCTGAATTTATTTTTGGACTCAAGAGTGATGGTACGGCAAATGTAGATGTTGAAGATGGAAGTCTAATCATAAATTCAAAAGGATCAGGATGGTTCACAATTGTTAATGACCCATGGAGACCTACTCCATCTGACGGTGGTCATTTAGGTCCAAATCCAGGAAAGTTTAATAGAAATATTATTGATAAACGCCTGGATGTAGGTGTTTTTCAAACCAATTCTTTTAAAGAAGATCTATCTTTCAAAGGAGTTCCCACATTAGAAATATCTGTAAAAAGTGATCAGCCCAATTTCGATATCTGCCTTGCTTTATCTCTAGTTGAAGAAGGTGATGAGAAGGTGAATCAATTTTCAACTGGATTCTTAAGAGTTAAGAACCCCAAAATAAGTGAAGAATCCATTTATAAAATAACAATGCAGCCAACAAATATTTGTTTAATTAAAGGTAGCAAGCTTCGCTTATCTATATCTGCAGCGGCTTATCCCGCTATTGGAGTCAATCCTGGATTTGGTAAAGGAAATGCTGGAGCGCCATCAGCAAATCATAGAATTATCACTCTAAGTTTTGCCCTTAATAAAACATTTATGAAAATGAACCCTTTTTTTAATAAATAATTATTTTTTTTGGTTAATCATTTGATATTATAAATCCTTAATATCTACCAGTCATGATCGAAACCATTCAAGCAGACTGGATTAAATCAGAAGCTATCAACCTAGAAAATTGTTGCAATGATAATCCATTAAAAATATTAGGTCCTCATTTTTATGAAGAGCAATGGGTAATAAGGGTATGGATGCCTGAAGCGGATGAAGTTAAAATAAATTTTAAAAATAAAAACTATAAGGCAGAATGCATAAACCATAAATGGCTATTTGAAGCAATCCTTCCTGAGAATCCAGATTTTAATTACGAAATAAATATTTCACGAGGAGGGATCACACATACACAACATGACCCCTGGGCATATAGAGAAGAGTGGATGGGAGAAGTTGATAGGCATCTTTTTGCAGAAGGTAATCATCATCATATCTGGGAAAAAATGGGAGCACACCTCATTGAAAATAAGAATCAAAAAGGAGTAATGTTCTGCATTTGGGCTCCAAATGCTAAATCAATATCGATAATTGGAGATATAAATTCTTGGGATGGAAGACATCATCCAATGCAAAAAAGATTAGGGGGAATATGGGAACTATTCATGCCAACAATGAAAGAGGGAGATACATATAAATATGAAATAAGAACGCAACAAGGTCATATCTATGAGAAAGCTGATCCATATGGTTTCTTTCATGAAATCAGACCTCAAAATGGTTCAATAGTTTCAAAATTGAAAAACTTTAATTGGAATGATAGTACTTGGACGACAAATAGAGATTCCTCTAGTCAAATTAACAAGCCAATTTCAGTTTATGAGATGCATTTAGGAAGTTGGCTCCATGAATCAACAGATAATAAATATCTTGAAGACAATGGGGACCTAAGAGACCCAGTTCCTGCTGCAGATTTAAAACCTGGGACAAGATTATTAACTTATCCAGAATTAACTGAAAAACTCATCCCTTATGTAAAGGAGAGAGGATTTACTCATATTGAATTAATGCCAATATCTGAACATCCTTTCGATGGTTCTTGGGGATACCAAGTTACAGGCTGGTATGCACCAACAAGTAGATTTGGTACTCCAAATGAATTTAGAGCGTTTGTAAATAAATGTCATGAAGAGGGGATTGGTGTAATTCTTGATTGGGTACCTGGGCATTTCCCAAAGGACAAGCATGGTTTAGCATTTTTTGATGGTTGTCATCTTTATGAACATGGGGATTCACGCATTGGTGAACACAAAGAATGGGGGACTTTAATCTTTAATTACAGCAGAAACGAAGTAAGAAATTTTCTGGTAGCCAACCTCGTTTATTGGTTTGAAGAATTTCATATTGATGGTATTCGAGTAGACGCTGTAGCTTCAATGCTATACAGAGACTATTTACGCCCAGATGGAGAATGGATACCTAATGAGAATGGTGGAAATGAAAATACAGAAGCCGTTAAATTTCTTCAACAAGCCAATCATGTACTCTTCCAGCATTTCCCCGGGGCACTTTCTATTGCTGAAGAATCAACAACTTGGCCTATGGTAACCAAACCAACTGACATGGGAGGATTAGGGTTTAATTTGAAATGGAATATGGGCTGGATGCACGATATGCTCGATTATTTTGAAATAGATCCTTGGTTCAGGCAATTTCATCAAAATAGTGTGACTTTCTCAATAACATATAACTATACAGAGAACTTTATGCTTGCTCTCAGTCATGATGAGGTTGTTCATGGGAAAAGTCATCTTTTACACAAAATGCCCGGTGACGACTGGAAGAAATATGCAAATACTCGAGCTTTACTAACTTATATGTGGACCCATCCCGGTAAAAAAACAATATTTATGGGGATGGAATTTGGACAAAGACAAGAATGGAATGTTTGGGATGATCTTCAATGGGATTTATTAGAATTTGAACCTCATAAAGGGATCAGAAACTTAGTTGATGATTTAAATGCACTTTATAAAAATGAACCTGCGTTATGGAAAAATGACTTTGATCCCTATGGATTCCAGTGGATAGATTGTAATGACAAATCTAATTCAGTTATAAGTTTTATGAGAAGAGAAAATGATACCAATGAGTGGCTTGTCATTGTTGCTAACTTTACACCTAATACTCATGGGTCATACAAAGTAGGGGTTCCTTTAAAGGGATTTTATAAAGAGATTTTCAATTCAGACGGATCTAGATACGGAGGCAGTAATAAAGGGAATATGGGCGGGAAAGAAACTATAAATTACAATATTCATGATTATCAAAATGCCCTAGAACTTGCTTTGCCCCCATTAAGCGTAAGTATCTTCAAACATCAATCAAAAAAATAAGAAGACTTATTTAACTTAGTACTTCATATAAATGTTCATATAACGCTTTTGCTCTGCTTTGCATTGTAAGATTTTTAAGTTGGAATTTTATTTTTTAAACATATCGAATTTAAAATGGGTGAAAACTTACCACTACTACTTTCTGCTGCATTAGGTAACAAAGTAAATAGGCCACCAGTATGGATGATGAGGCAAGCAGGAAGATATATGAAAATCTATAGAGATTTAAGGGAGCGTTACCCAAGTTTTAGAGAGAGGTCTGAAAATCCAGAACTATCATATGAGATTTCAATGCAGCCTTTTCATGCTTTCAAACCGGATGGAGTGATCCTTTTTTCAGATATTCTCACCCCTCTTCCAGGGATGGGCATAAATTTTGAAATAATAGAAAGTAAAGGTCCAATAATTGAGGACCCAATAAGAACTCTTAACCAAATAGAAAATTTAAAAGAATTAAATCCAAGTGAGAGTTTAAGTTTTGTTGGGCAAGTTCTTTCTTCACTAAAAAAAGATGTGAATAATGAGGCAACAGTTTTAGGTTTTGTTGGCGCGCCTTGGACTCTAGCCGCATATGTAGTTGAAGGTAAAAGCAGTAAAAATTATTCTTTAATAAAGTCAATGGCTTTTAAAGAACCAGATTTACTTCATAAACTTCTTGATCATTTTGCAAAATGCATTGGTGAATATCTTAAATATCAAATAAAATCTGGAGCTCAAGTAGTACAAATTTTTGATTCATGGGCTGGTCAACTAAGCCCACAAGATTACGATATCTTTGCTGGGCCGTATCAAAAAAAGGTTGTTGACATTGTAAAAGCGGAATACCCAGAAACACCAGTAATCCTTTACATTTCAGGAAGTGCTGGTGTCATAGAAAGAATGGCAAAAACTGGAGTCGATATAATCTCATTAGACTGGACAGTAGATATTGAAGAGGCTTGTAAGAGAATCCCTAGCGGGATAGGAATTCAAGGTAATGTTGACCCTGGTATTTTGTTTGGAAACAAAGAATCAATAAAAGAAAGGATAGATAATACTTTCAATAAAATTAAAGACAGAAAATATATTCTTAATTTAGGTCATGGGATTTTACCTGGGACTCCAGAAGAAAATGCTCAAACATTTTTTGAACATGGTAAAAAACTCACTTACTAGTCAAAGTCTTGGCATATAAAAACTTATTAATCACAGGTGCGAATGGATGTGTTGGCCAATATTTAGTTGATTGGTTTTTAAAAAACACAAAATTTAGGCTTTATTTAATGGTAAGAGACAAAAGTAAGTTGCCAATTTCTGTTCAAGAAAATAAAAAAGTCAAGTTAATAGTGTGTGACATTAGGGAATCACATAGGTATAAAAAGGAAATTAGTCAAATTAATTACCTAATACATACTGCTACAGCTTGGGGAGATCCAAGAAGAGCCTATGAAGTAAACATTAAAGCCTTTGAAGAATTACTTGAAATGCTTGATATTGACAAGTTAGAAAAGATTATTTATTTTTCAACAGCTAGTATTCTTGATAAGCAAACAGAATTAATGAGGGAATCATTAATTTATGGAACAGAGTATATTCAAACAAAATATGAATGTTTCCAGAGACTTAGAGAAAGCTCATTTGCAGAAAAAACTTTCGCTATTTTCCCTACCTTGGTTTTTGGAGGAAATCTTGGAAAAAAAAGTAAATATCCCGTAAGTTATTTAACTAGTGGATTGAAAGAAATCGGCAAATGGCTTTGGTTAGCAAGATTTTTAAAACTCGATTCTAAATTTCACTTTATACACGCAAATGATATCGCCCAGATTTGTGGGTTTCTAATTAAAAATCATAAAGAAGAGCAATACCAAGGCTTTAGAAAATTTGTCCTAGGTCAAAAATTCATTTCAATTGATCATGCCATAATTACTCTTTTAAACTGGAACAATATGAAGAGATATTTTGCGATACCCCTTACAAAAAAAATTCTAAAAATATTATTAAGAATTCTTCCCATTCAAACCACCCCTTGGGATAGCTTCAGTATCAAGAAATATGACTTTAATCATGTCCCCATCACTAATCCTGAGACTTTCAAACTTAAAAGTTATGCCAAATCACTAAATGATATTTTAAGGTTATCAAAGTTACCAAGCTGTAATAACAATTAAAATTCTCACAGTTAGGCTCCCAAAGCCTTGTAATATATATAAATAAGTAAATTTTAATTATGTTACGTTCAATCTTTGCAGGGTTATTCGCAATAGTTTTAACTCTAGGTCTAGGAATTTCATCAGTTTCAGCTAAAACTGTTGAAGTAAAACTTGGAACGGATGCTGGAATGCTTGCATTTGAACCAAGTACAGTAACCATTAGTGCTGGTGATACAGTTAAATTCGTCAATAATAAACTTGCCCCTCACAATGCTGTTTTTGATGGGCATGAGGAATTAAGTCATGCGGATCTAGCTTTTGCTCCAGGAGAGTCTTGGGAAGAAACATTTGATACTGCTGGAACTTATGATTACTATTGCGAGCCACATAGAGGCGCCGGAATGGTAGGTAAAGTTATTGTTGAATAAATCATTTAATACTTCAGTAGTTTTTACTAAATACTTATTACAGTCATAATTATATTTTGATTGATGAAAATAGTTTCAAGCGAATTTTCTAATTCTGCTTGGAGCTGTTTTATTTTTGCTAAAGAAATTGCATATAAAAATTATCAACAAAATGTAGACTCTGATGATTTATTATTAGCTCTTATAAAAAATGACAAGATTACAAAAAAAATTTTAAAAAAAAATAATTTAAATCTAAAAGATCTTGAGACGGAAATAATTGCTTCATTAAATGCGAAGGCAAAAATGAAAAATAAGCAAGATAATTTATATATTGGTGATACTCTTCACAAAATATTTTTGAAGTCGAATGATATTAAAAATACTTTAAATGATGTAGTGATATCAACAGAACACTTAGTTTACGGTTTCACTTATGATAATAAATATGGATTTCAAATTTTAAATCAAAAAGGTATTCCAGAATTTCTTGAAACTATAAAGAAAATGAAGTCAGATCCAGCAGTAAAAAATGAATTTGATACTTCTAATGAGTCTTTAGATAAATATGGTATTGATCTGACTCAATCAGCAAGGGATGGCATTTTAGATCCAGTTATTGGTAGAGATGAGGAAATTAGAAGAACAATTCAAATATTGAGTAGAAGAACAAAAAATAATCCCGTTCTTATTGGAGAACCTGGGGTTGGTAAAACAGCCATAGTGGAAGGGTTGGCTCAAAGAATTATTAATAGCGATGTACCTTCTGCATTACAAAATAGGCAACTAATTTCATTAGATATGGGTTCTCTTTTAGCTGGAACAAAATATCGTGGTGAATTTGAAGAAAGAATAAAAAATGTCCTAAAGAAAGTAAAAGAATCAGAAGGTAAGATAATTCTTTTTATTGATGAAATTCATACAGTAGTTGGTGCAGGTGCCAGTGGAGGTTCTTTAGATGCAAGCAATCTTTTAAAACCAATGCTTGCAAGAGGAGAACTTAGATGTATCGGTGCTACAACTATTAATGAACACAAACAAAATATAGAAAAAGATCCTGCCTTAGAACGAAGATTTCAGAAAATAAAAATTGATGCTCCCTCAATAGAAGATACTGTATCAATATTAAGAGGATTGAGAGAAAGATATGAAGTTCATCATAGTGTGAGAATTTCTGATAATGCTTTAGTTGCGGCTGCCACCCTTAGCGAGAGATATATTAACGATAGATTTCTTCCTGACAAAGCAATAGATTTAATCGATGAAGCAGCCTCAAGATTGAATATGGTCATAACTTCCAAACCAGAAGAAATTGATGAAATTGATCGAAAAGTTCTTCAGTTTGAGATGGAAAAATTATCTTTAAAAAGAGAAACAGATGATTTTTCTGTAGAAAGATTAAAAAAAATCAATAATGAACTTATTTCACTTAAAGATAGACAGGAAGAATTAGGCACTAAATGGAAAAAAGAAAAAGATGAAATTAATGAGATTAGCACCATAAAAGAAGAAATTGAATCCATCCAATTACAAATAGATCAAGCCAAAAGGAGTTTCGATCTAAATAAAGCAGCAGAATTGGAATTTGGGACTTTAAATTCGTTACAAAAAAAATTAAAAGAAAAAGGTCAGTTTCTAGTAAATTCTCAAAAAAATGGAGAGACAAGTCTTTTAAGACAAGAGGTGACTTTTGATGATATTGCAGAAGTTGTCTCAAAGTGGACCTCAATTCCAGTTCAAAACTTAAACCAGTCAGAAAAAGATAAGCTCTTAAGCCTAGAGTCGATCCTTAAAGAAAAAATAATTGGTCAAGATAGTGCAATTAGAGCTGTTACTGATTCCATTAAGAGATCAAGGACTGGTCTAAATGATCCAAGCAAGCCATTAGCCAGCTTCCTCTTTTTAGGTCCAACTGGTGTTGGAAAAACAGAGCTGAGTAAAGTGACAGCAAAAATTATATTCGATTCAAATTCTTCAATTACAAGACTAGATATGTCTGAATATATGGAAAAGCATTCAGTTAGCAAAATCATAGGTGCGCCTCCTGGATATTTAGGTTTCGAATCAGGCGGTCAACTAACTGAAGCTGTACGCAAAAATCCTTATTCATTAATACTTCTAGATGAAATAGAGAAAGCTCACAAAGATATCTTAGATATTCTCTTACAGGTTCTTGATGATGGAATCATTACAGATGGTCAAGGTCGTACAATAAATTTCAAAAATTCAATAATTGTTCTCACAAGTAATTTGGGAAGTCAATCAATAAATGATTTATCAGTTAGGAAAGAAGATAGAAGTGAAATTAAAAAAGTTGTAGATTATGAACTTAAAAAATTTTTCAAGCCCGAGTTTTTAAATCGACTTGATGAAATAGTTATTTTTAAAAATCTAGAATTAGATGACGTAAAAGAAATTGCAAAAATCCAGCTTCAAAATTTAGAAAAAAGACTAAACAAAAAAAACCTAAAATTCAAAATTACGGATGAGGCAATTAACCAACTGGTCGAAAATAGTTTCGATCATGCCTATGGTGCAAGACCTTTAAAAAGAATTATTCAAAAACAAATTGAGACAAAAATTTCAAACAATATATTGAATAATCATTACCTTAATAAAGACGAGATTAATATTTATCTGGCTAATGGAGAGATAATTGTTGATTAAAGATCTAAATTAAAGAATTCTATATGATTTGAAATTTAACAACTTATATCTAAGATTTGAACCAATCAGGAATTTCCTCATAACTTGCTTTATTCGATTTATTTTCTTTTGATTCTGTTTTCCAACAACATGTTCTGCCCTTATCCTTATCCTGTAAGTATTCATTAGCCCATCTCCAAATTAATTCAGAGGTGAACTCCATTCCCACATTATCCATAATTCTCAGATCTAAAGCATCTAAGTCATTTAATTTTTCCCAGTAATTGAGCAAAGGGTCATCTTTATTTATTAGAAAAGTATGGTCAAATTGCTCCTTTAGTCTATTTTCTAGGGGCTTTAGACTTGAAAAATCGACGACAAAACCATTTAGGTCTAATTTTTTTGCAGTGAACCAAAAGGTGAATGATCTTGAATATCCATGCACAAATCTGCAGTGTCCTTCATGGCGCCATTGCCTATGTGAACAGGGGAAATCCTCGTAACTTTTACTGCATGAAAATTTCAGAGAATGAATAAACATCAATTAACTGTTAGGATAATTTTTAATAAAACACATTGAGTAGGATTTAACATACCGAACATAATGACTTATTCAACTAATTTTTCGATAGAGGATCTACGCTTTGATAATTATGGATTAATCCCTGCAATAGCACAAGATTGGCTTGACGGATCAATTCTTATGCTTGCTTGGATGAACAAAGAATCTTTGACAATGACACTTGAAACCAAAAACGTTCATTATTGGAGTAGATCAAGATCCGAAATTTGGAGAAAAGGAGCTACAAGTGGAAGTACCCAAATACTTAAGGAGATAAGATTCGACTGCGATAATGATGCCCTAATCCTTTTGATTGAACAAAATGGTTCAGGAGCATGTCACACTGGGGAAAAAAGTTGTTTTTTCAACGAAATCAAAATTAATCAAAGTGATGAAAAAGAGAAAAAAACAACTCCCTTCTCAAATATTTGCTCTGAATTATTCAATACAATCAACGAAAGATCAATAAATCCATCAGAAAAAAGTTACACAAATCATTTATTAACAAAAGGTAGTAATACTATTTTAAAAAAAATAGGAGAGGAATCTGCAGAATTTATAATGGCTTGCAAAGATAATGATAAAAATTCAATCTCAAATGAAGCTGCTGATTTAATTTATCATATGCAAGTAGCCCTTATGCATAAAGGCGTTGATTGGAGAGATGTACTTGCTGTTCTAGAATCAAGAAGAAAAAATTAAATAATTAAAATCTATAATTTATTATTTTTTTACCTAAAAATTTGAATAAAAATGTTAATTAATTAATTAATAATTATTAATTAATTATTAATTAATTATTACATGTATGGCTTATTACTGAATTGACTATAAGTTGAATGTATCAACAATGAGGTAAATCGTGAGTTCATTAAGCGATTTTCTTGGTGAAATAGGTCGTCATCAACTTTTGACTCCCGAAAGAGAACTCACTATGGGCAGAAAAGTCCAGGAAATGGTAGTACTTGTTAATAGATGTCAAGAGGCAGGTGGCAAGGGTCCTGCCTGTGAATATTCCGAAGCTGAAAGAAAAAAGATCAAAATTGGTGAAAAAGCTAAAAACGAGATGATAACAGCCAACCTAAGACTAGTTGTCAATCTTGCTAAAAGATACCAAGGGAAAGGATTAGAATTACTGGACTTAATTCAGGAGGGGACATTAGGTCTTACAAGGGCCGTAGAAAAATATGATCCTTCTAGAGGACATAGATTTTCTACCTACGCTTATTGGTGGATTAGGCAAGGTTTAAATAGAGCATTATCAACTCAAAGTAGAACAATTAGGATCCCAGTTAACATTAATGAAAAACTAACAAAACTAAGATCAGCAAAATCAAAGCTTATGCAACTTAAGGGTATTCCACCCAGTAGTGATGAGCTAGCTGAAGAAATGAAAATAACCAAAGAGGAAATTGACGAACTCCTTTCTTGTGAATTGAGAAGCATCACTGTTAGTCTCCAAGGTACTGTCAAATCAAAATCAGATCCTTCCGAGTTAGTTGACATTCTTCCAAGTGATCAGGTTGCTCCAATGGAGTTAGCGGAATTAGCCGAAAGAACAGCCTCGGCTTGGAAGTTATTAGATAAAGCAAATTTAACTGAAAAAGAAAGAAAGATAGTAAGTCTAAGATTTGGTTTAGACGGCTCAAATGAATGGAGAACTTTAGCTGAAGTTGCAAGGCATATGAGTTGTAGCAGGGAATATTGCCGACAAGTTGTTCAACGTGCTTTAAGAAAACTTAGAAAAGCAGGAATTCAGAATGGATTAGTTGATAGTATTAGCTAAAAATTCAATTAAAAATATTTAAATTTCATTTATAGGGATGAAAGAGGATTACAAAAACCAAGAAAAAATCTATGATGCTGAAGTTTTAGAGAGTTCAACATTTGATGAAAATATCATTATCAAGATTCTTATTAAAGCAGGAAGAACAATTGCCAAGCCTGCCTTAGAAGTTTTGGAGATGGCTTTAGATCCTTATACTCCAGCACAAGTAAGAGTTTCATTAATGGCTGCTCTAGCCTATTTAATTATGCCATTTGATCTTTTTCCTGACTTCATGCCTTTAGTTGGTTTTAGTGATGATTTTGTAGCTCTCACAGCAGTACTTAGTATATGGAGCAAATATATGACTCCTTCAATAAGAGCAAGAGCAGAGAATAAGCTTAATAAGTTATTTCCTTTTTTTTGAATGAGTAAATTATCTGCACAGGAAGAAAAAGAACTCATCTCCTTCATTAAAGATTGGTTAAAATCTCATGGGTTTACTCAAAAAGACTTAGCAAATGAATTAAATATCAAATCGAGTAGAACCTCTGAGATTATTCTCAAAATTAAAGAATTATATAAAAAAGGCGGCATGTTTAATATTGCAAAAAATCTTATAAAGATTGAGCAAAAATGGTTAAACAATATCAAGAATGATTATCGAGAAACAAAACAAACACCACCATATAATCAATTAGATATCGACTCATTAGTAAACCAGATAAATCAAGATATTTGTGAATAAATATTATTTAAAATATTATATTTTTGTTAAAAATAATATAACTCGCTAAAACTAACCTATAAATAAATTTCATTTTAATTCTTTTTATATAATAAATAATTAAATTAATAAAGTAGAAATATTATTTTCACTTAAATTAATTTTTTTTTCAATTAATAGTTAACAATTACCATAAATATTTTTAGTAAATTATATTTAAAATGCCTGAATCCAGGGATAAATATCATAATTAATCCATATACCTTTTTCCCAATATATATCCTCTTCAATAAGATCTTTCAACTCATTTACATCATTAGCATTAAAAATTCCAAACAAATATTTGGTACATTTTGTTGGCCCTAATGTAACTAGAATATCTCGATCTTTTAAGTTTTTAAGTCTTTTAAGATGTTGTTTACGAAACGGTTCCCTTTTAATAATTGCATCTTCACAGTACTTTCCAAAAACAACAAACTTTTCCATTTTTAAAGATAAATAATAGAATAAATACATACTAAATAATTGCATATATTACACACACATTGCTATGTTATTTAATACAACTTTCTTTTAATTAATTATGCTAACTGGAAGCGATCTCCTTGCAAAAGTTAAAGAACTTGGTGATGTTAGCAAATCTGACCTAGTTCGGGCCTGTGGATATGTCTCCACTAAGAAAAACGGAGGTGAGCGCTTAAACTTTACCGCATTTTATGAAGCACTTTTAGAAGCAAAAGGGGTTAATCTTGGTGATTCTGGAGTTGCAGGTATTGGGAAAGGTGGAAGAAAGCTTAGTTATATAGCTACAGTTCAAGGTAACGGAAATCTTCTGATTGGGAAAGCGTATACAGCACTTCTTGATTTAAAAGCAGGCGATGAATTCGAAATTAAGCTAGGAAGAAAACAAATCAGATTATTACCTACAGAAGAATCTTAAAGACAACAAAATAAAATGGATAGATCATTTTTAATTAATTGCCTATGGTTAATTTTTTTAATTAATAAGTTATCTTAGTATTTATTTTTTTTGATCAGCAGCTAAACGCATTTCTTTACAAAATTCACCCACATAATTAACGACATCTTTTTCACTTGAACTAGAAATTCGTTTTACAAATGCACTTCCAATAATTACTCCATCTGCTCCCCACTCACGAACTTTATTAACATGCTCTGGGGTGGATATCCCAAAACCAACAGCAATTGGATTGCTATTTACATCTTTTAATTTTGCAATAAGATTTTCTACTCTATTTTCCATTTTGTTTCTCTCACCAGTGACACCTGTTACGCTTACTAAATAAGTGAAGCCTTTTGTATGATTTGATATTTGTCTCATTCTTTCAAAAGGTGTAGTTGGAGCTACTAATAAAATCAAGTCCATACAATGGTTACTAACTATTTTAGAAAATTTATGAGCTTCCTCTAAAGGGAGATCAGGAACTATCAGTCCAGAAACTCCAGCATTAGATGCTATCTCACAAAACTTTTCAAAGCCGAAACATAGTAATGGATTTAAATAAGAAAAAAGGATGATAGGAATATTTAATTTACCTTTTAAAGACTCTAAAAGGTTAATTACTTTTCTTGGGTTGGTACCTGACTTTAAGGCGCGAGAGGCCGCCACTTGAATGACAGGTCCGTCTGCAAGTGGATCACTGTAAGGAATACCTAATTCAATAAGGTCAGCTCCATTTTCTTGTAACTTTAATAAGATCTCAGACGTTATTTCAATATTGGGATCCCCAGCCATTATGAAAGGCATTAAAGCTAATTTTTTATTATTTTTCAACTCACAAAACTTCTCATCTACCTTAGATAAAGATTCATTTTTAGTTATTTGCATTTTGTTATCTTTCATGATTTTTGGATTTTTTCTATGAAAAATTTATAGATTTTTCTCTAAATCTTCCATTAGTTTTTGCTGCTCTTCCTTTGACAATGCATTGAATTTGGTTTCTAGTTTATCATTAACAACTTTTTCATACTCTTTTCTATAACGCTTCCTTTGTTCCATGAAAGTCATTTTTCCATTTACAACTCTATAAACATAAGTTGTTACCCAAGTAATAACAATCAAAATCAGGATACAACTTGAGAAAGTAGTAGTTGTAATATTGTCAATACCAATTTGCGGTGCAAATTTATAACTAATTAATCCAATACATGAAATAAATAAACCTACTTGTATAACTTTACCTTTAGTCAATTATTTAACCTTTTCCACTTCCTTTTAGTCTGAGATTTAAAAATGGAGAAAATAAAATTAAACCTGGGAAGAAAAGAAATACAAGGCCATAAATTCCTAATCTTTCAAATTTGCCCATAATATTCCATCTATTATTCATCCAGTAAAATAGAAATAATGGAATAACTAATAAATAGGTAGAAATGATTCCAACATAAGCAATTAAAGTAGCGAATGAATTATTGAAAAAACTTTCCATTTTGATTTATGGTTTCTTAGTTAAAACATAACAACTATTGGAAGTTATCGTCAGAACTAAAATAAATAATTAAATAATGGGAGTGGGGGGACTTGAACCCCCACGAGCTAAATCGCTCGACGGATTTTAAGTCCGGCGCGTCTACCAATTCCGCCACACTCCCGTAAGGAATTTGCGCTATTTAATCGTAGCCAATTAACCTCCATTTATCCAAGAAAAATTTTAAAATTTACATTTTTCAGGAATCATTAGACGCGCTAGATATTTGTTGGATATTTATACGAATGTGGATAGGTTATAAATTAAGAACGCAACTGGCTTTTAACCAATCGCTGAAATATACTGTTCGCTAGAGTATAGATATTTACGATAGATTTTAAGTCCGGCGCGTCTACCAATTGCGCCACACCCCTAAAAGAAATTTGCTCTTTTTTATCGCAGCCGAGGCAACCCATTTAACCAAGAAAAATTGGAATATTTACACTTTTAATTGTCAAAATAAATCTAATTTTTTAATTTACCATCCCCTCTACTTGCCATTGTAAAATTTGACCTGCATGAAATGGTTTTATTTGTCCGACAATATTTTTCCCTTCAACAACATCAATATATTCTTTAATTTTGTTAGGTCTAGAAACTAATTTTAATTTTTCTTTATTTGGTGGGACATTATAAAAGTTAGGGCCATTCAAACTTGCAAACTTTTCAAAATTATCTAGAGCATCCTCCTCTTCGAAAACTGTTAAGTAGCTTTCTATTGCTACTGGCGAATTAAAAATGCCTGCACATCCACAAAAAGCTTTCCACTTCCTCAGGTGTGGAGCAGAGTCAGTTCCCAAGAAAAAACATTTTTTACCACTTGTTGCAGCTCTCCTTAAAGCGAGTCTATTATTCTCCCTCTTAGCAACTGGTAAGCAGTAAAAATCACTATTTAAGCCTCCAAAAAACATTGCATTTCTATTTATATGCAAATGATGCGGAGTAATAGTAGCCCCAATATTATTTTCTTGAACAAAATCCACTGCATAAGAGGTTGTTATATGTTCTAGAACAATTTTTAATTTTGGAAATCTTTTGGTTATTTGAGAAAGTTCTTTATCTATAAATACTTCTTCTCTATCGAATACATCTACTTCAGAATCAGTCACTTCCCCATGAATTAAAAGAGGCATTCCAGAATCTTGCATTAATTCAAAGATCTTATATAGATTTTCTATTTTCCTAACTCCATGACTGGAATTTGTTGTCGTATTGGCAGGGTATAATTTTGCTGCGAAAAAGATATTATTTTTAAAACCATTTATTAGTTCTGCTTTATCAGTCTCATCTGTAAGATAAATTGTCATTAGTGGTTCAAACTTAGAACTTTCTGGTAACACTTCAACAATAGATTTTTTGTAAGAGATAGCTCTTTCAACAGATGTAATGGGAGTTTTAGTATTTGGCATAATAATGGCTCTTCCAAAATATTCCGAAGTAAACTGAATGATATTTTTTAATACAAGACCTTCTCTTAAATGTAAATGCCAATCATCAGGTTTTATTATGTTTAGAGTCTTCAAAATTTTTTCTATTTAATCAATTTTAACAGCAAATTAAAATTGACAATAAATTATAGATATTCGAGGATAGTTATTAACCAATTATGAAAATTTTTATTATCTAAATTAAATCCTAAATATGAGTGATTTTTTATTACCAATAATAGAAATAGTTTTAGGAGTAGTTCTACTTTTTGCTGGAGGAGAGTTCTTTATTCAAGGAGCCATATTTTTATCTTTAATTTTAGGAATACCTCAAATAGTAATTGGTTTAACAGTTGTTTCTCTTGGAACAAGCTCTCCTGAATTGTTGGTAAGTTTGAGTTCAATTTTAAAAGGCAGTGATTCGCTTGCGGCGAGCAATGTAATTGGAAGCAATATTTTTAATGTTCTTGTTGTTTTGGGCATAAGCTCATTGATAACACCTCTTAAAGTAAAAAGCAGAATAGTCAGAAGAGATGTCCCTCTTTTAATGGCAATTTCTTGTGCAGTTTGGGCTATGTCATCAACAGGCTTATTAACATTGCAAGCAGGGGTATTTCTAATATTTTGTTTAATCTTAAATACAATATGGGAAATCAATACCGTCAATGAAAAAGGAGATGAGACAAAAGATGCTGAACCAGAGATAGAAGAATTAAAAGATAACTATAAAGGGAAAATGAATATTTTACTAAAGTTAATATTGGGAATATTTCTTTTAAGCTTTGGTTCAAATATTTTAGTAAATGGTTCGCAAAAGCTCGCTACTCTTTTGGGTGTAAATGAAATTATTATTGGTTTAACTATCGTCGCAACTGGGACATCTTTACCAGAATTAGTAACTTCAATAATTGCTGCATTTAAAGGCAAAACAGATCTTGCGATTGGGAATGTAATAGGAAGTAATTTACTAAATCAACTTTTAATCCTTGGAAGTTGCAGTATTTTTTCAGGATTTAAAGGTTTAGTAATTGAACAGAGTCTAATAAAAGTTGACTTACCTTTTATGGTTTTAACTACCTTTGCATGCTTACCAATTTTCTGGAGCAAAGGGAAAATCACAAGAATTGAAGGATTTATTTTGCTTAATCTTTATATTTTCTACATCCTCGATAAGATACTTTTCCTGAATGAATTTAACTTCCTTTCTGAATTAAGGATAGGTTTATTTATTTACTTTGCATTACTAATAGTATTTCTGATTTTTCAAGAAAAATTAAAATTTTCTAATTCATAATTTTATCCATACATAGTCACAAATTCTTCTGAGATAGTTGGGTGTAAAGCCATAGTAATATCAAAGTCTTTTTTTGTTATCCCTGCATTTAATGAAATTGATACCATTTGAATAATCTCAGACGATGTTTCTCCAAACATATGACATCCTAGGACTTTGTCAGTTAGCTTATGAACTACAATCTTCAACATACATTTTGATTTATTCTTTTTAAAGGTATTAGACATAGGGGTAAATTTGCATTTGAAAATTTTTATATTTTTTTCAGAGTAAATCTCTTTAGCTCTTTTCTCACTAAAGCCAACTGTTGAAATTTCTGGAATAGTAAAAACGGCCTTAGGTATATATTCATAATTTACTTTTCTTTTTTGGTCATTAAAAAAATTATCCGAAAAAACTCTCCCTTGTTCTATCGCTACTGGAGTTAAGTTTGGCCTATTTATGATATCGCCAACTGCAAAAATATTTGCGTTGCTTGTTTGATTACGTTCATCGACATCTAAATATTGGCCATCCATCTTTAGATTTAAAAAATCTAAATTTAAAGGCAAAAGATTTGGTTCTCTTCCTGTAGCAATAAGGATATTATTAGTTAGGAGTTTATCTCCCGAGTCTAAGGTAGATTCCAGATTTCCATTTACCCTTTTGATGGCCTTTAATTCAGTATTGGGGATTATATTGATTTCAGTAAAAGTAGGTGATTCCTCTAGGCATGAAGAAAGATCCTCATCAAAACCATTAAGCA
The DNA here is from genome assembly GCA_003210135.1 of Prochlorococcus sp. AG-424-P23. Classification (GTDB taxonomy): domain Bacteria; phylum Cyanobacteriota; class Cyanobacteriia; order PCC-6307; family Cyanobiaceae; genus Prochlorococcus_A. The sequence continues at coordinate 32,366 of QCNK01000006.1, read as the reverse complement.
AATGTTGACCTCTAATTAATTGAGTTACTTCAGTACCTAAATTTCTGAAAATAGAAGCAAATTCACAAGCAATATATCCTCCTCCTACTATTAATATTGATTTAGGAAACTTTTCTAATTCAAAAATATCATCACTAGTCCATGCCAAATCTACCCCAGGAATATTTAATTTCTTTGGTTTACCTCCAACTGAAATAAGAATTTTTTTTGAACTTATTTTGTTTTTAATTTTCTTTGTGTTTGAACAAATAATTTCTAATTCATTTTGATTAACAAATCTTCCTAAGCCTTCAAAAATAGTTATATTCAACTTTTTTAAAGAATTTCTATGTAAATTACTTAATCTAGAAACCTCCTCTCTAACATTCTTCAACAAAATATTTGATTCAAAATTAATACCTCCATTTTTTAATCCATATCCTTCAGAAGAATCCATATTTTTTTTACTTTTAGCTGCATAAACCATTAATTTCTTAGGCACACATCCCCTTATCACACAAGTTCCTCCTATTTGATTTGCTTCTATGATTGCGACTTTTGCTCCATAACTAGCTGCTCGTTTAGCCGCCGCGAGTCCTCCAGATCCAGCGCCAACAACAATTAAATCAAATTCAAATTCCAAGACTTTTTTTAATCAATTATTATAACGTTAGTTTATAGCTTTAATTCAAATAATGAATGGTATTTTGGCATGGGATGATTTAAATAAATTTGAAGTTGAAGATCTTGATAGAATCCATGGTATAAATAATTCCTACGCAAATTTAAGATTATTTGGACATAGTGAAAATGATGTATTAGTTACCCTCTATAGGGATAGGCATTCTTGGTGTCCTTACTGTCAGAAGATATGGTTATGGCTTGAATTTAAGAAAATTCCATACAGAGTCAAAAAAATAAATATGTTTTGCTACGGTCAAAAAGAAAGTTGGTTCCTTGAAAAAGTCAGATCGGGTAAATTACCTGCGATTGAATTTAAAGGGCAAGTTATAACTGAAAGCGACGATATCATAGCTTTTTTAGAAAATGAATTTGGAGCACTTGGATCTTTTATAACATCTAGTCACCTTATCAAAATTCGAGAGTTAGAAAGAGAAATTTTCAGATCCTGGTGTAATTGGCTCTGCCGAGAAAGCTTTAATGTTATAGATAACTCTTTTAGAAAAAAAAGATTTAAAGAATCCATTTCTAAACTCGATGAAATCTTAAGTAGATCAAAATCGAAATCAGGGTTTCTTGATCCATCAGTATCTAATACCGGTCATATAGAGCCAGGTGTTGGAGATATAATTTTTATTCCCTATATGGAGAGAATGAATGCTTCACTGATTTATTATAAAGGGTTTAATTTAAGATCTAATTACCGTCATGTAGATAACTGGCTTACCCTTTTTGAAGGAACAAGTGCTTATAGAGGCACTCAAGGAGATTTTCATACTCACTCTCATGATTTACCCCCACAAATGGGTGGATGTTATAAAGAAAGCAGTGAGCAACAGCTTATTTTCTCAGAGCTAATAGATAGTGGAGAGGGTCTAGGTAATTATGAATTAAATAGAAAGTATGATTCAAAATATTTCGCTAGAATTGCTCTTAAAAGAATTATAAAGCATAAAAACAATTTACTTAAAGTTAACCCATATAATAAAGAATCATTTGAGGAATCATTAAGATCAGCTTTGACTCATATGATCACAGGTGAAATAAAAGTCCCTGAGAAACTATCAGGAAAATCTCTGAGATATTTAAAAAATAGAATCTCAGTTCCAAGAGATATGCCAATTATTTCAGCAAGGTTATTAAGACAATCGTTAAATAAAATTGAATTGCTTACTGATATTAATGAAGTACAGAAGATACCTATCAAGCATAGATATGATCAAGATCCTAGAAATTTTATTTCTACTTAACAGTAAAACTATAAATTTTTTCTTGAATCTATTTGAAGTAAATCTCTTATTTTTTGAACTTGACTTGCGATATTAGGATCAGTAGACAATTTCTTTTCAACTTGTTCAATAGCGTACATAACCGTTGTATGGTCTTTCCCCCCAAATTCATCTCCAATTCTTGGTAGACTTAAATCGGTTCCATGCCTCATAAGATACATCCCTATTTGCCTAGCTTGACTTACTGGCTTTCTTCTACTTGAACTAATCAATTCATCAGTAGAAACTTTAAAGAAATCGGAAACTTTGTTTATAACTTGTTTTGGAGTTACAACTACTCCAACACTGGTCGGATCAAGCATAGGAGCAATTGATTGAACTGTCATTGGCAAGCCTGTTATTGAAGCAAACGCAACAGCTCTAGTAAATGCTCCCTCTAATTCTCGAATATTAGAAGTAAATCTTCCTGCTATAAATTGAATTAAATCTCTAGGAAGACTCATCCTCTCTTGTTCTGCCTTTTTTTGAAGGATGGCTGTCCTCGTCTCAAGGTCAGGAGGTTGAATATCTGCAGTCATCCCCATTGAGAACCTAGAAATCAATCTCTCTTGAATTCCCGACAATTGATTTGGAGGTCTATCACTTGCAATAACTATTTGGCTTCCTGATTCATGAAGAGCATTAAAAGTATGAAAAAATTCTTCCTGTGTGTATTCTTTACCTTCTAAGAACTGTATATCGTCTATTAAAATCAAATCCACATTTCTATATTTATCTCTAATAGCTGTCATTCCATCCCTCCTAATTCCACTGATAACGTCGTTTGTAAAAGTCTCTGTAGATACATATTTAACTTTAGCCTCTGGATCTATTTCTACTCGATAATGACCTATTGCTTGCATTAAATGAGTTTTTCCAAGACCTACTCCGCCACAAATAAATAATGGATTAAATTCTCTACCAGGAGATTCGGCAACAGCTAAAGCTGCCGCATGGGCCAACCTACTATTTGGACCTACAACAAATCTATTAAAGACATAGCGCAAATTTAAACCATTAGAATTTTTAGAGCGATTTCTTGAGGAATTTTCTTGGCTATTATTAGAAACAGATTTAGATTTATGATAAACATTCTGTTCATTAATGTTCTCTTTATTTGTTAAATCACTGCTGAGATTTGTCTCGGATTTAAAAACAACTTTTACATCGTGTCCACAAATTTCTTTTGTGGCTTTTTCGATAGTTTCGCAATAATTCTTTCTTAACCAATCACTGGAAAATGTATTTGGGGCAATTAAGGTCAACAAGCCATTCTCAAAACAATTAAATTTAGCAGGCCTTATCCATGTCTCAAAGGAAGGTTTACTTAAAGTTTTTTGAAGTGATTGTTGAACTTCCGCCCAAATAGGATTAGTTGCTTGCAAAATTTTTTTCTATAGATTATTAATCTAGTTGGAATTTAATAATTGGCCATTAACAAATCACAAGATCACAACAAATTTAAAATTACTTAACAAAGCATCATCTAAATTTTTAAAAAAATTTTTATATTTTTTTTATGAGCATATAATGATTATAAATCTGGCTGAAGTATTGGATAAAGCATTACTTATTATCATGGCAAAATGGCATGGTTTTGGAAGATGCAAAACAAGATTAGCAAAAGATATTGGTAAATTTAATGCTGCCAAAGTGCAAAGTGTGATGACCAACCACACTATTTCCGTAGCCAAATCTCTCAAGCAAATTAATCTATTAGATATCTCTTTAGCAATATCTGGATTAGGGGGTAAAAATTGTAGAAAATGGTGTAAAGAATTAGGTATTAAAAAATTTAATTTACAGGGTAAAGGCTGTTTAGGAGAGAAAATGAAAAGGCAAATAATTATCAACAAAAAATTTTGTACTCAAAATAAAATAAAAAATATTATTTTTATTGGAACTGACCTACCAGATTTATGTCATTTGGATTTATTAAATACTATTAGAGAGCTAAAACATAATGATCTTATCCTAGGGCCGTCAAATGATGGAGGTTATTGGCTTATGGGTTTATCAGCAAAAATAATATCAAATCACTTAAATTTACCTTTTATTAATATTATGTGGAGTAAAGATAATGTTCTTCAAAATACAATTGATAATTTTGCCTATACAAAATTGAAATATAAGTTTTTAGATAAAAAAATAGATATAGATGAAATTTCTGACATTGAGAATAGAAAAGCAATTTGACTAAAATCTCAATTATCATTCCAACTATCAATGAAGCCAATAATTTGCCATTATTGTTTTCAGACTTGTCGATTATTCAAAAAGTTGGGGAGATCATAATTGTTGATTGTGGTAGTAAAGATAAAACTATTGATGTAGCAAATATTTACGGAGCAAAAGTATATAAATCTAAAGAAAGAAATCGAGGTTTACAATTAGATTTGGGTGCTAAAAATTCAAAAGGTGAATGGCTCATATTTTTACATGCTGATACTAGATTAACTAATGATTGGTTTATAAAAATAAAATCAGTTATTAAAGGAGATAAAAATTTTATTTATAATTTTAAATTTAAAATTAATAACAATAAGAAAATTTACAGAATTCTCGAGATTCTAGTTAATTTCAGAAGCCGATATTTAAAACAGCCATATGGAGACCAGGGTTTAATAATTCATAAATCAATTTATTTTGAGAATAATGGATTTAAAAAGATTCCTTTAATGGAAGACGTAGATTTTTTTAGAAGATTAAAAAATAAAGAAGATTTAAAGCAATTAAGTTTACCTATTTTTACAAGTTCAAGGAAATGGGAAAGAACTAATATTTTTCTCCAAGCACTTAAGAATTGGAACTTTAGAAGAAGGTGGTTAAAAGGCGAATCGACAAAATCAATATATTCTGAATACTACAAAAAATAATTAATTTGCATACCAAAAAGCGCATTTAGACCCTTTAGGTTCTAATGTCCAACCTTGTCTTTTGTAAAATGAAACAACTTCCGCATCAGCAAAAAGGGTGACTTTTGTAATGCCGATATTTTTTAATTCTTTTAATATGTATTGCATTAACTCTTTCCCCAATCCTAGTCCTTGATAGACAGGATTAACAGCTACATCCCACACTGTCGCCTCTAGAATTCCATCTCCAGTACATCTTGCAAAACCTACTAACCTAGGAAATTTAACGTCATGACGCCACAACCCAACCACCAAAATACTAAAATCCAAAGCTCTTTTAACTCTTCTTATTGGTCTTCTGCTCCAACCAACAGTTTGCAAAAGTTGGTCTAGCTCTATTAAATCTAATTCTTTACTTTTACTACATACAAAAATTTCTTCTTTATTTTTTTGAGTAAATTCATAAGAATCCAAACCATAGATATCTAAAAGTTTATCTTTGGGTATAGTGTTTGATTTTTTTATTGATGAACCTTGGTTTCTAAAAATCATTAAAAATTAGCAAATCCTTTTTGCTGAAGTTCAGAGAGCTGAAAATATAAACCCTTTTTCATTCTTAATTGATTATGCGTTCCCTCTTCAACTAATGACCCCCCTTTTAAAACTAAAATTTTATCAGAGCTTTCAATCGTAGCTAGTCTATGAGCTATTACCAATGCTGTTCTTTTTGAAAGAATTCTCTCGAGATCTTTTTGTAAAGTAGCCTCTGTAGATGGATCCATAAACGCTGTTGCTTCGTCCATTATCAAAACAACAGGATTTCTAATTGCTACTCGAGCTACTGAAAGAAGTTGTCTTTCTCCAGAAGAGAGATTACCGCCTCTTTCTCTAAGAAAAGTGTTCAAGCCTTCTGGTAATTTTTTTAACAAACTGTTTAATCCTAATTCTTTACAAAGATTTTCTAATTCAAGATTATCTATCTTCGCATTTAGCTTCAAATTATCTGCGACATTTCCACTAAAGATAAAAGTATCTTGCAAAACTACTCCCAACATATTTCTGAGAGTTGCGATAGGAATATCTTTTATGTCAATATCATCAATTAAAATTTGACCTGATTGAGGTTCATATAACCTACATAACAGTCTAATTATGGTTGTTTTACCTGAACCAGTTGGTCCTACAAAAGCTACATGCTCGCCTGGGTTAATCAAGAAAGATAGATCTTTTAGAATATTTTCTCCCTCATTGTAAAAGAAACTAACATTTTTGAATTCAATTTTACCCTTAAAATGATTTTTTACATTTTGAGCATTTTCTGAAAAATGCATTGAGGGAACAGAGTCTTTAATCTGAATTTCTTCATCCAATAATTCGTTTATTCTCTCAACAGCTGTAAGACCTCCTTGAATCTGAGTAAATCTTTCTGCAAGCTGTCTTAAAGGTTCAAAGAGTCTTTGTGAATATAAAATAAAAGTTGTTAATGTACCTAATCCAATATTTCCAGAGGTAACAAGATACCCTCCAACTGCTAAAACCAATGAAACTGCCGCAAGCGAAATCCACTCTATAAAAGCTGAAATGCTACTGTCGTAAAATATTGTTCCATTTACTGCTTTCTTGTAAGCTACTCCAGTATTTGAAAATTTCTTACTATTAAAAGCTTCTCTCCTGAACATTTGAACGACTTCTAGACCTTGAAGATTCTCCTGAAAATCAGAATTGAGTTGAGACAATTCTTCTCTTACCTGATAATTGGCTTTTCTGTAGCGTTTTTGAAGCCAAATAATGAAATATGAAACTGGAATCTGAGTTAGTAGCAATAATATGGCTAGCCCTCGATCAATTGAAAGCATTGTCAAGGAGATCACTATCAGACTTACAAAGTCAGCAATTACTCCCACTGCGCCACTACCAAAAACCTCGGCTAAAGCATCAACATCATTGGTTAACCTCGTCAATAATTTACCAACAGGCATTTTATCGTGATACTTAAGAGATAAAGATATTGAATGATCGAAAAGTGCTCTCCTTATCCTTGCAGTTAATCTCTGCCCTACAGCTTGAATATTATAGGTTTGGTATCCTTGCAAAACCAACCTAAAAATAACTGTTACAAATAAAGTTAAAATAATGGCATTTATTGATTGCCCAAAAAAAGTTTTACTTAGCCAAACATCTGTAGTTTCATTTTTAAGAATAGTAATTGCTTGTCCTACTAATAGTGGTTGTATAGCTCCAGAAAAAGAAACAGGTAACAAAACTATCAAGATTAAATAGATTGTTTTTTTATCTTTAGTTAAATATTTACCTAACTTTTTAATCCTTCTAAAATCTTTAAAAAACATTTAGCTAATCTTCTATAAAGCATTAGTTGATTCTATTGATAAAATCGTATCTCTGAGATGATTATCATTTAACCTCATAGATAAAGGATTTCCAATGAGTCTTGCAGTCGAGTAAAAAAGATCATCTATCTTAATTAAACCATTCTCTTTAAGAGTCTTTCCGGTTGCCACCAAATCAACTATTGCTTCTGCCATACCTGTAATTGGACCAAGCTCAACTGATCCTGTCAAATGAACTATTTCTACAGGAATATTTAATTCTTCAAAATAAGATCTTGCAGTTTTTATAAATTTACTTGCTACTTTACAATTCGCTGGAAGATCAGTTGGTTTTAAATAATTGCTATTTTTCTTAACCGCCAAAGACATATGACAACCTCCAAATCCTAAATCTAATAACTTTGCAACTTTTAATTTAGATTCCCGTAAAACGTCATCCCCAACAATACCCAAGTCAGCCTGACCATAACTTACATAAACAGGAACATCTCCATTCCTTACTAATAATGCTTTAGCCCGTTTGCAATTTGATTCAAAGGTTAATGATCTATTTTTTTCGTCCAACGCGTCAGAGAAATCTAACCCAGCTCTTTTAAAAGTTGAAATTGAATCTTTTAACAGAGCTCCTTTTGGTAAAGCTATAGTAAACATAGATCAATTTCTTCCAAGGATCCTTCATTCTAAGTTAACAATGGAATTTAATAAAGCTCTAAATATAATCGGACTAAGAGTTTTAAGTGATAACGTCATTTGGTTATGGGTAAAAGATAAATCCGTAGTGGTTGTAGATCCATCTGTTCACGAACCAGTTATTAGATATATAAATGAAAAAAATTTTCATTTAGAAGCTATTTTTCAAACTCATCATCATTCAGACCATATTGGAGGGACGAAGTCACTTATTGAAAGATGGCCAAATGTAAAGGTGATTGCTTCCTCCAAAGAAAAAAAGCGAATACCTTTTCAAAATGTATCTGTAGAGGATGGAGAAACTTTGAATATTTTAGGTGAAGAAGTAAAAATAATTGAAGTATTAGGACATACAAGCTCACATATTGCCTTCTTTTTGAATGGCGAAAATCCTGTTCTTTTTATTGGTGACACATTATTTTCTGGAGGCTGTGGAAGAATTTTTGAGGGAACTTATCAACAAATGTATTCCTCACTAGAAAGAATCAAATCTTTACCAAAAAATACTCTCATATATTGTGCACATGAATATACAAAGGCAAATATTTTGTGGGCATTGAATCTCAAGCCAAAAGATCAAGATATAAAAAATAAACTTTCGGATGTTGAAAAAAAACTTTCTCTTGATGAATTGACAATTCCATTTTTACTTGATGAAGAGATGAAAATAAACCTTTTCTTAAGAGCAAAAAATTTAGAAGAATTCACTTTTTTAAGAGCAAATAAAGATTTATGGGTTTAAATAGATAGGTATCTTCTTAAACAAATGTGTCCCAAACAAGTAATTAAAACATCAAATGCTCCAGATCCAGTAGGACCCTATAATCAAGCAATAAAAGCTGGGGATTTTATCTATTGTTCTGGTCAAATTGCTATAGACCCAGCTTTAAATGAAATAACATGTTTAGGTGATATAGAGAAAGAAACTATTCAAGTTTTAAAAAATCTCGAAGAAGTTCTTAAAGCTGGTGGAGCCAAAATAGAGGATGTAATAAAAACAACTATTTACTTAACGGACTTAAGTAATTTTCAAATTGTCAATAAAATATATAGTGATTTTTTTAATATTGAGAATCCTCCCGCAAGGGCCTGTGTGGAAGTTTCATCTCTACCAAAAGGAGTTTTAGTTGAAATAGATTGCGTCGCATTTCTAGATTAATTTCTAATTATTGAGAAATTTGAAATATGAACCAATTGTGCACCATAGTTGTATAGATTATTAGTTGATAATTCATCTTTGATCTATGTCAGCAGCAAAGCTTAATATAGATGAACTAGAAGCTGGTTATCCTTTATTTTGCAAAGCTCTAAGACTATTAATTTTAAAAGGAAACTCAGTTAAAGATATAGAAAAAACAGTTTGTTGGGGTCATCTTGAAACTTTGAATAGATGTCTACCTGGTAGATATAAAGCACCAACATATTTAATGGCTTTAATCAAAAGAGATATTGCAAAGCCAAATAATTATTAAAAAAGGACTAGTCTCCTAAATAAAATTTATCAATTTCCATTGAAAAGTCTTTTTCCTTTTCTGATATTTCTTTATTGTCTAAAAATATTGAAAGACTTACAAAATTCTTTCCGAAGCTGATATTTGGATAGATATCCCTTTCTTTACATAATTTCTCAATTTCTCCCATGAATTTACTAATTTTTGAGTATCGATCAAATTCAAATCTTTTTTCAATCCTCAAAGGTGATTCTCTTTCATTCCACATTAAATTCTTTTTTCAAGACTAATTACACTATACCTTCAACAAAGTTTCTCAATAAATTTTTGAAGCTAAAATTTTTAGTCACTCTCCCAATAATCAATAATGCCGCCAATTGTTAAATCGGTTTGAACTTCAGGATTAGGGCATGCAAATCTAGCAGCAGAGCCACTAGCAGTAAAAACCCAGTTACCTTCTCTAGCTCCAACAGGATCAACAGCAACTAATTTCTTTCCTTTATTATTTTCTAAAATTCGTAAATTCATATGACCTAAGCCAGCGACTCTTTGCGTGCATACCATCCTTCCTAATACCTTCATAATTTCCACAGTTTATATCCCCCCTTTTTATGACTTGTCAGGATCCCAGTGATCAATTATTCCAACAATCGTTAAATCGCTTGGATAAGATTTACTTCCCGCTGCTTCCCTAGCAGCAGAACTTCCAACACAAATAACCCAATCTCCTGGCTTGCAGCCGACAGCATCAACTGCAACTTTATTAGAAGAACCATCTAATACAACCTGCAGATGTTTATGTTCAAAACCAGGTATTCTATTGGTAGAAACAAGTGGTTTTAAAACCTTGCAAATTAACATAATTAGTGAGCCTCCTCTGTTTTTTTATCTAAAGACATTCCAATAATTTGGGCGGAATGAATGTTGTCCCTATCTCTAATAGTAGAGCAAGTATGCAACAAACCTTGATCAACTAAATTTTTATATCTAATTGATATCGCATTATTAACTCTTTCACAATCATTTATTGCCCTCTCTTTTGCACCAGGTACTTTGCCAGAATAATCAAATCTTATTACTACCGGAATAGGCAGATCTTGGGAAACATTTAATCCAGTAAAAATCTTCACTCCCACATCTAAATCTGGAGCGCCTTCTTCGACTGTATCTAAATGAGCAAAATAAGTTAAATTTCTGAGATGTACTTCTTTAAAACCTATACCTACTCCAATAAACCTCTCTGCATGTCCAATATCTTCATAAGAACCATTATGAAAACTCTTAACATAATCAATTTGAGAAATATTATTGACAATCAATTTAAACGTAAATTTTTCCAGTCCACTGAGTTGATCTTTTGAAGATTGCTTAGAAATTGTCTGGCAAATTTCTCTTTCCGCATCCTCTTTTGAAAAATTTATTGTTGAATTATAAATTTCTAATGTAGAAATAGTTTTTTCTAAATCTATACCACCATCGCTAGTTGATAAATGTATTTTTAATGAATCAGTATCTGTATCAAGTCCAATTAACATTAAATCTACAGAAGCTCCGCAGCAAAAGCTATTCTCTACAGCCTCTTTAAAAGCATATAATTTATTTCTACCTTCTGCTGCAGCTAACTCGTCATCACTCCCATGAGCTGCGCATCCCTGATGGAAAGGATCTACAGAACTAAAATGATAAGTTACAACTTTTAAGTACCTGGTATCTTTATGAGCTTCATTAGGAACATTCTCTCTATATCTTTTATGTTCAGTTTTTACCCATCGATTAACGGTATTTTCAATATCAAAAAGTGCTCCAGCATGGGATCGTCTTCTTACTGAACTAAAAGGTATTCTCATTACATAAGCAACTGAATGAGCTAATCTTCCATCTGAACAAGGAGTTATATCAAGTAAATGTATTCCACAATCTAAGAGAAATTTTTCAAAGTCTTCCGCATCCCTACTTCCAGCAGCACCTTCGAGTGGATCATTGTTAAAAAAATTATCGCTAAGTTTCTCATGCTGTTTGAAGGCACACCATGCATATAAAGCTCTCATATCAAGAGGTTTAACCCAAGATTTATCTAATACATGTAGGGGTAAATCTATTCCCAAATTTTTTCTTGATATTTTCTGAGCCTTATTTATGAAATCTTCGTGATGTTGAATTCGAGCAATTTCCTTGAGAGTTGGAACAATTTCGTCAAAATCATTTTTTATTTTGCTTTCATACCTAAATAGATTTTCATTTTGAATATTATTGGTTAATTTATGAGACTTTCCAGAATTTCGGAAATTATTTGGTTCTTTAGTTTGTATATGGACATTTTCAGTAAAAGTTTTCATTGGAGCTGTTGGCCCCAATGTGAAGTTCTTGGCTTTAGCCAGTCCTCTTAAAGGCATTATTTACTTAACCTCTTGCACCACCTGAAAAGGTAACAAGTTGTCCTTCACGAGTATTTCCACTAGATCCAGTTATCAAGAAATCTGGTTTTTCTGTTTCCTCATTTCTTTTTACTTCCATAGGGGGCATTGCGCTCATAAATCCTGCTCTTGATGGATTTCTCTTTCTAGAAGAAGCTCCCTCTGTACCTGTTACCTTATCGCCGCGATCCCAATCATCACCAGTTACGTTTCCTACTGATTGTCCTTCACCAGTAATCCTTGATGCGACTCTTTTTTCTGGTGTCTTTGCAGCGCGGTCTGCCTCTTCAATTTCCATTTTTTGTTTATAAGTAATATTTTTATTCGGTTCAAATCTAAATTTTTCAGTGCCAGTAACCTTATCAACTGCCATATCAAAAGGTCCTGTTACCTTTGAACCATTTTCATATTCATTACCTGTAACTCCTTTAGTGTTTTTTTCAGAATATTTATCTCTTGATGGAGATTTTACAGAGAATTCGTTCCAAGAGTTACCTGCCGACTTTTCCTGATTCGCATAAGCCGCATCATGTGGAGGATTATCACAAGCTTGTGAGAGCTGATCTCCACCAACATAGGGAGTACCTGTTAGATTTTTACAAGCACCTTTCTTAGCACCTGTCATTACTCCGCCAATTCCTGGTTGCTGTCCTGTAAGTCTGGCATTTGAATTATTTCCAGAATTAACTGTTGCTCGTGATTTCATATCTTCTGAAATCTCAGTACTACAATTTTCATTAATCTGATCTAAGCCTGCGTATGGTGTTCCTGTTAAGACTTTGCATGAACCTGGTTCATCTCCAGTTACTATTTCTGATCTTCCTGTCATAGTTCCGCTTATTAAATTTGACTTTGAAGAAAGGCTTAAACCTACTTTTCTGGCTTCTGGTTTTGGTTTTGAACCGCAAAACTTATCATATTGTTGAGATCCTATGTACTCATCTCCAGTTACATTCTTACAACTTCCATGTTCATTACCTGTCATATGGTCTGATCTTCCAACCCCTGTACCAGTTACATTATTACCATTAAGAGTGTTGTAACTGCCTACTTTTTCAAATGCTTTACCTTTTGGATTTGGCTCAGAGCCAAGATATTGATCTCCAGTTAACTGATGTCCAGAACCTGATTCATCTCCAGTAACCAGAGTTGATCTACCAGGAAGTGATCCAGATACTTTTAATCCATCGGTTGTAGTGCTGTGTTTAACCTTTGAAGGATTTCTTGGGATATCACCACAATACTTCTGCGACTGATTAGCAGATATATATTCAGTACCTGTAAGGTTTTTACAAGTTCCTGGCTCATCGCCTGTAACCCTATCAGATCTTCCAACTTCATTTCCAGTTACTGTATTACCTGATGTTGTAGAGGTAACAGTAGATCTAAGTGGTTGTTTATAACTTGGTCTATCTTGACAAAATTGATCAATAACTTCTGATCCCATATATTGGGTACCCGTTACAGTTCTACATGTACTTGCTTCATTACCTGTAGTTTTTACAGATCTATTAGCTTGAGTTCCAGTAACTATTTGACCTGAATCAGTTTCACTTTTACCAACTTTCCAGCTAGCATCTGCAATATTTTGTTTGGCACCATTTTTATTTGGACCACATGGTCTACATTTACCATTACCTTTTTTGCCTGTGGCACCAGTTTTACTTCTTAGCTCTCTCACTCTCTGAGAAATTTCTCTACTACTTAAATCTGGATCTCCCCTTCTAGCTAAGGAAGCGGCACTAGTATTTTGTTTAGTTGCTGATTTACCATGTTTAGATTGAGCCTCTCTTCTCGCTAAAACAATATCTCTACTTGTATTAGTAATAGGCTTTCTCTTCTGATTAATTCTTCTTTTAACGTTTGGTTTTGATGTTTTAATTTCTGTATTATGTGAATTTTGAACTTCTTGATTTTCGCTTGTGGTAGTTTTAACTGTTTTTACAGGAATTTCTTTTTTAACATCAGTACGGGTTCTATCGGATGAAGTTATAGCTGATTTACCATGGGTAGACATTGCTTTTCTTCTCTCTATTACCAACTCTTTACTAGATAAAGTTGTTGAAGAATTTCTGTTTACTTGGGTTTTTGGAATATGTTTTATAGCTGGTTTAGAAATATTATTATTATTATGAGAAGACTGAGTCCCAGAAATCTGTATATCTTGAGAAGATCGAACTCTATCTTTGGTAGTTGAAGAATAAGCAGCAGCTTTTTTACCGCTATCACTCATCGCCTTTCTTCTTTCAAGTGCAATCTCTCTACTGGTTTTTTTTGACATAATCTTCAAATGTGAAACTCTTTTGAAAAAACTTTCTCCAAAACATTTTTTTGGAGAAAGATATTAACTACGATAAGTAGCTTTAACGTCCTTGGAAAACTACAAAAGCTGTTCCTTGACTTTGAGTGTAAGCATCATATCCGATGATTCTTACATGATGATCAGGGTATGCTCTATGGCATGCCTCTAATTCGCTCACGATCAAGTTAAGATCTTTTTCCCCAAAAAATGGGAGTTTCCAATAAGACCAATAAGTTTGCATACATCCACTAGGATGAACATGCTCAATAACTGGACTCCAACCTTGAGCAATTATGTACGCAATTTGGTCATATATTTCTTCCTGGGTCATCGGTGGTAAAAAACCGAATGTTTCCAGGGTTGCAACTGTTTGATAGTCACTTACTGTGCTCTGGAAAGGCATAATTAATCAAAATGTGAATGAAATTACTCGTAAAAACGAGATTTTAATAAGTTTGAGGAGAATAAATCTCCTCAATTTAGAAACTTGAGTTAACCCTGAACATCAAGCTTGTCGACAGTGTCAAACTCAAACTTAATTTCCTTCCAAGTTTCTAGAGCAATAGCTAATTCAGGACTATGCTTAGCAGCTTCCATAAGAATGTCTCTACTCTCTTTCTCGATTTCGCGACCAGCATTACGTGCTTTTACACAAGCTTCTAAAGCAACTCTGTTAGCTGCAGCTCCAGCAGCTGAACCCCATGGATGACCATGTGTTCCTCCACCGAACTGAAGACAAGAATCATCTCCAAAAATCGCTAGGAGAGCAGGCATATGCCATACGTGAATACCACCTGATGCGACAGCAAATACTCCTGGCATTGAACCCCAATCTTGATCAAAGAAGTTACCTCTTGATCTATCTTCAGGAACAAATGACTCTCTTAAGTTATCAATGTAACCAAGGGTTGTTTGACGATCACCTTCTAGTTTTCCAACAACAGTTCCAGTATGTAATTGATCTCCTCCGGAGAGTCTCAAACATTTTGCTAGAACCCTGAAATGAATACCGTGTTTTGGATGTCTATCAATAACAGCATGCATCGCTCTATGAATATGAAGAAGCATGCCATTTTTACGACACCAGTTTGCTAATCCAGTATTTGCAGTAAAACCACCAGTTATATAATCATGCATGATGATTGGCATATCTAGCTCTTTTGCAAATTCAGCTCTTTCATAGAGTTCTTCAGGAGTGTTAGCGGTACAGTTTAGATAGTGACCTTTAACTTCTCCAGTTTCTCTTTGAGCAAGCTTAACTGCTTCTGCAACAAACTCAAATCTTTCTCTCCAACGTTGGAATGGTTGAGAATTAATATTCTCATCATCCTTAGTTAAATCAAGACCGCCTCTGAGACATTCATATACAACCCTACCGTAGTTTTTACCAGATAATCCTAATTTAGGTTTAATGGTACAACCAAGTAGAGGTCTTCCGTATTTGTTAAGTCGATCTCTTTCAACTACGATTCCATTTGGTGGACCACCACAAGTTTTAATGAAAGCAATTGGGAATCTAATATCTTCTAGACGTAGATGTCTTAGAGCTTTAAATCCAAAAACGTTTCCTACAAGAGATGTTAGTACGTTTGTAATTGAGCCTTCTTCAAAAAGATCTAAAGGATATGCAATAAAAGCATAGAAAGCTTCAGGATCTCCAGGGACGTCTTCGATTCGATAACAACGTCCTTTATAAAATTCTAAGTCAGTAAGTAACTCGGACCAAACTGTTGACCAAGTACCTGTTGAAGATTCAGCGGCAACAGCAGCTGCAACTTCTTCTCTTGGAACACCTTCCTGACCTGTACATTTGAAACAGGCTAGTAAATCGGTGTCTAGGGGGACATATTCTGGAGTCCAGTAGGTATCTCTGTACTCCTTTACCCCTGCGTCATACTTCTTACTCATAAGGATAAATTTAGGTCTATGTAGGGAAAATAATTATTATGCAAAATTTATAAATCTTGCTTTACTTAATTAGTCCTTTTGACCAAGAAATTCACCGTTACCTAGAGCAGGTTCAACTTCTCTGTGAGGACGAGCAATAATGTGAGCAGCAACTAAACCGTCACCAACTCTTTCACAAGCATCAGCACCAGCTCTTACAGCTGCGTTAACAGCGCCTGTTTCGCCTCTAACTAATACTGTGACATAACCGCCACCAACGAATTCACGACCAATAAGGCGAACTTCTGCTGCCTTTGTCATTGCGTCTGCTGCTTCGATTGCAGGTACAAGTCCGCGTGTCTCGATCATGCCGAGAGCGATACCCATTGTTTCTGTAGCCATTGTCTACTAAATACTAAATGTGGAATGTTCAATTCGAAGAATGCTTCATTAAGTACTTATAAGTCAAGCGTTTTCGACAAAATCTCCATTAATGTTTTTTCTATCATTCATAAGTTAAACTTATCACCCTTGGTACTATTGATATGTCAATACTTATGCAAATTAGTTAGTGCATCAAAACATACTGTTGTGTTAAGAAAAAATTTACATTATGTTATTTCCGTACGAGGCAGGCCCTGTCTACACAGGTGTGGAATGTTCAACCTTTCCTGTCTCCGTATCAAGCTTTGAAGTAAGATAATATTCACAATAAATTTATTTGTTATTTTGAACCTTCCAGTTCTTACTATTGCTAGTGGCAATCAGAGAAAAGTATCTGAAATTTCAGAGATGCTGGATGTTTTGTCCTTAAAGGTTCAGAAGCAACCAGAATATTTAAATGTCGAAGAGACTGGAAACACATATTTTGAGAATGCACTTCTAAAAGCAAAAGCAGCTGCTTTAGAGACTAAAACTTGGGCATTAGCTGATGACTCGGGTCTTGAAGTAGACGTTTTAGATGGTCGGCCAGGAATTTATTCTGCTCGATATGCCAAAACTAATCATGAGAAAATTAAAAAATTAATTAATGAACTTTCTGATAGTCCTTATAGGAGTGCAAGATTTATAAGTTGTATGGTTTTGTGCGATCCCTCAGGAAACTTAGTTAAAGATACAACAGGAATATGCTGGGGAGAAATTCTTAAGAACCCCAAATATCCAAACGGGGAATTCGAATCTATTTTTTGGGTAAAAGAGTCTAACTGTGTTTACGGTGAGCTCTCACAATCACAATTAAATAAATTAGGTAGTAGAGGAAAAGCTGCCAAAATTATGTCACCTTACCTCAAAAAAGAAATTGGTTTAAATTAGAAAATTATCAATAATTTGAAATTTCATCAATTGCTCTTATAGCAGCAGCGGCTGCTTCTTCTACATCTCCTTCTTTCCCAGCGAGAGTTAATCTACCGAAAGCGCCAACTGCCTTTACATCAACAACAGTTATATTTGATGCTTTTTCTGCTTCATTTGCTGCTTTTAAGACATACCCAGCCGGTTCAGTTTCTAATATAAACATGCTCATTCCAGATTGAATCATTGATCCACTTCTGTTTTGTCTATTTATTAAAACAGCATGATCTGGAGTAATAGCTCGAATAACTTCTGTCCAACTTGTTGAAGGTTTGGTTCTTTTTCTAACTTCACTTCCAATAGCATCTAGAACAACATCCCCAGAATGTAAAACAGTACTTTGATCTTTGTGATAAAGAGCAAGAGAGCCAAATGCTCTTTCAACAATCATCTGACCAAGTCTTACATTACTTGCTTTTAAGGCAATATCAGTGACTCTATGAACGGCCATCCCAGGTGAAACTTCCATCCAAAGGCATGAATCTCCGGGTATAGGTAAAAAACCTCTACTAACCGTCCCCATATATGCAGCTAATTGAGGTTGGAGAGAATCTAAAAAAACATATGTTCTCAACTCAATTTGCTCAACTTGACTTGCTTGTCTGGATACCAAAGACTTTTCTGAATCAGTTGTAATAAAACAGCTTGCACCACTGGCCTGAGATTGCACCTCAGATCCTGTGACAAGAGAACTACCTTTTTTTCGTTCCCCTCTGTTTAAACTAGAAGTTGGTTCCATTCACGCGACTATAACGGATAATGGATCATTTTTTCTATTAAATTTACTTGCATGCTTCCCACAAAACGATAACTTCAAGTAAAAGATATGCATTTTTATGGGAACTTCTCAAAAAAAAGAACCAAATGTTTCTGCTACTGAAAAAGAATTAACTCCTGATCAAACTCTTGGATTAGTAAGTCTTAGCTTGATGCAAAAACTATCTCAGAAAGACCCATCTTTTAGTTGGTTAGAAGAAGATAAACTTGAAAAAGTAAATCTTAAGAACCTTAGAGATAGATTGGAGTTAACGCAATTAGCTATAAATACTGGAGCACCTTTAACTACTTCAGAAGTGACAGCTTTAATTGGAGCAAAGCCCGGAAAATCTAAGTTAGAAAGAGCAGGATTATTAGCAACAAAAATAGCTAGAAATGTATGGAAAATCTCAAAAACAAGTCAAGGAAATTCCTTCTACAGAAATTAAAATACGCCCAAAAAGTTTTTTTTCATAATTCCCATTTAAGTATTTAAACATTCATATAAGTTTTTTAAATGTGTTCATTTTGTAAGAGAACTTATTAATTACTTTCTTAAATTAAAAAGTTTATGCAAGCTTGAAATATAAACTCTTGAAAATTTTTAATGAGTAAAGTTGAATTTAATAAGGAAACTGGACCGAGGGAAGTTTTTTGCGGTTTAACTTCAATAGTTTGGCTCCACAGAAGAATGCCTGATGCATTTTTTCTAGTTGTGGGCTCAAGGACATGTGCTCATTTAATTCAAAGCGCTGCTGGAGTTATGATTTTTGCTGAGCCAAGATTCGGGACAGCTATTCTTGAAGAAAAAGATCTAGCTGGTCTTGCTGACGCTCATGAAGAATTAGATCGAGTGGTTAATGATCTTATTGCAAGAAGACCAGAAATAAAAACTCTTTTTCTAGTTGGATCTTGTCCAAGTGAAGTAATTAAACTAGATCTTGCAACTGTCGCAGAGAAATTAAATAAAAGATTTTTAGGTCAAGTAAGATTCGTTAATTACTCAGGTAGTGGGATAGAAACAACTTTTACCCAAGGAGAGGATGGCGCCTTAAAAGCTTTAATTCCATTAATGGAGTCATCAAATGAGGAAAAATTATTATTAGTTGGGACTCTCGCAAATAATGTAGAGGATAGGTTTAAAAAGATTTTTAGAAATTTAGGAATTTCAAATATTGAGAGCTTTCCACCACGGCAATCAACAGAACTACCAAAGATTGGCAAAAATACAAAAGTATTATTAACTCAGCCTTATTTAAGTGATACGGTACGAGACCTCAAACATCGGGGTTGTGAAATAATTTCAGCTCCATTTCCTCTAGGTATCGAAGGCAGTACAAAATGGTTTTTAGCTGCTGCCAAAGCTTTCAAAATTAGTGAACTTAAAGTTCATGAAATTATTTCGCCTTTAATCAATAGAGCAAAACTTGCTCTTGATTCACACAAAGAAATACTTAAGGGGAAAAGATTATTTCTTCTTCCTGAATCGCAACTAGAGATATCTTTGGCAAGATTCTTGCATAATGAATGCGAAATGGATCTTATAGAGGTAGGCACTCCTTACCTAAATAAGGATTTAATGAAAGAGGAGATTAATTTATTACCTGATAATACAAAAATTGTTGAAGGGCAACATGTAGAAAAACAATTAGATCGAGTGAGAGAATCTAATCCAGACTTAGTAGTTTGTGGCATGGGTTTAGCTAACCCACTTGAGGCGGAGGGGATTAGTACTAAGTGGTCAATAGAAATGGTATTCAGTCCAATTCATGGAATTGATCAAGCCGCAGATTTGGCTGGTCTCTTCTCCAAACCTTTAAAAAGAAATCAAATACTAACTTCAAAAACTTTAGTAACGCATTAAAAACTATGGAATTAACTCTTTGGACGTATGAAGGACCACCACATGTTGGTGCTATGAGAATTGCCTCGTCAATGAAAGACATTCATTATGTGCTTCATGCCCCCCAAGGAGATACATATGCGGATCTTCTCTTTACCATGATCGAGAGGAGGGGGCAAAGGCCTCCGGTAACTTATACAACTTTTCAGGCTAGAGACCTTGGAGGCGATACAGCAGAATTAGTGAAGAAAAATATTAAGGAAGCGGTTGAACGATTCAAACCCAAAACTCTTTTAGTCGGAGAAAGTTGTACAGCAGAACTTATCCAAGACCAACCTGGAGCACTTGCGAAAGGGATGGGGTTTGATATGCCGATTGTTAATCTTGAATTACCTGCTTATAGCAAGAAAGAAAATTGGGGGGCCTCAGAAACCTTTTATCAACTAACAAGAACCCTTTTAAAAGAAAAAGTAAGTTCTTCAGACAAAATAAATCCCCTTAGGTGGAAGGAATTAGGTAGGAGACCAAAAGTTAATATACTTGGCCCTTCATTATTAGGATTTAGATGCAGAGATGATGTAATCGAAATCCAACGCATACTTTCGGAACAAGGTATTGATACAAACGTAGTTGCTCCATTAGGTGCTAGTCCTGATGATATTGAAAGACTAATTGATGCTGAAATAAATATCTGTCTTTATCAAGAAATTGCTGAAGCTTCATGCGAGTGGCTTAAACGGAACTTTGGAATGGAATATACGAATACTATTCCTATTGGAATAAAAAATACAATTAAATTTATAAATGAAGTTCATGAAAAATTAGATCTTCCTTTAACGAATAAAGAAGAATTAGAAAATAAATCAAAACTTCCTTGGTACTCAAAATCGGTTGACTCTAATTATCTAACTGGTAAAAGAGTTTTTATTTTTGGTGATGGAACACATGCAATTGCAGCAGCCAAAATTGCTAAGGAAGAGTTGGGTTTTGAAGTAGTGGGTCTTGGAACATACAGCAGGGAGATGGCGAGGCAAGTAAGAGCTACTGCAAAAGATCTAAATGTAGAAGCTCTTATTACCAACAATTATCTAGAAGTGGAAGATGCTATGAAGAAAGCAGCACCTGAACTAGTTTTAGGGACTCAAATGGAAAGGCATAGTGCAAAAAGGCTCGGTATTCCATGCTCTGTAATTAGTACTCCAATGCACGTTCAAGATGTACCTGCAAGATACAGCCCTCAAATGGGATGGGAAGGAGCAAATGTGATTTTTGATGACTGGGTGCATCCCTTAATGATGGGCTTAGAAGAGCATCTTATTGATATGTTCAAACACGACTTTGAGTTTGTTGATGGCCATCAAAGCCATTTAGGACATACAGCCACAAACACAAATGATTTTTTAAATTCTGAGGGAAAAAAAGAAAAAAATAGTAAAGAAGGAATTATCTGGACTGAATCTGGAAAAGCTGAATTAACAAAAGTTCCATTTTTTGTAAGAGGTAAAGTCAAAACAAATACTGAAAAATACGCAATCCTAAGGGGAATTCCAGAGATAAGTGATGAAACTCTTTACGATGCTAAAGCATATTTTAGTTAATTTATTTACTAATAAATTATAATTAAGTCATGAGTATTTTCACTTATAATTCAATAGATTTTATCCTAAAAATTCAGTTATAAGAACATATTTCCCACTTTTAATACAATTAAATACATATTTGTTTAAAAACATATTTCATGTGTATTTACGCTGCAAGAATATAAATAATAATGTGTTTTAAGCTTTAAATGACAAGTACTATAAATAGACCTCTTGATGGAGAAGGAAGTGTTCAAGTAAAGCAAGATCCAAAAATAAATATTGAAGAAGGGGCTTTAGTTATTGCCGTATATGGGAAAGGCGGCATCGGGAAATCAACTACTTCATCAAACCTTTCTGCAGCATTTTCAAAATTAGGGAAAAAAGTTCTCCAAATTGGATGCGATCCAAAACACGACAGCACTTTTACTTTGACTCACAAAATGGTTCCTACGGTTATCGATATTCTCGAAGAAGTAGATTTTCATAGCGAAGAATTGAGACCAAACGATTTCATGTTCGAAGGTTTTAATGGTGTAATGTGCGTCGAAAGTGGAGGCCCTCCTGCTGGTACAGGATGCGGGGGATATGTAACTGGGCAGACAGTCAAGCTATTAAAAGAACATCACTTACTAGAAGATACTGATGTTGTTATTTTTGATGTCCTTGGAGACGTCGTATGCGGTGGATTTGCTGCTCCATTGCAACATGCAAATTACTGTTTAATTGTTACTGCTAATGACTTCGATTCAATATTCGCTATGAATAGAATAGTTTCTGCAATTAAGGCAAAAGCAAAAAATTACAAAGTCAGATTAGGTGGGGTAGTAGCAAATAGGTCAAAAGATACAGACCAAATTGATAAATTCAATGAAAGAACAGGTTTAAAAACCATGGCTCATTTTAAAGATGTAGATGCAATTAGAAGATCTAGACTAAAAAAATGTACCATCTTTGAAATGGAACCAACTGAAGATGTTATTGAAGTTCAAAATGAATATTTATCTCTTGCCAAAAATATGCTTGAGAACGTAGAACCTTTAGAGGGAAATCCGCTTAAAGATAGAGAAATTTTTGATTTATTGGGATTTGATTAGTCTTAATCAATCTAATCCAACCAATTGTTTTGTTAGATCATAAGTTTGTTGTGAGGTCATTGTATTAACTATTCTTTTTGACAACTTTTGAGAAAAAGCTTTTCTTCCAGTTTTTTGACGATTTCCCCAGCTCCAATGGACTGATGGTTTGGCAAATTCTTTATAGGTTGCAACCTTAGCCACTCTCTCTCCTGCTAACCTTTGTGAAACATATCCTTTTGTTATAAATTTTTGAAAAATCGGGAATAGAAATCTAAATAACCAAGGAGTATCTCTAAAAAGTTTTGTATCAGCAACACATCCAGGATATAGAGAATTTACAATAATTTTCTCTGCTGGATATCTTTTTGATAATTCCTGAACGGTCACCATATTGCAAAGTTTACTATCCTTATAAGCTTTACCAGGTTTGAATTTCTTTCCATTCGCCATACTTATCGGAGGTAAAAATCCATTTTTAAATCCAGATAAGTCTCCGAGATCAGCTGGAGCAGGGATAGGGATCCGCCCTCCAAGTTCTGAATAATTAGCTGTAACAGTTCCTAATACTGTAATCCTTGGCTTGAATAAACGAGCTTTTCCATTTAGGAAAATTTCTCTTTCTGAAGATAAAATATTCTTTATAAGTAGGTTTATCATTAGGAAATGCCCAAAATGATTAACTGCCATAGAGTTTTCAAAACCCTGAGGAGATCTTTCAGGTCTCGTTAGTCTAGGCTTATAAACTGCTGCATTACAAATAAGAGAATTTATTGGTTTTTTAAATCTATCCAATATTTCATTGCAACCTTTTCTTACATCATCCAAATTCGAGAGATCTATTTCTATAAAGTGTATATTTTTAAATTCCTCTTTTGTTAAGAATTCTTCAGCTATTGATATAGCTCTTTTATTTGATCGATTAACAGCTATGACTTCCCATCCAAATCTTATAAGAGGTTTTAGAGTATTTAATCCAACTCCTGAAGTTGTGCCTGTTATTAGGGCTAATCCCTTAATGTCTTTACTCACTAGCAAAAAATTTAATAGTAAAAAAATAAGTAGAAAGATTTTAGATCATACTTATCAACGCCATATTACTCTGATAATGTCCCTAGAAATCATTTGATCCTGATCCTTCATAAATCTTTGCTCACCTTCAGCAGAAAATAAACCGTCAAACCTACTCGACAAATTATTGTATCGATATTTTTCGTATGTAAATGAGTCTTGAATTTCCTTTAGCCTTGTTAATCTAACTTTGGAACTATATCCAAGTTTAACTAAGCTTATTAATGCTAAAAGAGAAAAGCAAATTTTTATAATCAAGAAAACAAAGGATACAAAATTGTCCTGTTTCTGTTGATCTTTTTTAAATGCAGAACTATGGTATCTTTTAATATAATTTATATTTTTAAATGTAGATTCTGACAAATTTAGTTCTTAGAAAATTTACTGAATAAGTCAATTCAGTTTAACTACATTATTACCTTAAAAATATAAATTTTCTAATAGATTTTTAGTTTCTGCTTAAGCTAATTCCTAATCTAAGAGCTAGAACTCCTGCATGCATAACAACTATTAGGCTAAGAGCAATTAAATTTATTGTTTGAGTGGGCTCCATAGTAAAAAAATATTTCCTATATTCTCCACCCAAAAGAGGGGAATTGACACACTATTACAAAATGATGTTACGTAATTAATAATTTGAAAGAAAAAATTTATTGAAAATTATCATAAATAAAACTACAAAGTTAATTTTGGGATTAGGAAATCAAGCTTTAATTTTTTCGACAACTAATCTATCTGGATTTGATCAAATGGCTTTAGATTTAAATTCTCTAGAGCAGACTATTTCCAATTCTGAAATAATTCTTACATTAAGGTTCTACTATTGGGCTGGTGATTGGCTTTCAATTGGTTATCACCAAAAGGAAATTCCTACTCATTGGGAAAAATTATTATCAAATGGGGAAATTAACATTGTAAGACGTCCCTCTGGAGGGGGGGCTGTTTTGCATTCAGGGGGCATAACCTATGCATTAACATTTAAAAAAAATTATTATAAAATTCTTAGTTATGAAATGGTAAATAATTGGTTAATTAAGAGTTTTAAAGAATTAGGCCTCAACTTACAATATGGTAATTTACAAAAATCAACAATAACATCTAATTGTTTTGGGACTTCATTAATTTCTGATTTAGTTGATCAGGATGGGTTTAAGAGAATAGGAAGTGCCCAATATCGTAAAAAAGGTGCCTTTCTTCAACATGGAGAGATTCAAACAAATCCTTCACAAGATTTATGGTTCAAATTATTTAGAGAAGAGGCTCCACCTAAAGTAAATCTAAACCTCACAAATGATGAAATAATTCAACATTTAAGTAATTCTTTCCAAGAGAACAAATCAAAAATAAAGTTTAAAAATATGTCCATAGATGAAAAATATTAAAAAATTTTGATGACAAAAATACTTAAAGATCACCTCTCTGCTTCATTAAATTAATTATTCTTGGTAATTCAATTCCCAAGGGATACTGATTTTTATAATTTAATTTATTGACAATTTCTGAAGGCAAATTAAGTCCCAATTTATTCAATATAAAGTTTCCAATTTTAGACCTATCAATTATCCCCAAAGGGATATCTGCAGCATTAAGAACCAATACAAAACCTTCATCTGTTTTTTCAAGACTTTCTATAGTTTTCCATAATTTATCGTTACTATAAACACTTTCAAAACTATCGATTGGCTTCTTAAAATCTCCAACAAAGTTACGTTCCCATTTTTTTATGGAGACATTTTTTAAAATATTTTCATCAATAAAACCAGTCCATCTACCATTATTCGTTACAAAAAGATATTTATCTGATGCATCTTTTTTGTTTTTTATTAATGCATTTAATTTTGAAAAATTAGAATCGAATTCAATTTTTTTCAAGGGCTTTAATTTAAGCTCAGAAACTTTACTAAATTTAAGTATATTTTCAATTTTAAAAAATTGACTTTCTGACTTTGAAGAATTAACTCCAAACAAACCTAAAAAAGAAAGAATAAAACCATAGTAAAAGTTAAATCTAAATAAACAAACTATCCCAAATACGAGAACTAAAAAAGATAAAAATAAATTTACTTTATTGAGAAAGTTTCTACCTTTGTTTTTACTACCTGAGAAATGCCAAATAATACTTTTTAATAAATTTCCTCCATCTAAAGAACCAATTGGAATCAAATTTAAGAAGCCTAAGAAAAAATTTAATATACCTAACCTAGAAATTATATTGATTGATATGAGTTCTTGAGATGCACTGTAATTACTAATTAAAAGCAAGATGAATGCTGTAGCAAAACATAATAGTGGTCTAACAATCGCAATTTTTATATTACCTTTAGCAGTTTGACAATACTTATCTATTTGTAAAATTGCCCCGAGGAAATAAAAGGTAATGTTTTTTATTTTTACACCCTGATTTAAGGAAACAAAAGTATGTAAAACTTCATGAGATATAATTGAAGCCATTAAGAAAAAAGAAGTTAAAAACCCGATAATCCAAGCTTCTTTAGCATTGTAAATATCACCTGAAGATAAATTAACCTGATTACTTATGCTCCATGAGAATAAAAAGAGAATAACAAACCAATAGGGATGAATTTTGAAGGGAATTCCCCATATTTTAAAAATTTGCCAACTTCTCAAAAATAATCTCCGCTATATTTAGCAATAATACTAATTTTACATACAAGATAATGATATGCCCAAGACAAATACTTTAGTTAAAATTTGTGGACTAACAACAGAAGAACAAGCTCTTCGAGTGGCCAAATTAGGAGCAAATGCCATAGGCATTATTTCGGTTGAAGAGTCCCCGAGGTATGTATCAGCTGAAATTAAGAAAAAAATATTTAAAACCTTAGAAAGTTTTTATCCAGAAATCGATAGAGTATCTGTTGTGCAAAATTGTCCCATAGATTTAATTATTAAAAATTTCTTAGGCAACCCAAGTGAAACCATCATTCAATTACATGGCGATGAGGATGTTGATTATTGCAAAAAAATAAGGGACAAAATTCCAAACATTGGCCTATGGAAGGCTTTTAGAATAAAAACGGAAAAGGACCTTGATAAAATAAAACCTTTTGAAGATTTTGTTGATGCGATACTACTTGATTCTTGGAATAAAGAAACATATGGAGGTTCAGGGAAAAAAATTAATTCTATTTATCTTAGGAATCTGAAATTTAGCAAACCTTGGTGGTTAGCAGGTGGAATATCAATTGAATGGATTGATGAAATTTTAGCTGACATCAAACCAGACGGGCTCGATATTTCAAGCAGTATTGAAATATCACCAGGTTTAAAGGATATAAAAAAAACAACAGATTTAATCGGGTTTTTAAAACAGAATTAGTAATTATTAGTAGCAGATTGCTGTTTTACAAGCTCGAAAAATTCTTGTTTTAAACTTAAATCATGCCTAAAATCACCTCTCACTACAGAATTAATCATGCTTGTATTTGGTTCTTTAACTCCCCTCCATTTCATACAATAATGTTGGGCTTTCACAATAATTCCTAAACCTTTAGGTTCACACAATTTTTCAATTTCATCTGCAAGTATCATTACCGCCTCTTCCTGAATATGAGGTCTTGAGAAAACCCAATCAGCAACTCTGGCAAATTTCGAAAGTCCTATAACCTTATTACCTGGTTTGATCCCTATCCAACACTCACCTAAAATTGGGACTAAATGATGTGAACATGCTGATCTTACAGAGATAGGACCAACAGTATAGATTTCATCAAGATTCTTATCATTTGGAAAACTTGTTACCTTAGGTTGTTCATGATATCTACCTTTGAAAACTTCATTTAAATACATCTTTGAGACTCTTTCTGCGGTCTCTTGGGTATTATGATCATTTTCAACGTCTATTATTAGGGACTTGAGCAGGTCTTTAACTCTTGAAGCAACTTCTTTTTCAAGAATTTCTAATTCACCAGGATTTATGTAATCTGCAATATTATCATTTGCACTGAATCTTACACCAGCGCTCTTAATCCTATCTCTGATAATTTCAGAGATTAGTTTATTAGTAATCTGATCGTCAAACTTTTTGATATTATCGTTGGGTAATGTAGAGGTCATAAAATTTTAAACAGAAAATTGTATGCAACTTAATTTACTGTATCTTCCAAAAGCTTAATTGCTTATACACTATATCACATTCTCTTGTTCAATCGGGTTCAAATAGTCCTAAAAAAAATCACCTTTTAGAGATTAAAAAGAGAAACAGAATTTTTAAAAAGCCCCTCCAGAAGGCATCAAAGTTAAGTCTTCAATTAATTGTGATTCTGGTTGTTGCGCCATATAAAGAATAGTATCTGATACCTTTTTTGAGGAAAGCATAGCAGTTCTATCAAAATCAGAATTAATCGATTCGGAGTCCCAAAGAGGCGTATTTACTGAACCTAGTGTTATTGTGCATGCTCGAATCGAGTTACATCTCTCCTCTTCCCTCAAACATTTAGTAAACATGCTGAGTGCAGCTTTTGAAATACAATATGCTCCCCACTGAGGGAAGGCATTATAAGAAGCATGACTACTAACATTAATGACTAAACCACCATTTTTCCTCATTTGGGGTACTATTGAGCTGCAAATTTGAAAAACACTTGTGAGGTTTGTTTGAATAGTTTGTTCCCAGTGCTCAAAATCCATTTCAACTAAGGACTCATTAAATGCACAACCTGCATTATTTATTAAAACTGAAGGACACCCATATTTCTCAATTGCTTCTCCAACACAATTAACTATTCCAATAGGATTAGATAAATCACATTTTACTAGGCTAATTTTTGATTTAGTGGTCAATAATTCACTCTTAAGTTTCTCCAATAAATCCATTTTTCTGGAAAGTAAAATTAGATCCCAGCCAGCATTTGCAAAAGTAATTGCTGTAGATCTACCAATACCTTTTGTAGCACCTGATATAAAAGCTAATTTCAATTTATTCAGTTTTTTGAGGAATTTCACTATAAATTTCTTCAATATTATTCGCTTCGATAAATTTACCCAAAACCCTAAATTTTTTATATCTTTCATCAATGAGTTCATTTTTAGTCATTTGAAGTAAAGCATTAAGGTGTTTCTCAATAGCATCCTTTAGTGTATTACCAGCTTCTAAAGGAGCCCAATTGTTCCCGCCTGATGGCTCTAGCAAAACTTCGTCTATTATCCCCAATTTAAGTAAATCTTTACCTGTAATTTTAAGAGCTGATGCAGCTTCAGGAGCCTTTGCTGCATCTCTCCATAAAATTGATGCACATGCTTCTGGACTAGCAACTGTGTAAACACTGTGTTCAAACATTAGCAATCTATCAGCAACACCTATCCCAAGTGCACCTCCAGAACCACCTTCTCCAATAACAGTAGCCACTATAGGGACTTTCAAACCAAACATTTCCCTCAAGTTTCTTGCTATCGCTTCCCCTTGTCCCTGTTCTTCAGCGGTTAAACCTGCGTAGGCTCCAGGAGTATCAATAAATGTAAGAATTGGCAAAGAAAATCTATCAGCATGCTGCATTAATCTAAGCGCTTTTCTGTAACCTCCTGGCTTGGCCATTCCGAAGTTTCTTTTTACATTTTCTTTTGTGTCTCTTCCTTTCTGATGCCCTAGAATCAAGACTGGTCTATTATTTATCGAACCAATCCCTCCAACAAGTGCCATATCATCGCCACCATTTCTATCTCCATGTAATTCGATCCAGTCATCACAAAACATTTGAACAAAGTCCAAAGTACTAGGTCTTTGAGGATGTCTAGCTACCTGAATCTTTTGTGCAGGCGTGAGTGATTTAAATATCTCTTCTCTTCTTCTAGCAGCTAAGGTCTCAAGCTGAAGAAGCTGTTGACTAACATCCACTTCTGAATCTCGAGCTAATTCTTTTATTTGCTCTATCTGTTTCTCAAGTTCAACAAGAGGCTTTTCAAAATCAAGGAGATAACGTTTAGCCATAATTTAGACAGTTAAGACCTTAGGATGCTTATCAAGTCCAATCGCAGAAAATCCATGTTTCAAAGAAGCTGCTCCAATAAATTCCATCTTTTCAAGGGAAATGTTATTTCTTCCCCAACTAAAGTTCGTATGACACTTTTCAAATTCTAAAATCATAGCTTCTGCAAAGCAAGCAAACATCTCTCTCTGTGGGTTTTGCATTTCTGCAAGTTCCATCATATTCCAACCTATATCATTGAAGAACTCTACTATACCTCCTTTTAAAACATGAATATTTTCACCCTGAAATTTCTCATCAAGATTTTTGGGGTATCCACCATCAATCATTAAACATGGTTTTTTTAATTTATCAGTGTCAATTTCAATTGTTTTAGGCATACTTGCGACCCATACAACAATATCGGCCTGAGGTAATGCATCATCTAAACTTGTTATTGTGCCACCATCTAATTCTTTTTGTAATAAAGCTAGTGGTTCTTGTTGTCTTGCTACCATAAGAAGTTCTGAAATCCCAGTTTTATTGATAAGCCATCTACAAACAGCACTTCCTATATCCCCAGTAGCACCAATTACAGCAACAGTTGCTTTTTTAAGATCTATCCCAATGCGAGGAGCATTAATTTCTAGTTGCTTACAAATAACCCAGGCTGTATGAGTATTGCCAGTAGTAAACCTTTCCCACTCTAAGGAGGTATTTCTAATTTGTTTATGCTGGAGAAGATTAAAATTCTCGAAAATAATAGAAGTAAATCCTCCTAAAGCAGTAATGTTAATCCCTTTTTTCTGAGCAAGTTCCATAGCATTTAATACTTTCCTTCTTGCAGTTTTAAACCTAGAAAGCATTTCGGGAACAAAGCAAGAATCTATATAAGAACCCTCAATAGATATTCCAGTAGCACTTTTCACTTCTACATTCTCAACCAACTGAGGAGGAGCTGTGCACCAGACATCGAGGTCGCCATCTGCAATATGATCGAAGCCTAGTAACGAAGCTTTTCTTTTCGCATCTTCAAAACTAGTTGAGTGACCTATTAACCCAAACATTTAAAATTTATTAATGGTGTCTTATACGATGATATGAACAATAGCACAGAGGTAACTACTTAATTAGAAATGATTAATTATTAAAATGCTTAATTAAGTAAAAATATAATTAAACAATTGCGGCCATAGCCATTCGGGCGATTTCTCTATTATCTAGACCAATTTCTAAGAGAGTATCTTGATAAGCAATCATGAATTCTTCCATTAATTCTTCTCTATCCATAGCTAAAACTGATGCGTCATCTGCTACTTCATCTAACATCTTTTTAATTAACGGAAGATTAACCTTATTAGCTTCCATTAATTCCTCTTTACAAGTAGATAGATTCTCTTTAAGCCATTCTTGACCGTAATTTAAATGAAGATATTCATCTTTAACTACTCCTTCTGTTATTTTTTTTGCAAAAGGATCAGCAACTCTTATGTAAACATTATAAGCAGAGATTGCAAAAGCTTCAATCAAGATAGCTTGAATTAAAAGACACGTTGTTAAATTTCCTTTTTCAAGAGCAACTTGAAAATTACCATGTAATTTAGAAAAGAATTTTTTAGCAAATTCCATATCAGCTACTACACCTAAATTCCTTCCACATGCAGTAAAGCCTTTTTTATGCTTCATTTCCATTCTCGCCAATTTAGTTAACTCCTCTAACTCATTTGGGATTAGAGTTGCTATTGAAATGTAATTATCATGAGCCTCTTGCTCTCCCTCTATAACAATTGCATTTATTCTACTGTATGCATCCTTGTAAGAATCCGTAGTGAAGTCGGGCAAATCTAAAGAAATCGGATTAATCGATTCTTCAATAGTTTTTTTATTTGATTCTAGAGTTTGCATGTCAGTAATCTTTAGCTCATTATGCATGAATATTACATGATTATAGAGAGTTTATTTAAATATCATGAAAATAGTTTCAATTGTTAAGTCACATTTTTAACTTAGACTTGTTTAAGGTTTGTTTGGCCAATCTGATTGCATCAGATTCATAATTAATTTGAACCAATGATTAATCAATAATTCCTTTAAATTTTTTCCCAGAGACTCATTTGCTCCTCTGCTATCGCCAATAACACCTGATTTACTGAAGTCGTTAGTAAGCCAAGCAGTAGGCGCATTGCCCTCTAAACTCCAACCTTCAGGGATCTCTACTTTGTTCCCCTCATGTGGGCGTTCATCACCTACTAATTCTGGTTTTAAAGCCAGCATCAAACTTGTTTCAGCTAAAGAAGCATGAAGCCCGTCCTCGATCTCAGTTTTTGTTAACAATTCACTTAATCCATTAACACCACTCCATAAGAAACAAGGAAAAACTGCCATCTCCGGTGAGAAACTTCTTAGCTCTCTTGCAGCTGTATTTAATAGTGAGATTTGACCTCCATGTCCATTAATCAATATCAATCTTTTAAACCCCATTTCAGATAATTGACTTCCAACTTCCTTAATCATTGAGGTTATTAAATTTGAGGAAAGTGAAATTGTCCCGGCAAAACCCTTATGCTCTGGAGAAAAACCAATATATTGAGTTGGAAGTTTTTTTAATGGAATATCGGCAGGGAATAATTTAAAAACTTCGCTAATAATTTCATCAACGAAAATACTATCTGTCGCAAGAGGCAAATGCGGTCCATGCTGCTCAACAGCACCGAATGGCCAAATCACTGTAGATCTTTTGTTTTTTGCAACACTCTCAATTTCTTGCCAATTTAAATGTTCAAATTTATTAGGTATTGGTTTAAAGTTCATTAATTTTAATTTTGAGTACTAACATTTAGAGTATGTTAATAATTAATTATTCTTATTTTACCTACGATGGGAGTCAA
>QCNK01000005.1 GCA_003210135.1 Prochlorococcus sp. AG-424-P23 | reverse complement strand
ACTGAAGAATTAATATTACCTCGACCCGATGATGTGAAGAATTTGATGAATAAAATGGATCAACTTTTAAAAGTAATAGAATCAAAATAAACTATAATTTTAATAACTGGGATTCATCAAAGTTTAAAAAATGAAAAAAATAAAACACATAACACAATTATTTTTAATTTCAATTTTTTTAAGTTCTTGTAGTACATCAATCAATAAAGAATCTCCCGTAAATAATTTAGAAGAAAATATTAATTCGAATACCAATTCAGAAAAGAAAAGAATGGAAATAAAGTTTTCTTGCGGAGAGAATGGAATTTCAGAATACTTAGATGATGGATGGATTATCTTAAAAGAGGATTCACAAGAAAAAATTTGCACATGGAAATCAGTTCCTGCAACAAAAGATTGTGATATGGAAAAAGATAAGGGATGTAAAATTACAAAGCCTGATAAAATTGGCGAAGAGAAAATTTATTTATTAGAAAAATAGCTTTATCTTATGTCACCAAAATCAGAATATCTAATTAATTTAATTTTTAAGAAATTAAAAAATTATAAAGCTAAAGAAATTATTTTAGAAGAGGAAAATTTATATAAATTCATTTCTTCACTATTTAAAGAGAACTAAATCAAAGGAGTATTTAATCGAAAATGCTATAGTTATCTTAATGTTTTAGATATAGTTATGTATGGTTTTTCTTCATTAACTATTACACTGATAATAACCTTTATTGTTAGCCTTTATTTTTTATTTAAGGTTACTTCGAATACAAATAATTAAAATAGGTCTTACATCTTTTTAGATAATTGGGTCTTCTCTCAGTAGTAGTACTGAATGCTTATTTAAACCATCATTAATCCATTCCTTATATTCTTCTAAAACGCATTTTTTATCTGAATTATCTAAAAGATTAATTCTTTTTTTTGCGTTATTTAAAGCAACTTCAATACAGTATTCATAGTCTTTCGAGTTTTCTTGCATTTCTTTTTTTTTTAATTTTAATAAAGATTATTGCCTATTCTGTATTTTAAATAACAATATTAAGCTTTCATTTGATAAGAGTATCAATCAATACGGAACAAAATTTTATATATTTGACATAATTAAATTTTTAAATTCTCATGTCATACGAAGCAGGAAGTAAAGAATGTAGGCATTTGATAGAGGCTAAGGAAAGTCTTCTATCAGCAATGGATGCTTTAAGCAATATAAATTCCACAGATTTAATCCAGATCCAAATTAAAGAAATCTACAATAAATTAGAACAGATGCATGATAATCGCAAAAAAATAGAATCAGCTACTACTAATTATTCATAATTTATTCAAATAAATTAAAATTTTTTCAAAATTGGCTTTTTATCTTATTTACTCTTTTTTCTAATAGTAACTCTAATAAGGCATCCAATTGTGCATGCACCTCCTTTGCTTCATTAATATCCGGCATCAAATCTTCTTTTATAAGCATTTGATGCATTTCTCTAAGCTCTAACCTTATATATCTAAGGTGAGAACATACTTCCTCTCTCTTAGTTGCACTCATATTTGCTTTTTAATGATTACATTATACAATATTGACTTTTTTGATATCAAAATAAATTTGGTTAAATTAAAGAGATTTTGAGACCTTATGACATATCAAAATCTTTTAACATCGCATCATATAGTATTGTATCTTTTATGAAAAAGAAAAAATCAAAAAAAGTTCAAGCTAAATCAAATAGAAAAAATCAAGAATTAGGTCAAACAAAAAATTCTGCAAAATTTGTATTGTTTGTTTTTGGGATAGGTCCAATAATAGGCATAACAATATTTTTATATAGTAAGGGATTTTTTAATTCGCCAAATATGTAATTCTTATGAATTTAAGACTAAAAAAATTATTGAAATTTTTTTAATGAAAATATTCTAAATTCTGCCATCTTCCTTGCATTTTCTGGATTAGAGACTAAAAAGGGATGGTCTGCTAAAAGTTCGAATACTTTATCTATCTTTGACCGTAAATCCTCACAATCAATATTTTTCCATTCCTCATCAAATGACATTGCAAAACTGTCAGCATTATCATATAGCTTGTCTTTCATAAGTTTTAGAGTTTAAAATTAAGAAAATTTCAGAAATTGGCTCAATCTGAAAGAGTAAGTAGAAGAAGCATTGAAAACCGTCCTCATGACTATTTGAGAAATAACTTTCTATGACTACCCCTAAAAAATTATACTTTAATCTCATAACTAAAATTTACACTTAGTACTTTTAGTAAATTCTGACTTTATTTGACAGAAGTGTTACAATATCGACATATGTAAAGATTTATGGAAAATAAAGTTAAAAGGATAGGATATTTACCTAGAAAAAGAGTACTTGAAATTATTGATGAAATATCTAAGAGCGAATCTATAAGTAGATCTAAGGTAGTTGGAATATTAGTTGAGGAGGCATTAGATGCCAGAGGAATTGCAAATTTTGGATATAGCAATATAAGTAAGTCAAATATATTCAAATCAGATAATTTTAAAGATCTTCAAAATGATGATGCCCACTTAAAAGATACCGAAGATGAATTTGTTGATGATAGTGGTTACACAGTTTCTTCTCACAAAACGTTAGATCGCTCAATATCCTCTGCAGATATTGAATTAGCAAATAAAATCAATATTCTTAAGGAATCTGGATTAATATAACTTTCATTGAGGAATTATTTTAATTTTTGATGCATAAGATTGGATCATTGTTTATTCTTAATCAAGAATAATATTCTTTTTAAATAATTTGAATATTAAATCCTTTCTAATATTAATTTTGTAATTAAAAATGAAAGATATTAAATGTCCTTCCTGTGGCAAAACCTTCCGAATTGATCCCAGCAGCTTTGAAGAAATACTTCTTCAGATAAAAGATGAGGAATTTAACAAACAAATAAAAGAGAGACTTCTTTTGGCTGAAGAAGATAATAAAAAAGCTTTGGAAATTTTAAAGCGCGAATTAAAAATAAAGTTAGTAGAGCAAAATAGCATTAAAGAATCTGAGATTCAAGCTCTTGAGTCTAAATTAAAAATAGCTGAAGAAAAGAAAACAAATGCCCTGAACGATTTAAAAAATCAAGCAACAAATAAAATCAATTCTCTGAACAATGAATTAAACAAGTTAAAGGATGAAATTAAAAACCAGTCCTTAATTTCAGAATTATCTTTAAAAAACAAAGTAAGTGAAGCTGTTACTAATTTAGAAAAAGAAAACTCTTCATTAACAAATTCCATTGAAAAAATGAAACTTGAACATTCAATTAATGAGAAATTAATTGAGGAAAAGTTTAAGAACAAAATTAGTGAAAGGGACCTGACTATCCAGGAGTTAAGAGAAATGAAATCTAGATTATCTACAAAGATGGTAGGGGAAACTTTAGAAATTCATTGCGAAACCCAATTTAATTTGAATCGTGCCTCTGCGTTTAAAAACTCATATTTCGAAAAGGATAATGATGCCACTTCTGGAAGTAAAGGTGACTATATATTTAGAGAATTTGATGAAAATAAAACCGAAGTCGTATCTATAATGTTTGAGATGAAAAACCAAAGTTTAAATGGAACTAATAAAAGAAAGAACGAAGATTTTTTAAAAGAATTAGATAAAGATAGAAGGCAGAAATCTTGTGAGTACGCAGTACTCGTTTCTCTGTTAGAACCAGATAGTGAACTATATAATTCAGGCATAGTAGATGTGTCTCATAGATTTCCAAAGATGTATATCATAAGACCTCAATTTTTCTTGCCGATTATTTCTCTGCTAAGAAATGCATCTATGGAAACCTTAAAATACAAAACTCAAATTGATTTAATGAAACGCGAGAATTACGACATAACTAATTTTGAAAGTACTCTTGAGCAATTTAAAAATGCCGTTGGAAAAAATGTTTCACTGGCCCAAGATAGATTTAATGATGCAATTTCAGAAATTGATAAATCAATAATCCATTTAAAAAAAACTAAAGAGGCTTTAATTCTCTCAAAAAAACATCTTTTATCCGCTGACAGCAAATCTCAAGATTTAACAGTAAAG
This sequence comes from Prochlorococcus sp. AG-424-P23, assembly GCA_003210135.1. Classification (GTDB taxonomy): domain Bacteria; phylum Cyanobacteriota; class Cyanobacteriia; order PCC-6307; family Cyanobiaceae; genus Prochlorococcus_A. Next base: position 78,700 of record QCNK01000005.1, on the reverse strand, counting down.
AAATTAACAAGAAATAACCCAACCATGCAAAAAAAGTTTAATGATTTAAATAATTTCGAAGATGAAGTGGCCTAATTAATCAATAAAATTTGAAATTAATAATAGTTAAAATATATTTAATTTCTAATTTATAAATATATTATTATTAATAAATTCCATAGTAAAAAAAATAATGTCTATCAACATCCCAATTTTCACTATCGCCAAAGATCTTAACGTCGAAAGTAATAGAATATTACTAGCCTGCAAGAAACTTGGAATAAATGCAAAAGGTGCTACAAAAAGGTTAAATAAAGATGAATTAGAAAAAATTAAAAGCTATTTTGAAACTGGTAAAAATGTATCAGATGAAGTTATTAATTTAAATAAAGTTAAATCTAAAAGCAGTTCAAAAAAGATTGTAGAGAAAGAAAAGGTAAACTATTTTGCAAACAGACTTATTCGCAAATCTTAAATAAAAATTATTTTTTCTAATTCTTAAAAGAATAAGCCACAGAAGAAAAAAATAATAATTTATTATGGGTAAAAATACTTAGGATGAAAGTTCACCAAATTCTAAATTCTCTTGAAAAATCTTGGGAAAGAGATGATATTCTTTTAAAAATAAAGAATGGTTTAGATACTGATAAGATAATAAATGAATTTCTATCAAACAACCAGGTACAAATTAAAGAATTAAATACTTTATTAAGACCAGAAGATATTGATTTATTAAATCAAGTAGAGAAACTCTCAACTTGTGAATCTAAATTAATAAATAAGATTAAAAATTTAAATTGCTTAGAAAATAATGAAAATCATCACATAATTAGTCAGAAAATTTTACCAACTAATAGAGTTTCTTTTAACAGAATTAGTTCATTTATGATTAATTGGAGCAACAAAGTTGTAGTTATTGCTTTACTAACAATTTCAGCCATAGCTTTATCAAAACAAGCATGGGCATAATTAGCTAAATTAACTTCATTGTAAGAGATGAAGTTTTGAAAACTAACCAAGAAGATTTAATTAGATATAAAGATGGAAATCTTTATTGTGAACTTGCTGATGTTTGGATTGATCCAAGTAAGCCAGTAAAAAGAGCATTAATAACCCATGCTCATTTTGATCACTTTACATTTGGCTGTGAAGAATATCTTTCTACTATCGAGACTGCGATACTTCTAAAAGAAAGAGTTGGAGATAATATAGAAATTAAGACTTTTGATTATGGAGAAGAATTCAAAATAAATGGTATCAATATTTCTTTTCATCCTTCCGGACACATCCTTGGATCGAGCCAAATAAGTTTTATTTTTGCTGAAGAAAAATGGCTAATTTCAGGTGACTTTAAGCTCCAAAAAGATGAGACTTGCAAAAAATATGAAATAGTAAAAACTGATTATTTAATAAGCGAATGTACTTTTGGTTTACCAATATTCAAATGGGATGAGACTAATAAAGTTGCAAATAATATTTCAAAATGGATAATTAATTCGCCAGAAAAAACTTCTTTACTTTTCTGCTATTCACTTGGAAAAGCGCAGAGATTGTTGAACGAAATTAGTCAAACAGATTTCAAAGGTAATATTTATTCCCATAACAGTATTTATAAAATGAATAATTGTTATAAGGAACTTGGAATTGATATTAAAGATACTATTAAAATCGAAAATAAAAACAAGATGGATGAACTTAAAGGAAGTCTAATATTATTACCGCCATCTTTAAGTAAAGGCTCTTATCTGAAAAATTTCAAAAATATACAAACAGCCTTTGCGAGTGGATGGATGTCAATAAGAGCTTTAAGAAAAAGATCTGGATATGACAAAGGATTCGCAATATCTGATCATGCAGATTGGGATGGGATTCTAGAAGTAGTAAAAAAGTCTGAAGCAAAAAATGTATTCTTTCATCATGGAGATAGTGAAGCCTTAAGTAAATATTTAGTTTCAAAGGAATCTATAAATGTTCTTTCCTTCGGTAAATAAATATGAGCTTAAAAAAATTTGCAGAATTATTTAGCGATCTAGATTCAATTAATAGTACAAATAATAAAATTGAAGTTTTGAGAAATTATTTTATATCAAATGAACCAATAGATAATTCATGGGCAATATATTTACTAACTGGGAAAAGTAATAAGAGATTTATTAGTGGGAGATATTTAAAAAATCTTTTTTCTCAAATATATGAATATCCTCAATGGTTAATTGATACATGTTATTTAAAAGTTGGAGATTCTGCTGAGGTAATAACGCTATTACTTAAAAATAAGACTTCTTCCAGAAATAAAAAATTATCAAATATAAGTCTCAATGAATTACTAAGCAAAACAATACCTGAGTTATCAATACTTAATGAGGAGGAGAAAAATTTGAAAATTAAAAATATTTGGGAAACATTGCCTGAAGATAACCATCTAATTTTTAATAAAATTCTCACAGGAACTTTTAGAATAGGGGTCTCTATCGGATTAATAACAAAATCAATATCAAAACTAATTAATATTGACGAAGAAATTATTTCGCATAGATTGATGGGTTATTTCAAGCCTTCAGTTGACTCATATGAATTTTTAATTAATAAGAATATAAATCTTGAAGAATTAAATTCCAAACCATTCCCATTCCTTTTAGCAAATACTTTTGAAGATAAAATCTTCAAACATTCAATAAATGATTTTCAATTTGAATGGAAATACGACGGTATCAGGATTCAATTAATCAAAAGATCAGGTAATATTTCGTTATGGACAAGAGGGCAAGAATTAGTAAATGAATCTTTCCCAGAATTAGTAGAGAAAATGTCACTTATAAAAGATGATTTTGTTCTTGATGGGGAATTATTAGTTTGGAATTTTAAAAAAAAAATTGCCTTTGATTTTTCTTTTCTTCAAAAAAGATTAAATAGAAAATCTCCTACTAAATCAATACAAATAAAATATCCAATTATTTTTATTGCTTATGATCTTTTAGAGGTAAATGGGAGAGATATAAGAGAAATTAAATTAGAAAACAGGAGAATTAAGTTAGAAAAATATTATTCAAAATGGCAAAATAAAACTGAGAATAATATCACTGATATTTTTAGAATATGCGATTTAATCTATCCTAAAGATTGGTCTGATGCTTTAACTTTGAAAGAAAAATCTCGAGAAAATAATACTGAAGGATTAATAATTAAGAAAAAGACATCCATATACTCTTCCGGGAGAAAAAAAGGTATTTGGTGGAAATACAAAGTTGATCCAATGCAATTGGATGCTGTTTTAATTTATGCTAAGGGCGGAAGTGGTAGAAGAGCTGGTCTTTACACAGATTACAGTTTTGCATTATGGAAAGACCAAGAATTAATTAAATTTGCAAGTGCTTATTCTGGTTTAACGAATATTGAGATTAAAGAGCTAGATAAATGGATAAGAAAAAATACAATAGAAAAATTTGGACCTGTTCGATCATTGAAACCAGAAATGGTATTCGAAATATCTTTTGAGAAAATACAAATATCAAAACGTCATAAATCAGGAATAGCTGTAAGATTTCCAAGAATAACAAAATGGAGAAAAGATAAAAAAATCAATGATGCAGATAACTTAGAGAATGCTTATAAACTGATGAAAAAAATATCATGAAAAATATCACTCACAATAGAAATCAAAATGATTTGATTTCTAAAATTAAACAGTTTTTTTTCACAAATGGATGGGAGCCATTGCCATACCAGATCGAATCATGGGAGGCATTTTTAAATGGGGAGAATGGAATAATACAAGTTCCTACTGGATGCGGCAAAACTTATGCTGCATTAATGGGACCTCTATCACAGATAGAAGATCCCAAAAATAATAAAAGTGTGAATATATTATTAATAACACCTTTAAAAGCCCTAAGTAGAGACTTAAAAAATTCCATACAGTTAGCAGCTCTACATTTTAATAAAGAAATCACTGTTGAGATTAGGAATGGAGATACCACTTCATATGAAAAGAGAAAGCAATTAAATAAACCACCTAATATTCTTATAACCACTCCAGAGTCTCTATCTCTTTTACTTTCTAATAAAGAATCTAATAATCTATTTAGGAATTTGTCATCAATAATTATTGATGAATGGCATGAATTGATGGGTAGTAAAAGAGGTAACCAATGCGAGTTATCTTTAAGTTGGCTAAGAGGTAATATAAAAAATTTACAAATCTGGGCAATGTCTGCAACCATTGGAAATATTGAAGAAGCGGCAAGAGCAATAGTTGGAATTGGAGCTATTAAGCCCAAAATAATAAGCACGAATATTCAAAAAGAGATTGAAATTATAAGCGTTTTACCAGAGGAGGAAACGACCTTTCCATGGAGTGGGCATCTTGGAATTAGAAGTCATTCTTCACTATTAAAAATACTAAATAAAAATAAAAGCACCTTATTATTTACCAATACAAGAAATCAATCTGAAAGATGGTATCAATGTCTTAAATTTTTTCTTCCAGAGATGGAAGACAAAATTGCAATTCATCACGGCTCCCTTGATAAAGAAGATAGAAAAAGAGTTGAAGAAGGGGTTAAAGACGGATTAATAAAATGGGTAGTATGCACCAGCTCATTAGATTTGGGCGTTGACTTCCAACCTGTAGATCAAATAGTGCAAATTGGGAGTGCCAAGAATTTAGCCAGACTTATCCAAAGAGCAGGAAGAAGTGCTCATAGGCCAGGCGGAAAATCAAAAATAATTTTTATGCCTACTAATTCTTTGGAGTTGTTAGAGATTAGTGCAATGAGAAGAATAATAAAAAGTGGTATATCTGAAGAAATTAGACTTCCTGAATTATCCTATGATGTGCTTCTTCAACATCTAATAACTCTAGCCTGTGGAAACGGCTTTGAACCGACAATTGAAAAAGAAAGAATTAAAAATTGCTGGAGTTATAGAAACTTAAAAGATCAAGATTGGAATTGGTGTCTTGACTTTTTAGAGTATGGAGGAAAATGCCTTAAAGCATACCCAAAATATAAAAAGATAGTTAAAGAAGAATCACAAAGTAATAATGAACACTTTAAATATTTTGTAAAAGACAAATCTTTAATAAGAATGCATAAGTTCAATATTGGGACAATTACAAGTGACAAATTTGTCAGTGTTAAATATTTAAAAGGTAAATCACTAGGTAATTTAGAAGAGAATTTTGCATCAAAATTAAATCCAGGAGATACTTTTTACTTCGCCGGTAAAATGCTTCAATTTGTAAGAATAAGAGATATGGTTTTATACGTTAAAAAATCAACAAAAAAAAGTTCTCTAATTCCTGCATGGGTTGGAGGTCAAATGGCAATTTCTGATCTACTTTGTGAAAGTTTGAGAAAAGAAATAGACTTCTGCAATGAATTAAAAAATTATGATTACTTAAATCCAGAATTAAATTCATTACGCCCAATATTAGAGAAACAAAAGGTTCTTTCAAATATTCCCAAAAAAGACGAATTTCTTATAGAGATATATAAAACCAAGGATTTATCAAATCTTTTTGTTTTTACACTTGATGGCAAATTTGTAAATGAAGGAATTGCATTTCTATGGGCTTTAAGATTGGCAAAAGTAAAACAATCTACATTTAGTATTACTGCTAATGATTTTGGATTCAGCTTAACCACCTCAGAAGATTATGATTTTTCCATAATAAAAAAAGAAGTAGATTACTTTCTGGATAACAAAAAATTAGAAGAAGATCTAGAAAATGCAATTAATTTTTCAGAATTAACTAAACGCAGATTTAAAAATATTGCCCAAATAAGTGGACTAGTAAATCAAAATAATCCAACCAAATCAAAAACCTCTTCTCAACTTCAGATAAGTTCAAGTCTTTTCTACGATGTCTTTACTAAATATGAAAAAGGCCATCTTTTGATAAGACAATCACATCAAGAAGTAAAAGATTATCAATTAGAAAATAAAAGAATATCTAGATCATTAGAAAGATTAAAAGAATTAAAAATCATTCTAAACGAAATAAAAACGCCGACCCCTTTTGCTTTTCCTTTATTAGTTGAGAGACTTAAAAATACTTTAAGTAATGAGCCAATAGAAAAAAGAGTAGAAAAACTTATAAAAAAATATAGTGATTAAATGAAAAAAAGTTCTTATAAATTTTATTGGAAAGATACATTACTAGAGATGCTTCCTTCGAGAGCGTTATTTCTTGTGGAAACAAAAGAATTGTTAATATGCGATGTTCATCTTGGGAAAGCTGAGTATTTTCAGCAAAACGGTATTCCTCTTACTAATAATTCAGATGAAAATAATTTCTCAAGACTAAAAAAAATAGTAAAAAAATATAATCCTGACAAGTTAGTAATTTTAGGAGATTTATTCCACAGTAAATTTTCAATAGATAAAACTCTTCAAAAAAAAGTCGAGGATCTTCCTGAACTACTAAAAACTAATATTGAACTTGTCCTTGGCAATCATGATGTAGGTTGTGATATTAAAAGTTTAAAAATTTTTAATACTAGAAAAACAAAAAATATTATTTTCAGCCATGAACCAGTTAATTTAGAAAATAATAAAACCTTGAATATTTGTGGACATTATCATCCAAAACTCTATTTAAAAAACAAAGGAGATAAATTATCCTTTAGATGTTTTGCAATGGATCAGAATAAAAATACTTTATTTTTACCTGCATTTGGAGACTTAACAGGAGGGTATCCATGTAAAAAGTCATTTAGAAAATGGGCAATTATTTCTGAGGAAGAAATTATCGAAATAAAATCTTGAGTAAAAAATCCTATAGAATTGAATTAACATTCATTTAGGTATATCATTTTATACTTAAAAGTCTTATTAAATATTTTTATCACTTAGATTAATTAGAAATTGTTTACTAAATAAAGAACACTCAAACTTAGCAATAAAAAAATTAATGCCCCTTTCTTTAGCGGAGAATACACGTTATAAAAAAAATAAACGCATTTTTTAGAAATGAAAACATTAATAGTCTTAATTTTATTTCCATTTCTTAGTATTCCTTTTGGAACAAAAGCCAATGAGAATTTTTCCGTTGAAATAGAGGCCCTTACCCTTGTAATGGAACAATATGAAGAAAATACTGAAATTGATATTGATTTAGATATAGAAGAAAAAAAGTCAAGTTTTATGGCTCTTAAACAAGATGAATGTAATGCTAAAGTTGAAGTTACAGAAAAAACAGGATTAGAGGTTGTAAATACTGAATTTTTCGACGTAAATGTATGTTCGAAAGAAATCTATAAAGTAATCAACTAAATAAGCAGATTATAAAAATATAATAAAAACAAACAAATTAAAGAGGTCTTTTACTTAAAGAAGGTAAGACCTCGAGACCTAACAGAAAACTTTGGAACGGGTTCTGCATACTACAATTAATAACTACAATAAATTTGTAGAGGTGTAATTAAAAGTACAAAAACTAAAATTATTTTTTTAAATAATTATTTCTTCTTAGATAATTTTTGTGATTCTTCCCTGGACATTAAAGCTTCAATTTGAGCAAGAACTTTCTGAAGTTCCTCTGTTTTTGTAAGAGACGCTTCTGCTACCTCTCTTAATTTTTCTAACTGTTCTTTAGTTTTATCCATGATAAATAAATTAGAAATTAACCACCTTTAAAAATGGTTTAAATACAGATTTTTCACTCACACACAGATTCATAATCTCTCTTTTTTTCAGAAAGTCAAATAAATATCCAATTCTTAATGATTTATGAGGACTTCCAATTAATTCTTTGTTTTTTACTAAAACCATAAGATTACCTGAAATAGAAATACTTTTAAATTATGAAGTAAATACAGGTAAACCTATTGTTGCAGTTGTTATTAGAGCCCCTGCAAAAATCAAGAAAGGTAGAAAAGGGTAGTTTTTTCAAAGATAAACTCACTAATTCGAAATAACTATATAGGTATTTATACTGTTTGTCTACCCCTACGCATTCTTAAAAGTAAAAATTATTCTTTTAAAAAGTAAAAATTTAACATCAGCCAAATTTACCTGATATGTATTCTTGAGTGGTTTTTTCTTTTGGAGAGTTAAAAATTTTCTTTGTCGAATTAAATTCTGCAAGGTAACCAACCTTTCCTCCATCACCATCTTCATACTCAATTGCATTAAAAAATGCAGTCATATCACTAACTCTTAACGCCTGCTGCATATTATGAGTAACGATTATTATTGTGTAATTCTTCTTAAGTTCATGCATAGTCTCTTCTATTTTCAAAGTAGAGATTGGATCTAAAGCTGAGCATGGCTCATCCATGAGAATTATTTCGGGTTCAATCGCAATGGTTCTTGCTATACATAGTCTTTGTTGTTGTCCGCCTGATAAAGAGTAACCACTGTCATTTAATTTATCCTTACATTCATCCCACAAGGCAGCTTTTCTTAGTGAACTTTCAACTAATTCATCCATATCTCCAGTAAATCCATTAATTCTTGCTCCAAATGCAATATTTTCATAAATAGATTTTGGGAAAGGATTAGGTTGTTGAAAAACCATTCCGATTCTTCTTCTCACTTCAACGGGATCTACTCTTTTGTCATAAATATTAGTTCCATCAAAGAGGACGGTACCTTTTAATGAACAATTAGGAATTAAATCGTTCATTCTATTTAGAGATCTAAGAACAGTTGATTTACCACAACCAGAAGGTCCAATAAGGGAGGTTATATTCCCTTTTTTAAAGTTACAAAAAACATTTCTTACGGCTTCAAAAGTTCCGTAGCTAATTGAGACATTCTCAAGAGATAAAATTATATTCTTTGGAGTTTTTTTATTAGTTTTAATCATTTATACTCTCTTAGTTTTCTCAGTAAAAGCGGCTAATATCCTAGAAAATATATTTACTGATAGTATCGACAAAACAAGAATAAAGGAAGCTGCCCAGGCTAATTTATTCTGCGCATCATAAGGTTCAAGGGCAAAGTTATATATCAATACAGCCAAGGAACCCATCTCGTAAAATAAATCTCCAAAACCAGTTATGTAGTAGTAAGAGAATAAAGCAGTAAATATCAAAGGTGCTGTTTCACCTGCAGCTCTTGCGATTCCAAGTACAACGCCAGTAGCAATAGACCTAAAGGCAGAGGGCAAAGTAACTTTCAATATGGTTGTATACATACTTGCTCCAACACCAAGAGACGCATATCTCAGTTCGTTAGGAACTAACTTTAAACCTTCATCAGTAGTCTTAATCACAGTAGGCAACATCAATATTGAAAGCGCCATCCCTCCAGCCAAACCACTGTACATACTCCCAAACAAGATCTTTGTAGAAACAATTAAGGCATAAATAAAGACACCGGCAATTATTGAGGGAACTCCCGCCAGAACATTAACTCCGAATCTAATAAATCTTGAAAAAGCACCACCTTTAGAATATTCAGCTAGATATATACCTCCTCCGACACCTACTGGTATCGCAATAATTGAAGCAATGGTGGTAATTATCAGTGTCCCTATTAATGCAGGATTAATCCCTCCTGCATCTAAGTCATCTCCAGGAGGATTTGGTTCTAAAGTAAATAGTTCAGGAGTGATTTGAGATCCACCTTTAATGAGAATATAAGTCACGAGAAAAATCAAAGGAAGTATCGCGATCAATGCACAAATTACTGATAAAGAAGTAAAGAATTTATCTCCAATATTTCTTGATAATCTTTTCTGGTAATAAAGTGAATTCATAATTATCTAATATTTGAGACTAAATTTCTTAACTAGCCATTGCGCAAAGATATTAACCACTAAAGATAGGATCATCAGTACAAAAGCTGCATAAAAGAGAGATGAAACCTGACTTCCATCAGCTTCACCAAACTGGTTTGCGAGCATGGAAGAAATGGTATATCCAGGAGATAATAGAGACCAACTAAATGCATTGGAATTACCAATAATCATTGTGACCGCCATTGTTTCACCCATTGCTCTACCTAAAGCCAATAGAACACCTGCCATAATTCCTGATAATGCTGCCGGCAAAATCACTGAAAATATTGTTTTCCATCTACTTGCTCCAATTCCATATGCTGCATTTCTAAGCTTTTTAGGAACTTGATTAAGTGAATCTCTTGCAATGGAGGTCACTATTGGCAAAAGCATTACTACTAAAATCAATATTGCTAACAAAGAATTCCTGCCTGTAGGTTCAGTACTGAATAAAGGTATCCAACCAAAGAAATTATGTAAAAAGACAAAAAAGGCTCTAAAAAAAGGTTCCATTACAAAGATTGCCCAAAGTCCCAATACAACAGATGGAATTGCTGCTAATAATTCAACAAAAGAACCTATTATTTCTCTAAAAACTTTCGGCACAAAGTCTTCGGTAATAAATATTGCAGTTCCAACGCCTAAAGGGATAGTTATTAATAACGAAAGAAATGAGGTTACCAAAGTCCCATATATTGCGGTAAAAGCTCCGTATTCATCTTTTACAGGATTCCATTCAGAGGTTACTAAGAACTTCAAGCCGTACCTTGAAAAGGATTCAAAAGACTGAAAAAAGACTACTAAAATAATTCCTAAAAGTATTATTGCTACAAAACTAGACAAGACTAGAGCAGTATTCTTGAAGATAATATCTATATTTTTTTCGATACCGAATCTTTTACGATTCTTGAAAAGAGTTAATTTCTCTTCCATTAAAAAAAGAATATCCCTATAAATCTACTACTAAATGAACTAAAAGACTTTAAGAGAATTTAAAGGTATATGAAAGTCATGAAAAGTAAACATCTTTATGCTTAATTTCCTAAACAAATTTTTCTTTAACTTTACTTAACCAAACTAATATATTATTCCAAAAATAGAAACTGACGAGATGCTTAAATACAGGGAATTCATTGCTCAAATCAAATATAAAGAAGTAATATCTTCTCCTGTATATTTTATTCCTGTTTTGCTTTTATCCATAATGATTATTATTGAAGGTTTTCACATCTTTAATCACAAACAAAATTGCAAAACAAAAGCTGAATGGATGGAACAATCAGGAATGACTTATGATAGGGAATCAGAAGTTAATTAATAAAATCTAAAATATATTTATTCGCAGCAACGTTTTCTATTTGAGGAATAATCTGTCAAAGAAGTTATCCATTCCTTGATCAAAAAGAGAGCTTCTTTATTTAGCCTGTAGTACACCCATCTACCTTCTTGTCTGTCTGAGATAAGACCAGCTTCCTTCAAAATTTTTATGTGATATGAAATTCTTGATTGAGATAAATTAGTTAATTTCATAATATCGCAAACACAAACTTCTCCATCCATCATTAGGTCAATTATTTTTAGCCTAAAAGGATCAGAAAATGAAACCATCAACTTAGATATATTTTCTTTTTTTACTTTGCTACTCTCTTTTAACAATTTTAAAGTAATTAAATTCACTTTAATATAGCTTAAATCAAAAAGATTTCATTAATAAAATATCTTGATACATCAAAATATTTTGATGTATAATTTCAATAGGAGATTTCAAAGTAATGAAAATTGGAATTAATGGTTTTGGAAGAATTGGCAGATTAGTTTTCAGAGCATTATGGGATAGAGCTGATATAGAAATAACTCACATTAATGAGATAGCAGGAGATTCGAATGCCGCTGCGCATCTACTCGAATTCGATTCAGTCCATGGCAGATGGAGGAAAGATATAAAGGTTAAAGAAAAAGAAATAATAATTGATGGAAAGAAATTAACCTACACATCTTTTAAAAATTACCTTGATGTTCCTTGGCAAAAATCTTCTGTAGATATTATTTTGGAATGTACAGGAAAGAATAAAAAGCCAGACAAACTAAATCCCTATTTTGATTCTCTAGGGATGAAAAGAGTAATAGTAGCTTGTCCAGTAAAGGGAATTGTTGCAGAAGCTGAATCACTTAATGTTGTTTATGGCATAAATCAAAATCTTTATGACCCTTCCAAACATAAATTAGTAACTGCAGCATCCTGCACTACAAATTGTTTAGCTCCGATAGTAAAGGTAATTAATGAAAATTTTTCAATTAAACACGGTGCTATTACAACTATTCACGATGTGACGAACACTCAAGTTCCTGTAGATTTTTATAAAAGTGATTTGAGGAGAGCAAGAGGATGTATGCAAAGTTTAATACCTACTACCACTGGATCTGCTAAAGCTATCGCTGAGATCTTTCCAGAATTAAAAGGAAAATTAAATGGACATGCAGTAAGAATTCCTCTACTTAATGGTTCTTTAACAGATGCAGTTTTTGAATTAAATAAAGAAGTGACAACTGAACAAGTAAATATGGCACTAAAGGAAGCTTCAGAAACTTATTTAAAAGGAATTCTTGGCTACGAAGAAAGACCTTTAGTTTCTGCAGATTATGTAAATGACTCTAGAAGTTCAATAGTTGATAGTTTATCAACGATGGTTGTTAATTCAAATTTATTAAAGATATACGCTTGGTATGACAACGAGTGGGGTTACAGCTGCAGACTTGCAGATCTTACTGAATATGTAATCAAAAAAGAGATTTAATTTGTGTCTTTATGAAGTTATCTAATATTCAACAATATAGTGTTGTAACAGCAAACTATTGGGCATTCACGCTTACTGACGGCGCATTAAGATTGTTGGTTGTTGGTCACTTTCATGAGCTAGGTTACACAACTCTACAAATTGCTTTACTTTTCCTTTTTTATGAGTTTTTTGGAATAATTACTAATCTATATGGTGGTTGGATAGGAGCAAGATATGGATTAAGGCTTACTTTATGGATTGGGACTATCCTGCAAATCATCGCTCTTTTTATGCTTATTCCAGTTAAAGAAGATTGGCCAGTAATTTTTAGTGTTGCATACGTTATGGTTGCACAAGCAGTTAGTGGGATAGCAAAAGATTTAAACAAAATGAGTGCTAAAAGTGCTGTTAAGACAGTAGTTCCAGAGAAAAATGATGGCAATGATACTGGCCAAAAACAACTTTTTAAATGGGTTGCTATTTTAACTGGATCTAAAAATGCTCTTAAGGGAGTTGGCTTTTTCTTGGGTGGACTTTTATATAAGTTATTTGGATTCAATAATGCTGTAGGAATTATGGGTTTTGGACTCTGCTTAGCGTTTTTATTGACATTAATTTTGCCTGGAGAAATTGGCAAGATGAAAATCAAACCAGCTTTTAATGATCTTTTTTCAAAATCAAATGCAATAAATATTCTTTCAGCAGCAAGATTCTTTCTTTTTGGAGCAAGAGATGTTTGGTTTGTTGTAGCTCTTCCAGTATTCCTAGATATGGCATTTGGTTGGGACTACATGGAAATAGGATTATTTCTTGGGGCCTGGGTAATAGGTTATGGAATTGTTCAGGCTTCGGCTCCAGCAATTAGAAAGATATGGGGACAGAAAGAAAGTCCAGATCGTAAAGCTATCCAATTTTGGAGTGCCGTATTAATGGTCATACCAGCTTTGATAGGAGTCGCATTATGGAGAGAAAGTTCTCCATCGATAGCAATAATTTTAGGACTTACTATTTTTGGATTTGTTTTTGCAATGAATTCCTCTACACATTCTTATATGATTTTGGCCTACTCAGATAATGAAAAAGTCAGTTTAAATGTTGGCTTCTATTACATGGCAAATGCTGCTGGAAGACTAGTTGGAACATTACTATCTGGCTTACTATTTATGATTGGGAGAAATCCGAGTATTGGTCTTCAATATTGTCTTTATTTTTCATCACTTCTAATATTATTATCTTGGATTTCGAGTCTTAAGTTACCATCAATCAAACAAAGCTTATCATCACCATAAAAACTAATTTTTAGAAATTAGAATATTTAAATGGCAAAAATATCCTTAATTGAACTTGCAAAAATTTTTCTTAAAATTGGTATTTTCAGTTTTGGAGGACCATATGCTCATATTTCTTTGTTCGAAGATGAACTTATAAATAATAAAAAATTGATCTCAACCCAATCTTTTGAAAAAGGTATTGGATTATGTCAATTGCTTCCAGGGCCAATATCCACTCAATTAGCAATATATATAGGTCTTAAAATTAATGGTTATCTTGGTGGATTGATATCCGGTATATGTTTCATTATCCCAGGATTCATTTCGGTATTATTTCTTAGCTTTTTTTGGCAAATTTATTCTGGATCAAAATTTCTAAATGATTTAATTTATTTTAATCCTCCTTTTATTGCAGGAATAATTTTTTCATTTTCATTAGTTCTTTTAAAAAAAAGATTAAAGTTAGATCGAGTATTATTCTCTAGCTCAATATTATTTCTACTTATATTTGCAAAATATAATAGTATTCAATTTCCTCTCATAACAATTCTTACTATTTCAGGATTGATAAATATTTTCTTACAGAGATGGATAAATATTTTTTATAGCTTGGTTCCTTTATCTATATTTTCGACAACCTCATTTTTAAATAGCTCAATCTTTTTGGATATTGCCAAGTTTTATAATTTTTTGAAGCTCTCTGCAAACTCAAAGTTTGTAATAGATTATCTTAATCTGTTTTTTTTCTTCTTTAAATCTGGACTTTTTATTTTTGGAGGGGGATTAGTAATCATTCCTCTAATGAGTGATTATGTTGTCTCACAAGGATGGTTAACAAATAATGAATTTATAGATGGGATAATGATTGGCCAGATAACACCTGGTCCTGTCTTATTAACTACAAGTTTTATTGGATACAAAGCTGGGTTTTCGGTGGGAGGAATAAATGAAGCTTTAAAGTATTCATTTATATCAACTTTTGCAATTTTTATACCAAGTTTTTTATTGATTTTTGTTTTTGGAAAAGGCTTCATAAAAAACAGATTTAAATCTGTTAATTACTTTATCGAAGGAGTAGTCAATACAATTCCAGGAGCAGTTATTTTTTCTGGCTTTAATTTAATTGAAGATAGTTTTTCATCAAAATACTTTTTAATTAGCTCTATTTTTATAGTTTTAATCTCCACACTATTATCTTTTTTAAAAGTAGTTCCAACATACATACTTATTCTTTTTTCTTTAATATTAGGTTTGTCAAAATATTTGTTTGCATAAAAAAAAGGAGGAAATAAATTCCCCCTTTTAAATGTTTGTCTTACGATTTATTTACCGATTCTTTTTACAGCAGCTCTTGATTTCTCAAGAATATCTCCTTTCAAAGGAACAAATCCAAGTGATGGAGCTTTATCTTGATACTCATCACTTAACAATGTATTAAAGGCTTGTTTGATAGCTTTAGTGTTTCTACCATTACCTTCTTCATAGGCGAGTATCCATGTCAATGAAGCTATAGGATATGCTCCTTTTGCTGTTGGATTAGGATTTTTACCAGCAAGATTTTCATCTAAAGTAATACCATTAAGAGCTTTTGCTCCTGCTTCAACTGTAGGCTTTACATATTCTCCAGAAAGATTTTGAAGTGCAGCAGCTTTCACATTTCCTTTTATGTATGACTGGTTCACATAACCAATTGCACCAGGAGTATTTTGTATAACACCTGCTACACCTGAATTACCTTTTGCTCCAACGCCTGCTGGCCACTTAACTGATTTACCTGTTCCTAATGTCCAAGTTTTTGAAAAAGCTTCCATAGAGTTTGTAAAAGCTTTAGTTGTACCTGAACCATCAGAACGATGTGCCCAAGTTAATTTACCAGGTTTACAGCCTAATTCTTTCCAGTTTTTAACCATACCCATAGCAACTTGTACTGCTTTCTCTTGAGAAAGTTTTAAATCGCAGTCGTAGTTATAACCAAATGCAATAGTACCTCCAACCATAGGTATCTGTACTAATCCTCTAGTAACTTTGGCTATATCTTTATCTTTCATGGGATCATCAGAAGCACCAAAGTTTACAGTCTGATCAATAAAAGCTTTTCTTCCAGAACCTGAACCAACAGCTTGATAGTTTACTCTTGGACCGCCTGAAGTGGCTAAATCTTTGAACCAACGAGTATAAATTTTGGCAGGGAATGATGCTCCAGCACCACTTAATCTTGTTCTAGCAGAAACACTTGTGCCAGCAACACTTGTACCAGCAGCAATGGCTACTAAAGAAGTGAAAACTAAAGCTTTCTTAGCTATGTTCATTGATTTCATGAATTAAGGAAGACTACATCTTTATAGCACTTAATTTGAACACAAATACTTTTAAATTAAAAGTTTATCTTTTAATTAATTAGTTCTTAACCCTCCCTTAAACTAAATCTTGATTAGAGCTGTTTTTCGTTAGGTTTCGAAAATATTTTAAAAAACTTTGATTATTTTTAATTTTTATTTATAAAAATTTTTTAAATTTGTAGACAATTTTCCTTTTAATTTAAGTGGGGTTTAAGGTCTATTTAAATTTTCCTTTTAATTTTAAGTGGGGTTTAAGATCTATTTAAATTTTCCTTTTTGACTTTACTCCTTAATCATTTTTTAACCTTAATTCGTTCTCTTGAAATTGGATCTATATCCTTTTTTACGTGTTGAGGTTCATGAAACTTTTTCAAAAATTAATTGCTGCTCCAGCAATCATTTCAATGGCTTCAGGTTTTGCAGTAAATGCAGCTGAGATCAATCAACCTGAATTCACCCCTTTCACCAAATCCCCTGAAGTGATCTCAACAGGTGATTTCAAATCAGACATCTTAGTTCCAGGCGATTGGGCTTATGATTCATTAAAAAATCTTTCAAATAGTCCTAGATTCAATGGATCCCCAGTTCATCGTATTGAGGCTGCAGCTGAATTAAAAAGATTAATTGCAGGTGGTGAAGGATTAATGAACGGAGCTGCAATAGATAGGCTAAGTGATGAACTTGGTTCCGAATTAGCAATCATGAAAGGAAGAGTTGATGGCCTCGAAGCACGCGTAAATACGATAGAGGCTGGTAGTTTTTCATCAACCACATCAATGAGTGGTAAGGTGGAAGCACTTCTCGCAGCACAAAGTACAGATGCTAGTGCTAATGATGCTGTAATGTTCAACTATCATTATGAAGTTGACTTAAATACAAGTTTTACAGGAGAAGATAAATTAAATGTTGAAATTGCTGCAGGTAATCAAGTAGCAAACTCAGTTGCAGCAGCTATTGACCCATTAGGCGAAACTAGTGATAATTTAGCAATAGAGGATGTTAACTACACCTTCCCATTAGGAGTATGGGATATATCTGTAGGTGAATCAATGGATGCATCTAAGAACTGGCCAAATGCTTGTTCTTACAAAAGCGTTGTTCGCAACTTAGTTGACTGTGGAGCATCAAATTCTGTTGATTTAGGGGGTGATGTATCACTTAGTGCCGGAAGAGATTTTGGTGACAATTGGTCATTTGGTCTCGGAGTTTCTGCCGATGATGGTGAAACCAATGCCGGAATGTTCACAGAGGAAGGAGATGATTTCTATGGCTTTGCATTAGGCTATGAAAACGATTCATATGGATTTACTGTTGCTTATTCCAGTAAAGAAGATGCAGGAGCTGAGAACACATATGTTGGAGCAACTGCTTTTTATTCTCCTGAGCAATTCACACTAAGTGGGGGTATTGAATTCATGGATGCAGATCTTGCAACTGATGAAAATTCAACACAGTGGACTGTAGGAATATCAACTGAGATGGGGCCAGGAAAAATCCAAGCAGGAATTGGTACTAATGGTCCTATAGATGACAATGCTGAGGAGCTTTATGCTTATGAAATTAAATATAGCTACCCAATAAACGACTCTGTGACTTTAGACTCTTTTGCTTTCATAGCTGAAACTGTTCCAGGTATTGATGACACAACTGGGTTAGGCTTCCTTACTACATTTAAATTCTAATCAGATTAACAAAATTAAAGGACCTCTAAAATTGAGGTCCTTTTTTTAACCTAAAATTGTTCTTATTAAATTAATTATTTTTCTTATCTTTTTATTTGAATTTGCCCTATAAATCTTTATTAAGACATGGAAAGATAGTTTCAATAACCGCTCCACCATCCTTATGATTAAAAGCCTTAATAAAACCTTTATTGTTATTGATTATTTTTTTTGTTATTGAAAGACCTAAACCACTACCACTTTTCCTAAATTTAGTCCTTGATGGATCACCTCTATAAAAACGAGAAAAAATATCATTAGATTCATTTCCCTCTAATCCGATACCTTTATCTCTAACTCTTATAACAACAGAGCTATCTCTTTTAAAAATTTCAATTTGGATTTCCTCATTTGTTGGGGAGTAACGAATAGCATTATCCAAAATATTTATAAATGCTCTCTTTAAATTTTCATTATCACCAGAAATGTAATATTTTGTTGGTATAAATAAATTTATTTTTATATCTTTTTTTTCTGCGAGAGGTTTTAAGGTTTTCCAAGATTCCATAACCAAATCTGAAATAGATATTTTTTTGTTTTTATTAAAAGATTCGCTACTTTCTAACTTGGAAAGCTCTAAAGTCTCTTCGGCCATTTTTCTCAATCTCTTTGACTCTTTCTTAAGCCTTTTAACAAGATACCTATCCTTTTTTGATATTACTCCTTCCAGTCTTTCCCCAATTAATATAAGAGATGTAAGGGGGGTTTTCAGTTCATGAGACACATCATTAATTAATTGATTTTGTCGTTTTTTTATGGATTCAATTGATAATTTACTTTCCAACAATATTAAATAATTCTTTTTGCTTCCTCTAATAATATTTGCCCAAATAGGTTCTCCTGCAATAGTGAAGTCAAGACTGATTGGGAAATCTTTTTTTCTTGAGTAAAGAATTTTATTTCTCAGTACTTCAAGCTCATTAATATCATTAATTGCTTTTCCAATGACATCTTTATATTTAATAAACCTAATAAGAGATAAAGCCTTTTTATTAATAAATTTTATTGTTAGATCTGATGATAAGATTATCCATCCTTGTGATGAATAATCCAACCAAGACAACATTTCTTGAGGTCTAATTTTGTCAAATGGGAAATCAATAGTTCTTTTATCATTATTTTTATCAACTTCAAATTTTTTTTCTTTGGATTGAGAAAAATGCTTAACTTTTATTTTCCACTTCTGATGTAAAAACGATAATACTTCTTGTAGAGTTTTCATTTTCATCCAAACTTATATCCAAAACCTCTAACAGTTTTAAGAAACTTTGGAGATGAGGGATCTTCTTCTAATTTCTCTCTGAGCCACCTAACATGAACATCTACAGTTTTAGTATCACCAATAAAGTCAATTTCCCAAATTTTTTCAAGTATTAAATCTCTTGACCATACCCTTTTGGGGTTTTTCATAAATAACTCTAATAATTTAAATTCTTTTGGAGATAATGTTATTTCTCTATCAAAAGAAGTTACCCTACATTCTTCCAGAAACATTTTTATGTGATTAAACTCGATGACAGATTGTGATTTTTCTATATTTTGTTTATTACGTTTAGATCTTCTTATTAAGGCTCTTGATCTAGCAATTAATTCATTTAAACCAAAAGGTTTTGTTAAATAATCATCTGCACCAACCTCTAAACCAAGAACCCTGTCTGATTCATTATCTTTCGCACTCAAAATTAGTATGGGTGTATAATTTTCTTCATTTCTTATTTTTCTACATAACTCTAATCCATTTAAACCTGGCAACATTAAATCGAGAATTATTAGGTCAACATCATTTTTATAATCATTAGTAAAAAAATCTAAAGCACTTAAACCATCTTTGAAACTTGATACTTTAAAACCTTCGCTATTCAAAGTCTCACTGACTGTCAGCCTAATACTCTTGTCATCCTCTACAAGAAGAATTTTTGAGTCTTGCAAACTTTTATGCTCTTTAATAGCCATTTAAAGTCCCAACAATTTTATTTTATATAATCAAATTTATTTGATGTAATTATTTCATAATTGCTTTACATAATGATCTTATTTTTTTTATTTGATCTTATTTCCTTTTTAATTTTCTCTTAAACCTTTTTACTTAAATTTAGATTGTCTCTTTAAGCTTCCTCACACAAAATTTTAAAGAGACAAACTTATTGAATCTAATAATAACTATTTAAATTAATATCCCATCTAAGCGTAATAATAATCGTCATCTTCATCTATATTCGTCACGACCCATTCTGCTGGAAAGTCGCCGATTTTGATATATTGATACAACTTATCAACATCTGGATCGTAATAAGTATCGAAGATTATTGGATCTTTGATTACTTTGCTTGGATGCATAATGAAAAATATTTCTACTATTTTCTTCTAGATTATTTAGTTTAAGATGGATTTAAAATCTATTTAAAATTTTTTATTTCAAAAGAAACTCTTTATTTAGAATTTAATTTTTGTTTTGACTCTGTTTTTATTTTGAGATTTGAATTCAAAAAGTCCTGTATCAGTGAAGATTATTAATTCATCTCCAGATGTTTCTTCAATTGAAATTCCATCAGATACTAAATTTTTTACATATACATTCCCTAAAAGTTTTAGCGATTTATCATCCTTGTCAAAAGAAAGCTTGTCCGAATAAGCCTCAAAATTACCACTATTGCTCTTAATGACTACATTTCCCTTAGCCTCTAAATCGCCTTCCAAAGTATTTATTTGAGAATCAGATGTAATTGTGTAATTAGTTAATTCATCAGCAAAAGAAAATTCAGCTAATAGAAATAAAAACGATGCAAGAAGTATACTTTTCATTTACTCCCAACCCTTTTCTGCATTTTGAATAATCCATTGTGCAAGAACATCATCCTCTCCATCCTTTAATTTATTTTTATAACCTTTCATAAAACCAATCCCTTCATTGGCAATAATTGTTATTGAATTTACATCTGCTATACCTCTTTTTTCAAGGTCGGAAAGTTTTAATGATTTGGATCCTTTAAGAACGACTGATCCACCTCTTACATGACAGCCTGCACAAACATTTCTAAAAATTGTTTCTCCATCTCTAATCTCAGAAGCCATTAGATATCTATTTTGCAAAGAGGTTTGAAAAATAATTATTAAAGTTATTACAGGAATTACAAATAGAAATTTTAATAATTTCATTTCATTCAATTTATATTACCTATACCTAATTTAACCTTTAATTCTTACTCAAGATATATCTATTTTAGGAGCTCTACCGCTACAACAAGATTACCCAACAAACCATTTAAAATATTTAGTTGTTCTTTACTGCCAAATGCTATTAATACCTGACCTGGCTGAAGTAAAAAATCACCTCCTGGATTAGTTATTAATTTTTCATCTTCTTTTATTGCCAATATTTTAGCTCCGCTCTTTTTACCTATTCCAAGCTCTAAGAGAGTTATCTTTTCTGCAGTTTCAAAAAGACTAATATCATTACTCAGTTCAAATTCTTCAATTTCACATTCACTTCCTGCAAGCAGATCAAGAAAATCAATCGCAATTGGTCTTAAAGCCATTGATGCCATTGCTCTTCCCGCTGCTATGTAAGGACTAACAACAATACTTGCTCCAGCTAATCTCAATTTGCTAGCAGCCTCCTCTGTTCCAGCTCTTGCTATTACTCTTATAGAACTTCTTATCCCTTTAGCACTTAGAACAACATATAAATTTGCAGCGTCATTGGGTAAGGTAACAACCAAACTTTTGCATTTATCTAATCCAGCTAGTTTTAAGGTTTCATCAAGTGTTGCATCAGCACAAAGAACTTCTAATCCATTATCTTCAGCAATCTTTTTTCTATCTTCATCACTCTCAACCACAATAATTGGAATATTTTGCGTTTTTATTTGGTTAGATATTTCCTGACCTACCCTCCCATATCCGCACAAAATTACATGATTTTCCATTTTTCTAAGAAGTCTTTTAAAACGTAATTCGTTTACTCTTTGAAAATAGCCGGATTCGAATAATCTAACAGCTTTTTGAAAGGTAAATTGAATAAAGATCAATCCGCCAACGATTACTAAAACAGTAACGATTCTGCCTTCAGGACTTAAAGGTTGAACTTCTCCAAAACCAATAGTGGTAATAGTGATCAGAACCATCCATAAGCAATCACTCCATTCCCATCCCTCTGTTACTCGATAGCCAATTGCACCTAAAAAAAACAGAAAGAATAAAGAATAAATAAGACCAAACCAAGGCCTTAAATAGTCTTTAATAAAATAGAACTCAAATAATCTAAGCTTCATATCCCTCATTATCGTTAACTATTCAAAAATTTCAAAAAAATTTTCTATTATGTTTCTAAAACTATTTATTTGTTTAAGTGAAATATATATTTAGTAGGGTAATAATATTTATTTTCGTGGCTGTGTGCATTAAACAAATGATTACTGTCTCAGGTCTTATTTAATGCCTTATTAAAAATTAATTCAGGGTTCTACTTGTACCGATTCAATTAAAAAATCAGAAGCAGCTTTTAACCAATCAGCGACTGTAAGACGAAGGTCAGGTTGAGAATATACAAGCGCGATAATAATTCCAACTAAGATTATCTTTACCATAGCATTTCAAATATTCTTATGAATTAAAGCACACCTATTTAGTAAAAAGAACCTTAAATTTATAAAAAATAGATTAATTAAAATTTCTCTAATTGATTAAACAAGTATTCCACTCTTCTGAGATTAACTCCTAAATCTGATTGTCCTAGTCTTGCTGCAGATCTTATCTGAATAATTCCTTTAGATCTATCTACATAACTTCTTACATCAAGCTTTAAAATTTCAAGGTCATCAGGGAATCTAAAAATCAAGCTCCTACAAACACCTCTCCAATAATTTCTACCACTTTCAATAACTTCTGTACGAGGTAACCCTTCTGCTAGTGAAACAAGTTGAATAAACTTTTGATCGACATTTATTAGTTTCTTTTCTATTAAGACACTATTTAATGGATTAGTTATTGGAGCAAGACCTTGAATGGAGGAAACCATATTTTTAATAAAGATATAGATGTTCTAACCGATTTCGAATACAAAGTGAGAGAAAAAAGTAAATAATTTCCCGATAAAAGTGATCTCTTTATAGAGATTCCTTATTTTGTGATCAAAATTCTAAAATTTGAGGTTTTTTATTGTTTTTTTTGATAAAGATGGTTGCCTACTTTGTTTACTATTTAGTTTCTTAACCCATAAAAAAACTCCAACAAACAAAAAAATTTCAACAATAATTCCAACTTTTATTAGACTCATTTTTTATCCTCTTTTTTCTTGTTGGTGCCCTCTATGTATGGCACAAGGATATTTAATAACCACTTTTTAAATGAACTTAAAGGTTTCATAATCTATCTACTTGCCTTTTCTCCACATACTCCTCCCTTTAATGAGATCCTCTATATTTGGCCAAGCTGCTATTAACTCTTTAAGTGCTTTTCTATTTGGAGTATAGAAAATACATGACAATGCACTTACGACATAAAGTATGAACCACAACTTACTTTCTGAATAAGCTAAAAACAAAGAGAAAAGAAAACTTCCAATAAAGAAAAAGAAAAATGTCCTATTTAGTATTTCTAATGGAGTTCTTTTAAGTCTGTAAAATTTAGTCATTTTTTTGTCTAGTTGAGTATCTTTTAGAAATTTACTTTCGTAGGAATTAATTATTTCTTCTTCTAGAACTTTTTCATACTCTAAATTATCAATTGGATCGCTTTGATCCTTTTTATTTATCATTTGTATCTTTGCAGTACAAATATGGTAACTAATTTAAGGTATTTTAAAAAGTATAAAATTTTATCTGATAACTTAAGCTATACGAACAGATCATGGTTTTGAAAATACTTCAAGATTGTCTTATTTATAAAAGATAAATTAGTTAAAATATTCTTTTTAATTTTCCAAAATCTTTCGGTCATTTAAAATAATTACTTCTATAAACTTCATAGCATTAATTAAATTGGGAGGCAATATCTAAATCTAGAGTTAAAATAGTTTAGAGATTTTAAAAATAATCTATATGCAAAGGTATTTGATTTCCTACGAATTTACAGATGGTGAAGATCAAGAAGAAGGGGCAGAAATGCTAATAAATTGGTACGAATCAGGTGGGCCCCAAAACCGACCTGAAAACTACGAGGTACATTCTTGGATTTTTATGGTTCAAAATGGAATCGGACATTCTGTAGTGAGTGCCGATTCCCTTGAAACAATTTGGAAGCAATGGCATCCCTGGAGAAGGTTGATGGATATCAGTATTCAGCCTTGTATGGATCTTGATGAGACAGTCGGATTATTCAAAAAACAAAAAATGAATACACGGATTGTCTAGAAGTATCTCTAAATCCACCATATAAATTTCTTTTTAGTAGCACCCAATACTACACACATATATACCTGCGTTAAAAAGGATAAGATTAATTTTCCATGATGAATGATTCTTATCACATTTACTTCAAAGGAGAAATTCTTTTCAAGAATTTAAGTAAAGATGAATTTGAATTTGTTTGGGGAAAACTTTATACATCATATATAAATGCCCTAAATAAAGAGCTAACCTACGAATTAATTAGCGAAAACAATTTTATGGAGCCGGCCTTTAACCTTGAGCCTTCTTATTAAGTAAAAAAGAGCTAAACCTATGAATAAAACAAGAAAAGTTGTTTCTCTTTTATTTTGAGATACTCTTTTTCCTCTTTAGTTATATCTAAACCAATTTTATTAGCCTCAATTTCGACATTTGAACTATAAATTTCATGGTTTTGGTTTCTTTTAAATAGGGCAGCAATACCAATATCTGTTATGAACCAAATAAAGTGATCAGTTTCTCCAATGGGCTCCTCTTTAAAAGAGTCAATAATCAAATCACTTGTCGAATCCATTTAATTTTTCTGTGAGAGACTTTTAATTGCCCCCATTGCAATACCTTACCGCCTCTGAATTAGTACCACCATCTTCAATAATTTCGGTAACACATTTATTAAAAAGTTTAGACTCTTTTTTTACTGAACAGAATCCAAAAGCAATCGCAGCTAAAGCTATTGCAGATACGAAACTAGAACCAAGTTGTATAAAACCATAGGCAAACATAATTTTTTTCTTTCTAGAACAATTTTTTGGATCCTTTTTTTCTTCTGTCATTTTAATTATTTAGATTTAATTAAACCTATTCAATTAATTTTAGGTTTGAGAAATATTTTCATAGAGAAAACCGAATCAAGACTTAATTTCAACAGATGAGACAAATTTTCAAAAATTCAAGTTTCCTTTTATTTTTCTTAACTTTATTTGTCAATTTGATACATCAATCAAAAATAAATTTTTTTATTTTTTCTCAACACTAGTTTCTAGATAAAATCCTTTTCATAAATATAAAAGTAATGATCCCACAGTTATAACAATAGATTATGGTGCATCTTAAACTATATTTAAACTTTTCTTGATGAAGTATTAATACTTAAAAATTATTCCAGAAAAGCTTGTTTTGAACATGCTCCCCGAGAGTTATCCACTTTTTTTGTGTTTTTCAACAGGGTTTTCCACAATATGTTGATTTAATTAAATCTTCTATGTGCAAAATAAAATATTTTCTTTTTTTAAAAAAATATATCCACATTTTTTTTTTGGGATCACTAGGATCCAGGATGCCTTTAATCAATTTTAAGTTCAAATTTCATGAATCTAAAAGTGACCAAAAAGAATTTTACTCCTGAAATAAAAAAAGAACTGAAAAAATCTAAGCTCAAAGTTCTAACTAATGAAAATGATTTTTTAGTAAAAAACCTAAAAAAAGCTGGATGATTTATTTAGCTTTAAATTATTTTCATAAATAATAAAGTTTCTAGACTCTCTATCCAAGACAAAATAATATTACCTAAACGATCACACAAAAAACCTTTTATTTTTTCAAATATAAAATTTCTATTAAATATACAATTTAATACTTTTGAAAATAAACATATAGATCAAATACTAGTTATATTGTTGAAATCTCAGCAAGAGATCAGATTAGAAATATTAAAGGAAGATTCAAAGTTTTTAATTATTTAAACATCTAGTTTTCCCTATATATGCATCATCGCTTCTATAAAAGATGAATACCCAAGAACTTAAAGTAAACTACAAAAAGCTCTTAAATAAAGCTGCAAAAGCAAACGGACGTAAAGAAACAATTTCTTACCTAAATCGTGCTGCTAAAATCAAATCAAAACTTTATTCAAATACTAAAGTAAATTGCTTTAGATGTAATGGAGCAGGTTTTCTAAGAATTTCTTTAGATGAGACTAAAACGTGTTTATCTTGCTACGGGAAAGGCTTTTTAATCAAAGAAATACAAAAGGTTTAAACAAATTTAATTATTAATGAAAGATCTCATTCAAGCTCACAAAAAATTGATTAAAACAGTCAAAGAACAAATGGGATTTTCAGATTACGCCATGTATTGGCTAGCTTTTTTAGAAGGGGGATTAACTGTTTGGCTGCTAGATAGAATTTTTTTTCACTGGTTAAAGTTTTAATTTAGATTTTAAGAAAAATAATTCTATAGATATTAAATAAATTAATTTATCGAAAACATTTAAAAAGTTGTAGCATAGTAAAAAACAAATATGCAATTACTGGGATTAATTCTTCTACTTGCTAGTAGCTGGTACTTATGGAAATTAACATCAAACTTTCTTGATGAACCTACAAAAAAAGAGCTGGCAAATAGTTTTAATAATCTTAAAAATAAATTCTCTGAGGGCAAACAAAACTTCTCTAAAGCAAAAATAAGTGAAGCTTGGGAAAAATACAAAGAAGAAGGTGGTGCCTTATCTAATAAAGAAAAAAGCTAGTGGACTTTTTTATTATTACAAGTCTCACTAAAGATATTTCTAGAATTGATCTAATTGGTATTTTGATTGGTCATTTAATTTTTGGTATCGCTATGACACAGCTTTTAGATTGGAAGTGGTTAAAGAACCTTATGAGTGAAGAAGATAAAACAAGGATGCTTAAAAGTTACATATGGAAAGACTTATTAGTAGATGGAGCAATTGTTACGGTAGTTTTAGGAATAATCTTTTTGATAATTAGCATTTTTCTATAAATGAACGTAACTTACATCCTTTTAGTTTTTTTAATGATATCAATTGTGATTTTCACTCAAATTATCAATTCCTCCGATAAATCAAAATAAATGACCGAAGTAACTAGCAACTCCTCAACCGGATGGTACTTAATCGCTTTGGTAAGCACTTTATCTTTTTTAGCCTTAATTTACTTCGGCCAAAAAAGATAGAGTAAATTTTGAAAGAATATTAAAATTCATAAAAAAAGCCCTGCAACTTCATGTGATGCAGAGCTTTTAATTATTTAATAACTGATTTATATAAATCTGTTGATTATAAAACCTTTTTTCTTAATCAAAGAAAAAGAGACCGATGAATGTGATGAAAATACTGAATTCACGGCCCCTTTAATAACCGCATTTTTCGGTAGATACGACAATGAATCACCTCCTTTACTAATGTTTTTTTTAAGATAACTAAAAGAATTAAACAAGGAAAGAAATTCGTTAAAAATTTAAAAGTTTTTTAACAAATTAACGATATAAATCTCTTAAAAATAAAAATACAGATTTTACCAAGGCAAAACTTCTCCGTTGGCATGCCAAAACGTGCCCGAGTTATTTTTATTTAAAGAATCTATACGTTTTAAAAGGCCATTTGCTGATTCTTCAGGACTAATTCCATTTCTTGTAAAGCCAGTCATTCTTGTACTCACTAACCCAGGATGCAAAATAGCTACATAAATATCTTTTCTTGATAAATCAATAGAAAGTGATTTTGCTGCCATAGATAAGGCTACCTTAGACATCCTGTAACCATAAGAACTTCCAGATGTATTATCTTCAATAGATCCCATTCTACTTGTTATAAAAGCAACTTTAGAAGATCTTTTTAAAAGATGTTTAAGTGATTGTGTCATACATATTGGGCTCAATGCATTGACTTCAAATTGCCGCAAAATACTTTTTTTATTTAAGTTTTCGAAAGAATTAAACTCATAAATTCCTGCATTATGAATTAAGCAATCTAAATTAACTCCAGATAATTTTTTACACAAATTTGTTATCGACTCATCTGATGTAATTTCTATATTCTCTTCAATTCTCACTCCTAAATCTCTAAGTTCTTTTGAAGCTTTCCTACACGTCGCAATAACCTTATCTCCCCTTTCATGAATTTGCCTACATAATTCCAATCCAATTCCCCTATTTGATCCTGTAATTAGATAAGTCGGCATCTTTAATCTAAAAAATAAATAGCTAATCTAAATCCAAATATAAAAAAAACAAACTAGAAAAAGAAATAATTATTAAATTCCTTATAAGTTTTTTTTAAGGTTATAATAATTTATGGTAATTAAAATTTTATAAAGGAAAGCAAATATATTTAGCATAAAAAATTTAATGTATGGAAATTTTCAATCAAGAATTTATACAAGAGATCATTAGGTTAACGTGGAGAAATCCTGCTTTCATGGCTATAGCAATAGCATTAGTTTGGCTTATCCCACAATTATTTATAAGAAAATTAATGACAAAAAAATATGAACAAAGAAAAATAGAAATTCAGAAAAATAAAATTCAGAAGCTTTACCCAACCAATACTCCTAAATAAGATTTTTATTTATAAGATGATCTTATAAATAAAAAAAATTCTTTTTCATCTGAGTAAAATATGACCTACAAAATAATTAGAATTGATGGGAAAGATGACGAATTAACCGCTCAAAGTTTTGATAAGTATTCAGATGCATACGATTTGCTGGAGGAACTATATGGCGATTTATGTTGTTCAGATGCTGATTATGGAGACATAACCTATTACGATATTGAGGAAAATAATTTAAAAAATATCGATGGAGAATAAAAAATGGGCGCCCTCCCAAGAAGAAAATTTAGGGATAATAACGAGTGTATATGAATTCATTAAAAAAGAACTTTCAGAACTGCAAGAAGAAACTGGATGTCCTGATTCATTTATTTATGATTTTATTGGCAAGATTCAGAATGAATGGCATCCTGAATCTTGCCACTCCATAGTTAGGAATAAAAAAAGGAAAATTAGAAAATATTAAATCTTCAACTAAAATTTACAAAACTTCTTTAATATAATTTGAATTTAAAAATACAAAAGCATGATTATTAGAATACTAGGTATCGTACTTATTCTTGGTACGATTGCATATTATGGTTTAGTTTTGACTGGCCAGAGCAATCTTTAGTTTTTTTAACTCTGAAAAAGTTTCTAATGAAATGGCCTCCTACTCTATGTTGGACAGCACCAAAAACTATTAATTGTAATAGGCATTTTCAAGTTAAAGCCTATGGTGGTAAAAATGAAGATAGATGGGTTGATATTTTTCCTACCAAAAATAAAAAAGATATTAAAAGGATCTCATGGGCAAAACTAAGTTCAGAATGGACTACTGGATGGTTAAGACTCCCAAAAGATAAAGATTAATTTGTTTTTGTAAACAAATATTATTAACCAGTAAACTGTAAAAAATAATACCTAATACGAAAAAAATAACTTCTAATATTTTTAAAAATCTGTTTAATATGAAGCCAGAACCTAAGAAAAAACTTCCTAATAAAAAAGTTATACGTTCAGCAAAATTTGAGGCTAAAGAACAATTCACAAAATCTGCATTAGATAATTTAAAAACAGAAAATGAAAGACTTGTTAATTCACTAAGAAAATCTGGTGAAATTAAAGAATCAAAGAAAACTTAGACTTACAGAATTAAATATTTTTTATTATTATGTTGTTTTATGGATTGAGAGATGATTGAAAAAATTTCTATTGCAAATTCCCATTTACCTCAACTTATTGGATTCGTACTTATGTCAATAGGTTATACATTAGGCAATAAATTCTATCTTCCCGAAATTAAACAAAAATAATCTCAGTAATAGGTATCCTATTAAACCATTCATATTGGTAATTTAATACTAAAAAAAATTACAACACCTCGTTTGATATAGGCGATGAAATTCTAAAATTAATCTTTTAATTCTATTAAGGCTGCAACTTTAATATCACTGATACATTTATGTAACATTAAAGTATTTTTTATATGTCAAATCCAAAGAAAAAGTAAGGATTCATACTATAATTTTTAAAATATGTTACATTTGTTAATAATTCAGGTTAAGTTGCCCTCTGTCAATAAAGCAGATATGAGGAAATGATTCATTCATAAAAAGTTATTTACTTTTTGGCTGACTAATTGAACACAAATGAAATCACAACATGGATGCTCTTACTAGTTTTATAATTGTTATTATCGCAATTACAGTTCAATTCTCTTTATATGCGATCAAGAGATTACAGGAACCTTTAGAACCAGATTATTTGATAGATCAAAAATCAAAAATAATTAAAAATTATACATTTAAATATTGGGAAAATGCCGAAATAACAAATGGTAGACTAGCTATGATTGGGTTTTTAGCTCTAATAATAAATTATGGTTTTTTTGGGTGGATAATTCCAGGGTTTATTTAAGCGATTAATACATCTAAGATCCAAGAAGAAATAAGTTTATCGTTCAAAACAAACTCTCCTTTTAAAAAAAAAATTTTTATTATAGAAAAAAAAAGCATTTGAGTAATTCTGATTTTGATAAAAATGGAATAGATAGCTATGGAATACATTGGCTTCAATATGCTGCTTTTGCTGTTTCTGGTTTTGCAATATTTACGACCTGGGCATTTTTTTTTGATGAAAGATTCCATAATTTCATAATGAACATTTTTAGGATCATTAACTGCAGTGGTTTTAACTGTAATGGAGCTTTCTAAAATCCTATGGCTAATCCAGATCAAAAAACAATTTTAATCGAAAATGCTTTTGAGGAAATTAAAAATATTTGTATAAATCTTCAAAAAGATACTGATGCTTCGAATTTAGAAGTTAAAAATTTACTAAAACAAATTATGAATGAATGGGAAGAAAAAGAAGAACAAAAAACTGGTTTTGGATTCAGGTAAAGTTAACCACTTTCTAAGAAGTGACTTTGAATCAAATCATTATTAATATGAAAAATTTTTTTTCTATAAAAATTTAATATTTATATTTTCACATTTTTTTTAGAAAGAATTTAAAAAGGAATGAATCTCAAAAAGAAGATTCATTCCAGATTTAGCATTAGTTTTATCTAGATTTAAATTTTATAATCTAACTCCTCTGGCGGACTGTCAATCATTAGATCCCTCCTATTCAACAAATTAAACCTAGGCCTTACTTATAAAGAAAGTAAATCAGTAAAAATGCTGATTTATTATTTTCTAAAATGTTTGAATTAAAGAAGCCAATTCAGGTGCATCTAATAGAAGTGCAAAAAATGTAAGCACAACTAATAGAAATATGGAGAAGTAAAATTGGATCATATTAGACAAAGTACTTAAAAAGATTTTTTGAAGTTGTATAAAATAATGCTTTGTTTACATAATTAAATATCTTTACCTAGAAAATTTTTATTAAAGCAATATTAAGAGGCCTCAGGAGAAAATATCGTCCTATTTTTTTGCCAATACTCACAACCTTTAAGTAAGTGATCACCCTGCGGTATGAGTTTTTCGTATCTTGGACAGATCAAGATAGTAGCAAAAGTTTCTGTAGTGCTGTAGCGAAAGTGATTGCAAGTAATACAAATCTTTGTTCTTTTTCGTTTTAGGGTAGATTCTTTTAGATATTCCCATTTTGACGGATTTACCTTGACCATGATTACTGGAATTTATTAGTAACAATTTGCCAACCTCCTGAAATTAATTCATTCCATGTTTCACAAGCACACTCAATAGATTGAAGTCTTGAATTTTTAATTTGGGTTGGTTCACCTAATTCATTTGCATAAAAAAGGTGGGTATAAACTTTTAAACTATTAGATACAGATTTCTTATTACTCTCAAAAAAAATTAATAAACCACTTTTTTTGTTAAATAACCAGCCACTTGGGGGGTCAATAAGACAGCCGCGAGAAAGATTAGTCCGAACATTATCAACTCCTGATGTCATAAGAATAATACAGTTGTACTATTAATATAAATGTACTACTAGCCAGCGTCAAGTACTTTTTCTTAATAATTATTTAAAAACAAAAATTCCTTTTCAGAAATAAGCCTTCCTCAACTCCTTATTTGGTAATAGCGTATACAAGTATGTCGCCCAAGATGAAAATATCATTAAAAGTAAATCCATAAAAAAATGCATCGAAATCCCTTCTACTTAGGATGGAACAAAGGTTGGTCTTTCCTATTTTTCTTAGAAGGTGGGATTGCAAAAATTGAAGCAAAAGGTTTTGGGATATCAATTACAACAAAAGTAGAGAAAGGTGAATCACCTCTAGAATCTGCAGATAGATTAGTATCTAAAGAACAAAGGATCAGAAAGTCTAGATATTATTCATGGGTAAGATCCATTAACAATAATCAATAAATTAAGAATCCCTATAACTCCTAAATTACTTAGTTGACAATGAATTTAAAATATAGCTAGTTATTTAATTTTTTCGTGTCCAATAAATTTTACGAATGGTGGAAAAACCATAGAAAAGTTGTAACCTATGGAGCTTTTATCGTCTTATTTGGTTTTTATTTATTTCCTGTTGTCAAAGAAGCAAAATATAAAAACCTATGCATTAAGTACTCTACTAAGGGTGCATTAACTAAATTTAAAAAAGATAATATAGAAGAAAATTTATTAAAAGAGACAGGCTTGAACATTGATGACCTTTCAAAGATTGAAGGTTATAAAAATTGCATAAAATAAAAAGTTAGCAAGAATTATGCTTATTTTTGAATGATCAAGTTTGTATTCAAACTAATTTTATTAATATTATTATTTGGATTTATGTCAATAAGTCCAAAAACAAGATACATTTTGGGAGTATCCTTAAAACAAATTTCTTCATTTCTTTTATGGACTGTTAAATATGAAGATAGAGAAAAATGGATCATAGATAAACCAAGTTGGATACCTAGCCAAAAGCTTAACCCATCGAATTAAATGAAGACTTATTTAGAAGAACGAATCGAATGGTATGACGATAATTATAGAAATGGTAATGCTTTAATCTCTGATAAGCAGTTCGATCAACTTGAAAAGAATTTATTAAGAATAAACCCTAATTGTGATTACTTTAAAAAGAAAAATAAACTAGTTTTACCCTCATTAGAAAAGGATTCAATAGATGAATTTTTGAAAGGATTATTAGCTAATACCAGATTATTAATTGAACCGAAAATTGATGGTTGTGCTGTTGCTTTGCAATATAGGGATGGAACCTTGGAGAAAGCAATTTCAAGAAAAGGGACAGACGTTACTAGTAAACTTGTTAAAGTCCAAGACATTCCCAATAATCTCCCTTTACTAGGAGTTCTTCAAGTTAGAGGTGAATTATACGCACCCAACCAAAGTCCAAATACCTCCCAGAGAATCGCTTCTGGATTTCTAAGAGCTAAAGAGGGATTTTCTGAAAGTCTTAGCTTCTGCGCATTTCAAATACTTAATTCAACACTTAACCAATATGAGTCCAAAAAGAGTCTTTCTAAGCTAGGCTTCACAATACCTCAAGATATTTCATGCAACTTTACGAGCCAAGTCGAAGTATTTCGAAAACAATGGCTAGAAGGGAAGCTTTTTAGTAAATATCCAACAGATGGAATAGTAGTAAAAATAAATTCTAGAAAATTACAATTAATTAGAGAAAAATCAAATATAGATTATCCTTATTGGCAAGTAGCAATAAAAAGTTAATGGAATTAATACACCAGATTTTTCCTACTTGGCATATTTACTTGGACATGTTTTTGGTTGGCTTTGCAACTTACGGTTTTCTAAGAATTAAGAAAAAAATAAAAACTAAATAAAGTTTTTAAATCATCCGTGGTCCTCAAGCATGGATTTAAGTTGTTCGCTATCTAATTGTTCAAGGTAATTTCTCATTGCCAACCAAGATCTTCTGCTCTCTAACTTTCCACTTTGTTTAAATAAATTTGCGGAAACTTGATCTATCAATTCTTTATGAGTCATGTTTATATTCTTCATCAAGTTCAATGACAACACCATTAAAAAATTCTGCTAATAATTTTGATGGGTCTTGCATAGATATCTTTCTATCTACTTTTGATAATTTCTTTTTGATTGGATTTAAGTTAGTCATACAGATTCAGGTAATTCAAGTTCTTCAAAAGTCCAACCTTCTAATTGAAGGTCATGCCATTTATCCCAAGCATTATCCAAATACATTTGAGTTGATGATTTAATTGCCATTGGCTCACCACGATCATTTGCATAATATGTATGAACAAAAATTCTCATACTATTTCTTGGAGATTTTTTATTCCTTATAAATAAAATTAATCTGTTGCGGTCTGGGCTAAGCAACCAACCACTTGGGGACTCATTACGATAACCGTAAGAAAAATTAGTCCAAACATTAGCTCCTCCTAAAGTCATTAATTAATAATACATGTGTACTACTAATATAAATACATTAGAAATGGATCGTCAAGTATTTTGGTAAACAAATTATTTACACTCATCAAAAATAACTTCTATTATTACCAGAAATTGTAATTATTTCCCTTGTTTAATAATCGTTTCATAAGTCAATATCCACAAAAGTGCGAATGATTTTGTCGTACCTTCAATAAATTCTGGAGTTGCTGGTTTGCCAGTTTTCTCAAGAACAATTTTGGGAATTGCTGAAATTAAAAAAAATTACTTAAAATGGATTTTTGAAAAATAACTATGGAAAAAAATATAAAAAAGCGAGATCCCAATAGTCTTGACACTAATCCTATTGAGCCAATAACTAAACAAGAGGCTGGGGAAATTATCAATAATTAAAAGACCCCTCAAAAACCGTTGATATAACGAGCTTTTAAGAGGTTTACCGGATCCCCGTCAGTTCTCTGCTGCATCGACCTGGAAATGCCAGAAGAGGATTCAAAGTGGGCTTTCGTTTCCGATTACAAGATCGGTTTACTACCGCATCACGACAGTCTCCTCATGTCGAAAGAGAGTCAGATCAGAGCACATAAAGAAGAACTTAACCAAAGATCCAGTAACTTAACTCTAACTTATTTTTTTATCCATTTGGAGATGGCCAGATGTCTCTTACCATAGTTAACAAAACTTGTGCCTCGTCATATCTCTCTGAATGCGTTTTACCATTTAATAAAAATGTGATGTGAGCCATTTTTCTTCCTAGAATTTCTCGAGATTTGCCATAACAATGAATATTAGAACCCTCAATTTCAGATAACATTTTTATTCTGGTTTCAATTGAGATTGGGAAATTCTTTCTTAATCCCAGTAGATTTATCATAATTGCCCCTTCACAGTTCATTTTAATTTCAGGTGGCATTATCCCAGAAGAGATGCAAACATATTGATCAAACTGACTTGAGGTACAAGCTTCAATAGAGAAATGAGCTGAATTATGAGTTCTAGGAGCTATTTCATTAATTAAAAGACCATTATCTCCATAGAAGAATTCAATAGCTAGAACTCCAATGTAATTAAGTTCATTGACTATTGAAGAGAAAATATTTATTGCAAATAAGTTCAAATCATATTCATTTGTTCCAGGTGCAAGAACCCAATCACAAACATGATTTGATTGGAATGTCTCAACTATTGGAAAGAATCTTATCTTACCGGTCCTATCTCTCGAACCAACGAGAGCTAGTTCTTTTTCATACTCTATCCATTCTTCTATTAACCATTCATCAGAATTATTCTCTGTTAAAAAAGAATCTAAATCTTCTTTTGTCTTTATTTTTTTGTTCCCCTTACCGTCATATCCACCTTTATTTGATTTTGCCATTAGAGGAAAATTCCAATTATTGATTTCCTCATCCGAGAGATTTTTAAAATTTTCAATACTTATCCATTTTGGACAGGGAATATTCATTCTATCTATTAATTTTTTTTGAGAAAACCTATCTACTAATGGCTTAATAGCATTAAGGCTTGGAACAAAAATATCTTTATTGCCAATTAAATTTAATTTATCAATTTTTATCCATTCATTTTCAAAAATTATTTTTTCACACTCATTAATTAATGATTTATTACCTCTTATCTTTAAAGGATCAGCTTCTATGACATGATCTGCTTTTGAACCAGCAGGATCATCACAAGATTTTGTTTGCACACATACTTCTAAATCTCTTTTTTTTGCTGCCTCGGCCAACATCAATGCCAGTTGACCACCTCCAATTATTCCTAGGGAATAATTTTTCTTAATATCTTTTATATTTTTTTTTAAACTCATAGCATGATTTTATTACCATTTCTAATTCTTAACAACTGAATTTTTAAGTATCTAGAGCTTAGATTTTGCTAATATATAAAGTATTTAATACCAAATATTTATAAATTTTAACTAGGTAATCAATTGTGAATAAGACAAAAATATTAGTCCCATTAGGTGATAAGTCATACGAAGTAACTGTAGAAGCAGGGATACTGAATAATATCAGCGAAGAACTCTTAAAAATTGGAATAACAAAGAAAAGAAAAATACTTGTGATTTCAAATGAAGAAATATCAAATTTGTATGGTGAAAAATTCCTAAATAATTTAAATGATAATCAATTTCAGGCCAAAATGTTCCTTATTAAGACTGGAGAATCATATAAAAACTTAAAAACCTTGAGTGAAATATATGATATTGCATTTGAATTTGGCTTAGATAGAAATTCTATAATTATTGCCCTTGGAGGAGGAATTGTTGGAGATGTAAGTGGTTTTGCAGCTGCTACTTGGCTAAGAGGTATCGAATATATTCAGATTCCAACAACATTATTATCAATGGTTGATTCATCTGTGGGAGGGAAAACAGGAGTAAATCATCCAAAAGGTAAGAATTTAATTGGGGCTTTCAATCAACCTAAAGCAGTTTTTATTGATCCAGAAACTTTAAAAAGTTTGCCCAAAAGAGAATTTAATGCAGGCATGGCAGAAGTAATAAAATACGGAGTAATAAGAGACAAGGAACTTTTCGAATACTTAGAAATTGAAAAAAACAAGAATGAACTTATAAATCTCAAGAATGAATATCTAATTAAAATAATTAATAGTTCAATAAAAACAAAGTCTCATATTGTTTCTCAAGACGAACATGAAAATGGTATTAGAGCAATATTGAATTATGGTCATTCTTTTGGTCACGTTATTGAAAATTTATGCGGATACGGCAAATTTCTACATGGTGAGGCAATATCAATTGGTATGAATATTGCGGGAGAAATAGCAATTGAAAAAGGGTTATGGTCTAAAAAAGAATTAGAAAGACAGCAAATTCTATTAGAGAGTTATGATCTTCCTACAGAGATCCCCAAAATAAATAAAGAAGACGTTCTTACAATACTTATGGGCGATAAAAAAGTTCGTGATGGCAAAATGAGATTTATATTACCGAAAGAAATTGGTGCAGTAGATATATATGATGACGTAGAGGATTCATTATTTTTAAAGTTTTTTTCTTAACGCAAACAAGTTGAATTTATATTCATTTCCTTCTCATTAAACTTATTAAAAACAAACCACTTAAAATCACCTAGGCATAAAGGATCTACGAGTCTAAGTAATGCCTCTCTTCTTAAAAGAGCATTTGATAAATTCTCCTTAAATTCTTTCTGAATCCCATAAAGTCTCTCTGCCAATCCCAGTGCCAACAAAGCCTCTCCTTGTTTAGTTATTCCATAAGTATTAAATCCAAGAGTCTCAGCATCATTAATTAACGTTTCTATGCACACATGAGATGTTAAATCGCAATTTCCGGGAGAATCTAGGACATTATTCTTCATTTTTTGATTTTCATAAGAAACTATCGTCCCATCAGAATTCATAGAGTTATAGTATTTTTTAGCTTCTTTAGCGTAATCAATTACCAATAAAATACCATTATTGATTTTCCCATAAATAGCTTCTAACCATTTTGAGTTATCTACATGCCATTCTGTCGTCCATCCTTCCAGAGCATCTTCAGGCGGAATAGTTATTCCCAACTTACTTTTAGCAAGTTCAAAACTTTTTTTCAATTCACTTGTAATTGGCATTTTATCAAAAAATAATTTATGAGATTTTTTGTCTACAGAAACTGCTTGTCGAATTAATTTTCCCTTTGAAGAGGTTATTCTTTCTACTGGCAAAGCATCCAAAACCTCATTTGCTAGAACTATTCCATTTATATTATTTTCCTCTACTTCATCCAAACTTTTCCATAAAATATCAATACCTAAGTTCAAAAATTCCTCCAATTTATTTTTTTGTTTTTCTACCATCCCTTCATTAGGTTCAATAATTACAAAAGAAACTCCTTCTAAAAAATTCTTGCTGTTTTCTAAAAAATATTTAATTAATCCACTCATAAAGCTTCCATCTCCAGCTCCAAACTCAGTTACAGTTAATTTCTGATTAGATAAAAAACTACTTTTGAACTGAATCAACCAATCTTCTATTTGTTTACCAACCAAAAAAGCAAAATCATCAGATAATGATGGTGATGTGACAAAATCTCCTCGAACGCCTAACTCAGCTTTACCGCTGCCGTAATAACCATTAATAGGATCATTTAATGCAAAATTCATAAAGTCATAAAAACTTATAGTCCCACCCATTTTTATTATTTTTTTTACTAACCAATCTTGATTATTCGCGGGTAAGCTATTCATCGGCGAAAATATAAAGAGACAAAACTTATTTATGCCTTCAAAGATTAACTATTTATTAGGAATATTTCTATCTATATTAGTTTTAATTTCACATAAACCCGTTTTCGCTATAAATAATCCAAATCTCTTACCAGAAGAAAAAACACCAGTAATTGATTTAGCTAAAACGTTAAGCCCTAATCAGAAAAAATCTTTAGAGGAAAAGCTCAACAAACTAGAAATTGAAAGTGGGTGGAAAATTAAATATTTATCTCAGTTTGAGAGTTCACCAGGTAGTGCAATTAAGGACTATTGGGATTTAGATGAGACAAGTTTATTGATAGTTGCGGATCCTAGAGGGGGAAATTTACTGAACTTTAATGTCGGAGAGGCTTATTTTAATTTTATGCCAAGATTATTTTGGGTTGAACTTCAAACAAGATTTGGCAACCAATATTATGTTAAAGATCACGGTGAGGATGGTGCAGTACTAGACGCAATTGATTCAGTAAAGATTTGCCTCGAAAGAGGAGGATGCCAAGTTGTCCCTGGCCTACCCAAAGAGCAATATATATGGACTTTATGTACATCGATTCTTGGAGGTTTAGTAGCAGGTTTTGCATCTTCTCCAAGAAAAGAAGGTCAAGTCATATCAATTGGATTTTTAGCTCTTCTTTCTCCTTTATGGGGAATGTTATTTGGAATTTTTGGTTTGGCACCGATAATATCCAGAACAAATGATTTATTACCTTTAATTAAAAATAGTTTAGCTTTTACAGCTGCAGGAATTGCGGGTTATATCTTGTCTCAAACATTATTTTCAAGATATGAAAAGCCCAAAAATACTTAAAATATGAACAAAAATCTAATCCTAAAAAAATTTATCTTCCTCACGAATTTCACCAGACTCTGAATACCATCGATGAGAAATATGACTTAATCCCTTTTTTTCAAACTCAATCCATGAAAAGTTAATTAGTAATTTCCCCTCTTCATCAGTTTTATATCTTGGCACAACAGCAGTATTAAAATAAATTGTTCCTTTGCTATCAATTTTAAACATCTCTCTTAAACCAAGATT
Organism: Prochlorococcus sp. AG-424-P23; assembly: GCA_003210135.1. Taxonomy (GTDB): domain Bacteria; phylum Cyanobacteriota; class Cyanobacteriia; order PCC-6307; family Cyanobiaceae; genus Prochlorococcus_A. The sequence goes on along the minus strand of QCNK01000005.1, from coordinate 39,067 downwards.
TCTTTTAAGCCGGTTGTGCATATGACCAAAAATTACAAGATCAACTTTTCTTTTCTTTTGTATTTGAGAAATAGCCACAGACAAGTCTCTATCTCCCCAATCTAATGAGGGTAATTTCCAGTCTTTCCCACAAATGCTTTTAGGTTCTGAACCTAAACCCGAGGGGCCAGCGTGAGACATAATTATTAAAGGTATCTCTTCGATACTCTCTTCTGAACATTTGATGATTTTATTTATTGAATCTTGTTCGGTGATGGGTCCATAAACGCCTATAACTTCTTTCGAAAGATAATAGCCGCCGCCAGAACTACATGGTCTTGCAGACAATAAATTTATTTGATTATTAAAAACTTTCAAATCCCATGCACAATATTTTTCACCAAGAACACGTATCTGCTTTGAGAGAGTTTCGCCTGTAGAATCCTTCCCTCTATCATGATTTCCTAAAATCACAAAAGTAGGAATTTTGATCTCATTGATTTTTTTAATTATTTTGACACTCCCATCAGAAATATCCCCAACAAATAAAACAATATTTGGTTTGATAATCGATAAAACCTTCAAGTCTAATTCAGACCATTGACCATGACAGTCACCAACAATAGCAATTTTTAAATTTGTCAGAATTTTTTCTGTTTAAAGGCATATAATCTATTTAGAGATATTCTAAATCCTGACCAGTATAACTTCTACTGCAAAAAAGAAATCAGTTCAAAACGAAGAGGATTTGATTTCTGAAATAAAGGAGCGTTGCGAAAAAGCTAATGCAATTATTCTTGCGCACTATTATCAAGCTCCAGAGATTCAGGAAATTGCAGATTTTATTGGCGATTCATTAGATCTATCTAGGAAAGCTGCAAATAATGACGCAGATATAATAATTTTTTGCGGTGTGCACTTTATGGCCGAAACCGCAAAAATACTTAGCCCTAATAAAACAGTCTTATTACCAGATATTGACGCAGGATGCTCATTAGCAGACGATTGTCCCTCAGATAAATTTCAAAAGTTCAGGAAAGAAAATCCAGATCACTATGTAGTAAGTTATATAAATTGTACTGCAGAAGTAAAAGCCCAAAGTGATCTGATATGTACAAGCAGTAATGCAGTTTCATTAATTAAAAAGATACCTCAAGATAAAAAGATAATATTCGCACCAGATCAGAACCTTGGGAGATGGGTACAGAAAAATTCAGGAAGAGATCTTAAATTATGGCCTGGCAGCTGCATTGTTCATGAATCGTTTAGTGAAGAAGCACTTCTAAAATTAAAATATCAAAATCCAGGATCAAAAGTCATTGCTCATCCTGAATGTAGTCAAAATTTACTAATTCTCTCAGACTTTATTGGATCAACAAGTAAGCTGCTTGATTTCGTAAGTAAAGATCCATCTAAAACTTATATGGTACTAACTGAACCTGGAATAATTCATCAAATGAAGAAGAAAGAACCTAACAAAATTTTTATTGAAGTCCCAGATGTAGAAGGTTGTAAATGTAACGAGTGTCCATATATGAAATTAAATACTTTAGAAAAAATTCTAGATTGTTTGAAAAACAATTCCCCGTCTATCGAACTAGACCCAGAAATAATAAGAAGAGCCTATGTGCCAATAAAGAGAATGCTAGATATGAGTAATTAATTTAGTGAAAATACTTTATCTTCCTTATTAATTTTTAGGAATGCATTAAGGTTTGTAGTGTCGGGCTTAAATTCGCTTATCTGATTCTTTCTATTAATTATATTTATTAGCTCTTTTTCACCAGCTCTATATTGTTTATCTTTTCTAGTTCCAATTTCTCTTTGGAGTATAGGGTTTATATTCATTTTTACTTCTATGTCTGGAATAATTCCAGATTTATTTATATCAGTTCCGTTCGGAGTTAAATACTTAGCGACTGTAACAGTTAGTCCTGAACCATCAACTAATGTTCTCATAGATTGAACTAAACCTTTACCAAACGTTTTTTTCCCAACTAATTTTCCTCTTTTGTTATCCTTTATTGCACCAGAGACTATTTCACTAGCACTAGCAGAACCCTCATTAACTAAGACAACTAAGGGCTTTTTTGTTAGAGCTTGACCGTTTCCTTTTTTTGTTTCTTTTAAACCATCTTTACTTACCGTACTTACTATTACTCCTTTGTTAATGAAGTGCCTTGAGATATCAATGCTTGATTCTAATAAACCTCCAGGATTACTTCTCAAGTCAAGAACATATCCTGCGACTTTTTTTGTTTCTAAATCCTTAATAGCATCTCTAGTCTCTTTTGATGCATTTGCATTAAATTGTTTAATTCTTACATAGCCAACTGATAAACCGTTTTTGGTTTGATTGACTTTACTTGATACAGATTTTATTTCAATTTTTTCTCTTGATAAAATCTTAAAAAAGGATTTAGAACCTCTAAGAATTTCAAGCTTTACTTTAGTACCTCTTTGTCCTCTTATTAATTTCACGGCCTCCTCAATATTCATACCTTTAGTAGAAATATCATCTATAGCTAATATTTTATCTCTAGCTTTAATTCCAGCATCAAATGCAGGGGAGCCCTCTAAAGGAGAAATAATTATTAAATCATCTGATTCTTTATCTTTAACTATTTGGATACCAACTCCAGTTAATTCGCCAGAGGTGTCAATTCTCATTTGATTAAATTCCTTAGGTTCTAAAAATCTTGTATAAGAATCATCCAAATTAGAAAGCATATTTCTAATCGCATCATATGCTTCATTGCTATCTGAATATGTTTTTGATAAAACTTCTTTTCTTAGATTAATCCAATTGGACTTTCGAAATTTACCGCTTGAATCAAGAAAATCTCTATATATAATTTGCCAAACATGATCAATTACTTCTTTGTAACTATTATTTAAAACTGTTGCTCCTGCAAAATTATTCAGAAATAGCCCAGAAAAGGTTGTCGCAAACAGAATTATAAATTTTTTCTTAGACAATTTTTGTATCTTCAAAGAATTCAATATTTTTTATTATAAAAAGAATTTATTTATAATCTCAAAAATTTGACAAATCCTTAAGGATCAATCCACTTCCCATCATCCTTAATAAGTTGTATTAAAGCATTAACGCCCTCATCTTCAGGTACTCTTTTTATCTCTTCTTTCCTTCTATATAAGGCAATAGTTCCTTTGCCTTTGCCAACATAACCATAATCAGCATCTGCCATTTCTCCTGGTCCATTTACTATACATCCCATTATTGCTATGTCTAAACCAGTCAAATGTGAAGTAGCGTTCCTAACTTTATCTACAACTTCTTCAAGATTGAAAAGTGTTCTACCACAACTAGGGCAACTGATGTATTCAACCATTGTTTTTCTTAATCCTAATGATTGCAAAATTGAATAGCACACTGGTATTTCCTTTTCTGGAGCTTCTGTCAGGGAAACCCTGATGGTATCTCCTAATCCCTCTGCTAAAAGCGTTCCAATTCCTGCAGTACTTTTAATCCTTCCATAATCACCATCACCAGCTTCAGTCACTCCTAAATGTAAGGGATAGTTATATCCTTCTGAGTCAAGCCTATCTGCAATCATTCTGTAGGCTGCCATCATGACCGGAGCCCTAGAAGCTTTCATAGAAATAATTATGTTATGAAAATCAAGCTCATCACAAATTTTGACGAACTCCATCGCAGATTCTGTCATTCCTAATGGCGTATCTCCATAAGTAAAAAGCATCCTCTCAGATAGAGACCCATGATTAACTCCAATCCTTAGAGCTTTGTTTTCAGCCTTTAAAACTTCAACTAAAGGGGTAAATCTTTTAAGTATTGTTTGCTTAATAGTTTCAAATTCCTCATCTGTATATTCAGTTCTTGTAGGGTCTGATTTTTCAAAAACAAACAATCCAGGATTAATTCTTACTTTATCAACATGTTTTGCAACTTCCATTGCAATTTTCATACCATTATGGTGAACATCAGCCACCAAGGGTGTATTGATATTATTTTCTAGTAATTTTGCCTTTATATCTCCTACAGCTTTGGCATGTGCTAAGGAAGGGACAGTTAACCTTACTATTTCACAACCCACATCATGAAGTCTTTTGATAGCTAAGTAAGCATTTTCGACATCCATCGTATCTTCATTTATCATCGATTGAACTCTTACTGGATAATCACTTCCAATAGCTACATCTCCCACCATTACTGTTCTAGTTATCCTTCTCTCAATATGAGTTGAATATCTTTTGGAGAGACTATTAACCTCTTTTGATTGAGTTAATGACATTAAAATTCTAGATATTCAAAAAGGATTTCACTAAATTATACGGCATATAGTTTACCACTTACATTCTCTAGGTCTTTCAAAGTTAGATGGTAAGGTTTATTGATTTCTTTTGAAGGAAATCTCAACAAATAAGATGGATGAAAAATTACCATAATTTCTCTCCCATCTTTTTTAATCCATTGACCTCTTAAATTACTTATAGGATCTTTAACTTCTAAAATGGCTCTCATAGCAGTTGAACCAGTAAGTAATATAAATTTTGGATCAACTAGCTTTATTTGCTGCAATAACCAAGGTTTATGAATATTAATTTCTCTAGCAGTCGGTTTTCTATTATTTGGTGGACGACATTTAATTACATTACAAAAATAAACATCCTTCTTATATTCAATCCCAGCTTGTATTAATAATTCGTTTAATAACTTACCAGATTTACCTACATAAGGTTTTCCTTCTAAATCTTCCTGTGCTCCAGGTGCCTCACCAATTATTAACAAATCTGCAAATACACTTCCTCTACCAATTACTAACCTTTTCACCGAAAACAAAACTTTAAATATTTTTATCTTAAGAACTCAAAACATGAAAATAAAATAGATTAAGAAAATGAACTAAATTAAACCATAGTGTGATAGTTTTATTTATTCTTAACTTATGCATTTGTCATTATTAAAAGTCATATTTGAAAAGTCATAAGTCAATGAGTCAAGTTAATTTATCTGATCGGGCACTTTCAATTGAGCCATCTCTTACATTGCAGATAAGCGCTAAAGCAAATCAATTATCTGCAGAAGGAGTAGATATTTGTAATTTAAGTGCAGGAGAACCTGATTTTGATGCCCCAAAAGAAGTTATTGAGGCTACAAGTAAAGCTATATTTGATGGATTCACAAAGTACGGCCCCGCAGCGGGGAATTTAGATCTCCGAAAAGCAATTGCAAATAAACTTCAAATTCAAAACGATTTAAATTATGAATTTGAAAGTGTAATGGTCACAAATGGTGCTAAGCAAGCAATATATAATCTTTTCCAAGTCTTGTTAAATACTGGAGATGAAGTTATTATTCCTTCTCCATATTGGTTAAGTTATCCTCAGATAGTTAGATTGGCGGGTGGGAAGCCAATTTTTACAAATTCTTCTGCAGAAGATGGATTCAAAATAAATATAGAAGATTTGAAGTCTAAAATCTCTTCAAAAACTAAATTTATAATTATCAATTCTCCTAATAATCCTACTGGAAGAGTTATGTCAAAGGAAGAATTATTACAAATTGCCGATTTAGCTAGAGAAAATCCAAATATCAATATTCTTTCTGATGAGATTTACGAACTAATTCTTAAAAAAGAATTTAAACACTACAGTTTATCTTCATTAGCAAATGACTTAAAAGATAGGATTTTTATAATAAATGGGTTTGCGAAAGGATGGGCTATGACTGGCTGGAGGGTAGGTTATTTAGTAGGTCCCAAAGATGTAATCAAAGCATCCTCAGCATTACAAAGTCAAAGTACAAGTAATGTTTGTTCTTTTGTTCAAAAAGGTGCTTTAGAGGCTTTAAAAATTAATAATGAGTTTTTCTCAATGATAAATAGCCATTACGATCAAAGAAGAAGACTTCTCTATGAGGGCCTTAATAATATAAATGAGATTTATATTGAAGAACCTAACGGAGCATTTTACGCATTTCCAAAATTACCTAACTCCTCAATTACTTCTGTTGATTTCTGCAATAAAGCGCTTCAAGATTACGGATTAGTTGTTGTACCTGGAAAAGCTTTTGGGGCTGATCAATGTATAAGAATATCTTGTGCAGCTTCAGAGATTAAAATAAAAGATGGGCTACAAAGACTTAAAAAAGCAATTTCTGAATACTATTAACTAAAACATAAGTTATGTTTAATTTAAAAAATTTCCTAATAAGTTCATCTCTATTATTTTTTATTTTTTCATCACCTGTATTTTCAAATCCCAAAGTTTTAAAAGTTGGAGCAATACCTGATCAAAACCAAGATATTTTGGACAAAAGATTTAATTTTTTTTCAAAAGAATTATCCAAACAACTTGATGTAGAAGTCAAATACATTCCTGTTATTAATTATGTTGCAGCAGTAACTGGATTTAGAACTAAAGATTTAGATTTAGTTTGGTTTGGCGGTTTATCAGGGGTTCAAGCCAGACTACAAACTCCTAATTCAATTGTCATAGCTCAAAGAGATATCGATAAGGAATTTAAAAGTGTTTTTATAGTAAACAAAAATTTAGAACTTAGCCCAATTTCAAACATTAAAGGACTTAAAAAACTAAAAAATTTGAGATTTACTTTTGGCTCTGAAAACTCAACTTCTGGAAGATTAATGCCAGAATATTTTTTAAATCGAGCAGGGGTAGAAATTAAAGACTTTAAAGGCAAAAAAGCAGGTTTTAGTGGGAGTCATGATGCCACTATAGCTTTAGTTAATAGTGGGGCATTTGATGCTGGAGCTTTAAATAAACAAGTTTGGGAAAACAATCTTAAAAATAATCCCAAAAGAACAAGTAATTCAGAATTATTCTGGATCACCCCAGAATATGTCGACTATCATTGGATTGCTCAAGGGGATCTTGAAGACAGATTCGGGGAAGGGTTTATAAACGAACTTAAATCAGTAATCCTAAATTTAGATATTAAAAAAAAATCACATAAACAGATATTAGATATGTTCAATGCAAAAAGATTTATAAAGGCAGAATCAAAACAATATAAAAATATAGAGGAAATCGGGAGGAAATTAAATAAAATTAGATGAATAATACTGTCTTAGAATTAAAAAATATTTCTTATAAATACAAAAATGATCTAATCCTAAATAATATAAATTTAAAAATAAATTCTGGGGAAAAAATTGCACTTTTAGGTAAAAACGGTTCAGGAAAAACTACACTTATATCAGTACTTAATGGCACTATCAAGCCAACTCAAGGTGAGGTTAAATTATTCAATAAAAGTTTCGAGGAATTAGATAGAAAGCAGAAAAGTAAAATTACAACTATTTGGCAAGATTTGAGATTAATAGAAGATCTCTCTGCAGAACAAAATGTTAATTGTGGACTTCTAGCGGAAAACAATTTTTATTTCGCTTTTAAAAATTTACTAAATATAAGTTCTTTTAAGAAGGCGCATAAATATATGCAATTATGTAGACTTCATAACTCTATTTACGGCAAAAAAATCAGAAAACTATCTGGGGGGCAAAAACAAAGGGTGGCTATAGCTAGATCATTAATCCAAGGATCAAATATATTACTTGCAGATGAGCCTTTTAATAATCTAGATCCCAAATTGATAACCACAATTAAAACCCTAATGCTAGAAAGTGTCGATAAAAATAATACAAAAATATCGCCAAAGACGGCATTAGTTGCATTACATCGATTAGATTTGCTGAAGGATTTTGATAAAGTTATTGGAATCAGGGATGGTAAACTTTTTTTCAATATTAAAAGAAATAACTTAAAGAAGATTCATTTAGACAAAATATATTAATTAGTTGAATAATTTAAGATTAAACTACACCTCTTTATCCTTTCTTCCAATTTTGGTATGCATACCTCTAGGGTATCAATTAATAAACAATATTCATTTTGGAGGATTTAAATTATTCCAAGAATTCTTGATTTCTGCATTCAATCCCAAGATCGATAATGAAATTATTATTACCGTAATTAAGCGATTAAATGAAACTATCTTAATTGGTTTTTTTAGTTGGTTAGTAAGTATTATTTTTGGAGCAATTTTTGGAATAATTTCCTCAAATATTTTTTATAAAATCTTTAATATTCCAAATTTTTTCTACCTAACAATAAGGTTTTTTCTAACTATCATTAGATCTATACACGAAGTGGTTTGGGGAATACTATTAATGCAAATATATGGAATAAATTTTTCGATAGGAATAATAGCTTTATGTATTCCTTATATTGCTGTAAATTCAAAAGTTTTTGCTGAACAATTAGAAACTATTGACTACAAAAGTTTTGAATCTATAAATCAAATAAATGCACCTAAATTTTCTTCTTTACTAACTTTAATATGGAATCCAATAATAAATACATTTAAAAACTTTGGTTTATATCGATTAGAGTGTTCAATAAGAAGTACGTTGATTTTAGGACTTTTTGGGATTGGAGGAATAGGTACCAGTATTTTTTTATCTTTCCAAACTTTGAATTTTAGAGAGTTATGGACTTATTTATGGTCCTTAGCAATTTTGATAATTCTTTCTGGATTAATTTTCAAAAAAATAAAATTTAATACTACAAATAAAATCCTATCTATTTTTTTTATTGCAGTTTTTTTCATAACAATTTTATTTTCTTTTTCATATTTTCTTTATTTTATTTTTAATAATAATTTTGAAAATTTTAATTCCGTTAGTTCTCTATTTAAATCAAGCTCATATTTAGGATTATCTGATTTCTTAAAACTTATATTCGAAACAATAATTTTAAGTCTTTTATCAACAGGAATCGCAATAAGTTTACCTCCATTAGTAATAGGAATTTTTAACAACTATACTTCTAAAATTATTATAAAAATTTTTGCATTTTTATTACGTTTAATACCTACACCTCTAATACTTCTAACTCTATTAACTTTTAATAATCCTTCTGTATCCTTAGCAGCTTTAACATTAGGTCTCCACAACGCTGGTATTACTAGCAAATTACTTTTTAAAAATCTAGATAGCCAAGACAAGAGAAATTATATTGCAATGAAATCTCTAGGAATCTCAAAAAAGACTAGTTGGCTTTTAGGTTTATATTCTCAACAAGCAAAAAGTTACTTAGCATATTGTGCTTATAGATCTGACATCATTATTAGAGAAACTGCAATTGTTGGGGTTATTGGAAGTGTTGGTCTAGGTTGGCAATTGCAAGAATCACTAAGTTCTTTCGCATGGCAAGAAGTTACAATAGTTTTGATAGCTTATAGCTCCATCGCAATAGTTGGAGAATTAATAAATGGTAAAATCAAAAATAGTTTAACTTGATTTGTAAGAATAATTTGTTAAATCAAGTAATTATTTTTTTCCGTTTATAGTGATTAGTTTACCAAAACAACTAGTTGTAATTGGAGATAGCTCAGTTTATGGATGGGGAGATAATGAGGGTGGTGGATGGTGTGAGAGGCTTAGAAAAGATTGGTGCAATAACCACAATGGGCCAGTTATTTATCAACTTGGCGTTAGGGGAGATGGGATAGAAAAAGTTTCATCTAGATGGGAAAAAGAATGGTCATCTAGAGGAGAAACGAGAAGAAATAAACCTAAAGCAATCCTACTAAATGTAGGTCTTAACGACACTGCAGCAATTGGTCAGATAAATGGAAGACATCAATTAGATATAGATGGATTTGAATATGGATTAGAGAGGCTAATTAATGCAATGAGCTCTCAAACAAATGTCTTTGTTATTGGTCTGACACCTGTTGACGAAAGCAAAATGCCTTTCGCAGGATGTCTATGGTACTTAAATGATTTTTGTAATTCTTATGAAAGGAGAATGGAGGAAGTATGTCTAAATCAGAATGTCCCATTTCTTCCTACTTTTAGAGAAATGTACTCTGATAAAAGAAGTAAAAATTGGATTACACATGATGGGATTCACCTTAATTCCCAAGGACATTTCTGGCTTTTCCAAAGACTGAAGAGCTGGGAGATTCTTACAAAATGGAAGGAATCCTAGGTCTTTCCAAATATTTTTAATTTAAAAAATTTGAATATAAAACAATAGCAAAGATAGCTATAACAGAAGCGATACTTGTCTGAATAGCATTTACCAATTCATTACTTAATTTATATTTGTTTTGAAATTTAGCACCAATAATACTTTCAGAAAGTGTTGCCAAGAATCCAGAAACTACAACAACTATAAAATGATATTTTGTAGAAATAATTGATAAGCGGAGCATTATAAAAGTCATAAATATTGATCCCAAAACACTAGCTAATGTTCCTTCTATGCTTATTCCTCCTTCAGTTCCTCTCTCCACTTTTTTAAGTGAAGTAATTAAGTATGTTTCTTTACCAAATCTTTTTCCAATTTCGCTGCCAAAAGTATCCGCCAACTTTGCAGCAAAACTTGCAGCAAAACCTACTTTAAACATGACTAAGTTGGCAGCATTAAATTTGGTCATAATTGCAAGAAATAATCCTGTAGCTGCAGAGCCCCATACATTCTCAGGACCTCTTCTACCACCTCTTTTTTCAGCTATTCCTTGTTCTTTTTTAAATTTAAAACCTATTTTGGTAACTATAGATCCAAATAATAAATAAATTACAACTGACATCCATCCCTGCCAAGACAAACATCCCCACAAAATTGTGCCTAAAATACCTGCACTTATCCAACCACTTTTCGTCATCAAAGGAATCTTGCAAAACACATAAATCAAAATAAAGTTAATGCAAAAACCTATAAAAAATTGATTTCCAATTAAATCCATATTTATCTAATTCCTTAATTTCAAATCAGTTCTCCACTGATTAAGAATTGATGATGCGTTAATACTAGCCGTTGAAGTTCTTAAGATAGTGTCTGAAAGTTTAACAAAGGTAATATTATTTTTATTAAAAAAATCAATTTCTTTAGAGGACCAACCTCCCTCAGGGCCAATTACATTCCAAAAAATACCTTCTTTTTTATTTACAAATTCTTGTTGTTTTCTTAACCATTGATTTAAGTCATAAAGTTTTTCTTCTCTAGTTACAGAAATTGAAACTCTTTCTTGATTATCTCTACTTTTTAGCCAATCAATAATATCCATGCCATTTAAAATAGATGGTTTCCATAATCTCTCACTTTGCTCAACTGCTTCTTTGATAATTGAATTCCATCTCAAAAGTTTTTTAGAAAAATTTAAATTTTTGTTTACCTGTCTTTCTGAAAATAATGGCTGTATAAAATCAATTCCTATTTCAGTACACATTTTTAAAATATCCTCAAAACCACTTTTTGGTATAACAACAGCTATGCCTAATAAAAAAATTTCTTGTTCTTGAAATAAGTAAGGTTTTTTTAATTGAATAATTTCTAAACAATCATTTTTAACTTTTATAGCTTTCCATAACGAACCCTTTCCATTAGCTATAAATATTTCTTTACCATTTTTTATCCTCATTACTTTATTTATATAATGAGCCTCTTCTTTAGAAAGTTCTAAATTATTGTTCTTAATATTTTCAATTCTTTCATGGGAAATAATTAATCTTGTTAAGTCTTCCATCTAAAACACTTAATCTTTGAAAACTAAATCTTCATGTTCTTCAATTGTCCAATCATTATTTTCACCTCCAATAATTAACTCTTCAATTTTTACGTAATTATTTGATATCTCATTCAAAGAATTAATTAATATATCTATTGAAATGGAGTCTGAAGTTCCAAAATCAACCCAACACCTTCCCCAAAGGTTTTGATATTCCATAATTCCTAAATTATGCATTAAGGCTGGAAGAGATGCGTTTTTTTGGTCATTATCGTAGGACATCCAACTTAGATCGGAACCCTCTTCATGAGTTTGCAAATTTTCAGAATTAAATCCACCTAACCTTCCTAAAACGTACCAACTATCAAAAACACCATCTAAATAATTTTTTTCATCTTGAGTTGGTGATTCTGAAAACCTGATCCATATCCAACAATTAAAAGGATCAACTTCCCTAAAAATAATATTCATATTGACTAATAGCTTTTTAGATCTACAGCTATTATAAGTAAGTTAATACTAGATTAAAATTCATACCTATAACTTAATTAATAATGCTTGATTTAAAAGAAATATCTTATCAACCCCAAACTGGTGAAAGAAAAATAATAGACAATTTAAATTTAAAAGTCCATCAAAATGAAATCATTTTAATTTGCGGCAATAGTGGTTCTGGGAAAACAACACTGCTCGAAATAATAAGCGGATTAACAAATCCACAAAAAGGGGAAATTTCTTGGAATAATAAAGTTTTATCTCCTAGACAAAGAAGATGGTTTTGTGGAGTAGTATTCCAATTTCCTGAAAGATACTTTATAGGTACAACCATTGGGAAAGAATTAAAAATAGGCCATAAATCTTTAAGAGAAAATACTATAGAAATAGTTTTAAATAAAGTTGGTTTGAAAAAAATTAATCTGACCCAACCACCAGAACAACTAAGTGGCGGACAGCAAAGACGATTGGCTGTAGCTGTTCAACTACTTAGAAACCCCTCAATTCTTTTACTTGATGAACCAACTGCTGGATTGGACTATTCAATGAGAAATGATGTGAAGAATTTAATTCTTGATTTGAAAAATAAAAATACAATTATTATTGTTACTCATGAACCTGCCTTATTTGAGGGAATTCCTTCTAGGATATTATTCTTGGAAAGAGGGAAAATCAAAAATTTTATGAAAGAAAATCATGCAGGATAGGATAGTTCGAGCTACTGCAGCAAATGGAGGAATAAGATTAGTTGCGGTCTTAACAACAGAATCTTCTTTAGAAGCAAAAAAAAGACACGGTCTTTCTTATTTGACCACCTGTATTTTAGGGAGAGCATTTAGTGCTTCACTACTTTTAGCAAGCTCGATGAAGATAATGCATGGGAGAGTTACTTTAAGAGTTAGATCTGACGGACCTTTAAAAGGATTATTAGTTGATGCAGGTAGAGATGGAAAAGTTAGGGGTTATGTGGGGAATCCTAATTTAGAATTAGACCTAGTCAAAACAGTGAAAAATAAATATTCTTTTGATTTTACAAAAGCATTAGGTACTGGATATTTAAATGTTATTAGAGATAGTGGATTTGGAGAACCCTTTACAAGCACTGTTGAATTAGTAAATGGAAATATTGCTGAAGACTTAGCTTCATATTTATATCATTCAGAGCAAACTCCCTCTGCTGTTTTTATTGGAGAAAAAATTCAAAATGAAAGTGTTATTTGTAGTGGTGGCTTATTAGCTCAAGTTCTACCGAAAAAAGATACTGACCCTCTACTTGTCTCACTACTTGAAGAAAGATGTAAAGAAATTAATTCTTTCAGCGAAGACCTATTTAAGTCAAAAGATAATCTTCTTTCGTTAATTAGAAATATATTTCCCGATATTGACGATAAACAAATCTCTGAAAAAGCTCGATCCCAAGAAGTTAGTTTTAAATGCAAGTGTTCCAAACAAAGAAGTTTAAATGCGATGAAAATGCTTGATAAGAGCGAGTTGGAGGACATCCTCAAGAAAGATCGCAAAGCTGAGTTGGTTTGTGAATTTTGTAAGAATAAATATCTTATAAATTATGAAGAAATTAAATCGATGATAGAAAATCAATCATAAAAAAATTACGCCTAGCCATAAAATAACCATAGCTGGAATACTTTGAATTTTTTGTATTGATAAAGAGTTGCTCGATACTTCCTGAATGAAAGAATTGTTTTCAAGCAATCCGCCAAAAATTAATCCTATCGAAAGAAAAGTAACACTCCAACCTAGAGAACCTATAAATCTTTTCCCCGATTTAATTTGAGTATAAGTAAGTATTAATGTTGAGATAGAAAGTAAAAGTCTATTATTAGAATCCGGACTGATAAATAACAAAATTAAAAATAATAGCCCAACGGATATTTTTATTGAAAGATTATCAAATGAGGGGGTGGTAATTTTGGGCAGGCTATACTGACTTGAGTTCTTAGAGTTATTATTTAAATTTTTTATCTTAGAAAGCAGTGGGAAATTATTATTGGTAAATTGATTAATTTGTTTTTCTTTTTTTGAGGCAGTCACAGCTTCGTAGCTTACATTCCCTGATTGCCTGGCTTTCAAACTCCCCATAAGTAATTGATCAAAGGAGGATTCTATTTTTGCTTTTAAAATTAAATCTTCACCAGCTTCTTTAACTTTAATATCTCTAGCCTTCTGAATATCCTCAAAAGCAGCACCTTCTTTAACACCTAAAATTTCATAAGGTGATTTTTCGTTATTGTTTTTATTACTGTTTGAATCCAAAATTTTTTTTACTAATGCTAACAGATTAACCAATTTTATAATCCATTAAGACTTTATAAAACAATTGGTTCGACTCCACTAACAACAGGAGCAACTTTGTTTAAATTTAATTGATTATTGTCTTCAACAAATTGATTTAGATTCCACTCATTTTTAAAAAGAATAACCGGCCTATTCCAACAATCTTTAACTATTTTACAATTGAATATCCTACCAAGTTTTTCAATAGCTGGCCATCCATCAGACACCCATCTAGCCAATTGGTATGGCATTGATTCAAGATTTGCATCTACACCATATTCACTTTTTAGCCTATGAGTTACTACTTCCAACTGCAATTGACCAACAGCTGCGAGTATAGGGTCTCTTTTGCTTTCATCAAAGTCATAAAGAATTTGAACAGCACCCTCCTCACGAAGTTCATTCACACCCTTTCTAAAGTTTTTAAATGCTGAGGGATTTGGATTTCTTAGCCAGCTGAATATTTCAGGACTAAAGGATGGTATACCTTCATACTCCAGATGAGTACCAGTATAAAGAGTATCTCCAATAGAAAACATACCTGGATTATTCAAGCCAATAACATCTCCAGGATATGCATCATCAACTACTTCTCTATCTTGTCCAAATATTTTTTGTGGTCTTGATAATCTGATTGTTTTCCCAGTTCTGGAATGTTTAACAGACATATCCTTTTCAAATTTGCCACTACAAACTCTTATAAAAGCGACCCTATCTCTGTGCTTTGGATCCATATTTGCCTGAAGCTTAAAAACAAAGCCACTAAATTCATCGCTTGCAGGTTCAATATCTCCTTTATTACTATTTCTTGAAGTTGGTTTTTGTGCCATTTTTAAAAAACTATCTAAAAATGGCCTTACACCAAAATTTGTCATGGCAGATCCAAAGAAAACTGGGGTTAAAGAGCCATTAAAAACTTTTTCTTTTTCAAACTTTGATCCTGCCTCATCAAGAACCTCCAATTCTTCAAGTGAGTTTTCAAGTAAATCTCTCTCTACATATTTTGATAGTTCCTTATCATCAAGGCTTAATCTTTTCTCATTAGATTGTTTCCCTCTTATAGCTTTATCAAATAAAATCACCTCTCTCGAAAATCTATCAATAACTCCTCTAAATTCCTCACCACTCCCAATAGGCCAGTTTATTGGTAAAGTATTTAATCCAAGTTCTGATTCAATTTCATCAAGTAGAGAAAATGGTTCTCTTCCTGGTCTATCCATTTTATTTATAAAAGTAAATATTGGTATTTTCCGCATCTTGCAAACTTCAAACAGTTTTCTAGTTTGAGGTTCTAGTCCTTTAGCAGCATCTTCTAACATTACTGCATTATCAGCAGCAGCCAACGTTCTATAAGTATCCTCAGAGAAATCTTGGTGACCTGGTGTATCTAATAGATTGATTACTGATCTTTCATATTCAAATTGCAATACGGTGGATGTAATTGAAATACCTCTTTGTTTTTCCAGTTCCATCCAGTCTGAAGTGGCTTTTCTCTGATTACCCCTAGCTTTTACAGCTCCTGCTTGTTGAATGGCACCTCCATATAAAAGAAGCTTTTCAGTAAGAGTCGTTTTCCCAGCGTCCGGATGTGAAATAATGGCAAAATTTCTTCTTTTATTTACCGCATCCAGAATATCTTTATTATTTAGAGTTTTAGTATCTAAGCTCATTTATCTTTCTTAAGGGCCTTTCACCTAGTTCTTAAACATTACCATAAACTATTAAATATTTATCACCGTCTTCAAATACATCTAATGAAGATAGATCATTATCTGAGGTGAAATTTTTTAACTCTTTAAAAGTATAAGAAGCTCTTAAAGATGCATAATAATCATTGGTCAAAATTTCATTATATTTAGTTGAACATTGTTCTTTTAATTCTAAAGCACACTTTTCATCTAATGGCCTTTTTAAGTCCTTATGAAAATTTACAGTGCTACTACTAGACAGACTTCTTATGGTATTGAAGAAATCTTCAAGATGGGTAATGTGATGAATTAAACTATTACTTACAAGTAAACTTATTTTTTTCTTAAGTAAAAAATTAGTTGATTTAATGTCTTTGATGTCGGCACAGATGTAGCGTAAATTTTTTAAATTTTTTTTATTGTTAGAAATTTCTTTGTTATGTTCTGCTCTTAAGATCATCTCTTTAGAACCATCTATCCCAACCACTTCAGTATTAGGCCATCTTATTGCTAACTTCTCAGAAATATTTCCTGGGCCACACCCTAAATCAACTATTAAATCTTTTTCACTTAAAGAAATATTTTTTTCCAAAAGATAATGATTTATTTGATTTATTAGAGTAATTTCTCCTTCTGAAAAATCTGCTTCGTCATAAGAAATGACCTGTTCCTTTTTTTCCATTAATTCAGGTTCAGGGATTCTTTCCATATTATTTCTTAAACAAAGATTTCATATTAAACATAATTCTACACAAACCGTTAAATAGTGGTAAGAATAGTTGCAGACGCCACAGGTAGAGTTATTCTTCCAGTACGGGTTATTTACATACAATTTTTTTATCGTGACTGTTGCACCAAATAAAGCTTCTTCAGAGAGCAATTCCAATAATCTCAAAAAAGATGATTTTCCAAAGACTGCTCCTGCTGCTTATCCTGTTTTTTTTAGATCTTACAGTAGGAAAACTTCCTCTGGAAGAAGGGAAAACTGGAGCGAAGTAGGTGAAAGAAATTTATCAGGCTTAAAAGAATTAGGAAAACTTTCTGATGAAGAATTGATCCTAATGAGAGAGATGCAAAGTAACCAAAAAGCTCAACCTTCAGGTAGATGGTTATGGATTGGCGGAACTCCTTGGATTAATAAAAACCAAAATTTCTCAGGAGCATACAATTGTACTTCAACAAACTTAATTGATTGGGAAGCATTCGCTTTGATGATGGACTTGGCAATGATGGGGTGTGGAACAGGTGCAATAATTGAGCCTCATTTTATAGACAATTTACCTACTGTAATAAACAAAATAAACATTAAATCAGTTACTGAAGTTGGAATAACTCCCAAAGATCAAAGAGAAGAAAAATCATCATTAGAAATAAGAGGAAAAGATCTTTACATAAAAGTTGGAGATAGCAGAAGAGGCTGGGTAGATAGCTATAAATATCTTCTTGAGGCATCAAGTAACGAAAGTCTTGAAAAAGAAATTGATGTCTATATAAATCTGGAAGATATTAGACCTGCTGGAGAGTCTTTAAAAGGTTTTGGTGGAATGGCAAATCCTATTAAATTGAAAGATCTCTACTCAAGAGTTTCTTCTCTTCTAGGAAAGGCGATTGGCAGAAAATTAAGTACAGTTGAGTGTTGTTTATTAATTGACGAAGCTGCCGTAACCATAGTTGCTGGAAATATAAGAAGAAGTGCTGGAATGAGACAATTTGCTTCAGATGATAAGGAGGCGGCATCTGCTAAAGAAAATCTTTGGAGTCAAGATGAGAAAGGTAATTGGAGAATAGATCCTGAAAAAGATGCTCTAAGAATGGCAAATCATACAAGGGTTTACCACACTAAACCCTCTTATCAAACAATTTTAGATGCTGTCACAAAACAATTCCATTCAGGAGAGGGAGCTATTCAATTTGCTCCAGAAGCGATAGCAAGATCAAATGCAGACATTCTTAAAGATGATGAATTGAGAAAGGAATTTATTGAAATTTACTCAGAGCAAGGGAAAAATGAAGCAAGAGATTGGATAAACACTAGTTATGGACCATTTCCTGAAGAAGAATTAAATCATAGAATGAGCAGATATGGACTTAATCCTTGTGGAGAGATCTTAGGAAACGATTTTCACTGCAATTTAGCTGAAGTACACTTAAATCAGATAGATCCCAAAAATTTTGAAGAGCAAGAAAAGGCATTTAAAGCAGCAGCTCTTTCAGTAGCATGCCTACTTAATCATGAATTTGAAGTTGAGCGTTATAGAAAAAGTAGAGAATACGATCCCATCGTAGGTGTCAGTTTCACTGGATTATTTGATTTCTGCGTTCATGCCTTTGGTACTCCATGGTTGAAGTGGTGGGAGTCAGGCAGGCCCGATAGCGAAGAGGGGAAAGCTTTCAAAGAGGAGGAAGCTAAATTTCTAGATTCTTGGAGAAAAATAGTCAAAGAAACTGTCTGGGAATATTGTGATAAACATAATCTAAGAAGGCCAAACAGATGTACAACAGTCCAACCAGCTGGGACTAAAAGTCTTTTAACTGGAGCAGCTCCAGGCTGGCATCCTCCAAAGGCTCAAAGATTCATAAGAAGAATAACTTTCAGAAAAAATGATCCAATTGCTTTAGCTTGCATGGATTATGGTTACTCGGTTGTTCCATCTCAATCAGACAAAGATGAAGATGGCTGTTTGCTTGACAATCCATTTGATCCAAGATGTACAGAATGGTTAGTTGAAATCCCAACAGAAGTGAGCTGGGCAAATATAGATGGTGCAGACCAAATTGACATCAATAATTTCTCTGCATTAGCTCAATTTGATTTTTATATGCAAGTTCAGAAATTCTATACAGAGCATAATACCTCTGCAACCATAGAATTTAGAGAAAATGAAATCAAGGATTTAGCTAAGGCTATTCATAATGCAATAGAAAATAATGAAGGATATATTTCGGCGGCATTACTTGCTAGATTTAGTGCCAACGCTACTTTCCCGAGATTACCCTTTGAACCAATAAGTAAAGAAGAATATATATCACTGCAAAATAAAGTAATAGAAAGGAAAGTTAATAACGATTTCTTTAATGCTCTGAACAAATATGATGTTGGAGAACTATCTGAAGCAGGTCCAGCTGGTTGTGATTCGGATAAGTGTCTGCTTCCTCTAGCCAAGCCGAAGGATTAAATATTAAATTATTTGTAAATAAAAAATATAAATTAGTTTTTAAAAATTTAATTTATGGCTACCTCTTAAGTAGGAACATAAATTATTTATGACATTAAGTTTAAATATTGGGAATTTATTTAATGATTCCTCTAGTAATGCCCTAGTAGATGAGCTAAGAAAAAGAACATCAGAAGAGGATATATTAGACTTTGAAAAAAAATTTAACTCTAGAAATGAAAAAAATCTACATATCTATATATGTAGATTACTTAAGAACAGATCAATATCCAGAGGACTTGCCTCTAAATGGTTAATAACAATTATTAAGAACAAAGAATCGAAAATTGATACTTTGCAAAAACTAAATAATTAGGTCAGCCCTGAGAGTTTCCATAAAGCAATCCCAAAAATTGAGAATCCCATAATAAAAGTAAAAGCCAGAGCATTTACCAATTGAACCTTATCATTCATTCTGTTTGCGAAAGGAAGTAATTGAGCAAATAATGGAGTCTCATCAACTATCGCAGATTTTTTTACTGTAGGTTTTTTGCTTCTAGAAAACATAAAACAAATTTTATAATCTTAAGAATTTTACATTTAAAAGTTCATTAAATAAAAAATACTTCTTAAAAACGAACAAAATGTAACCTGCAAGAAAATGCATAAGGATAAACATAAATATTTTTTAGTAAAGCCCTATTTCATAATTCAAATATTAAGTTTATTTATTAAAAACCTAGACAAATGAATTCCTAAGATGCTAATTTAATTATGTAGCAACCGCTACCAAAACGTTCAACTTGCGTATAGCAAGCCGCAAATCGACTTAAGCCATGGAACGGGGACTTAAGCGAAACCGGAGCTTAGAAAATGACTCTAATTTACAGAGGACAAAAGTACGTCCAGAACAAAGAAGCAGCTAAGAAGCAGCATAACGAACTAACTTACAGAGGCAAAAGTTATACAAGCTAGTTCATTAATCTAATCAAGAAAAAAAGGCCACTATATGTGGCTTTTTTTATTTTTAATTTTTAAAGTAACTAATGATCTTAATAAATTGATCATTAGAGTAATATGATTAATTATTATCTACCTATTCATAGCCATGGCAGATCAGAAGCCTTTGTTTAAAGCGCCATATGATATTAAAGATGTAAGTGCGCTGTTTTCAATTGTTGCCTTCATTTTGATAATTTCTGCATTAGTTGGGAATAACTTATTTGGTTTATTTCAAGAAAATGTGAATTTTGGAGAAATTGTTTCGATATTATTTTTTAATTAATTTTTCAATTATTCCTTAATTAGGATGAATATAAATTATGTGTTAAATTTTCTTTAAAGCTAAGTTAATGGACGAAGCAACTTTTTTAAGACATTTGGATAATGCTGATAGGGATCTTGACTCATATCCATTTTGGAGGGTCTTTAAAAAAGCCTGTGCCGACAATCCTATAAAGGGTATTAAAAAAATGACTCCTGCAAGGCAAGCCGTGATCATATTATGGGAGGCCAATAACCAATATCGAGGTTCTGATGGAATCTTGCGATCTATCCCTTTAGGTGGAGAAAACATTGAAAATAAGCTACAAAAGCTCAAGGAGGATCTTATATCTCACTTTATGAATGTAGAAATAGACGAAAAAGCTCTTCAAAGATTTTTTAGATCAATCGTAAAAAATTTAAATTAAAAAATTACTCATTTTATTTTTGGTTTAGGCAAAAATATTTGAAAGCTTTTAGAGTATTGTCGATATTTTTTTCATTTGAGTAAGCTTCAATTTCTAATTGAATTTCATTACTTTTTAAGTTTTCATAAACTGGCTTTTGTAGTTTCTTTAAATAAAATTTACTAGATTCATTTCTCCTTAAGCCTAATAAAACTGGATAAGAGCCAAAGCCACCGCCTTTACATGATTGAGATACATGAAGCATTTCATGACTTAAAAGATAAGCAAAATATTTACTACCCTCAACCAAAGAGTTTTTATTAATGAGTATTTTCTTCTTTTTATAAAGCCATTGTCCAGATAAATCATCATTATTTGGATCTATAATTTGAATTCGAATATCGTTTGAGGTAAGCGCCAAAAAAGCTTTTCTTATAAAATCCTGGTATTTTTTCATATTTGGAGGGTTTTCAATAAGTTTTTTAATTTGTTGGATATTTTTTTCAGGTTCATCTTCTGATCTCCTATAAAAATAAGTAGTACTTCCATCTTTATTAGTTACCTTTTTGGGAGAGTTTTTTAAATCATATTTTTGTAAAATATCCAAAACACTTTTTATATTATTAATATTTAAATTTATTGAGTTATTCTTTGAAAAAAATTTTGATTGAGAAGATAAGACTTTAACTCCATCAGAATAAAAACTAAAATTTAATGGGAAAATATCTTTAAGAAATAAAATTAATAAAATAACTTTTAAAAGTTTTTTACACAAAGATATACTCATTTTTTAAAAAAAAATAATATCTTAGGAAACGGTACTCATCATATTAAACATTGGCAGATACATTGCTATTAAAATAAAAGCTACCACTATGGCAACAAAAACTATCATTAATGGTTCAAGTACTGATGTTAGAGATTTAACGGAGGTAGAAACTTCATCTTCATAAAAATCTGCCAACTTATCCACCATTTCACTTAATTCGCCAGTCTCTTCTCCAATCCTAAACATTGATGTAAACATTATTGGAATTAATTCTTCTTCTTGAGCAAGGACCTTATAAATAGGCTGTCCCGCTTGAATTTCGATATTCATTTTATCCGCTATTCTTTGAAATACCCTATTGCCTAAAGTTTTTTTCGATATCACTAATGCTTCTATAATTGGCACTCCCGCCGAATTAAGAGAACTAAGTGTTCTGGAAAAATTAGCTAAACAAGATTTGGTAACTAAATCTTTTGTAATAGGAAGCTTAAGCAACATCGAATCCTTCCAGTTAATGAATTTTGTTGTTTTAATTTGTTTTTTAATAATAAAAAAGCTAATTACAATGGCTGGGGCAGCTTTAATAAGAAAAGATGGGTTTTTTATTAAATTAGAAGCGTCTACTAATAACTGAGTTATAGTGGGTAATGCAGCACTAGAATTTGAATACATATCTTCAAATACTGGAATTACAAAGACAAGCATTACTATAATTACTATGACAGTAAGGACAAATATAGCAATTGGATAGGTTAAGGCACTTTTTATTTGAGATTTAGTTTTTGAGAGACTTTCTAATAATTTTGCTTCTCTCTCCAAAACTTCTGGTAGTAAACCAGCTGTTTCACCAGCTGATACAAGAGCTATGTACATTTCATCAAAAATGTCAGGATATTTTTGCAAATTATCCTGCAATGTAGAACCTCTACTAATTCCTATAGATGCCTCTTTAAATACTTTTTTTAAAGTTTTGTCCTCGTTGCTTTCAGATATAATATTTAATGCTTCAAGTAAAGGTAATCCTGTTCTTAACATTGAAGATAATTGTTTTGTAGATACCGCTAAGCTTTTAGTGGAAGGCGGTTTCAGACGTTTCTTTTTTTTATTTCTTTTTTTTGATTTTAAATTTTCAAATTTTTTATTTTGACTTGATATCTTTTTCCCTTTTAAATTACTAGAAACTTTTACATCTTCTTCAGCAGTGAAATCGTTGTCTATAATTTTTTTCTCTATAACTTTTTTACCATTTTTTCTTGCTTTTATTAGTTTATCTCTTAGTACAGGATCATCTACGAAACTATATTCCATAATTTGGTTTTAATAAAATTAGTTAATTTCTCCTGAATCCAGAAGGCCTTGCAAAACATTTGGCCTATTACATTTATAAAAAGCTTCATCCTTAGTTATTAGTCCATTAGCTACATGTGCTGATAACGCCTGTTCTAAAGTCTGCATTCCGTATTTTGCTCCAACCTGCAATTGAGAGTAAACCTGTGAAGACTTCGCCTCCCTAACTAAATTTGCTATGGCATTATTATTTACTAATATTTCTGCGGCTAAAGCTCTCTTGCTGTCCTTTGTTTTACAAAGTGTTTGGGAAATCACTCCGATTAATGAACCCGAAAGTTGAACTCTTATTTGTTGTTGCTGAGATGTTGGGAAAACATCAATAATTCTATCAATGGTTTGCGAGGCAGAAGAGGTATGAAGAGTACCCATTACTAAATGACCAGTTTCAGCAGCAGTTATAGCTAAACTAATTGTCTCGAGATCTCTCATCTCTCCAACAAGAATTATATCGGGATCCTCTCTAAGTGCTGACCTAAGTGCTTTTGAGAATGATCTAGTATCCTCTCCAACTTCTCTTTGTCTTACAAGGCAATTTTTATTTTCAAAGACAAATTCAATAGGATCTTCAATTGTGAGTATATGATGAGCATTATTTGCATTGATCCAATCTATTGAACTTGCAAGTGTCGTTGTCTTCCCAGATCCTGTTGGACCAGTAACTAACATCAAACCTCGTGGCCTTTGGAGTAATTGTTGAACACTATCTGGTAGCCCTATTTGAGAAAAACTTGGAATATCTGTATTTAAAGCTCTCATGACACAAGAAATTTTTCCTCTATCAAAAAATATGTTTAATCTAAATCTGGCTACTCCTTCAAGTCCATAACTACAATCTAATTCTTTCTCTTCAAAAAATACTTTTAACTTTTCTGCACCCAAAATAGATTTCAAATCTGATACAAGGATTTCTTCCTTGTATATTTCATTGCTTGCAGGAATAATTGATCCTTGAATTCTAAAATAAGGAAGCGAATCCGCGGTAAGATGTAGATCTGATCCTTGCCTCTTTACAAGATCAGACATTAAATTCGTAATAGTGAGATTTTGTGTTGTCATTATACTGATTCGTCAAGAAGACAAACTCTTTCAACTTCTTCGATAGTAGTTAGTCCATCTTTTACCAAGTCTAACCCATAATCTAATAAACTTTTCACACCATTTTCAGTCGCAGATTCTCTAATCACATCAGCAGTACTGGATTTCATAATAAGTTCCCTAATATTTTCATTAACTTTCATTACCTCATATAACCCTAAACGGCCTTTGTAACCAGTTCCATTACAAACAGGACATAAATTATTACTCTCATTGTTCGCCAGATCTATGCTATTTGCCTGCTTTAATGTTCTAATATTACGATCATGCGCTAATTTGTCTTTTTCTGGATCGACAGCTCTTGTCGAAGAACATTTTGGACATACTCTTCTAATTAATCTTTGCGCCATTACCCCAACAACAGAGGAGCCTACCAAGTAAGGAGGAATGCCCATTTCGTTTAATCTAGTTATGGCAGTTGCAGTATCATTTGCATGAAGAGTGGTAAAAACCATGTGGCCAGTCAATGCTGCTTCCATAGCAGTTTGAGCAGTCTCTTTATCTCTAGTTTCACCTACCAAAATTATATCTGGATCTTGTCTCATTAATGATCTTAATGCTCGAGCAAAATCCAAGCCCTTTTCTCTTATAACTTGAACTTGATGAATACCATCTAGGGTATATTCTACGGGATCTTCAACAGTACTTATATTTACATCTGGAGTGTTTCTCTCATTTAAAATAGAATATAGAGTTGTTGATTTCCCACTACCTGTAGGCCCGACAACTATAAATATCCCATAAGGTGAATTTCCCATTTCTCTAACCATTCCTAATTCTTTCTTGGATGATATTAATTTATTTAGATCAAGCATCGATGAGTCAGACTGTAGTGCTCTTAGGACAATTTTTTCTCCCCATTTCCCAGGTAAAGTACTAACTCTAAAATCAGAAATAATATCATTTATTCGACATCTTATTCTCCCGTCCTGGGGTAATCTCTTTTCAGCAATATCAAGTTTACTCATAACTTTTAATCTACTTGTTATTGCTTTAGCTTTAGCCTTTGGCAAAGAATAAACTTCTTTAAGAACCCCGTCAATCCTATACCTAATTCTCATTCTTTCTTCTAAAGGTTCAGCATGGATATCAGATGCCTTTAATCTTGAGCAAGTTGATAATATTGAACCTGCAGCTTTTATGACTGGGTCGTCATTATTTTCTAGATCAGAATCTTCAATTATGTCTAGTTCGTCTTCATCCTCCGTATCATCTTCAAAATCAAAGAAATCAAATTTGTCATCTTGCTTATCTTTTAATTCTTCTGAAAATTCATTATTCAACATTTCTTCTAGAAGTGATTTATTCTTTTTTGTTGAACCATTTGATGTATTTTGATCCGCAAAATTATCTTCATCAGAGTTAGAAATTTCTGGCGGTTTACTATCAATTGACTGATCTTTTTTATCTGTATGTATTGTTAAATTTGGTGTCTCAATAATTTGATTTGAATCTTTAAAAGAATCTTCAGAAGTATTCCATTTCTCCCATTCTTCTGTGGTTATTTGACTAACTTCAACATCAACCTTAAAATTATTTATTAATTCATCTTTTATATCTAAAACTTTTTGATATATAGGATTCATTGCACCGAGTTTTACTTTTTTTTCATTATTAGCAATTAAAACTACTCCTGCTTCTATACAATGTTCTGATGTCAAAAATAACTCAATTTCTTTATTAGAATACTCGCTAATTTCTTTTTCTTTTATTTCGCTATCCATATTAATTTAAAATAAGTAATGATTTTTGCTAATAGAAATCTTAGGCATATCCAATACTAATATAGTTAAAATAAAAAAAAGTTGCCTCTTTTACAAATCATTTAATACTATATAATTAGACATACTAGAAATTTAAATTTCATCTCAAGAATTAGAATTTATCTTAAAATGGCATTTATATTTCTTCTTTTCCTTTTCCCTGATTTTATTAAAGCAGACATAATAAATAGTAATACTTTTACTGAAATAAATAAATTAGACGAGGTCAGTATAAAAAAGTTATCAAAAAGTTCTTTTTTGAAGGAAATCCCAAGAACAAAAGTAACTATTAAAGAAAAAAAATCTTTAAGTACTAGAAATCCCTTTTTACCTTTTGGACAGAATAATAAAGATGGGGAATCAGGATTTCAATTTTCTGAAATAGATTTGACTGGTATAGCTATTTTCGATGGAGACAAAGTAGCTTTTTTAAAAACTTCGGCAGGAACTAATCCTTATCAAGTAGGTGAAATTATAGAATCAGGATTTAAACTAATTGATATTAACGATAAAAATTTGACTGTAAAAATAAGTAATGATTTAACGACATATTCAATTAAGTTAGAAGATGATGAAAAGTAATTTTATAAAAATTCTAAACAAATACTTGTTATTAAAGAATTCTTTTTTAAAGGATTTACGCCTACGTAAACAAAAAGTTAAAAGTATTTGGAGCAAAACAAATGCTCTTAAAAATAAGAAATTAAAAAATGATAAGAAACTAGATAAATTTCAAAATTTTTTTCCGGACATTGATTTTACAAAATATAATTTTCTTAATAAATTCAAAATTGAATTTTCTAAAAATATTTCTAACAAAAAAGGTAAGGCTACTGGTAAAGGAAAATCTCTAGATAAAATTAAAAACCTCTATAAAAAAACATTTAAAAAAAATTCCCTCGAAAAATATAAAATATCTCCTGAAATATTCAAAAACTTTTTCAAAACAACTTCTTCAAAAATTGACTTTAAAAATTTTGAAAAACTTTTGGATAAATACTCTAGTTTAAAAATTACAAAATATGTAAAAGCGTTTTATAAAGATAATTTAAAAAAAACTAACTATAAAGGGCAAAAATCATTTGACTTTTTAGGCATTTATTATGCAAATAACAAATTAACAATTACTCATTTACAAAAAATAAATAATTTAAATATTATTAAAGATTTTGTTCAGATTAATACGCCTACAGATCTAATTGGGGAATATAAAATCGAGAAGGCGGCAGAAGTTACTAGAATTATCAATGACGTTATTAATATTTTTGAACTAAATTATCCACCAATCATACTATTTTTGAGTTCATCCTTCTTCACTACGAGATCTTTTAACGACAGTGAACTCGTTGTCTTTTCTGATGAAGACCCACTAATCCTATCAAAAAGTCCATTTTTGCCAGATGAAACATTGATCCAATATAAGAGAGTAAATGGAGATAAAAATACGTCTTACCATAGAGTAATTTATGCCAATAAAGATGTTATTGATTCTTGGATAAATGTTGTTTCACTTACCGGATGTGATATTGCTACAGTAACTTGCCCTGCAATTCACACTATTGAAAAAATAACCAATAAATCAAAAGAAGTGATTTCAGTGCTCTGCGATATTGAAGATTTCATAACAACTGTTTATGTTATTAGAAAAAACTGCGAGCTTTTCTCTTCAAGGCTTCCATTTGGAAGTTCTTTTTACATTAATGGTCAAGATAGTTTAAATGATCAGTTTTTTTCAAGGCTAAAAAGT
This sequence comes from Prochlorococcus sp. AG-424-P23, assembly GCA_003210135.1. Taxonomy (GTDB): domain Bacteria; phylum Cyanobacteriota; class Cyanobacteriia; order PCC-6307; family Cyanobiaceae; genus Prochlorococcus_A. Next base: position 11,540 of record QCNK01000005.1, on the reverse strand, counting down.
TCAGTTAAATCAATTATTTCTGACAGCAACTTTAAATTTGATGATAATATTTACTTGAGTGGAAACGGCCTAGATAAAATGCTTTCAAAAAATAATATTATCATTGAGGGATTTTTAAAAGTACCGAGAAATAAATTTAAATTTGAGAAAGAAAAAGAATCTAATTCTCAAAATGAATCAATCCTTAGCTCCTTTTCTGATTCATTAGATGTTTTAATTAAAAAACAAGTCACTAATTTACAAGTTGCTAAGAAAGAGCAAATTTATAGAGGACAAAAATACGAACAGAAGGGGGAGAAAAATAAAGTTCCTAAGACTAAAAAAACCCCATTAACTTACAGGGGAAAAGATTATTCAGGTTAAATAAATGAAAGATTATAATTTTGCAAAAAATTACGAAAATATTAAACTCTGGGAATATAAAGAACAGACTGTTGATTTTTCTGCAGAAAATAATATTTCTGATCAATTTTTAAATATTTTAAAGTCTTATCCAGAAACTTTTTTATTACTCAAATCAAAAAAAATATTATATTTACCTACATCTTTTATTTTGGCAGCCGTAGGAATTTTGGAAATAATATCTATCATCCCAATAATCAATATTAAAAGGCTTGAGAATGCACATTTTGAATACGAAGATAAAGTGAATGCACTTAATGATTTAAATAAGGATAGAGAAGAAAAATTTAATCTTTTAAAAGATCACTCTTCTTTACTTACAAATCCTTCACCAAGCTACTTATTTGGATATTATCTTCAAAAAAGCATTCCAGAAAATGTTCAATTGAATAACTATATCGTTGATAATTCTGGATTCAGAATAGATGCAATTAGTAGTGACCTACTTTCTGCGAATAAACTTATATCTCTTCTAATGGAAAATAAGTTGATAGATAATAAATCTATGAAAATCAATCAAATAATAAATCAAGTTAATAATTCTGAACCCTCTATGATTGGTAGTTCTTCACGCCCAATTGATTCTATATCAATTGTAATTTCAGGTGATTTAGTCTATCTACCTCTAGAAGATAGAATTCAATCTTATAAAGAATCAGATAATTATGGAAAGATTGAGAAATTAACCAATTTCTTTGAACTCTTAAAACTTACTAGATAAATCATGAAAAATAAAAATTTAACTTTTCAACAATTTATCAAAAAGATTGAAAAGATTGATGTCGGAGAGTTATTAGAAAAAGCAAAAGGCATTAATGTCCAAGATATAAAATCTATGAAATTTAGTGATTTAAAAAATATTACTAAATCCGATTATTTTTATCCATCAGCAGGAATATTTTTTGCATCATTAACTTCAATATTTTTCTTATTTCCATCAATAGATTCTCTGAAAAATAGGCAATCTAAATCTGCGCAATATACTCTTGAGAAACAAGAACTACCTTTAGTAGATGAAGAATTAACAAGAAGAGAGGACGCCAAAATTATTATTGATACTCGAATAAAAAATTTAATTGACTTAGTTGCTGATAAGGAGAATCTAGTTCTTCTTCCTGAAATTTTATACGATTCATCAAAAAGATCTGGTGCAGAAATAGTCGAATTCTTACCAATTACTGGAGAAGATCTTAATTCTTGCAGATCTTCATTAGAAGAAGATTTTTTTAATAATAATTTCCAAGATGATATGTCTTCTGATAGTTTTGAAGACTATGAAGATTTTGAAAATCCTGAAGATGAATTCCCAATGGATGAATTCCCCATTGATGATTTACAGTCAGAGGGAAATAATGCAAAACTTCAGATATATCAATTCAATGCTGATGAGAATCAAATTAAAAAGGAATTTGAATCTTTAAAAGAAGGTATAAGCAGTAAATTCGAATCAAATTATTTTCGAATAAATATAAAATCTGACTACCTTAGCAGCCTAAATTTCTTAAAGTATTTACAAGAGTATAAAATGGCAATATTACCTTATTGTTTTGAGCCTCAAATGACTGGAAATACATTTAATGAAATTCAGACAGGAAATCAACCTTCGGTTGGAGAAATAGATGCTCGGATTATTGTAAATATACCTAACTATAAATAAAAATGAATTTACTAAATTATTATTTTTTACTTAAATTAGTAATAAGGAAAGCATTAATGACTAATTTTAAATTAATTTTTTTAAAAATATCCCTAAATTAAAATGAAAAAAATATCGTCTATTTTATTTTTATCTTTATCTTTAGTTTCTCTTTACCCAAAAGGGGTTAAACCTCAAGAAATTTTTAAAAATAATATTTCAACAACAAATATCAATGAGAACAAAAAACAGAACCTAAATCTTAGTACAAATAGTACAAATGAAAAGAATGTACAAATCTTGCTGACTGGTATAGGACAAGAGGCAGTACTAAATAAAGAAATATCTAATAAATTAATTACTTTAAATATCAAAACACAAAATACAAAAAATAAACCTTCCTTTCAAAGCTTATCAATACCCTCAGTTGGAATCAAAACACTTACTCTAAATAATTCTGAAGAAGATATAAAGATATTAATTACTCCAATTGATCAAGTAACTTTATCTGAACCAGAAATTTTGCTTAGTAGTAACGAATTAAAAATGATATTTCCTAAGCAAAACCTGCCAAATAATTTGTTAACAGAGGAAAATATTTTTTCGGCGAAGCCTTTAAATACCTCAAGTGAAGAAATTATGCCGAAATTCAAAGCTACTGCTCCACCTCTTGGAGATATATCTATAGGTACAACTTACATACCCAATTTGAAAACCGTTCAACTAGAAGGGCCAGATCTATCAATAGTCTTCAAAGGAACCACAGCAAAAAGTGCTATTGAATTTCTTATTTCGAAAACCAACTATGGATATGTTTGGGTTCAAAATAATCCAACATTTAATACCCAAGAAAATAATCAAGAAAATATAGTTGATCTAAATGAACAATTTTCTGCTGAGGATTCAGGAGAAGATAATTCCTCAGATTCGGCAAGATATATAACTATGACGGTAAAAGACAAGCCATTCTCTGTTGTTTTCAATTCAATCCTAATGTCCAGTGGTTTGGAGGCAAAGTTGGAGAATGGAATTGTTTATATTGGCCCAGATGTTCAAGACAGGATTTTTTCTAGCCGTATATCAAGAATTTATAGATTAAATCAAACTACAGCAAGTGCTGCAGCCTCTTACTTAGCAAATCTAGGAGCAGTAGTAAGACAAACTAACACTATTACAACTGCAGTAACTTCAGGAGCGAGTCAGTCTGAGAGTGTTTCTGGTGCGGCTTCTTCTGCTACTACTACTGAGCAATCGACTACTTCTGTGACAAGTTATGGAGGAAATGAAGGGCCTTTGTTGGGTTTGATTGCTACGACAGATGACAGATTACAAACCTTAACATTGATAGGAACACCTGATCTAATCGATGTTGCAGAAACCTACATTAAACAATTGGATTTAAGACAAAGACAAGTAGCACTCTCAGTGAAGATATTAGATGTTGAAATCTCTGATGGATTAAATCTTGAGAATAATTGGGCCTTTAGGCAAGGGAATAAATTCATAGTAAATGCTTCTGGCCAACTATTGAGTTCAATAAATGATATAAATCCACCAGGTGCAACTGGTTTCCCAAGTGCTCCTACAGCAAATCCTTCAAATCAATATCCTGATAAAGTTTTTATGAACCAACTAAAGTCAGATATCCTTTCAAAAGATACAAAAATAATTGCTAATCCCACACTCATTTTAAACGAATATCCAGGAAGTACTGGGGGAGAGACTGTCGCTTTAAGTAGCATAGAAGATACTTTAAAAGCAGGAACAATTGGAAGATCATTTGGTAATGAAGCTTTTGTAATTGTTGGTTCCCAAGTTCCTATAAATTGTGAAGTTGATACGGAAACTGGTGCTGCAACATTAGAGATGGGTATAGCAGGACTAACTTTTGGAGCAAGAATTTTAAAAATTGACGATAATGGTTATGTTACCTTCACACTATCTCCAGCAATATCTTCAACATCAGAACAGAGAGTAATAGAGGGTTGCGGAGCAATAGATCTCTTAAATACTAGAAGACTTGATACTGGGTCGATTAGAGTAAAGGATGGCAATACTCTTATTTTAACTGGAGTGCTTGATACAAATGAGGTTGAAACTATCAGAAAGTTCCCTATCTTGGGAGATCTTCCTATACTTGGATCGTTTTTTAGACAGACCACTACCTCTAAAAATCAAAGAGAGTTAATAATATTGGTAACTCCTCAAATTCTAAATTCTTTTGAGAATAATCAATCAGAAATAGGATTTAATAAACCTGGTTAGAAATTTATTTATGCATATTTATTGAATATGTTTACATTTTCCATTGTTTTTGGAAGCTAGCTCACCCAACCATACTTTGTTAATTGTCACTATCGACCATCGGTAAGTAAGTGGATTTTTGTACCATACTCGCGTCCATGGCACATTACTTCCTGCGCAGAAATCGTATTTTAAGGATATTGCGTCTATCGAAACCGGCTTGGTTTTGTAATGTGGAATGCTTGGATCATTATTTCTAATTTTTTCATTATATTCAGCAAAACAATCTGACAATTTCTTATTCGTTTGTGAATTATGAAAGCATGTTCCTCTGTCGTATGCAGCGCCATCAGTCAAAATTATCATTTGTTCAACATGTTCCTGTTGAATACCATGACTTAAGCCAGCAAAAGGTTCTGTACAAGGTGCTACTGCGCTCAATCCAGACACGAAATTTATAGCTTGATTTTTAATACCTGGAGTAACTGCCATAGGACGTCGGAAAACAGGTTCAGAAGTACAACCGAATTTATAAACATTCAACATGTAATCATCATTAACTGGTATGGCTTTAATTTGAGCAATAAGTTGTTCTTTAGCTACCTCCATAAGCGTTACACCTTGAAATTGTCCCTGCATTGATCCGGAAATATCAATAAAAAAGGTGAATTTCTTTGTTGTTAAACATGTTCCAAAAAATTTGCATCGATCTGGCATTAATCCACCACCACCACTTCCTCCAGAATTTATCAAATCATCGTTATTAATCATGGTGTAACCACCTGATGATTTTGTGACAGTAAGTTGATTATAAATTCTTGGTGATTCAGCATTAATCATAATTTCTGCTCCCCTCCCTTTTTCATCTATACATAAAACTATCCCTTTAATCTGCTTCTTTATTGATCTTTTATTGCCAGAACTCAATCCACAAATTGTAACGTCAGAAAAGTTGTTTCTAACTTTGTCCAAAACATTAGTTGTTTTTACATTATTAATCTCATAATATCCTTTCTCATTAAGTGATGGTCCTTTTCTTTGGAGAATATAGTAAGGGCCGCCTTTGCCCCGATAAGAATTATTTCTTACTAGGTTATAAATAATAGGACAATCCTTGTCTGCTTCTACAAATTTATTTGTTTTATAAGATTTTTTTTCATTAGCATGTTTAGAGGGTATTTTTAGAGCCAAAACTAATTCCCCCGGAGGCAGTGTGCATCCATTTGGTATATCACTGGTTTTTGAAATTACTTTTTGACTAATGCTTATTTCATCAACTATAAAATCTAGAGCACTATTTACTTTTCCTGCCAATTTCAAATTGACCTCATCAGATTTATTCACTTGAAGATTCATTCTCAAGAGAGAGAATCCAGCCAACAAAACTATTAGAGATACAACTCCCGAAATTATGAGTTCTGGGATTGTAAATCCTTCTTGTTTATTATTTCTATTTAAGATGAAATTATAGAATTTATAATAAAAAATATTTTTCATAATTTAACTGGGCGGACACCAACTATGAGCTTCGCTAGTGAGTTGTATACTAGTCCACTGTTCTTTTTGATTATTTAAGATTACATCATAAGTTATTTCCACAATACTTCTGTCCAAATCAATGGACATATCAAATGGCTTTCTACTAACTATCCTACGTTCAATTCTTACATTTTTCCCAGAAAATATTTTATTTCTTTTTTGGCCTTTATAAGAATTAATATTTGAGCCTGGAGTCCATATCCTTTGACTTGCACTTGGTAACCGAGAGAATGTATTTAAGATATTACTGCAATATTGAGAATAATTGGTTTCAGTAGTTTTGTACTCTCCATAGCCTTTTCCTCTTGGTTCATGATAGTGTTCATACCAAAGTTCTGACTTTAATTTTTCAATATCCCTTCTTATTTCATCATCAATAGCTTTATTTAAATTGGCTTTATATAAATTTTGCTGCCTTAAAGAAACAAAATATACTGCAAAAGTAGTGATTATCGAAAGTAGCATCATACTTAGAATAGACTCACTTATGCCAAATCCCTTGTTATCAAATAATTTTCTATATTTTATTTTTTTTCTTAAAAAAGATAATTCTCGCATTTTATTTGTTTGACCTTAAAGTATCCCATGATTCGATAAATTTACCCCTATAGTAAGGCACTCCAAAATAATATTGTGATCCTAATTTTTGTTGTAATCTTTGCGGATATTCTCTATCAAAGTCCCATGTTGTTTTTCCCGATTTATCAAAACAAGCATTTTTAACCCAGGAAGATCCTTTAAAATTTTTATCTTTAGGCAAAGAACTTACTAACCTAAGTTCCATTCCATAATGATGAATAATCTTATCTTTGCCAGAAGCATCAAGTTTGAACGGATTAGTACCAAGATCTTTTTTCCATTTAAGTGTTCTATTAGTAAATTGATCCTTCATATCTGTATTGACAAGTCTTATTTCCTGGGTACCTGAAACATTATTTCTGAAATCACGTAATCCTATTAAAAAATATTTTTTCGTCATGGAATCCCAAACAAGAGCCATATCTCGCATTAATATATCAACGTCTGGTCTCGAAGGAACATCACCTCTTCTACCAGCAGCAATAATATAAGTATCTCCTAGTCCATGAACTCTTCTATTCCAAGATTTTTTATCGGGTTGATCAGTATATGGTATTAAATCACCATAAATATTTCTTATAAGAACAGGCAGTCTATTAACACTCCTCGCACTATTGGGTTTTTGCATATAAGCATATACACCTTTATTAGTCGTAATCAATGGCCATCCATTCCCAGCTCTAGAGTAGTATTCTGTTTTGGGTGTTGCTGTTGAGAAAGTTGTATCTGGAGCATAAACGAAGGCGCTTAAAGCTTCTTCTTTATCCCCTGTTGAAGCTATGTTAAAAGTATTTTGTGGAATATGTGATATGTGCAAAGGTTGCCTTTGAGTAGATTTTGTATAGTTGATACCTCCATTGGCAGAACAAGAAAGTCTTTGTTTGCCAGCTGTATTTGATCCTTGATTAAAAATAATAATTAAATTTTCTGGCTTACCAGAACCACACCTATCTTTTGATGATGAGTTTCTTTTTGATTCGTCAATATGACAGATTTTCCCTCCATTGCTCACGTCAACAGAACCATTTACTTGGAGATATACCTTTGATTTATCTGATGTAACTACCCCAAAGTAAGCGTCTTTACCCCTTACAACTAAATTATCAATTAAAAATGTTCTGTCTTCATCTTTATAAGAAGTAAAACCTGTTGTTTCTAAAAAAGTACAGCTTTTAGTGTTTGTAATTAATGGTCTATTATTATGCTTCATAATAGTTCTTAAACAAACTACATTTCCTGGCTGCCAATCACCTCCCGGATTACCTTTGGGTTTGTCATATTTAGGAATACCAGGCAATTGCAAAGGTTGAACCCAAAGACCTCCATTTTGTCTGCTGGTGTCAGGGAGATTATTAACGTTTTTAATTCCTGATTGCTTTGGTATTTGTAAGCATTCTAAAAAATCTCTATTGGGATTTATATGCTTTCTCCAAATTATTGAACCTTTTTTTTCCCCTCTAATAGGTTGTTTAATTTGAAAATCTCCAAGATATAAAGATTTATCATCATTATAATTTTCACCAACACTTAAAAAAGCGAAGCCAGCCTCTGTAACGTTTCTAGAAATCTTAACGCCTGCTCTAATCTTATTTTTCGCATTAACATTAAGCATATTTTTAGAAGAATAATTCAAGCCTTCAAATACTAATAAATTAGTCCCATTTGCAGTTTCATCACCCCTATAATCTGTAGATTTAACATAAAATTTCTGGATATTTGAATTTAAAGCAGTTGATCTTATAGTTTGTTCGTTTCCACTAAGAAGATGATTAATATTATTAGTTAATACACTCCATTTAATATCTTTTGGAATGGGCCTTCCTCTACCAAAAGTTTCACAAGAAGGTGCCAAAGGCCTACCTTCACAATTTGGTCCACTATTTCCAGCGCACCATTCATCATTTGCATCTGACCAGAAAGTTTTAGAAGGATCCCTAAACCTCCCATAACTTTCCCTAAGCTCTCCGGGCCATTGATTACCAAATCTCCCTCCAGCAAAATTAGGGCATTCATCATCAGTCTGATTAATAGGAACTTTAGATGAACATGACTTTAATAGCCAATAGTAATAATAAGCCCCAGTCTTACTGTTGTTAAAGAGAGTTCTGACATTATTAAATGCAGATTCAGCTGCATTTTTGGCTTGCATCTCCTTATTACTAATCTTTGATGATGACAATCTATTTATAGAAACATTCAACAAACTAACAAGACCAATAGAAAGGCCAATAGCTAGTAATAGTATCTGAGGTAGTGCGAAACCTTTACTTGAAGAACTCCTGAGAAAATATTTATATAAAAAAAGATTTTTGTCTAAATTATGAACAACTTTAAACATTAGATTGTTTAAATAATCTAATTAACAAGAAATCGGCCTTACATACCTTGTACCTTTTTGGTTAGCAGTCATTTCCTGAATTCTTGTTGCCCCAGAAGTAGTGTTATAACAACCTACTGCTCCCATTCCAGAAGCACTACGAGGATAAGCCAAGAAATTAATCATTGTGCCTGATCTTCTATTCATATAGATTTGATAATTACCAGTAGGTGTATACCATCGAGCGTTAGCTCTGGTATTGGTATTGTTGTATAAAGCATTACCTGCTGATTTGCATTGAGCACTATTGTTGTACCTACAGGCTGATACAGTTACATATTCACCTAAATTTCTAGGGCTAATAGCCAATTGACCATATTCTGTGTAGTAAGCTTGAGCAGCTTTTGCGTAAGACGCTAGCATTGATGAAGCCTCTTTTTGCTTTGCTTTTTCACTAGCATTTTGAAAACTTGGTATTGCAATTGAAGATAAGATTCCAATAATTACAACAACAACGATTAATTCAACCAATGTGAAAGCGTTTTGAGATTTAAAATTTCTTCTTGATAAATAATTGATTAATTGTTTTTTAAAAGAAAGTGCCATTAAAATAAAGAAAAACAATAAGTTAATAATAATAATAAATAATCAAGCCTATCTTTACAAGTAAAAACTTTGCATTAAGATAATTACCATAAATTTGGTATAACTTAATACTCTTTCTAATTAAGTGTTACAACAAATCGCAAGACTGCTTACTCAATCTTGAATTTTGTCTATTTGCATATCTTCCAGAATAAAATCTGACTTCGTTACGAGTATTGCCAGCATTTATCAAGCCCATAGGAGCCGATACAACAATACATTTGCCTTTCTGGTAATAATTTGCATCTGGACGTCCTCCAATAATAATAACCAGATCATTTTGATTAGTTGGAATTGAAAGATTTCCCTTTGGAGTAAAGTTAAAAGTTTGCATATTTACTTCTTGAAATACCTTATGTTCAATTAGAGGGACTCTGCTTTGGATATTTTTAATCTCCGAATCATTCATGTCATAGCAATTCACATTAAAAGCTTTAAAACCAATATGTTTGCTTGTAACTGGATCAATACTATTTCTTAAACGCGTATTAATTTGTAAAGTACATCTGCCATTCCATCTACGAGTCTCTTTTTTAACCAGTTCTAAATAACTAATTAGTTCCCTCAAATAAGCATTTTGTCTCTCTTTCTCAACCCATTTCCGCATGTTTGGAACAGATATACTTGCAAGAATGCCAATAATTGCAATGGAGATCAACATCTCAGCTATCGTGAAAGCATTTTTGTTAACTTTTCTATTTTTTAATCTGAAAAAAAAATTAATCATCTTAATTTGATTTTAAAAATTCATTAAATTCTCTTTTTATAAATTAATTTTAAAGAATACTTTTTAGGAACTGAGACCCTCAAACTACTTAGAAAGGGAATTCAAACTATCATTAAAAGTATTATCTATATCTGAACCATTTAAGCGTTCATTTCCAATCTGTTTAGACATCTCTTTTTCATATGTTTCCCACAATCTAAAGACACTTTTTTTAAGTTCTCTATCAGTATTAGTAAGCAAATTTTGGAGTTGTTGATCAGGTTTTATACTTTCCTCAAAGCTTGGATAATTATCAAAATTTCTCATTAAATTATCTTCGACATTATTTTTAGATGATACAGCGATTTCATTATTAGAAGAATTATTTTCTATTTTCTCTTTTTCAATATTTTCTTTATTTTTTATATCAAATTTTCTGTGAGCGAAAGCGAAATCAGAGTCAAAAGTGATTATTAGAAAAGTTAATGTAAGAATATTTCTAGTAAAAATTTTAAACATTATAAATTCTTAAATTTTTAATACTAGTTCATGATATCAATTAATTAAATAAATTACATTATTTTTATCCTAGAAAAAATTATCGAATGTTATAAATTTCTCTAAAAAAAATAGCAATCTTATCTGATCCAATTATCCCAATAATATAAGCTGATATAGATAAATAAGGACCGAAAGGGATTTTTCCCTTCCTTGATATTAATCTCGATAATATAAGCAAGATACTTATAAGACCTCCAATATAAATAGATAATATAAAGGTAAAAAGGGCTCCTTTTATACCAAGCCAAGTAGATATCATAAATAAATATTTACTATCGCCAAAGCCAAAAGCTTCTTTTTTAATAATCGTTGAAATAATAAAATTAAAAATTTCAAATAAAACAAGAAAAATAAATGACAGAAGTAGATATTTATAAATTATTATCAAAGAATTTTCGCCAAAATAGATTTTCCTAGTTATTAGATTAAAAATCAATCCAGATATTGAACCGAAAAGTAAAAGATTATTTGGAATAACAAGATTGTCAAGATCTATAAGTGAGGCAGCAATTAATAAAGAACAAAAGAAAGTTAACCCAATAATATTCACAAGATAGTTTTGGGAAAAATGAGAAATTGCAAAAATATTAAATGTAAAAAGTATTGCAGTTAAAAACTCAACCAATGGATATTGGAATGAAATATTAGATTTACAAAAGTTACATTTACCCTTTAAAAAAAACCAAGAAATAATTGGAATATTAAAAAACCAAGGAATCTTATTTTTACATTTAGGACAGAAGCTACCAGGATAAATTATAGAAATTGATTTTGGATATCTGAATCTATAAACATTTAAAAAACTCCCAATACAAGATCCAGATATAAAAAGAAATATTGGATATAAAATATTTTCCATTCCTTAGAAATTTAGAAACTCAAATGAATAATTATTTTTTACATAATTTACT
>QCNK01000004.1 GCA_003210135.1 Prochlorococcus sp. AG-424-P23 | reverse complement strand
AGGAACTTCCATGGTTTTGCATCCTAAGAATCCCTATATTCCTACAGTTCATCTAAATTATCGATATTTCGAAGCTGGTCCTGTTTGGTGGTTTGGAGGAGGTGCAGACTTAACTCCTTTTTATCCTTATCTTTCTGATGTGAGAAATTTTCATAGAGAGCATAAAAAAGCTTGTGAGAAAGTTGATAAAGATTTGCATAAAGTATTCAAACCTTGGTGTGATGAATATTTCTTTTTGAAGCACAGAAATGAATCAAGAGGCATAGGAGGTATTTTTTATGATTATCAAGATGGTTCAGGCAATCTATATAGAGGAAATAATCATAATGGAGCGGCATCAAAAGCTTCACAAAATATTGGTAAATCGGATTTAAATTGGGATAATTTATTTTCTCTAGCGGAAAACTGTGGGCAAGCGTTCCTCCCTTCATATTTACCCATTATTGAAAAAAGAGCTTCTAAAAAACATACATCAAAGGAAAGAGAATTCCAGCTATATCGAAGAGGTAGATATGTCGAATTTAATTTAGTTTGGGATAGAGGCACAATTTTTGGACTACAAACAAATGGTAGAACTGAATCAATTTTAATGTCATTACCGCCTTTAGCCAGATGGGAGTATGGATATAAAGCTGAAAGTGGTTCTAGAGAAGAATTTCTCACATCAATTTTTACAAAACCTCAAGATTGGTTAAATGATAAAGAGTTAGAAAAATTCTGTATGGAGAACAATATCTTTGATTAAAATTTATCGAATAAATTTTTAAATTATCTTAAATAGGTGTTTTAAATAAAGAACCGTCACTTTTCAATTGAAGTTTTTCTCCAAGTTCATTTTCTAAAGAGATTAATTCATCTCTATGAGCTCTTAGTCTCATGAAAGTTGAATCATTTTCATTATCGTTGAGCAACCTTAATTCAAATTTCTCCTCTCTTGCTGATTTTTTAAAATAAACAATTCCAGACATAGGGCCACCAATTAATCCCAAAAGAATAGGCCACCAACCTAATTCAGGATATATTTGAATAATTACCAACCCCAAAGCACAAGAACCAAAACCGCCAAGCAAACCTAAAAAAATTGCTAAAAACTTACTAGAAATAACTTGACCCTTGAATATTAAAGTTCTTTGTTCAAAATCTCCTCCTGTTTGCTTCCATCCCCTCAAATTAAGCCATTCACATAAACCACTTAAAACCTTAACTGGCTGCAGAGAAGATGAAATCTCAACGATGGTTGTTCTGTCTTTACTGGAAGCCCTAAGGAAAAAAAATAATCCTATGGCCAAAAGAATTGTCAGCAATAATGTTGAATTTAAGGAATAGGACATTTAATAAATTTTTTCTAGAAATTCGATAATAAAAATTAAAGTTACATCATATTATAATTTTCTAGATTTATTCTGTAAAATATTCCTAATTAGATAGAAATTCTTAATTAAATAAAATCTTAAGTAATAATCTAAATTTTTAATTACATCAAATACTTATTCAAAATGACTATTGAAAATAAAAATATTGATTTTCTTTATAGCGATTTAACAGCAGATTTATACAATCTTTATAAAAAATCATCATACCTAGCTATTGACACTGAAGCGATGGGTTTAATTCATGGAAGAGATAGACTCTGTTTAGTACAAATATGCGATGAATTCAAAAGAACATCCTGTATAAAAATCGAACTTAATACATATTCTTCACCTCATTTAAAAGCACTTCTTGAAGATGACAAAATTACTAAAATATTCCACTATGCGAGATTTGATGTAGCAGCTCTAAAATGTAATCTTGAAATTAATACAAAAAATATTTTTTGTACAAAAATCGCAAGTAAGTTGGCAAGAACTTATACAAATAAACACGGTTTAAAGGATTTAATTAATGAATTGTTAGGAATAGAACTGGACAAAAGCTCACAAAGTAGTGATTGGGGTAGCAACGAAGATTTAACAAAAGATCAATTAGATTATGCGGCAAATGATGTTAGATATTTAATTGAAGCTATGCATAAATTAAAAGTTATCTTAGAAAGAGAGAATAGATATGAATTGGCTCAAAAATGTTTCGAAACAGTTTCTGTACATGCTGATTTAGACATACTAAAATTCTCAAATATATTTGAACATTAAGAATCAATCTTCAGTTAAAAAATTATCTTCACCATCAAGAGTTTCCATAAGCTTATCGAGTATTCTTGAAGAACTTAATTTATCTCCATCATTTTTCTCACAAATTTTTAATACATTTTGCGCAACTAGTATTTTTTCTTGAATAGTTTTCGAACCCTCTTTTGCAATTTGAATTTCTACTTTCTTCTTAGCAGAAGATAAGCTTATACTCATAAGCTTTGCAATCTCTGCACAAATTTTTAGATATTGCCGATCATTTATTGGATACATAAAAGAATTAATAAGCTAGTGCCATTTACTAAGATAACAAATGAAGGTTTATGGATTCTACGATTTTCTTACTTGCTCCGGATTCCCCCATTCTTTTTTTTCCAATTTTTGCTTGTTCTAACCTATCAACTTTTCCTTTCAAAAGTAAACTTAAACGTTTCAAAAGAATTTTTTTGTTCTTGCATACTAAAACACTACCTCCCAATAATCTTGATTGCCTTTTTGCAAATGATTTTGTAAATTGTGGTCCATTTCCCGGTAGAGAAAGAGATGGGATTCCAAGACCAGCAATTTGCTCTGTAGCAGTTCCTGCATTAGACAAGCCAACTTCTGCCATATTAGCCCATGAATTAAATTTACCTTTTCCAATCACTACATATTGATCTTTCTTTTTCCATATTGAATCTTCACCGATTAGAAATTTAACTTTACTCTGTTTTATAAAACCATATTTATTTAAATAACTTTGAATTTGAATCACATTAGCATTAATGCTTAAAGGCAAAAGTATTACCAAATCCTTTGATAAATCAAAATCTTGCAAACAATTCAGAAAATTATCAAGATTTTTAAGAGCTTCAGGATATCTACTTCCAACTAACAGAATAATCCTTTTAAAAGAAATAATATTTGATATCTTCTCGTTTGTTGCATTAACAAAATCCATCATTGGATTACCCAAGTATTTTGCATCAATATTTTTTCTATTCAAATTATTAGCTGTAATTTTATCTCTCATAATTAAATTTTTACATCTTGGAGATTTCATTAAAAACATTTCCCATAGATCCCATTCAGAACCTTTTAACTTATGATAAAAATCACTAAAGTCCCAACCTGGACCACTACTCCAAGTATGATCACTTTTGGGAGTCCCAATGAAACTAAATTCGCATTCTGAACTCCAAGCGTAAAGTAATGGCAAGAAATCACCTACTGCGATAATTTTGTAGTTATGTTTTGATTTCTGTTTTACAAGTAGAAAATTTCTTAAATTATCAATTAAAAATCCTGCAAACAAATCAAGCACAAATCCCTTCAGACTTTGATTACTAAAACCTCCACTTGGCAGCTCTCTTAAATATCCTATTTTACGAAAATTCTTTGATTTTATGGAATTAAATATATCTCCATTTCCTACTAACGGCAAAACTTCAATATTTTTATTTTTTATTGTTTTTAGTAATCTTTTTATTATTTCTGATGTGATTACATCTTCTCCATGACCATTGCATATAAATAATAGAGAATGAGACACCTTACTGTTAAGATCATAAAAAGACTCAATGTAATCTTTTTCGGCGGCATGGCCAAGTGGTAAGGCAGAGGATTGCAAATCCTTTATCCCCAGTTCGAATCTGGGTGCCGCCTTATTTATTTTTTTTACGTATTTTATAATGAAGTTTTCGAAGAACTTCAATTTCAAATAAAGGTTATAAAGTTTCAATTACTTATTGATATATAGAAAAATAGTCTTTTCTTTATTATTGGTAAATAATACCTCATATGCATTAAAAATTAAATGGATTTATGAATTATTCTCATCAGATTATTTATATCTAAATTTAAATTATTTTAGTAATCATTATCAGCTACACACATCCCTAAACATCTAACACCATTTGATGCAGTCCTTTTACAATGATTGCATAAAATAGGGTCTTTCTCTGAAGTAAGGTTAATTTTTGGATTATTTTCGTCTTTAGAACTTATTAACTCTTGTGTTGAATCAAATAGTCTCATTCTTGGAATCATCACTTGAATCGATGCTAACAACAAGTGAGGCATTTGTGTTGGAAGAGGGTATATCCATAATTTTTACAGTTTCTTTAGGCTCATCAATAATTTGATTTTCTTCAGTACTTTCATCAACTGCACAAGCTTCAAGAGCCTCTCGAAGAAGTGAATCAAAAGTTGCTCCAGGCAATCTATGTCTAGCAACCTCCAGAAAAGTTCTCGGTAATGATTCAGATGCAGCATCTCGTAAAGCAGGATTATTCTTTCTATGTTCTTGTTCTTCTTCTATTGATTTAATAAACCTTAGTGTGACATCTCTTTTGGTAGAGGCTTTTATCAGCGTATCGTTTTCAGGATTACTAACGTTAGGTTCATTTTCAAGATCACTAAGTCTTTTTTCCAAACTATTTAAAACTTCATTGGCTTCTTTACTAATGTGAGCTAATTGACCATCGGACAAATTAGGTAAATCAGCGACAAAAACTTTCCCATGATCCCTTAGTGTCAAGAAAGTTGGTCGTGGGCCTTGAGCCTGTCTACCAACTGATTCAGAATTATTACCTATTGGTCTTTTTGGAGGTATAGGGCCAGCTGAACTACGTCTACGTGTAATTCTTTGATTATTTGCAAAGGGCATTGAATAAAAGGTTAAATCTTAATACTTAAACTTCCGATATAATTCGGCGGTAATTTTATTATATTACACCTAACTTTTTCATTTGGGTATAAAAAATAATTTTTTAAAACTCATTTAAAAAAGATAAAAAAATTTAAGTTAAAAGTTCTGGCAAAAATTTACCAATCTTAGAATCATTTTTTCGAACTATCTTTCCAATCTCCCAACTATCTATATCATGATCTTTACAGATACTTAATATCGCGTCCTTAAATTGTTTATCAATAATTAAACAAAATCCCACTCCAAGATTGAAAGTATTCCAAAAATCTTTTTCAGGAATCGATCCTTTCTCTTTAAGGAATTTAAATAAAATAGGTATTTCCCAAGAACTGGTATTGATATAAGGAATAAAATCAGAAGGCATACATCTTGGTAAATTTTCTGGAATCCCTCCTCCAGTAATATGAGACATTGCTTTAATTTCTATATCTTCAGATAACATTTGGTTAATCACATTATTGTAAATTTTTGTAGGTTTCAATAACTCATCATAAAAATTTAAGTGAGAAACTTTTTCAAATTCTTTATCTATTTGATTATTATTTTGAATAATTTTTCTTACTAAACTAAAGCCGTTACTATGAACTCCATTACTTTTTAAAGCAATTATTAAGTCATTTTCAAATACTTTTTTACCATTAATAAGCTTATCCTCATCAACTATTCCAACACAAAATCCTGCAAGATCATATTTATTTTTCGAATAAAATCCAGGCATTTCAGCAGTTTCTCCGCCCAGTAATGAACAGTTATTTTCTCTGCAACCATGTGAAATACCCTGAACAACCCTCAATAATTGTCTCTTATCAAGTTTACCAGTGGCAATATAATCGAGAAAAAATAAAGGTTTTGCCCCACTAGTAATGATATCGTTCATGCACATAGCAACTAAATCAATTCCAACTTCAAAGTGAAAGTTTTTACTTTGGGCTAATTCTAATTTTGTTCCAACACCATCAGTTCCTGAAACAAGAACTGGTTTTTTAAAACCATCGATAGGAATTCTAAACAAACCACCGAACCCACCAATACCCTCAATCACATTAGATGTATGAGTTCCTTCAACTGCCTCCTTAATTTCGGAAACAAATTCTCGCCCAGCTTCTATATCCACACCTGATGTTTTGTAATCCATGAAATAAAAATGATAGACTTTCCCTATATAGATATTCCTCCTAAGATTGCTTTTGTCCAGTAATTATTTATCAAATAGATTTATTTTTTAAAAACAAAGTGAAGAAAGTAATCATCAGGAAAACGGAAGAAATAGATAATTGGAGAAGAAATATAAATAGTGAAATTAACTTCATTCCAACAATGGGTAATCTTCACAATGGACATATAAAACTAATATCAACAGCAAAAAATGACAATTCTAATGTTAATTTAGTAAGTATTTTTATAAATCCACTTCAATTTGATAACAAGTTAGATTTAGAGAATTACCCGAAAACAATTGATAATGATATAAAAATTTCCTTTTCAAATGGCGCAGATGCCATCTTCATCCCAAGTAATGAAGATATATATCCACCGAATAGTAAAAATATTAAATTCCTGAAAGCTCCTACTGAATTATCTTCTGCATTGTGTGGATTAAATCGAATTGGACATTTTGATGGAGTTTGTACTGTAGTTTATAGATTACTTAATCTCATCAAGCCAAAAAATCTTTACTTAGGAGAAAAAGATTGGCAACAACTTTTAATTTTAAAAAATCTTGTCCTAAGCAAGAAATTAAATGTTGCTATTAAATCTGTTCCTACACAAAGAGATTTTGATGGAATTCCTTTAAGTTCACGAAATGTAAATTTATCAAAAAAGGAAAGGAAATTGATTAGGTTTTTCTCAAGTGAGTTGTTAAAAGCAAAAAATAATTTTCAACAAGAAAAAAAGATTAATTTAAACGAAATAATTAAAAAGCTATCAGCAAAAAAAATTTCAATTGAATATTTAGAACATTTACACCCTTATACACTCCAAAAAGCAAGAGTTGAGGATAATATTTCGTTACTGGCTGGTGCGATAAGATGTGGAGAGACAAGATTAATAGATCACGTTTTTCTAATGAAGAGAAGGCCGATTATTGCAATTGATGGTCCTGCAGGGTCAGGTAAAAGTACCGTAACAAAGTTAATGGCGAAGAAACTTAAACTTTTATATTTAGATACTGGAGCAATGTATAGGGCATTGAGTTGGCTTTTTATAAAAGAAAGTATTGATTATAAAAACGAAAAAAAATTACAGAATATTCTTAAAGATATATCTATTGTTTTCAAGTCGAATACAAATTTACATCAGGATGTTTATGTTAATAACTACTGTGTTACTGAAGAAATTAGGTCGGAAAAGATAAGTTCCATCGTTTCTAAAATTTCTTCAATAAAAGAAGTAAGAAAATTCTTAGTTGAAGAACAAAGAAAAATTGGAGAATCAGGCGGACTTGTGGCTGAAGGCAGAGATATAGGAACTACTGTGTTTCCTCATGCAGAACTTAAAATATTTTTAACTGCTAGCATCGACGAAAGAGCAAAAAGAAGAAAATCTGATAAAAATTGTAAAGACTCACAAGATATAGACATTCATAAATTAAAAGAACTTATAAAGAAAAGAGATTTTGAAGATTCCAACAGGGAAATTTCACCTCTAATAAAAGCGAATGATGCAATAGAAATTATTACGGATGGATATTCAATTAATGAGGTAGTGGATAAAATTATTGATCTTTACAATGACAAGATTCCTAAAGAGACTGAGATGAAATAAATTCAAGAAATACTTTCCAAAAAACCCTTTACAGAGTCTTCTAAAATATCAAGGACATAATCGAACCCCTCATCACCTCCAAAATATGGGTCTGGAACTTCTTTCTCATTAAAAACTGATCTAAAATCTTGTATTTTTTTAATTAATGCAAAATCAGTTGAAGATGTTCTATTTTTAAGATCTTGAATATTTCTATAATTTGAGTCGTCCATCGCAAGAATATAATTAAATTCGTCAAAATCTGTGTTAGTAATTTGACGAGCCCTGCTTAAGATATTTATATCTCTTCTTTCTGCCGCAATTCTCATTCTAGAGTCAGCTTTTTTTCCAATATGCCAACTCCCGGTTCCAGCAGAATCTACAATAAAGCCATCGGTTAATCCCTTCTGTTCAAGTAGACTTATAAAAATAGCTTCTGCTGCAGGAGACCTACAAATATTTCCCAAACATACAAAAAGAACAGAAAATTTTTTCATATGATTTCAAAATTTCAATAAATTATAAGACTTTTAAGTAGTAAATAAAACTTCTTTAATTAAAGATTCAGTAAATTCTTTACCGAACAAACTCGACAACATTGGCCTTGCTGGATCGTTATCTCTTCTGTATTTCAAGTAATTTTTTTGACCATTTATTAATTCTTTTTGCATTTCCATATTGGCTTCTTTGCTTTCGAAAAGAATTTCTAAATACAAATCAAGATATTCCCTAAATGATTTATAAAGCTGATTAGCAATTAAAAAATCACTTCTTTCTTCTTTTGGTAATTTTGACCAGATTACCCCTGGAGAAAAAAATCTAGCTACATCTGCAGACATTTTTTCAGCCAATGGGAGAGATGAATGACAGTGATTTTTGAGGGTTATAAGTTTTTCTAATAACTCATTATTGTATTGATTTTGTATTTTTAGTGAAGGCTGAAAATCTAATACTAGTAAATGACTATTAGGTAGTGAAACAAAATCTACTCCAAAAAATGGGACGTTATAAATAGTATTAGGTATAATTAAAAAATTTAAAACAGAATAATTTGGACTATTTATACAAACTGCTCTTGCGAATTGAATTCTTTTTTTATGCGTTACACCCCAAGTAGAGAGATTCGCATTTTTTTTTGCTTTTTTTGACCCATAAGTTGAATTTTTATAAGAAAATTCGGAGGATATTATTTTTTCTAAGCAGTTATATTTTCTTAAATTATTGGTTAAATATTTTAGAAAATTATGCCATCTCCAATCTGGCCTGTAAAAAATAGTATCTTGTATTAACATTCAATTAATAATCTCATTATTTAATGTAAAAAGAAATTTATTGATAAATTTTTTTGTCCATTTTTCTCCAAAAAAAGATTTAAACAATTTATCTGCAGGGTCTTTTTCAAAACTGTACTTATCATATTTAATTTGATTAATCTTTATTTCTTCTGCATTTAAAAATTGATTAACAGTAGTCGATTTATAAATTTTCAAATAATTATTTACAAATGAATGGAATATATTATTTAAATCTCTATCAAGATTTAATTTATTTCCTCTACATATAATCACCCATGGGGAAAAATACTTTTTTGAATCATAAATATTCTTCATTTTATTATTATCAAATGCAGAATATTTTTTCTTAATACTACCTAAACTTGAACAATATTTTTCAAGATACTCGTCTTCTTGAATTAAAGGTTGATAATCAAGTATTGCTAATAACTTTTGAGACGTTCCAAACCATAAAATATCAGCTCCTAAAATAGGAATTTCACTATCAAAATTTGGATATGCGACCGTATTAAATACTTGCAGTTTTTTGCCACCATCTAATCTTGTTATTCTCCACTTTCTATATTCGGGAGATGAAAAAAGCCAATTTTTAATAATATATTTTGAGTCTTCATTGTGATGTTCTTTGAATTCGCTAGATATTTGTACTTCATGACCATTTAATTCATCAATATTGGTTTTAAGGAAATCAACTAATGAATCAAACATAAATTACTAGGTCTCAGTGCTTCCTTTCCTTACTTTTTTTGTAATGTAATTAAATACAATCTTGCCTAAAACTGCAATCAAGTTACCTTCAAGCTCCTTAAACATTTTCATATTGTAAGTAAAAGCTTGATTAGCTTCATCAATAATTTGATCAGCTGTCTTTTGATTTATTGGAAGTTGATTCAAAGTAAGGGAATATTCTTCCTTGAATTTCTTTTCATCAGCAATTAATTCAAACTCATAAAAATTTAAACCATCATTTCCATTCAAATTTAGTGCTTTTTTAGCGATCCTTTTTAAAATTTGCCCCCCAGATAAATCTCCTATATAGCGAGTGTAGTGATGACCAACCAATAGCTCTGGTGAATTTTTTGCGACCTCTCGGATTCTTTCAACGTATTGTTTTGCTGAGTGAGAGATATTAATTTCATTCTTCCAGTTATCACCAAAATAAAATTTAAGATCATTTACAAGAGTTTCTTTCCTAAATAATGATTTAAAACCTATAGGTTTTATTACAGGATGTTCCTCTTTTACCAGTCTTTCAATTTCTTCTTCCATAGCTTCATAAACAAAATATAAATCACTAATTAATTTTCTATAAGATTTTTTTTCAACAACTCCTTTTAAAAAACAAGCCACAAAACCTGTATTTTCCGCCATAGTATGGGATTTTTTTGTCCCTTCTCTTAATTGTCCTGCAAGAGCGACTGCCATATATTTTGAATTATTTTTGTATGTGTATTTAATCTACTAGGAAAATACATAAAACAGCTAATTTTTGTTACCAGCGGATGTTGTAGAGAATAGCTTATAAAGTTCTTTACAAACCAAAAAGAGGTTATCTTTTTGTTCCTTTTGCGGTAAATGAGTGCCAGTCATTTCCCAATCACCGATGGTAGCCACTCTCCATCTCTCGGAGGGAACAATCATACCTCGCATTATTATTCCCAACAATTTCGGGACTCTGTTATTATTATCATTTTCAATTCTTAATTGTAAGAGTATCGCTCTACATTCAATAAGTGGACTCCAACCAGGGAAATGAAAGGCAAAATCAATAGTATCTTGCATTGATTCATTATTTGAATTGTCCCAGGGACTAAAGTTTACGCTTGCATCTGGAAAATATTTCCGAAACAAAGCTGCAGTAGAAGCAATTTTATTAGCTATTTCAACATTACTTACATTTGAACTCGCATTCATAAGTAGCTGAGTATTTTTTTGAAAATGACATAATTTGCTTAAACTTGCTTATTAACTACTTTTTCTTTTAATAAAGATGTTGAAATGCTGATCAATAAAGTATCCTCTATTCACATTTGAATAATAAATTTCTAGGTTTTAAAGAAAATAACTCATCGCAAATTACAATACGAGGAACTTCAATGAGTTATCTTTTATTAATTCAATGCCATGCCAAAATTTGAAAAATTAACTTTACCCAATGAAGGCGAGATAATAACTTTTAATCAAGGCAAACCTAATGTTCCTAATAAGCCAATTGTCCCATTTATTAGGGGTGATGGTACTGGAGTTGATATTTGGCCTGCTACTCAAATCGTTCTTGATTCAGCGATTCAAAAAAGCTATGGAGATGAAAGAAAAATTAATTGGTTTAAAGTCTATGCAGGTGATGAAGCTTGTGAACTTTATGGAACATATAACTATCTTCCTCAAGATACTATTGAAGCAATAAGACACTTTGGTGTAGCCATCAAAGGTCCTTTAACGACTCCCATCGGTGGAGGTATTAGATCTCTTAATGTTGCATTAAGGCAAATATTTGATTTATATAGCTGTGTTAGACCATGCAAATATTATTCAGGAACTCCAAGCCCTCACAAAAATCCCCAAAATTTAGACGTTATTGTTTATAGAGAAAATACTGAGGATATCTACATGGGAATTGAATGGGAAGCGGAGGATAATAATTGTCTTGAATTAATTAATCACTTAAATAACGTTGTCATACCAAAAAGTAAAAATTTAAAAAATAGATCTATACCCGGCGGATCAGGTATTGGAATAAAACCGGTGAGTAAATCTGGTAGCCAAAGGCATATTAGAAAAGCTATTGAACATGCCAAAAGATTATCAGGAGATAAAAGGCATGTGACTCTTGTACATAAAGGGAATATTATGAAATATACAGAAGGTGCATTTAGAGATTGGGGATATGAATTAGCAGTTAATGAATTTAGAGAAGATTGCATTACAGAAAGAGAAAGCTGGATTTTAGATAATATTCAGAAAAATCCGGAAATTACAATTGAAAATAATGCTCGAAAAATTGAACCAGGTTTTGACAAGCTTACAAATAACAAAAAAGCATTCATTTGCGAAGAAATTAAAGAAGTTATTGCATCAATATCAAATTCTCACGGAGATGGAAAATGGAAAGAACTTATTCTTGTAGATGATCGGATAGCTGATAGTATATTTCAACAAATTCAAACTAGACCTCAAGAATATTCAATTCTTGCAACCTTAAATCTTAATGGAGACTATGTATCTGATGCAGCTGCAGCAATTGTTGGTGGCCTAGGTATGGCTCCTGGTGCAAATATTGGAGATAATGCAGCAATTTTCGAAGCTACGCACGGAACTGCGCCAAAACATGCAGGCTTAAATAAGATTAATCCAGGCTCAGTAATTCTTAGTGGTGTAATGATGCTTGAATATTTTGGTTGGGATGAAGCAGCTAACTTAATTACTAATGGTTTAAGTAAGGCAATAGCGCAAAAAAAAGTCACCTATGATCTAGCACGCTTAATGGAACCAAAAGTAGAACCCTTATCCTGCAGCAGTTTTGCTGAAGAAATTATCTCAAATTTCTAATTTTAAAAATTATTTGTTTTTTTCAAAAACTTTCCAAATATTAACAAGTGAATCTTTAGTGCCAATGTTTCCAGGATGAGTAACAATGGGAAGTTTTTCGCCATTTTTTAGATTGTAAGTCACCACTGAAATGCCAGTTAGAATCTGTCCTTCAAGATAAACATAATCTGCATTAAGTCCTTTACTAAGAATCAAATTTGTTGTTATCCCACCTTTTGAAATCAAATATCCTATTTCATACTTTAAATCTGCGACTAATTCAGCAATAAAAAAAGCAAGTAAATTATAAAAATTAAATAGTTCAGAAGCATCTAAAGACATAAATTTTCTTGAAGTAAACAAAACAGGAGTTTTTCCTTTCTCAAAAGAAAATCTAATTTCTTTCAACAATTTATTTTTAAACAAATTCCTTAGCTTCTGATTATTATCTGATGAAGTAATTTTAAAGAATTCAAAAACATCTAATTCAACTGGATTGCAATTACTTATCTCTAATAAATTATTTAATTGTATTGTTGAAAGTTCTACATAAGATCCAACAATTATTAGTCCTGGAAGAAAACTCTTTTCTTTATTTCTTATTCGTAAATTCGAGAAAAATATTTCACTCTGAGAGAAACTTTTTTTCTCAGAAATTGAACTTATAAAACTTGCTGCAGTTCGAAAAAGGAATTTTTTTTGTTTAATTAATTTTTTAATTACTAAGGAAAATTTTTTTAGTTGAGAATAATTTTCTACATCTACAACTACATGTTTATTATTCTTCAAGTTCTTTATTGTTTTAAAAACAATATTATTTTCTTCATCATTTAGCATTTCGATATCTGACAATAAAAGATTTTGAATATCTTCAAAATTTATTTGTGATTTACTCTGCTGAAATAAAAGATTCTTGACATTACTTGTCTCATATCCAAAAATTTTATCTGTTGCAAAAATTGTTTGACTAATAGGAGTTTTATCAACAAAATGATCTCCATTAATTGTTAATCTTTTACCCTCTATGAAAGCTGGAATATGAAAAGTAGCATCAAAAGGACCTAAGCAACTATTTAGAGTAATTGGCTCTAAATAGTTATGTCCTCGAAGAGTAGAGTCTCCTCTACTTATAAAAATAATTTCTTCTTCATAGGCTTGAGAAGTTATTACAGCCTTAAGATTTTTGCAAATTTCCTCTATTGTTAATTTCGCATCATTTTCCGATAGTGACCTTGTGTTAGCCAAAATAAAAAATAAATTAGATTTAGATTCAAAACCTTTGACTAAAGTCGAGCAGTCCCACTTAAGAAGTAATAGGCAATCGTGAACAGTTTGAGAGCCTGTGGGATCATCATCTATAACGACAAATTTCATAAATATTGCAAAATTACTAAAGAGATTTTATTTGTATTGAGGCATTTAACCTTTTACTATCATTTGAAGGAATCATAATATTTCTAAATCCATCAACAAAAGAATTTCGGGGACTAGTCCAAGGTTCGAGACATATCATTCTTCTTGGAGGATCACTCCAAATAACGCCTAAATTAAAAGGATATGGATGATTCAAAGTTACCTCTCTTTTAAAAATTTTATCTCTAAAAGAGCTTCTACCGGAAGTATACATAAGTAGATCAACTCCTAAATTAATTTTGTTTAATTCATCCAAAGTATTACTTATAGAATTTCTTTCTTGATCCTGACAATTAATTGGATTATCAATAAACTCTAAATTTTTGAAATCTGAAACATTAAAATAAGGATGCAAACCAAAATTTATAGGCATAGCAAAATCTGTTTTGTTATAAATTGTTATTTCAAATTCTAAAAAGTTAATTTTTAAAGTAACTTCTATTTTTAGTTCGAAATCGAAAGGATAATATTTTTTGGTTTGTTTAGATGCATTTAAGAATAAGCATAAAAATTTTTCATTTTCTTTAAAGGAGTATTGCCATTGCAAATCCCTAGCGAAACCGTGTTGTGGTAATTGCAAATAACCATTTCCAAATACTGAACTAGAGGTATTGAGATTTCCACAAATTGGGAACAAGATTGGGATACCTCCCCTAATACTTTTTGTCTTGTCCATAAATCTTGTTTCATCGAAATAAAGTATTTCATTACCATCCGAAACCCAATTTGTAATAACGCCTCCTCTTTCAGGACAAAATTTAATGTAATTATTTTTATCTAATTGAAAGACAAAAATTCCTTGTTCCTTATTAGATAATTCAAGTTTCACAATTATTACTTAAAGAGAATCAACCCAATCCAAAATATGCTGATTAACTAATTCAGGTATCTCATCATGAGGGCAATGTCCTGCATCAAGAATAATTTCTTTTGTTTTCTTTGGTGTAAATTTTTTATATAAATTTCTTTTTTTTGGAGTGTTCATCCATGGATCTTTCCCTCCCCAAAGAAGTAATAATGGTGCATTTAGTTTTGCGAATAGCTTATCCAACGGCAATCCCTGAGGACCTGATGGGTTAAATACACTTCTAAAAACATTAAAAGCTCCAAAATCTAATGAAGGCTTCCTTATTGACTCAACTAAAAAATCATCAACATTTTTTTTATCAACATAAACTTGATTCAAAGTTTTTTTAATATTTTTTGGATTTCTCATATTCTCAAAAATCAAACGTTGAAGAACAATATTTTTCAAAAATATACCGGCAACTGTTTCAATTGAAGTTTGCAACATATTCTTTTTAATAGTTTTTTCTTCACTAAAATATCCCGCAGCATTAAGTAATATCACTCCTGCATTTAGATCATTTAATTCTGCACCAGCTGCTAATGCTGCATAACCACCTAATGAATTTCCAACAACAATTGTGGGTTTTTTTATTTTCTCTTGTACATAAGCAACAACCTGATCCTTCCATAAAGATCCTGAGTATTCAACATCTTGGGGCTTAGGACTTTTCCCAAAACCGAGAAGATCCATCGCATGAACCTCATATTTGCTACTCAAAATAGGGATATTGAATCTCCAATGATCGGTAGAGGCCCCAAAACCATGAATTAATAAGATTGCACATTCTTTTGATGTTTGCTCAGGCTTAGCAGAAATAGTATGGATTGGGTAATTTAAAAAATTCCAGTCATAATTTACATCACTATCTATCAGAGCTGATTTTTCCATTTAATGAAAATACTATATCAATTAATACTAATAAAATTATTTCCTAAAGAAGACCTACAGGATCGGCTGCAACATCATCTGAAATTTTATTGCCATCATTTGGTGGCTTATCTTTTAGAACAATTCTCAAGAGAACAGGTGCAAGAAATGTAGTTCCTATAACCATTAACAAGATAGCTGCTTCAAGAGAAGGAGTTAACAACTTAGCGCTTGTTCCAAGCCCAAGGAAAATTAAACCAACCTCTCCTCTAGGCATCATGCCCAAACCTACAACTAATCTATTAGTAGGTTTATCGCTCGAAAATACCCATCCGGCAGCAATTTTTCCAATAATTGCTACAACTAATAAAAATCCTGCAACTACAAGAGCTGACCTACTTGTTGGATCAAGTGGATTGATAACTGATAAATCCATTCCAGCTCCTACTAATACGAAGAAAATAGTTGCAAATAAGGATACTAAAGGTAAAACGGATTGTTGGATTGCGTGATTATTTTTAGAACTACTAAGAATTAGTCCAGCTGCAAAAGCACCTAAAGCTGCTTCCAATCCAATAGCCGTTGCGACAAAACAACACAGCACAAGTATCACAAAAGAAGCTACCACCACGGCTCCAGGAGCCTTTAATCTATCTAATAACCAATCAAACCCTGGGGCTGCTGTTCTACTTAATGCGATAGCAGCAATAACAAATACTACAGCTGCAGCAACTAATTTAACAATAGGAGCAATTTCTAAAGTACCTCCTGCAGCAAGAGCCACAACAACAGCCAGAATTACAATTCCCAAAATATCGTCTAGTACTGCTGCACCAATAACAATCTGTCCTTCTCTAGTTTTTAAATAACCTAATTCACCGAAAACACTAGCAGTAATTCCTATACTTGTTGCTGTCATAGATGCTCCAGCAAAAACTGCTGGAATTAGATCTACCTGGAAAATAAACATTAATCCAAGAGTTCCAAAGGCAAAAGGTAAAATTACACCAGCCATAGCAACTGTGAAAGCTTGAGCTCCGACAGCTACTAATTCCTCTAACTCACTTTCTAATCCTGTTAAAAATAAAAGCGCATATAAACCGAGAGTTGCTACTGCTTGTAGGGATGGAAAACTTTCGAAATAAACATCAGGTACCGCTTCTGGGGGGATAGACGCCAACGAGCTAATAACATTTACGAGTCCTTCATTTAATTCGGTTCCTGCCGAGGGCGGTATCAACAAATGGAATCCTGATGCTCCTATTACAACCCCTGCGAGCAGCTCACCTACTATCGTTGGTAAACTTAGTCTTACTAATACTTCTGCTAATGCTCTTGCAGCTAAAAATATCAGTAGAAACCTTATAACTCCTATCAAAGTTTCAGCAACTTCTAAATCATGTGCACTTAATTCAGCAAGTAAAGAATACATTATGAAATGAGAGAAAAAATAAACTACCTAATTGGAAGATAGTTTATAGAGGGCCCACTTTAAGAAATATGTAAGAAAAAAGCAAAAATACCCAACAAGTGTGGATCTGAAGTTACAACAAAGAAATTTTCAAAAAAATGGCTATTGTCTGTTATATGGCTAAACCAATGAATTCCAACGAACCCTTCGATCTACGCTTGCCTACTCCAGGCTGCTACTTAGATCCTGAAAAGGCTGGCATGGATTCTGATGCTGTTTTTCAAGGAATGACAGCCCATTTATTTTATACCCTTGGAAAGTTAGCTACTTCTGCAAGTCCTCACGACTTGTATATGGCTTTAAGTTATGCAGTCAAAGATAGGCTAATGACAAGATATTTAGCCAGCCAAGAAGTCATAAGAAAAAAACCACAAAAAACAGTCGCTTACTTATCAGCAGAATTTTTGATAGGCCCTCAATTAAGTAATAATCTATTAAACCTTGGAATAACACAAGAAGCAGAAGATGCTTTAAAAAGATTTGGCATTGAATCATTGTCAACAATTCTTGAAGTTGAAGAGGAGCCTGGATTAGGAAATGGTGGACTTGGCAGACTTGCCGCTTGTTATATGGAATCATTAGCATCGCTTCAAGTTCCAGCAGTTGGTTATGGTATTAGATATGAATTTGGAATATTCAATCAGTTAATTAGGGATGGTTGGCAAGTTGAAGTAACTGACAAATGGTTGAAAGGGGGTTGGCCATGGGAACTTCCACAACCAGACGAATCATGTTTTGTTGGTTTTGGAGGCAGAACTGAAAGTTATAGAGATGATAAAGGGAACTACAGATCAAGATGGATTCCCTCTGAACATGCTATTGGAGTACCTCATGATGTTCCAGTTTTAGGATACAGAGTAAATACATGTGACAGATTAAGATTATGGAGAGCTGATGCAACTGAAAGTTTTGACTTTTATGCATTCAATATTGGTGATTATTATGGAGCAGTAGAAGAAAAAGTTGCATCTGAAACACTTTCAAAAGTTCTATATCCAAATGATGGAACTGACGAAGGTAGAAGATTAAGACTCAAGCAACAACATTTTTTTGTAAGTTGTTCTCTTCAAGATATGTTGAGAAGCCTTGAAAAAAGATCAATAGCAATAACAGAATTTCCTAATCATTGGACAGTCCAATTAAATGATACCCACCCTGCTATTGCAGTTGCAGAATTAATGCGACTTCTTATTGATCAATATCAAATCGGCTGGGATAAAGCTTGGAATATAACAACCTCCTCAGTTGCTTATACCAACCACACATTATTACCAGAAGCTTTAGAGAAATGGGATTTAGGTTTATTTAACGATCTTCTTCCTCGTCATCTAGAAATTATTTATGAAATTAATTGGAGATTTCTACAGCAATTGAGACTACGTTATCCTGGAGATGACAAGATCCTTCAAAAACTTTCAATAATTGATGAAGAAGGCTCAAAATCAGTTCGGATGGCCCACTTGGCTACAATCGGGGCCCATCATATAAATGGTGTTGCAGCTCTTCACTCAGATCTTATAAAAAGACAACTTCTGCCTGAATTCGCAGCATTATGGCCTGAAAAATTTACAAATGTAACTAATGGGGTTACCCCAAGGAGATGGGTTGCCTTATCTAATCCATCATTATCTAACCTTCTAGAAGAAGAAGTTGGTCCAAACTGGATAACAAATATGGAACTTCTTAAGAAGTTAGAAGAAAAAAAAGATGACAACAATTTTTTAGAAAAATTTGAGGAAACTAAACTAAATGGCAAAAGAAAATTAGCTAGTTTTATCCATTCAAAAACTGGAATACTAGTAGACCCATCTAGTTTATTTGATGTTCAAGTAAAAAGAATACATCAATATAAAAGGCAACATTTAAACGCTCTTCAAATTATTGCTCAATATTTAAGAATCAAAAATGGTACAAACAAATATGAAGTACCAAGAACAATAATATTTGGAGGTAAAGCTGCGCCAGGGTACTTTATGGCAAAGCTGATGATTCGATTTATAAATGGTATTGCTGACGTAGTCAATTCCGATCCTGATATGGATGGTCTATTAAGAGTTGTTTTTCTACCAGACTACAACGTTAAACTTGGTGAAATAGTTTATCCTGCAACGGATCTTTCAGAACAAATTTCAACTGCTGGGAAAGAAGCATCTGGAACTGGAAATATGAAATTTGCAATGAATGGAGCGTTAACTATTGGAACCTTAGATGGAGCTAATGTTGAATTAAGAGATCTTGTGAAAAAAGAGAATTTCTTCCTTTTTGGTAAAACTGAAAGTGAAATTATGGATTTAAAAAATAATAATTATTCCCCCAAAACTTTTATTGATCAATGTCCAGAACTTAAAGAGGTTATACGCTTAATTGAAATAGGCCACTTTAGCAACGGGGATAAAGAATTATTTAAACCTTTATTAAATAGCTTGACCGGACATGATCCATTCTTTGTTATGGCTGACTTTGAAGATTACTTATACAAACAAGATGTGGTCAGTGAATGCTGGAATAATAAAAAAGCTTGGAATAAAATGGCATTATTAAATACAGCAAGATCAGGATATTTTTCATCAGATAGATCTATTAGAGAATACTGCCAATCAATTTGGAAAGTCTCTCCAATGCCTGTTGAAATTACTTGTGATGTAGAAGAAATAACTAATTAGTATTTTTCTTATCTGGGAAATCTGTAGTTTGATGAAATAATCTATTAAGGATTATCCTATCCACATTTAATGGGTCTGGTGCTATCTCTTTTGCAGTTTCTTTAAATTTTGATTCAATATTATTTGAAATTTTTATATCAAAGATTCTCTCCATCAATGCTTCAATTGAATATAAATAAGCATTTACACTTTCAAGTTCATCTAAAGCTTCAGTAATATCCTCAACAGAGATATGTTTTTCTTCTAATTTAATATCTTGATTTAATTCTCTTTCTGTCAATTGTTGTTGCAATTCATTGATAACCTTACTACAAAGGGTTCTAAATGATTGAATTGATGCCCAATTCAATTCTTGCTGCTGCTTAAAAGTAGGAAATTCCCTCACAAGACGATCATGCTCTTTGTAAAATCTCTGACAATCTGAGCATTGACATGGTTCTTCAGTCAAAAGATAATCTAACTCTTCTTATATCATCTCACTATTTAGGTAAATTTGTAGGACCATCCAATAATTCGTCATTTTCATCGAGAGAATCTGGACTATCAGGCAATGGTATTTCAATACTAGTAACCAAGTTAATTACATCTCTTAGTCTCATAGAATCAGCAAACCATCCCATTGCTTGTTCAGCATCTCCTCTTTTTTCAGCATCATTCGCTTGATCTTCATGAGCTTCTGCTAATAAAGCAAGCCAGCATAAGCATCTTGCCTGAACTATTGAAAGATCTAAATCATTAGGTTGAGATTTAGAAATGCGTTCATGCTCTTGTTGAATTAAGAGTTTTAAACGCATATCATGCAACTTAGCCATAAAAGATTTATTACTAACTATACGCTAGCTAGAGAGTAGCAAATTTGCACACATACTACATATAGTTTTTTATTTTTACGGGACTGGAGGGAGTCGAACCCACGACCTACGGTTTAGGAAACCGTTGCTCTATCCTGCTGAGCTACAGCCCCAATAGATGATTTTTAGTGCAATAAGCACTATGCTAAATGAAAGCAGGAGAGGCAATCGCAAAAAAGTTTTATTTTGGAAACAAAATAAAAGTTTTTTGAGGAAAGTCCGGGCTCCCATATGGTCAGGCTTGCTGGGTAATTCCCAGTGCGGGTAACCGTGAGGATAGTGCCACAGAAACATACCGCCGAATACATTATGTATGGCAAGGGTGCAAGGGTGCGGTAAGAGCGCACCAGCAACATTGAGAAGTGTTGGCTAGGTAAACCCCGGCTGGGAGCAAGGCTAAGTAGATTTATGACCATTTCACAATCTACTTTTAAGCGCCGCTTGAGACTGTGAAGTAATTCCAGCCCTAGATAGATGATTGCCCATCTCAATTAAGATGAACAGAACCCGGCTTATGACCTGCTTTCTAAATGTTGTGACTATTTAAATTATATGACCAATACAATCAACGATAGAAGAATTAATCAAATAACTACTTTCTTAAAGTCTTTAAATATTCAGTCAGAAAGATTTTCAAAAATAATTAGAACACAAAATTATTCAACAATTAGAGATTTTAATCAAGTATTTATTCATTCCTCAGAGGACAAAAAAATAAATTACGAAAAATTAGAATTCTTCGGAGATGCAGTTCTCAGATTAGCTGCTTCTAATTTTATTGAAAAAAAATATCCTCAAATGAGTGTCGGACAAAGATCAGAGCTAAGAGCACAAATTGTGAGTGATGAATGGTTAACTAAACTAGGCATAAAAATTGGTATAGAGAAATTAATAATTAAAGGACCTAAAGCTCTTGGCGATGAAAATTCAAAAAATACTATTATTGGTGAAGCTACAGAAGCTTTAATCGGTGCCATTTATAAGTGCTTTAATTCAACTCAGGAAATAAATATTTGGTTGGATGATATTTGGGACAAAGAAGCGGAAATATTTTTAAAAGCTCCATATAAATTCAAATCAAAGACAGTTTTACAAGAGTGGTGTCAAAGTAAAGGTTTTGATTTACCGGTTTACAAAATCATTGAACTCTCCAAGAAAAATGGAGACCCTCAAAGGTTTTCTTGTGATTTATTTATTGAAGGATTAAAAGAATCGTCAGCATTCGGCAAATCCCATAAACAAGCAGAAACAAATGCAGCTAAGGTTTTGATAGAAAAGTTTATAACTATAGGTAAGATCTAATTTTTATACTATTTCTAAATTGGTTAGCTGAAAAGTAATGAGTTTATCCCAATTACCTCCTTCGAAAAGAACAGCTGCCCTCTTTTTTGTAACTCTTTGTACAAACCCTTTATATCCTCTGTATATAGAGTTAGTGTCTTTTACTACAACAAAAGAGCCTGGGAGAATGGGTTTGGTCGATAATTCCATAAAACTTTCATCACATACAATATATGATAAATAAAAATGAATGGTTGGTTGTCGGATTGATAACATCATGTCACGGTATTAAGGGTCAGTTAAAGGTTAAATCTCTTACTGATTTTGAAGAAAGGTTTTTAAAACCTGGAACGAGATGGTTGCAAAAAGAAAATGAACCTCCATTAGAGATAAAACTTACTTCGGGATTCAGACAGCCTGGGAAAGCAAACTTTATCATTAGCCTTGAAGGGATAAATACCAGAAATGATGCAGAGCAACTAAAAAAATTTAAGATTCTTGTAAAGACCGATAATCTACCTAGATTAGAGAAGGAAGAATTTCACTTGTTAGAACTTATAAATTTGCAAGTTAAGATTTTAGAAAATGAAAAATTGAAAATAATTGGGAAAGTTCTTGATTTAGAAAATGAGAAAAATAATTTACTCGTTATTCAACTATTCAAAAATCAGAAAGTAGTGTTAATACCTTTCGTTGAAGAAATAGTACCCTTAGTAGATATAAAAAATAATTTTTTAATTATTAATCCTCCCAAAGGACTTTTAGAGTTATAAATTTAAAAAAATAAAACTTTTTAAGAAACTAATTATTCAACAGTTACGCTTTTAGCTAAATTTCTTGGTTGATCTACATCAAGTCCTCTATGAGCTGCTATGTGGTAGCTCAATAATTGTAAAGGAACTATGTTTAATAAAGGTGAAATCCATTCATTGGACGAAGGCACTGTCATTAAATAGTCAAAGATTTCCGTTCCATTACATTCTGGAGCAATCCCGATTAAATATGAATCTCTGGCTTTCGCTTCTTGAGCATTACTAATAACTTTATCAAAAACTTCACCAGGAGAAGCAATAGAAATCACTGGAACTTTTTTATCTAACAAAGCTATTGGACCGTGTTTCATTTCACCAGCTGGATATCCAGCTGCATGAATATAACTAATTTCTTTGAGTTTTAATGCTCCTTCAAGAGCAATAGGATAATTGATACCTCTACCTAAAAAGATAACATCTTTAATATTAAAAAAATCATGCGCTAGCTTTTCTGAAGATTTATTATGTTGCTCTAAAAGATCTTCTATTAATGGTGGGAGTTTTATAAGTTCATTTATTAAATTACCTATTTCTTCTGAGCTTCGACTACTTTTGACTTGAGCAAATTTTATAGCTAATCCATAAAAAGAAAGTAATTGTGCAAAAAAAGTTTTTGTTGCAGCAACTCCCACCTCAATTCCTGCACAGATATCAATAATATTTGTAACTTGCCTTCCTATCGAGCTCTCTTTTCTATTTGTTATAGCAATAAGATTGGGTTTGAATTTTTCATCTTTAATCGAAGACCGTCTTTTAATTTCCATATCAATAGCTGCAATTGTGTCTGCAGTTTCTCCTGACTGTGTGACACCAATAGTTAATGTATTGGGAAGGAGTGGAGGTGGTGAATAACGAAATTCGCTCGCATAAAATACATTAGTTGGAATACCTGAAAATTGTTCTAATAAAAAACTACCCACCATTGCAGCATGTTTACTTGTACCACAAGCGATAATTTCAATTTTTTCAATTGATTCAAAAAACTTTGTATCAAATGGATAATTAATTTGATATTGGCTCTCTTCTAAATTTTGAATTAAATAATTTTCCAACCAGTTTTTTGCAGTATCTGGCTGATCATATATCTCTTTTAACATGTAGTGTTTAAAGTTCATCTTATCCATTATTTGCTCTGAGACTTTTAGAGAAATTGGATTTCGATATTGTCTCTCATTATTTGTGTCATATATTTCTATACCAAGAGGAGTTAATAAAGCTATTTCTTCATCCTCCATAGGCAAAATAATATTTGTAAAATTTGCAATAGCTGGGGTATCACTTGCACAAATAAATTCTCCCTCGCCCAATCCAATAATCAAAGGAGCTTGTCTTCTTGCAACAACAAGAGAAGTTGGAGCACCAGCCCATAAAACGGCCAAGGCATAAGATCCTTCCAAATCAGATATTACATTTCTCACAGCAACCAACAATGTTGAACCATTACTCTCAAGTTTCAATCTACTTAATGTTTTTAGTTCTCTTTCAATTAGATGGGGTATTACCTCAGTATCTGTATCCGAATTAAAAATGATACCCTCTTTTTGTAATTTATTTTTTAATTCTTGAAAATTCTCAATAATACCATTTTGAACAACCGCTACGGTTCCTGAACTATCTATATGAGGATGAGCATTTTTAACCTCAGGTTTTCCATGAGTTGCCCATCGTGTATGACCTATGCCAACAGTTCCTGGAATATTCTCACCATTGAGATTGTTTATTAAATTCTTAAGTTTCCCCTCTGCCTTATTACAAATAATAGAATTTGTTTCAGTATTTATAATTGCGATACCGGCAGAATCATAACCTCTATATTCAAGTTTTTCTAAACCATTCATCAATAATGGTAAAGCCTTTTTATATCCTGTTACAGCAACTATTCCACACATATAGTATTTTTTCTCAATTATATTGAAAAAAAATGAGTAATTATTAAAAAATGGACTCTCTTAAAACTGCACTATAAAATTAATAAGCTAAACCCATACTTCTAGAAGTTTCATCTCCTAAATAAACACGAATACTTAAAAAATCTGTTGGGCAAGCTGTTTCACATCTTTTGCAGCCTACGCAATCTTCAGTTCTAGGAGATGAAGCTATTTGGCCAGCTTTGCAACCATCCCAGGGAACCATCTCTAAAACATCAAGGGGACAAGCCCTAACACATTGAGTACATCCAATACATGTGTCGTAAATTTTAACTGCGTGTGACATGAAAAATTGTCTTTTGAACCTCGTTATATAATACTATTGTCTTACAAAGAAATTAAAAAAATTAAGATATGCTTCACTCTTGTTAACTCTAGGGCATAAAATCTTATAGATAATTAGTAAATTCCATAAACTATGTCACAAGAAATCCTCGAAAAAGTCTGTTCTATTGTTTCAGAGCAATTAAGCGTTGAAGCAGGAGAAGTGAAATCAGATTCAAATTTCCAAAATGATTTAGGTGCAGATTCACTAGATACCGTTGAATTAGTGATGGCTCTAGAAGAAGCATTTGATATTGAAATCCCTGATGAAGCAGCTGAAGGAATTGCAACAGTTGGTGATGCTGTAAAATTCATCGAAGAAAAAAAAGGTTAATAAAGGATGCCAAATTTCCATCGAGTTGTTATTACTGGTATCGGAGCAGTAACTCCTATTGGTAATAACATTGATGAATATTTAGTCGGTCTTCAAACTGGGACTAATGGGGTTTCTGCCATCACTCTATTTGATCCTGAACAACATCCATGCAAATTTGCTGCAGAAGTTAAAAATCTTCAATCTGAAAATTTTATTGAAGCCAAAGAATCCAAAAGGTGGGATCGTTTTTCACAATTTGGAGTTATTGCTGCAAAGCAAGCATTTAATGATTCTGGACTTGAAATTACTGAAGCTAACGCATCAAGAATTGGAGTTATTATTGGTTCTGGTGTTGGAGGCTTACTGACTATGGAAAGTCAGGCTCAAATATTGAGTCATAAAGGACCAAAGAGAGTAAGTCCATTTACAGTTCCAATGATGATTCCAAACATGGCAACTGGATTAGCTGCCATTGCTTTGGGTGCAAAGGGACCAAGTTCCTCTGTTTCAACTGCCTGCGCAGCCGGATCAAATGCAATTGGAGATTCTTTTAGATTACTCCAACTTGGGAAGGCAGATGCAATGATCTGTGGAGGAGCAGAAGCAAGTATTACGCCACTTGGAGTAGCTGGTTTTGCCAGTGCTAAAGCTCTTTCGTTTAGAAATGAAAGTCCTCAAACTGCTAGCAGACCTTTTGATGCAGAAAGAGATGGATTCGTTATTGGAGAAGGATCTGGAATTCTTGTCCTAGAAACTTTAGAAAATGCAAAAAAAAGGGATGCAAGAATCTACGCAGAAATCATTGGATATGGTACGACATGCGATGCCCACCATATTACTGCTCCATCTCCAGGCGGGGTTGGAGGAGCAGAAGCTATCAAACTTGCAATAGAGGATAGTTCTATCAGCCTTGAAAAAATTGATTACATTAATGCTCACGGAACAAGTACATCAGCTAATGACAAAAATGAAACTTCTGCAATTAAATCTATTTTTAGAGACAGATCTTACCTTATTCCTGTAAGCTCTACTAAGTCGATGACTGGTCATCTCCTAGGAGGATCTGGAGGTATAGAAGCTGTAGCTTGTATACTTTCTTTGACACATAATTTTATCCCTCCTACAATTAACTACGTCAATCCAGATCCTGAATGTGATCTTGATTATGTACCTAATAACGCAAGAGATGCTCAAGTAGAAGTTGCTCTTTCTAATTCCTTCGGCTTTGGTGGTCACAACGTTTGCCTTGCTTTTAGCAAAATGAATTGAGGACAACCAATTCTGTATTTCCAAATTATCTTTTTTTAAAACAATGGTCGCTGCATCTGTTTCATTAGAATCACTTTGTGTAAATAGTATAAGAATGCTTGCTGTAGATGCAGTAAATAAATCTAATAGTGGACATCCTGGATTGCCAATGGGGTGCGCTCCTATGGGTTATGCACTATGGCAAAATATACTGAATCACAACCCCAATAATCCAAAATGGTTTAATAGAGATCGTTTTGTATTATCAGCTGGACATGGCTGCATGTTGTTATATTCACTACTACATTTGACTGGATACAAATCAGTTTCCATAGAAGATATTAAAGAATTTAGACAGTGGGGATCCAAAACTCCTGGACATCCAGAAACATTCGAAACTGAAGGAGTTGAAGTTACAGCTGGACCTCTTGGAGCAGGAATTTCTAATGCAGTTGGTTTAGCAATAGCTGAAACTCACTTAGCAGCTAAATTTAATAAGCCTGATTGTAATATCGTTGATCACTATACTTACGTCATAATGGGTGACGGCTGTAATCAAGAAGGTATTGCATCAGAGGCTTGCTCATTAGCTGGTCACCTCAAGCTTGGAAAATTAATTGCATTATATGACGATAATCAAATTACGATTGATGGGCGCACTGATGTTTCTTTCACTGAAGATGTTTTAAAAAGATATGAAGCTTATGGATGGCATGTACAACATGTTGAAGATGGTAATCATGATGTTAAAGGAATAACTGAAGCTATTGAAAAAGCAAAATTAGTTACTGATAAACCTTCAATTATAAAAATTTCTACAACCATAGGATATGGTTCGCCCAATAAATCAGACACAGCTGGGATTCATGGAGCAGCCGTTGGAGAAGAAGAAGCTGCATTAACTAGAGATTTTCTAAATTGGGAATATCCTCCATTTGAAATACCAGATGAAGTATACGCACAATTTAGAAAATCAATAAACAAAGGAGAAATTTTAGAGAAAGAATGGGATTCTAGATTTGAAGAATATAAAAAGAAATATCCATCTGAAGGTGCTGAGTTGAACAGAATGTTAAAAGGCGAATTACCCGATAATTGGGACTCAGATCTGCCCTCATACACACCTGATGACAAAGGTTTAGCCACAAGAAAGCATTCACAAATATGTTTAGGTGCTCTAGGTCCTAATCTGCCTGAATTAATTGGTGGTTCTGCAGATTTAACTCACTCTAACTACACAGATATTAAGGGAGAAACTGGATCGTTCCAGCCTCATAGCCCTGAAAAAAGATATTTACATTTTGGAGTAAGAGAGCACACAATGGCAGCAATACTTAATGGTATTGCTTATCACAATAGCGGTCTTATTCCTTATGGTGGAACCTTCCTTGTTTTTGCTGATTATATGAGAGGTTCAATGAGACTATCAGCACTCAGCGAATTAGGAGTGATTTATGTTTTAACTCATGATTCAATTGGTGTAGGCGAAGATGGTCCAACACATCAACCTATTGAAACTATTCCTTCCCTTCGTGCTATGCCTAACATGCTAGTTTTCAGACCAGGAGATGGTAATGAGACGAGTGGATCATATAAGATTGCTGTTCAAAATCGAAAAAGACCTTCTGCCCTCTGTTTAAGTAGACAAGGTATGCCTAATCAAGAGAATACTTCAATTGAAAAAGTTGCATTAGGAGGTTATATAGTTTCTGACTGCGAAGGCACACCAGATTTAATATTTATTGGCACAGGTAGTGAACTAAACCTTTGTATTGAAGCAAGTAAAGAGATTGCAAACTTAGGTAAAAAAACTAGAGTTGTCTCTATGCCTTGCGTAGAACTTTTCGAAGAGCAAGAAGAATCTTACAAAGAGAGTGTTTTACCTAGTAGTGTTACAAAGAGAGTTGTAGTAGAAGCTGCCCATTCATTTGGCTGGCATAAATACACAGGTTTTGAAGGTATATGTATTACTATGGACAGGTTTGGGGCATCAGCACCAGGTGGAGAATGTTTGAAGAATTTCGGATTTACAGTTGAAAACGTCGTTAATAAAACAAAAGAAATTCTATAAATAATAATAATAACTAAACTGAAGTATTACATTCTTTAAGTTTGTCTTTTAATTGATCAAGAGACTCATCAGAAATTTTTGAATTCATTGGGCAATGTTTTGGTCCACACATTGAACAAAACTCTGCCTTTTTAAAGATTTCTTCAGGTAATGTCTCATCATGATATTGCTTTGCTCTTTCAGGATCCAATGAAAGTGCGAATTGTTTATTCCAATCAAAGTTATACCTTGCATGACTAAGTTCGTCATCTCTATCACGAGCACCAGCTCTATGTCTCGCTATATCGGCAGCATGAGCAGCTATCTTATAAGCAATTAATCCTTCGCGGACATCTTCTGCATTTGGAAGACCTAAATGTTCTTTTGGGGTTACATAACATAACATTGAAGTTCCATACCAACCTGCCATCGCAGCCCCAATAGCACTCGATATATGGTCATAACCGGGAGATATATCTGTTACCAATGGACCAAGCACATAAAAGGGAGCTTCTGAACACTCTTCCATTTGCTTTCTAACATTAAACTCAATTTGGTCCATGGGTACATGACCAGGACCTTCAACCATAACTTGAACATTATGTTTCCAAGCTTTTCGGGTTAGCTCGCCTAAAGTTTTTAATTCAGCTAACTGAGCATCATCAGAGGCATCATGCAAACATCCAGGCCTTAGTGAATCTCCTAAAGAAAAAGTACAATCATATTTCTTAAAAATCTCACAAATATCATCAAACCTTGTATAGAGAGGATTTTGCTTGAAATGATGTAACATCCATTGCGCTAATATTCCACCTCCTCTACTGACGATTCCAGTAATTCTTCCTTTGACTTTTGGCAAATGCTCAATTAATAATCCAGCATGAATAGTTTGATAATCTACCCCCTGCTGGCAATGTTTTTCAATAATATGCAAAAAATCGTCTTCAGTAAGTCTATCTATTGAGCCATGTACACTTTCTAAAGCTTGATAAACGGGTACTGTTCCTATGGGAACGGGAGATTCGTTAATAATTGCTTGGCGCACTTCATCTAAATTGACTCCTCCTGTGGAGAGATCCATAACAGTATCAGCCCCATATTTAACAGCCAGCTTGAGCTTTTCTACTTCTTCATTGATATCACTTGCATTAGGGGAAGCTCCAATATTTGCATTAACTTTACATCTAGACGCAATACCTATTGACATTGGCTCAAGATTCAAATGATTAATATTAGCTGGAATGATTAATCTTCCCCTTGCCACCTCTTCCATTACTAAAGAAGCAGGTAGATTCTCTTTTTTTGCAACAAAATCCATTTCTTCAGTAATATATCCATTCCTTGCAAAGTTCATCTGAGTTACATTGTCTTTACCAAGGCGTGGCTTAATCCAGGAACTTCTCATAATTTACAAATTTTTAAAAGTTTATTACTAAAGTTTGATCAAAGTTCCACTTCCCTGAATCAGGAGCACTAATTAAGGTTCAAAGGGTATGATCTCAGCTAAGTTATTTCCTAGCACCCCTAGTATTAATCTTATTAATAGCTCTTTTCTAAAAAATAGTCATCACATATTGCTTAAAAATAAATAAAATTATTAATTTATTTTTTATAGGAATTTATCTTCTTTAAAATATTTTCCCTATTGAACTTTCTACTTACACCCCTCTCCAAAATTATTGCAATACCCATGAGGCCAATAGGAAAATAAAAAATCTTTTTTGTTTTGTCTCTGAATATTAAGCCAATCAAACACATAAGTATCATGACAGGAGCCACAAAAGACAAAATAAATCTTTTATTGATTTTCATTTATCATCTGTATTAACTATTTCATTGTTTAATTTTACTATGGATTCTGTTATGACTTTAATTCCAACAGAAATAGCTCTTTCATCTGGATCAAATCTAGAACTATGTAGTGGAGCGCATCCATTTGAACTTGAAACACCAAGCCTAAACATTGCACCAGGTATCTCATTCAGGAACTCAGCGAAATCTTCAGCACCTAATGATGGTTTTTGTAATTCAATAACATTTTCTTGACCCAAAACACTAATTCCCGAATTTCGGAGGACTCTATTAATTTCTGAATTATTATTAACTGGTGGAGTAATTTCTTTAAATATTACTTTTGCATCCGCTCCACAACTTTTAGCTAGAGAAGAGATATTTTCATTAAGCCAATTACCAATATTCTTAAATAACTTAACATTAGTGCATCTTACCGTTCCAATTAAATTAACCTTTTCTGCAAGAACATTGTATGCATTGCCACCATTTATTTTACCAAAAGTTATTACTACAGGATCTAAAGGA
The DNA here is from genome assembly GCA_003210135.1 of Prochlorococcus sp. AG-424-P23. Taxonomy (GTDB): domain Bacteria; phylum Cyanobacteriota; class Cyanobacteriia; order PCC-6307; family Cyanobiaceae; genus Prochlorococcus_A. The sequence goes on along the minus strand of QCNK01000004.1, from coordinate 66,052 downwards.
TCTAACTTCCGTGTTATCAATTCTTGAATTCCCGAGATAATTTTAGAGGCAACCCAAATAGCATCAACCCCCTCATGAGGTCGCGCACCATGACCTGATTTACCTTTAACCTCTACCTTGAGTTCTCCTGCTGCTGCAGTTAAACTCCCCTCTTTAATCCCTATAGTCCCTACAGATAAATCGGGGTAGACATGAACTCCCAGAATATAAGTTAAACCATTAGTTACACCATCCTTAATCATCCATCTAGCTCCACTCGCAATTTCTTCAGCGGGCTGAAAAATTATCCTAGTCCCAAAATTCAAATTTAAATCCTTAACAATTTTTGCTACGCCCAATCCGATTGATATATGTAAATCGTGACCACAAGCATGCATAATACCATCTACTTTTGAAGAAAAACTTAATTTAGTCTCCTCAAATATTGGCAATGCATCCATATCCACTCTTAAGCCTATGATACCCTTATCTAAGGGACCAAAATCAGCTACAACTCCAGTCCTACCTATAGATTCTCTGACATTCCAACCAATATTTTTTAAATAACCACTTATCAAAATTGCTGTTTGATTTTCAAGTCCACTTAATTCCGGATGTGCATGGATATGTCTTCTTAAGCTAATTAATTCATCATTCAATGAATCAATCTTTTTAAAAAACTGATCTCTATTCATTACTTATTTTAAATCGATAAAGTTCATTAAATCTTTAATTGGTTTTGGAGGCCATCTTCTTATTGTTTTTAACCATTCTTCATCACTATACCTAGGATCTAATTCAGTTACTGCTATCCAATTACTCTCTGCGTGACCAGATTCACCTTTAGACCAATTCAAGGCTGTTAAAGCTGCCCTCGCATCTGCAAAAGTTGGATAACGTCTAATTAATTTTTTTAATTCTTTTTCAGATTTATCAATATTTCCTAACTGGTAATCGGCTAAAGCCATACTTGACCTTGCCATAGCAAATCCAGGATTATATGTAGCAGCTTTTGCAAACAAATCCCTTGCTTTCTCCCACTTTGATATTGAATTTTCAACATTGGCCAAATTATATAATGCAGAGAAATTTTTACTATCTTGCGAAATAACAAACATATAATCTTCTTTCGCTTGTGACCATAAGCCCAAAGATTCCTCTGCTATACCTCTATTAATGTAAGGATCAATTTCACTAGGATTTAAACTTATTGCCTTATTTTGGTCATCAATTGATCCTTCAACATCTCCTATAACGAGTCTTACATTTCCTCTATTGCTCAAACCTGCAGCATCATTAGGATAAGAATCAAGATAGTGGTTCCATTCTTGTAAAGCGAGATTAAATTTTCCGGCTGAACTTAAATCTAATGCGTTTTTAAACCAATTCTCTCTCAAAGATAATGAATAGCATGGAGCAATGAAAAAAATGTTGACACAAACAAAAAATATTAAGAAACAAACCTTAACTTTTTTAAAAATTATCATTTTCTGAGTCAATGTACTTTTTCCCTGAAGCAGTAAGCAATCTTCCTCTCGGAGTTCTCGTGAGAAAACCAATTTGAATTAGATATGGCTCAACTACAAATTCTAACATTGAAGAATCATCCCCCAGTCCAGCTGCGATTGAATCTAAGCCAGTAGGAATATTATTATTTTGGTTTAGAAAAGATAAATATTGTCTATCTAATGAATCCAATCCTTTTTCATCGATTTGATATGAATTTAAAGCTTTTTTTATTAAATTTATAGAGATAAAATTAGTTTTTTTTACAACTTGAGCATAATCTCTAATTCGTCTTAATAATCTCAAAGCAATTCTTGGAGTCCCTCGAGATATTTTTGCTAAATTATAAGATGCTTCATCATCTAAATTAAGGTTTATTAATCGAGAAAAATTTTCAATTATTTGTTTTAGTTCATCATACGAATAGAATTCAATTTTTTGAGATATTCCAAATCTATCTCTGAGAGGAGAACTAATTGAAGCTAATTTAGTTGTCGCACCAATCAGAGTAAACTTAGGAAGATTTATTGTTCTGCAACGTGCTCCTCTATTAGCTCCCATAGTTAAATCTAGTCTAAAATCCTCCATTGCTGAATATAACAATTCTTCAGTTAACCTATTTAAGCGATGTATCTCATCAATAAATAAAATTTCACCTTCTTTTAATCCAAGTAGTAACCCTACAATATCTCTAGGTCTTTCAATTGAGGGGGCAGTAGCTATCTTACATTTTGTATCCATTTCATGAGCTATCAAATAAGCTAAAGTCGTCTTACCTAGACCAGGCTGTCCATATAAAAGAATATGTTCCAAAGGTTCTTTTCTATAAATTGAAGCATCTACAGCTATTCTTAAAGAAGACTTAAGTTTTTCTTGGCCAATAAATTCTCTCAACGTAAGAGGCCGGGCTAAGTTAAGGTTATTATTTCTTTTTTCCTCTGGAATAATTTTTGAATCAACTAACCTAAGCTCTTTTTTACGAGAAGTAAAGTCATGATCACCTATGTTAGAAGAAATTATTGCCATAATGAAAGGTTAATTGCAATTGCTCTGAGTAGAAAGATTTTTTACAACTAAAATGGCAAAAAATTCAAACAAAGTTAAAAAAAACAGCAAAAAAGAAAATAATTTTAAACGTCTAGCTGAGAATAGATATGCAAAATATCAATATGCCATATCTGAAACAATCGAAGCTGGAATTGAACTTTTAGGGACTGAAGTAAAGTCTATTAGAAATGGAAAAGCAAATTTAAGAGATGGGTACTGCTCATTCAGAGATGGTGAGATTCTATTATTAAATGTTCACATTTCACCACATAAAAATGTGGGGTCTTTTTTTAATCATGATCCCTTAAGAAATAGAAAGTTACTTTTACATAAAAAAGAAATAATAAAACTGAAATCTAATACTGAAAAAAAAGGAATGACTATTGTTCCATTATCTCTTTATTTAAAAGGCTCATGGATAAAACTAACTATTGGAGTCGGTAAAGGGAAAAAATTATACGACAAAAGACTAGATGAAAAACAAAAAAGTATCAAAAAAGAAATTAACTCTGCACTACAAAGATAAAAATATAATCCAGACTAAATAAAACTATCAATCTAAACTTACTGAACTTGGAGGGGGAGAAGGATCTGGATCTGCGATTAACATATGCTGCAATACAGTTTCAGGTCTTTCACTATCTCTCCAACGAATTTTGTATGCAGGCATTTTTGTACCCCTGCTTGTAGTTTGCTCTACTGGTTCAATAACCCATCCTCTTCTTGATCGGCCTTGAGGATTTCTTTTAACTACTGCGTCCGCGTGTTTAAAACGGAAACCAACACGTTCACCACTCATTTAAAAAATTCGTATTGGATTAATTTATCTATTTTACTTCATTCAAGGGTAATTTTTGATTTTTATTAGAAGTTATTTCTGGTTTTAACAATGGGAAAGGGATGACATCTCTAATGGATGGACTATTAGTAATTAACATAATAAGTCTATCAATACCTATGCCTAATCCTCCAGTAGGAGGCATGCCAATCTCTAAAGCATTTAAAAAATCTTCATCTATACAATGAGCTTCTTGATCTCCTGCATCTCTAAGAGATTGCTGCAATTCCATTCTTTCTCTTTGATCAACTGGATCTATTAACTCACTAAACGCATTTGCAAGTTCTCGACCAACAATAAATAATTCAAATCTCTGAACTATTTCTCTATTATCGATATGAGATCTAGCTAAGGGAGAAATTTCGACAGGATAATCGATAACAAAAGTAGGTTGTAAAAGTTCTGACTCTACTTTTTGCTCGAAGACTTCATTTAAAAGCCTTCCCATAGTATTCACTTTATTAGAAAATTCAACATTTATACTTTTTACGGCTTGTTTTGCTGCTTGAAAGTCTCCACTGAAAGAATCAAAATCAAGCCCCGTATATTTTTTGACTATATCTTTCATAGATATTCTTGCCCAAGGTTTAGAAAAATCAATTACATGATTTTGATAATTTATAACTGAAGACCCACACGCATCAATTACAATATCTTTGATCAATTCCTCTGTTAAATCCATCATATCGACATAGTTGGAAAAAGCTTGATAAATTTCAACTGAAGTAAATTCTGGATTATGTTTTGTACTTATACCCTCATTGCGGAAAATTCTTCCCAATTCATAAACTTTTTCAAATCCACCAACAACCATTCTTTTTAAATGTAATTCTGTGGCTATTCTTAGATACAGCGGAATATCTAATGTATTGTGATGAGTAATAAATGGTCTTGCTTCAGCACCACCAGCTTCAGATTGCAGAATTGGAGTCTCTATCTCTAAAAAATTTCTATTGTCTAGCCATTTTCTTATGAAACTTATACATTTTGCTCTTGTTTTAAATACATTTTTAGAGCGAGGATTTACTATTAAATCTAAATAACGTTGTCTATATCTTTTTTCGATATCAGTCAATCCATGCCATTTATCTGGTAGAGGTTGCAATGATTTGGATAACATTTCCCATTTTTCTACTCTAATTGAAAGCTCGCCTTTATTGGTTTTTTTAATAGTTCCGCAGACGCCTATCCAATCACCAATATCTACGATTTCCTTAATATCTTCATAAGAAAGTAATTTTTGATTTTCTAAATTACAATTGATAATTCTTTTATCTAGGTAAAGCTGAATCTGACTTTCTTGATCGCTTATTGTAAAAAAGGCAATTTTACCCATTACCCTTTTTGCCATCACTCTACCTGCTATAGAAACTTTGAAGTCTTCCTCTTGACCATTTTCTAAATACTCAAATTTTTGAATAAGAAATTTTGTAGTATGTGAAACCCTAAAACTCTCTGCATAAGAAGCAAATCCTTTATTGACTAATGAATTGGCTTTTTGTAAGCGTGCTTCTCTTATTTCAGACAAAATTTATTTTAATATATTTGTTTTATTTAATAAAATTATCAGAACATGGTTCAACTTGCCAAAGATGTTGCTGTTTCGCCAACTCTCTGAGATGCATAACCAATCCCTCTAACAGTTAATATTAGTTCAGGATTTCTTGGATCTGGTTCCAATTTGCCTCTTAATCTAGCTACATATACATCTACAACTCTTAAATCAGCAGCTCTACGAGGAGGATAACCCCATAGTTGTTCTAAAATTTCTGCTCGGGGAACAACTTTACCAGGCTCATCAAATAATAATTCTAGGAGACTAAATTCAGTATAAGTTAAGCTAATTCTTTCCCCTGCTCTAGAGACTTGTCTGCGATTAGTATCAACAACTAAACTTCCAAATTTCATAACTCCCTTGCCAGATGGAACCTCTTTAGTTTCAGTAACGGATACAGTAGGTCCCATTCTTCTTAAAATAGTAGCTATCCTAGCCTCTAACTCTTTTGGGCTAAATGGTTTAGATAAATAATCATCAGCCCCTAAATCCAAGCCTGCAACTCTCTCTGAAATAGCCTCAAGAGCGGTTAAAAATATTATTGGTACAACAGATTCAGCTCTAATTCTTCTGCAAACAGCAAAACCATCCATTTTTGGAAGCATGACATCAAGAACTATCAAGTCTGGGGAATCTCTGTGAAAAGACTCTAGAGCTTCTTCCCCATTAGTTGCTGAATATACTTGATATCCAGCTAGTTGAAGCCTTGTAACTAATACCTTCAAAACTGCTGGTTCATCATCAACAACTAAAATTCTTGCTTTTGACATAGTTAAAAAAGATTTGTCGATATTTCAAAGCAAAGAATTATTGCTATGAATATTTATTCTAACAATTAAAAATATAACATTACGAACCCTCAAAGAAATATTCAATAGATTTACAAAAATATTAAATATTTTTAGAATATGAATTTTTTTTCACAATTTATACTTCCTTGTAAAGGATATTAATGCAATTTTCTCTTTGAAAATTTAAATATTATTAATAGTTGAGAGCAGATAAAGGGAGCAAATAAACCTGTCAGAAAAACTTCAGCTAAGATATTTTTTAAAGCAGGAATAAATAATAAAAAAGACAAATCTGAAAAATTTCTAAACAAAATTTGTAAAAAATAAAGAGTCCCACATAAAAAACTTCCAAAAGAACAAATTAAACCATGCCTAAAATGTCCCACCAAAATATCACTGTGCAATTTAATTCGCCCAAACAAAATTCCACATAGAATTAAGCCTGGTATCTGAGTAAAGTTATTATCTAAAGTTAGAGAGTCTAAAATTAGACCTAAAAACAAACCAAATATTAGTCCGTTCATTGATCCATTAATCATTGACCAAGGCAGTAACCAAAATAATGGCCAATATGGCTGAACCCCTAAAAACCCGAGCCAATTAGGGTGCCACAAAAAAATAATTGGGATAAAAATAAAGCAAAATATGGATGATTTCTTTGTGAAAAGTTTATTCATTAAATATTTACTTTCAAAATTTGCACCCAATCAATAACTTGAGGTTTTGCCAAAAGTAATATTTTTGCAGTTTTCTTTGATTTCAGTGTTTTATCTATAGATTGGACAATACCAATAGGGATATTTGGAGGTAATAACGTACTTGCAGGAGAAGATGATACAAAATCTCCGACTTTAATATCAGCATCTTTTGAATAAAGTATTAAGCTAGGTAAATCATCTCCTAAGCCAACGAGTAATCCATTAATTTGAATTCTATCGACCCAAACGCCTAACTTACTTTCTGGAGAGGTTATTAAGGTTACTGAGGAAGTGAATAAAGAAGTATCGTTTACTCTCCCTAACAATCCACCTGGACCAATAACAATATTACCAATTTCAACTCCATCCTTTGAACCTTTGTTTAATATTATTTGTCTCCACCAACCGCCAGTTTTTCTTGAAATAACTGCGGCTGAAATATTCTCTTTACTAGATGATTCTTGCAGAGATAAGATTTTACGCAACCTTACATTATCCTTTTTAAGAAGATTTAACTTTACTAAAGATTCTTGGTCTATACTCTTAAGTATTAATTCTTTTTGAAATTGACCAGGCCAAAAAGGCTTTGAAATAAAATAATAAAAATCCTTATAAAAAGATCCCTTTGATATCCTGACAAACACCAAAAATACAAAGATTCCAAAAAAAAACCAACTTTTCTTTTTATGCCACCAACGACTAGTAGAGATTCGTCGGACATCTAACATGATATTAATCTCTAATGGCGTTCCTTATAAAGTCTGGAGTATCGACTACTCTTTTCAGTTTTTTAAAATCGTCCAAAACCTCTCCACAACCGTTAACCACACAAAGCAATGGGTTTTCCGCTATGTGAGTAAAAATTCCCGTTTCATCGCTTAATAAGTCATTAATACCTCTAACTAAAGCTCCTCCTCCTGCAAGCATAATCCCCCTATCAACAATATCTGCAGCGAGTTCAGGAGGAGTTCGTTCTAAAGTTCTTTTTACAGCTTCCACTATTTTGCCAAGTGTTTCAGCCATTGCCTCTCTGATTTCTCCTGATGTCAAAGTTACTGATCTTGGTAAACCAGATAAAAGGTGTAAACCTCTCACCTCTAAAGTAGTTCTATCAAAATCATCATCTGGAAATGCGGATCCAATCTTAATTTTGATATCTTCTGCAGTTCTCTCACCAACAACTAAATTATGAACTTTTTTTAGGTATAACGCAATTGACTCATTTATTTCGTCGCCAGCTATTCGAACCGATTCACTCAATACAGTGCCACCTAAACTTAGTACTGCAACCTCAGTAGTACCACCACCAATATCAACAATCATAGTTCCAATTGGCTCAGTTACTGGTAATGATGCTCCTATAGCAGCTGCAACAGGTTCATCAATTAAGTGAACTTCTCTAGCTCCTGCCAATCCAGCTTCCCTAACTGCTCTTCTTTCAACACTGGTAACTCCACTTGGTATACCAATCACTATTCTTGGGGCTACTATACCCTTGCCTTCGTTACATTTTTGAATAAATGTTTTTATCATTTGTTCTGCCGCATCAAAATCTGCAATTACCCCATCTCTTAGTGGTCTTACAGCTCTTATATTGCCAGGGGTTCTTCCAAGCATTAACTTAGCTTCTTTACCAACGGCCAATGGAATCCCCTCTTCTAAATCCATAGCAACTACAGAAGGTTCCTGTAAAACAACGCCCTTACCTGAAACATGTATGAGAGTATTGGCCGTTCCCAAATCTATGCCAATATCTCTAGAAAATTTGAATCTGTTAAAAATCACAATAAGAAATCTTTTTTTAAATGATATATCTATTTTTTGTTAAGCTCTAAGAATTCTCTCGTTTGGTTATGAATAGCACGCAAAACTTCGAGCAGAATCTAAAAAAATGAGTAGTATTAAAAAAAATATAATTATGGAAATCAACACTATTAACCTCGTTGGTAGAGCAGGAAGAGAACCAGATGTAAGATATTTTGAATCTGGCAGCATCGTAGCGAATTTCACTCTTGCAGTTAACAGAAGAAGCAGAGATGAAGAGCCAGACTGGTTTAATTTAGAAATATGGGGCAAACAAGCACAAATAGCAGCAGATTACGTTAAAAAAGGATCTTTAATTGGAATTACAGGAAGCTTTAAAATTGATAGTTGGAAAGATAAAAATACTGGGGAGGATAGATACAAACCAGTTGTTAGGGTAGATAGATTAAACTTACTTAGCTCTCGAAAAGAGTCTGAAAATAACCAATATTCCAACAACAGTAATTCTAGTGAGATCCCATTCTAAACTCTTTTTTTGTTTAAAAATCTAATAAGTAGTTTTATAAAAAAATATAGAACAATAAGAATTAAAATTGGTTTCACAAAATATTTAATTTTTTCTAAATAAGTTTCAATAATTAGATAATTTTCACCAAACAAATAGCCAGCATACGTAAGAAGTGAGACCCAAATAAAGCTACCAAGCGTAGTCCAAATCAGAAATCTTCTTAATGGCATAAGTTCTATACCAGCAGGAACCGAAATTAAAGTTCTTATACCTGGTACTAATCGACCCCAAAATACTAAAGGAATCCCATACTTATCAAACCAACGTTTACTTTTACTTAGATCATTAGAAGAAATTCCCAGATATTTTCCTTTTTTATCTAGAAAATTTGAAAGTCTTTTTTCATTAACTAATTTACCTAAGTAGTACCAAGGTAATGATCCTAGGATCGTTCCAAGTAATCCCCAAAAAACTAAAATATAGAAATTTAATTTTTGTTGGTAAACGAAAAATCCTCCTAAGGGCATTATTATTTCAGAAGGGATTGGGGGTATTATGTTCTCTAAAAACATAGCCAAACAAATAGTCAGGTATGCGATTGCTGAATTCTTTTCAACAGCTAAACTGATATAGTCTGGAACCGAAGTGAAAAAATTTAAGAAAATTAAACTCAAGCTTAGTATCTATAAAGTTCTGGTTTATAAGGTCCCTCAACAGAAACATTAATGTAATTAGCCTGTTCTTTGGTTAATTTTGTTAATTTTGCACCAATTTTATCTAGATGTAATCTTGCGACCATTTCATCTAAATGTTTTGGTAACACATAAACCTCTTTCGCATATTTTTCTGACTTGTTGAAAAGTTCAATTTGAGCTAGTACTTGATTAGTAAAAGAATTACTCATAACAAAACTTGGATGTCCAGTGGCACACCCCAAATTAACTAATCTCCCTTCGGCTAAAAGGATGATTTTATTACCACTCGGTAAAGTTATGTGATCAACCTGCGGTTTAATATTTTCCCATGGATAATCTTTTAATGAAGCTACATCAATTTCATTATCGAAATGGCCGATATTACAAACTATGGCTTCGTCTTTCATCTTGACAAGGTTTTCATTTGTTATCACCTTATAGTTCCCAGTAGCTGTAACAAATATATCTATATCTTCCACAACATCTTCTAATGTAACAACGCTAAAACCTTCCATTGCCGCTTGAAGAGCACAAATTGGATCAACTTCGGCAACTTTTACAATTGCACCAAGTCCTCTTAGAGACTGTGCTGAACCTTTACCTACGTCTCCAAAACCCATTACTAAAGCGACCTTACCTGCAATCATCACGTCAGTTGCACGCTTTATGCTATCTACTAGAGATTCTCGGCAGCCATATAAATTATCAAATTTACTCTTAGTTACTGAATCATTAACGTTGATAGCAGGGAAAGGTAAAGCATTTTGCTTTTGGAGTTGATAAAGTCTTGCAACTCCCGTTGTAGTTTCTTCAGTGACACCAATGATATTATTCTTAATTCTAGAATAGAAGTCACTATCATTTTCCAACTTAGACTTAATAGAATTGAATAAAGCAATTTCTTCTTCATTACCGGGATTATCTAAAACAGATAAATCTTTTTCTGCTTTACTACCAAGTATCAATAAGCCAGTTGCATCTCCCCCGTCATCAAGAATCATATTTGGAGAGTCTGAACCCCAATCAAGAATACAGTGCGTATATTGCCAATATTCATCAAGAGTCTCGCCTTTTTTTGCGTACACAGAAATTCCTTGATCTGCGATAGCTGCTGCTGCATGATCTTGAGTTGAAAAAATATTACATGAAGCCCATTTCACTTCTGCACCAAGATCAACAAGAGTTTCTATTAAGACTGCTGTTTGAATAGTCATATGAAGACTTCCTGCTATTTTTGCACCTTTTAGTGGCTTTTCAGATTGATATTTATCTCTAAGTGCCATTAATCCAGGCATTTCCGTTTCGGCAATTTTAATTTCTTTACGACCAAAATCTGATAAAGATATATCAGCAATTACGTAATTAGGTGTGGAGGTTTTAACTGAATTCGCGATAACCATATCTAGTAAATTATATCTTTATTAAACTATAAGTGATTATTGTGTAATTTCGTGTTTGTTGAGAATTTTAAAGAGACTTTAAATTTAGGAAAAAAACTCTCACGCAAATTAAATCCCCAATCAATTGTTTTATTAAAGGGTCCAATTGGGGCTGGGAAAACTTCATTTGTTCAAGGAATTGCTAAAGGCTTATCAATCTCTGAGGACATTACAAGTCCTACATTTGCTTTATCTCATCACTACAACTCCGGAAAAATTCCACTAATTCACCTTGATTTATACAGGTTAGAGAATGTTTCTTCAGCAAAAGAAGTTTTTTTTGCAGAAGAAGAAGAAGCAATACAAAATCAAGCTATTTTAGTTATTGAATGGCCAGAATTAATAGAACCATTTATTGATAATTTCTGGAAAATAGAAATTAGTTACGCAAAAAATTATGGAAGACACTACGAAATAAGGGATCCCAAAAATTTATTCACCTTTTCATAATATGGCTGTTGCTCGATGGCGCCTTCACCAAGACAAGTTAATAATCCACAAACACCTGCGAACTTAATGCAATCTTCTATCTCTAATTTATTTGAAGGATAGCCAGAAGAAATTAATTTTGAAATTAAGCCAGCTAGAAAAGCATCGCCTGCACCAGTAGTATCGACTATTTTTTGTGAAGTAGGAGTTTCGGTAATTCCCTGCAATCCATTGATATACCATGAAACGGGATTTTTTCCATCAGTTATTATTACATCTGGTCTATTAGACAATTTTTGAGATATAAGTAAGGGATTTTCATCATCAAAAAACAAAGTTGCTTCTTCCTTGGCAAGTTTTAAAACATTTGCATGATTTAAAAATTTCTTGATTAAATTAACTCGCGCTGCTTTACTAATATCTGATGAAAAACTTGAATGATCCCAAAAGACCTCTCTCCAATTCAAATCAATAATTATTTTGACGTCAAATTTTTTAGCCTGTTCAAGAAGAAAAAAAATTGTCTTTGCTGATATTGGAGATGATAATAAAATCGTTCCTGTAACCAAATATTTTGTTTCTAGAAAAGATTTTTCTAAATTTAAAATTTCTTTTTCGATTAATTTCTTACTAAGAACTTCGTCTGCAAAGCATGAATGAGAACTTTCCTCAAAGCCTGAAAAAAAACGATCTCCAAATTGATCTCTATCAACATTAACAACTCGAGTAGATGAATCATTATCTAATTGCAAGAAATCTAAATTAACGTCCAATTCATTAAATTGCGTAATAAATTTTTTTCCATAATCATCACTACCCAAACTTCCTATAAATGTTGAATCTATTTTTAATTTTCTTAATGCACAGGCAACATTAGCCGGCGCGCCTCCCAAAAAATCAGTAAATCCCTGATTTGACTTATTTCTAATTCTGTCTATTAATGCCTCTCCAATACATATGACCCTTTTCTTGTTCATAAAATCAAAGCTCTTTCTTAAACTAAGAATAATTTATTAAAAACAAATTATTTTTTTTTGAATTAAAGTTTAATTAAAAGCATATTTCAAAGTGTCTTTAAATACATCGGAAACTTGGAAGTGGAAAAATTGGGAAATTTCTTGGTCTTTATCAAAAGAATCTACTTCTGAAAAAAATATTAAAATTTTATTGGTTCATGGATTTGGGGCATCAAAAAACCACTGGAGACATAATCAAGATTTTCTTGGTAAATTTTCTAACTGCTTCGCAATTGACTTATTAGGATTTGGAAAAAGCAGTCAGCCTAGTGCACTATTAAATTACGAACCTGATAGAGAAAATTCAGTTAAATATTCATTTGACTTATGGGGTAACCAAATATCAACATTTTGTTCAGAGGTAATAAAATCTCCTGTTTACTTGGTAGGAAATTCCATTGGTGGTGTTATCGCATTGAAAGCCGCTGAAATCCTCAAAGATAATTGCAAAGGTCTCATTTTGATTGATTGTGCACAAAGAACTATGGATGATAAACGTTTAAAAAAAAGTGATATCTTAATGAATCTACTGAGACCAGTTCTTAAAACTATAGTTAGACAAAGAGTAATTAGTAATACACTCTTTACAAGAGCTGCTAATCCAAAAGTTATAAAGAAAATACTTGAAAAAGCTTACCCTTCAGGAAAAAATATCGATAAAGAATTGATCGATATACTTTATCAACCCTCTAAAAGGAAAAACTCTAAAGAAGCTTTTCGTGGATTTATTAATCTGTTTGATGACTATCTTGCTACAGACCTTTTCGATAAGGTTAATACTCCAATTCAATTAATTTGGGGTGAAAAAGATCCTTGGGAAGATTTAATTGAAGCGAAAGAGTGGAAGAAAAAATTTAATAATATTAAAAGACTTGATATTATTGAGGGTGCAGGCCATTGTCCTCATGATGAAGAACCTGAGAAAACAAATAACTTAATATATGAATTTCTTCAGGAAACGAAATAAGCCTCTACATTAGAACTTAGTCTTCTCAAACCTCTTAATCCATCTCTTTCTAGATTTCTTACTCTATCCCTACTTATTCCTAATACTCTTCCTATACCAGTAAGAGACATTGGCTCATCACCATCCATTCCATATCTCATTCTTAAAACTCTACATTGTAAATCTGGCAATTGATGCAAAAGAGAATGAAGATCACCTCTCATACAATCCATCTCGATTTGTTCATCTGGTAAATCCTCCCCACCTGCTAATAAATCCAATAAAACAGTGTCTTCACCATCTCCAACTTTTGTCTCAAGACTAACTGGCTGTCCAGCTTTACACATCAAATCTTTAACATCTTCCTCAGGAAGCTCTACATATTTTGCAAGTTCAGTAACTGTTGGCGTTCTAGACATTTCTTGACTTAACTCTCTTTGACCTTTTTTCAACTTATTCAACATTTCAGTAATATGAATTGGAAGTCTTATTGCCCTACTTTTTTCAGCTATTGCTCTAGTAATGCCTTGTCTTATCCACCAGTATGCATATGTTGAAAACTTATAGCCTCTTGCGGGATCAAATTTTTCGACTCCCCTTACCAACCCTATCGTCCCTTCTTGAATTAAATCTAATAACTCCATATTTCTTTTAGTATATTTTTTTGCAACACTTACTACTAACCTTAAATTAGCTGCAACCATTCTTTCTTTTGCTCTCTGTCCAGCTCTTAATCTTTTTTTTATTACAGAAATAGATAAATTTAATTTATCTGATAATTCCTCAATACTAGGCTTATCTCCTGTTAACTCATAAATTTCCTGTTCTGCTCTTTCAACCTGCATATATTCTTGAACCTGCCTCCCAAGAGTAATTTCCTGCTCATGTGATAAAAGTGGAACTCTCCCAATATCCCTCAAGTATGATCTGACTAAGTCGACGTCATTACTCGCTTTTAAACTTGATATCGTCGCCAATTTATTCTCACTTAATGTTTCAGTAGACATGAAAGTTGAATGTTGTTTTGTAAACAATACCATTAAGAAATGTAAAGTTAAACAAAAAAATCCACAAATTTACAAAAATGAGAATAAATACCTAGTCAATTTTAAATTATAGAAGAGCTTAACAGCCATTTTGCCGTAGTTAAATATATAAATACACCTGCAATATCAGTGACGGTTGTAATGAAAGGAGAAGACATTAATGCTGGATCCAACCTCATCTTGTCAAACAATAATGGAAGAATAGCGCCTGTTGTAGCAGCTAACGTTGTTATAGATATTAAACTTATTCCTACTGCAGAGGCTATTAAAGGACCTTCTCCTTGCCACCAAGCGAAAGGGAATACTACAAGCATCATCAATATACCTAAAAGAGCGCCTGTAATTGCCTCCTTAACAACTGCCTTAAATGCGCCAAGAGACTTCAATTTTTGGGTACTTAAACCTCTAATAACAACTGTTGAACTTTGAGCCCCAACATTTCCCCCAGTACCTATCAGCAGTGGAATAAATGCAGCTAGTAAAACTATTTCTTTTAATATTTGATCATTCATCGCTATAACTTTTGTAGTTAAACCATTTGCTAAAACCAAAATTAACAACCACAGAATTCTTCTTCGAGCTATCGTAAATAAACTACTTTGAAAATAATCATCTTCATCTCCAGGTTGAACTGCCCCTGCCGCATAGATATCTCTTGTTGCTTCTTGCTCTATTACATCAATTAAATCATCAACGGTTACTATTCCAACAAGTCTTTTTTCTTTATCAACAACTGGAAGAGCTAAAAAATCATATCTTTGTATTGCTCTTGCTACCTCTTCTTGATTTGTATTCGTAGAAATATTAACTACATCTTTAGTCATAACATCTCCAATTGGCTTAGATGGATCAGCAGTCACAAGGTCTCTCAAAGAAAGAATGCCCGTTAAATGTCTTTCTTTGTCAGTAACATATAAACTATAAATTGTCTCTGTATATGGAGCTCTTTTTCTGACTAAAGAAAGAGCCTCAGCTGCCGTTTGCATCTCTTTAAGGTCTATGAATTCAGTTGTCATTAATCTTCCAGCAGTTTCAGGCTCATATCCAAGTAATTCAGCTGTTACTTTCCTTTCACCAGGGCTTAGAGCAGACAAAAATTTTCGTACAACTTTTGCAGGTAATTCGTCAAAGAGTTGAACCCTATCATCAGGAGACATTTTCTCAACAATTTCTAAAACTTCTCCTGAACGCAGTCTGTCTAATAAAGTTTGCTGAACTATTGGATCTAAATATTCATAAACCTCAATAGCCTCATTTTTCTTTAACAATCGGAATGCTAATGCTTGCAATATTAATGGAAGGCTTCCAATAGCATCAGCAATATCAACAGGTTGGGAGGGTTCTAAAAGTAACTTTGCCTCATCATAATTTCCTGCGACGAGCAATTCTTCTAGTTGAAAAGTAATATTTTCTCGAGTACTTAAATCTGAAGATAAAGATGTAACCGTTTCAAGATTATTTTCATTCATAAGTTATATATCATATTCAAAGTAACAACACTATTATATGAAATTTAAGTAATTTTTCTACTTATCCAAAACCCTAAATACATTGTGAGAAGATTTATAATTATCAAAAAATTAAAAGTGATTATAAATTTTATCCAATCACCCTGATTCAAAATTTTGTATAAAAAATATATAAATCCGCTAAAGGATGTGAAGCACGAAAAGAAACCGCTTAATATAATTTTTTCTTTCGATAAACTCCATCTTTTTGAAATAAAAAATCCTAAAAACAAGGATCCAATTATTGAAACAATCAAATTATTATTTAAAAAAACTCTCAAAAAAGTAGCTGCATAACAAGCTAAAAGAATATAAATATAGTTTTTTTTCATTTAATTAGCTGCATGAAATAATTACCTAAATAAAAGCAAAAAAAAGAAATTATTATTACCTCTATGTAATGAAAAAACAAACGTATAAATTTCCTCTTTTGCAATAGAACAAATAGTTGATATACAAAAGAAGAAAATGTACTAAAACATCCCAAAAATCCTGTGTAAAATAAAAATAATATTTTGTTATTAATAAAGTCTAATGCTACTAAAATACCCAAAAAAAAAGATGCTATAAAATTTACTATTGAAGTATTTTGTATATTAAATCCTATATTAATTTTTAAATTATTTTGTATAAATAACCTAAGTATTAGTCCAAAAGTGCTCCCAAATAAAAAAATAATAATTGATCTAATATCCAAAATTTACATTTTTATCCAGCCTTTTGTGATTTTATTAGGATCATCCAAAATTTTATTAGAAGCTAATTCCACCCTAAACCAAATTTCACTTTCATTGACTTTCCAATTACGTAAAACTGATAAACATGTACCTATATCAAGAACTAGTAATTCTTTAGCATTAATTTCCGGAAAAGAATAAAGAGAAGTATTGGAGCTTAATATAATTTCTTTTGTATTATTAGGAAACCTAAGATGGTTTATACTTTTTTGAATTCCACCAGCAGGTAATGTAACTGGAGCAATCAATGCAAAAGTAATTAAGCAAAGATTCTTAAGAAGATTATTAATCATATATCTAAAGTTGCCATGTCTAGGTTACTACTGTGTGTTTCAATAAATTCTCGTCTGGGTGCAACTTTATCTCCCATTAATATATTAAATATTCTGTCAGCTTCAAGTGCGTCTTCAATTTCAACCCTTTTCATCGTCCTAGTTTGAGGATTCATAGTTGTATCCCACAATTGTTTTGGCATCATTTCACCTAGTCCCTTAAATCTCTGGATATTGTAATTAGCATTTCCTCCAAAACTTTCAATTGTATCCTTTAATTGATTCTCGTTATAACAGTATTTGTGATTCTTACCTCTCTCTACCTTATAAAGAGGGGGACAGGCGATATAAATATGACCCCTCTCAACTAGTTCTCTTTGGTATCTATAAAAAAATGTCAGCAATAAAGTTCTTATGTGAGCACCGTCAACATCAGCATCCGTCATTATTACAACTCTGTGATACCGCAAAGAGCTCACATCAAATTCCTCTCCTTTTATTCCTAATCCAAGAGCTGTTATTAATGACTGAATTTCTGTATTTTTGTATATTTTGGTATCGTCAGTTTTTTCGATATTAAGAATTTTTCCCCTGAGAGGCAAAATAGCCTGAAAATTTCTATCTCTTCCTTGTTTTGCGGAACCTCCAGCAGAATCTCCCTCAACGATATAAATTTCTGATTCTGCTGGGTCTCTAGAACTACAATCTGCTAATTTCCCTGGCAAAGTTGAGCTTTCAAGAACACTTTTTCTTCTTACTAATTCTCTAGCCCTTCTAGCAGCTTCTGCTGCATTAAATGATTGAATTGCTTTCTCAAGAATTAAGTCTAAAATTCCAGGATTGAATTCCATATATTTTGTAAGAGCCTCCCCAATGAGAGAGTCAACGATTCCTCTAACTTCGGTATTGCCTAGTTTTGTTTTTGTTTGTCCCTCAAATTCAGGATCTGGAACTTTAACTGATAAAACAACAGTTAAGCCCTCTCTGATATTTTCACCGGCTAAATTTTTATCAATATCTTTTCTCTTGCCCCTCTTTTTTGCAAGATTATTAAAAGTCCTCGTCAAAACTGTTTTTAATCCTTCAATATGAGTACCGCCATCAATAGTTCTAATATTATTTGCAAAACCTAAAATATTATCTGAATATACATCTGAACACCATTGCAATGCTGCCTCTACGTAAACGTTTTCTTTTTGTGAGTCAACATAAATTATCTCAGGATGAATTGACTCCTTTTCTGCATTCATATATTGAACATATTCTTTAATGCCTCCTTGATATAAGTAAATTTCTTCTTTGAAAGAACCATCTGACAATTTATTTCTCTCATCTCTAAAAACAATTTTTACACCACCATTAAGATAAGCTAGTTCTCTTAACCTAGATGAGAGAAGAGAATATTCGAATTCGATTCCTCCCGAAAAAATCGTTTTATCGGGTTTAAAGCAAATAGTGGTTCCTTTTTTTAAAGGTTTTTGAGACTGTTTTTTACTTTTTAATACACCCTGTGATATTCCTTTTTCAAATCTTTGATTAAACTCATTACCATCTCTATAAACAGTTACATTAACCCATTCGCTTAAAGCATTAACTACAGATATTCCTACTCCATGCAGACCTCCTGAAACTTTATAACCACCGCTTCCGAATTTACCTCCGGCATGAAGAACAGTCAGCACAGTTTCTAAGGCACTTTTTCCTGTCCTTGGATGAATATCTGTTGGAATGCCTCGTCCATTATCAGAGATTAAAGCTGATCCATCTGCTTGAAGAACTATTTCTATATGATCACAATGTCCTGCAAGTGCTTCGTCAACCGAATTATCAACGACCTCATAAACTAAATGATGCAGACCTCTGGGACCTGTAGAACCTATATACATGCCAGGACGTTTTCGAACTGGCTCTAATCCTTCTAAGACCTGAATCTGTTCAGCACCATATTCATTTGAGATTTTATTAGATCTTTTGTCCTCACTCATTTAATATAAAAAAAAAACATTGATCTTTCTAAATGTTGTTTCAAAAGATCTTTAATTAAACTTACCACCGCAATAAGAGAAAGGCTCGAAGTCTATGAAAAATTTAATCTCTTATATTATATAGCTAATTAATTTTTCTTCAGAAATTCATATGTCCTCTTATCCACCTCATGTAATAGTTTTAATTGGGGCCACAGCAAGTGGAAAAACAGAATTAGCTATAGAAATTGCAGAATATTTTAAAACTCGTATACATAACATCGATTCAAGACAAATTTATAAATTTATGGATATAGGAACAGCCAAACCATCGGAGAATCAACAAAAAAAAATAAAGCATTTTTTAATAGATTTAGAAGAGCCTGATAATCTTATTAATGTAAAACAATTCAAAGAAATTGCTCAAAAATCAATAAAAAGGGAAATTAAGCATAATAAATTACCTTTTCTTGTTGGAGGAAGTGGTTTGTACATGAATTCATTAACAAAGGGGTTTTTTATACCGGATATCCCTCCCCAAAATAATTTAAGAAGACAATTAGAAAAACTTGGTAATCAAGAATGTTGGGAGCTTTTAAAAAGTTGCGATCCAATATCTGCAAAAAAAATCAATTTTGCTGATCAAATTAGAACAATTAGAGCTTTAGAAGTGTTTTACGTAACCGGTCAAACATTATCATCTCAAAAAGTTCAAAAACCCCCTGAATGGAAAATCTTAGAGCTTGGATTAAATAGAGATAATTTAAAAGAAAGAATTTTCCAAAGAACAAAAAATATGTTTTTATCTGGAATTATTGAAGAGACAAAAAATCTTATTTCTCGATATGGATCAGATTTGCCAATATTAGAAACCATTGGTTACTGTGAAGCTAAAAATGTTCTAAATAATAATTTAACTATCGATGAGGCAATTGAGTTAACTACTAGAAAAACGAGCCAATTCGCTAAAAGGCAAAAAACATGGTTTCGTAATAAAAATAATCCATTTTGGCTGAATAACAAAAACCTGCTAAAAGATGCAATAATTAAAATAGAGTCTTTTTTAGGCTAACTTCTAAAAAAATTTTTGTTCATTATCTAATCAATTTATAAACTAAACTGAATGCCACCACGCCCACGCTTTGACCGTCGCTCTCCAGTTAGAGAGCTTCCAAACATTAATGAAAGAATAAAATATCCTCAATTAAGAGTTGTTGATTCGGATGGGAAACAATTAGGTGTCATAGATAGATTGGAAGCATTAGAAATAGCTTCTCAAAGAGAACTTGATTTGGTTTTGGTAAGTGAGAAAGCAAATCCTCCTGTTTGTAGAGTCATGGACTATGGAAAATATAAATTTGAACAAGAAAAAAAAGCAAAAGAAGCAAGAAAAAAATCTCATCAAACAGAAGTTAAAGAAGTAAAAATGAGATACAAAATTGACAAACATGATTATGACGTACGAATAAATCAAGCTGTCAAATTTTTAAAATCAGGAGATAAAGTAAAGTGCACTGTAATTTTTAGGGGCAGAGAAATTCAACACTCAAATTTAGCGGAAACACTACTTTTGAAAATGGCAAATGATTTAGAAGAACAATCAGAAGTACAACAAAAACCAAAAAGAGAAGGAAGAAACATGATTATGTTTTTAAGCCCTAGAAAAACTCCTCTTATTAAAAAAGATGAAGAGTGATGAATTATTATCGAAAAGCTATGACACATGTTAAAGTGTCCCTACGGATAAAATTTAATCAGTAAGGATTTTTTTAAAGTGAGATTTCATATTCAACAAGAAAGTGATATTCCAGCATCAACACAACTTTATAATCAAATATGTTTTGCCATAGCTGCAAG
Organism: Prochlorococcus sp. AG-424-P23; assembly: GCA_003210135.1. Classification (GTDB taxonomy): domain Bacteria; phylum Cyanobacteriota; class Cyanobacteriia; order PCC-6307; family Cyanobiaceae; genus Prochlorococcus_A. The sequence continues at coordinate 45,457 of QCNK01000004.1, read as the reverse complement.
ACATTATCCTCCAGGTCATAGACTTCCCAGCACTAGGCAACTTGCAATGCAAACTGGACTTCATAGAAATACGATAAGCAAAGTTTACAGACAACTTGAAATGGATGGGGTTGTTGAAGCGATAGCTGGATCAGGTATTTATGTAAGAGATAATCTTACTAAAAGAAACTTTAAAAAATCTGTCTACTCAAAAGACAAAATATTTAAACAACCAGATCAAGAAGTAAAGCAGACTGTCGATAAATTCATTAACCTTGGATGCACGTTACAAGAAACAAGAGAAATATTAACAAATGAAATTGATTGGCGTATTAAATGCGGCGCAAAAATTATTGTAAGTACTCCGAGAGAGGATATAGGAGCATCTATGTTAATAGCAGAAGATCTTTCACCAAAAATTAATGTTCCAGTAGAAGTTGTTCCTATGGAAGAATTAGAAAAAGTTTTGAGTAATTCAAATAATGGTACTGTGGTCACAAGCAGATATTTTTTACAGCCTTTAGAAAAAGTTGCTAAACAATACGGGGTTAGAGCTATTGCAGTTGACTTGAGCGACTTTCAAAAAGAATTAGATATCATCAAAGAATTAAATGCTGGGAGTTGTGTAGGTATTGTTAGCATTAGTCCTGGTTTATTGCGAGCAGCAGAAGTAATCATACACAGCATACGAGGTGGTGAATTGATTCTTATGACTGCAATCTCAGATAATAATAGTAGACTACTTTCATTATTAAAAGCCTCAAACCATATAGTGTGTGATGGACCTAGTTTATCAGTTGTGGAAAACACTTTATTAAAAAATAGATCCCAGCTTATGAGATTACCTCAGATAATATGTTCCAAAAACTATTTAAGTATCGAAACAATAAATCACTTAAAAAAAGAAATAGGAGTTATTAATTGAACGATGATGCTAAGAACTTTTAAGTCTGATATAGAAATTATCAAAGAGAGAGATCCTGCTGCTAGAGGAATATTAGAGATTTTCCTTTGCTACCCAGGATTTCAATCAATAGTTATTCATAGGTTTACTCATAAATTATGGCAATTAAAAATTCCTCTAATTCCTCGCTTTTTAAGTCATATAAATAGGTTAGCAACAGGTATTGAAATCCATCCTGGGGCAAAAATTGGTAAACGGGTTTTCATAGATCATGGGATGGGAGTTGTGATTGGTGAAACAGCTGAGATAGGAAATAATTGTCTACTTTATCAGGGAGTAACATTAGGAGGTACTGGCAAAAGTCATGGGAAAAGACATCCTACCCTAATGGAAAATGTTGTAGTAGGAGCTGGTGCTAAAGTTCTTGGATCCATCACAGTTGGATCTAATACACGTATTGGTGCAGGTTCGGTAGTGGTCCGTAACGTAGAAGAAAATAGTACTGTCGTTGGAGTTCCTGGAAGAGTAGTTCATCAGAGTGGTGTTAAAGTTAATCCACTTGCGCATTCTGCCTTACCAGATGCAGAAGCTAATGTGATAAAAAATCTAATGGATAGAATAGATGTACTTGAAAATGAAATTCTGAAATTACAAAAAACCCTGCTTTGTATTGCTAACTCAGAATCTATTGATATTTCTAAACTTGGTGAAGCTCAAAATCTGAAGGACAGAGAAATTATAGAATTTCTTGGAGATGATTAAATAGAGATTTAACCCTTATCCTGCTCATCAGTTTTAGGTTGAAACATAAACATTGAATAAATAACATTTCGTCTCATATTAGTCATCATTTCAAGAAACATATCATAACCTTCATTTTTATATTCGATTAAAGGATCTTTTTGTCCATAACCTCTCAATCCAACTGATTCTCTCAAAGAATCCATAGCTTGAAGGTGTTCTCTCCATAAATTATCAATTTGCTGCAAAATAAAAAATCTTTCAGCTTCTCTCATTAATCCTGGACGAATTTTTTCTATTTGTGATTCCTTTAAATCATAAGCTATTCGCAATTGTTCCTGAAGGTAGTTTTTTAATTCTTCTATTGATAGTAATTTGATATCATCGACCTTAAGGTCATCTAATAAATATATAAATTCTTTGACTTTAGAAATTAATTGATCAATATTCCACTCTTCAGGTGGCAGATCAGGATTAATATAAGCGTCTACAATTTCATACATTGTTCTTTCTCCATATCCTATGACTTGTCTCTTTAAATCAGTTCCTTGCAGGACTCTTAGTCTTTCGCTATAAACTGCTTTTCTTTGATTATTCATTACCTCATCATATTCAAAAACTTGTTTTCTAATATCGTAATAATATGTTTCTACTTTCTTTTGAGCACTTTCTAAAGACCTAGTAAGCATTCCTGATTCGATAGGCATATCTTCATCAACTCTAAATGCATTCATGAGATTAGCTACCCTATCACCTCCAAAAATCCTTAATAAATTATCTTCCAAAGATAAAAAGAATCTTGTACTTCCAGAATCACCTTGTCTTCCAGCTCTTCCTCTAAGTTGATTATCCACTCTTCTTGATTCATGTCTCTCAGTACCAATAACATGTAAACCGCCGGATTCTCTTACTTTTTGTTCTTCATGAATCAAAACTTTCTCATACTCAGCTTTTACACATGATAAGGATTCTCTCAAACGTTTTATCATATTATCTTCAGTTGGCGCTTTTTCTGAAGCTGTAGCAATTCTGTCATCTAACTCCAAGACAGAAAGTTGTCTTTCACCCCAATTATCAACAAGTTCGTTGGATAAAATAGAGAGTTTCTTTTCGATTTCTTCATCAAGTTTGCAGGGGAAAAGATTTGTTGAAGATTCTGGCATATTCTTTTTCAAATTTGAGGCTTCTTTAGAAGAAAAACCACCCTTAGATTTTGTACTTCTTTGTTTAGGGATTGGTGGCTTATGTTCATTATCTGGCTTTACTAACAAAGGAATTAAAATCTCTTTCAGTTTAAGTCTTGCCATATAGTCACTGTTACCTCCAAGAATTATGTCTGTTCCCCTTCCCGCCATATTAGTCGCAATAGTAACAGCACCCGCTCTCCCTGCCTGCGCTACAATTTCTGCCTCACGTTCAACATTCTCTGGCTTAGCATTTAACAAGTTATGTGGAATTTTTTCTTCAGCTAAAAGTGAACTTAATAATTCACTTTTTTCAACGCTTGTTGTACCAATTAAGACAGGTCTACTATCTCTATGAATTTGTGCAGTTTCTTTCGCAACAGCTTTCCATTTACCCATCTCTGTCTTAAAGACTTGATCAGGCCAATCTTGTCTTTTTCTTATTTGATTTGTTGGTACAACTGTTGATTCTAATTTATAAGTTTTTTCAAATTCGACCTCTTCTGTTTTTGCAGTGCCAGTCATACCTGCTAGACCAGGATATAACAGGAAAAAATTCTGATAAGTAATTGATGCTAATGTTTGAGTCTCAGGCTGAATTTTTAGTCCCTCTTTTGCTTCAATTGCCTGATGCTGTCCGTCACTCCATCGCCTTCCTGGCATTACTCTCCCTGTAAATTCATCCACTATTACAGCCTCATCATTTTTAATAATGTAATTTACATCTCTAATAAATAATTCTTTAGCTTTTAAAGCATTAGTTACATAGTGAGCCCAAGGATCTTTAGGGTTATATAAATCACTAACTGATAAATACTCTTCACACTTAGCAAAACCCTGATCTGTTAATATACAACTTCTCTGCTTTTCATCAACTTCATAATCCCCTTCTGGATCGACACCGTCTTTACTTAATTCTTTTGCCTTCACTAGAGCCAAAGCTAATTCTGAAGCTTTTTGATATTTTTCTTGGGGTCTCTCAACTTGACCAGAAATGATAAGAGGTGTTCGAGCTTCATCAATTAATATTGAATCGACCTCGTCAATTACACAGTAATTGAATTTTCTTTGCACGACCTCATTGATATCGGTGGACATATTATCTCTTAAATAATCAAATCCTAATTCGGAATTCGTGGCATAGGTTATATCGCAGTCGTAATTTTTCTTTCTCTCAATGGGGTTCATATCTTGTTGAATCAACCCAACTGATAAACCTAAAAAACGATGAACTTGGCCCATCCATTCTGCATCTCTTCTAGCTAAATAATCATTTACGGTAACTACATGGACACCTTTTCCAGTTAAAGCATTTAAATAACAAGGTAATGTTGCTACAAGAGTTTTACCCTCTCCAGTTTTCATCTCTGCAATTTGACACTCATGTAAAACCATTCCGCCTATTAACTGAACATCAAAATGTCTCATATCAAGAACTCTCTTACTTGCTTCTCTTACAATTGCAAAGGCTTTTGGAAGAAATTCTCCCAATAGTTCCTTTTGTTTTTTAATATCTAATTCTGATGAAATCGTTGATTTTAGGGTTTGAGTTTCTTTTCTCAACTCATCATCAGTTAATTGAGAAATTTCTTCTTCTAAAAAATTTATATCTTCAACTATAGGTTGATAGCGCTTTAACTTTCGTGTATTCGGATCTCCCAACAAAAGTTTTAGCATAAGTAACGGTCCTTAAAAGATTTATCTTATTACAAACATTATAAATTAGCGCGTTACAACAGAATGAAGAAAAAACATATCTTTTTATTTTGGAGAAATGATCGATTAGGGTTATTTAAATTAAACTCAAAAAGTAAACCAAACTACCATCAAATTTCTATAGTTGTTTAAAAATGAAAGCAATATCTCTAATAAATCATTCCAAAGGAGCTTTAGGGTTAAGATTTTTTGGATTAGGTCCTAATCTTAAACCGACTAATGGCTTAATTAAGCTACAAAAATTACTAGATAACAATACTTTCTGGGCAAAAAATAGAACTATTAATGATCTAAAAAAATGTCTTGCGAACAGTGATGTAGTAATAAGTCTTTGGGTTGGTAAGGAAATAGTTGGTTTTGGTAGAGCTTTAACCGATGGGATATACCGCGGGGTACTTTGGGATATTGTTATTGATAAAAATCACCAAGGCAAAGGATTTGGTACGTTAATTGTGAAAAATCTTTTAACCTCTAAAAAAATTAAAAATACAAAAAAATTGTATTTAATGACGACAAATAAGAAATTATTTTATACTCAAATGGATTTCAAAGAAGTTACCTCTCAAAATTTGTTAATTCGTGAAATATAAAGATCTTTTCTATAGAATTTAAATCAAGAAACAAATTTACTATAAAGCCATCTTATAAAAGGACCTAAAATAGGAACTGGTCCAAAAGTTGGACCACAAAAATCAAAGTAATCTCTATGCTCTTTTATTAATCCATTTTCGCCAAATAATAAACGAGTAGTTCCAGGATAAATAAATTCTTTACCCATAATTTTTAAACCCATTGTCCATTCAACAAATCCGCAATTTCCAGTTATGGAAATCGCATGAGTTTCTAAATAAACATCATCACATCTTTTAACTAGCTTTTCTTGAGCTTTAATATAAGAATCTAAGCCCTCTGTTTCCTGAGTTGGATCTACAAAAATAACATTCTCATTATAAAATTCTGCCCATTTTTGTTTTGTTGGTGCATCTGTACCATAAGGTTTAGTAAATAATCCCTTTAAATCCTCAATAGAAATTACTCTTGTCATTACAAAATGTTCATTACAAATATTTTAAGGGAAACAAAAATTAAAAGCGGATGAAGAGATTCGAACTCTCGACATTCTCCTTGGCAAGGAGATGCTCTACCACTGAGCTACATCCGCATAACTTTTTTATTTTATCTCAAAGAAGGGATCAATGATAGAAATAATTAAATTTTTTCAATTAATTTAAATTTTTAATCAAGGATCCCATCTCAATTGCTTGCAAAGCATAATTCCAACCAAGATTATTTTTAATTCCTGCTCTTTCAAGAGCTTGCTGCATAGTATCAGTAGTCAAAACTCCAAAAATAATTGGAACATTATTTTCATATGAAACTTGTGATATACCTTTGCTTGCCTCAGATATAACTACATCATAGTGAGAAGTTTCCCCACGGATCACAGCCCCAAGAGCAATTACAACGTCATAACTCTTTTTTTTCATAAGAGTTTTAGCTGCTATTGGTAATTCGAAGGAACCAGGAACCCAAACTATATCTACTTGATTACTTAACTCAGAAGTATCTAAACCATGTCTTTTTAAACAATCAAGACAACCAGATAAAATTTTATTTGTAATTAAATCATTAAATCTTGCTATTACAATACCAACTTTTAAAGTAGATGCATTAGTAAAAGATCCCTCAAAAATAGCCATTTAATTTTTCTTCGATATATTAATAGACTCTCACGAAAAGGTATTAAGTTCAAACTAATGAAGAAACGATTCCTGTAACAAAAACCAAAACAACCCAAACAGCAGCAATAGAATAAATTTTTCTCCTACTTTCACGCTGTCCTTCCTCAGTAGAAGGTTGAGTCACATATAAAACGGGTACTCCAACTACCGCAATTAAAGAAGCAAATAATAGAGCATTTACGAAGAAAAAGTTAACAGCCTGCATAATTCAGTCTTAGGTTTCAAATTATTATAAATACTATAATCTCATGAAAATGATAATTTTTAGAGAAAATTTACATACTTTAGCCACTTTAAAATGCAAAAAAAAATTTTCTACCTAATATCTATTTAGGAATTAAAAAAGTATGCAAGAAGATACGATAATTCAAAAGAATTTATTTGCTATTGATAATGAAAATAATGAGCAAGAAGAAATAACAAAAATTCCAGAAGACTTATCTTGGGAAGATTTAAAAAAAGAATCAAAAAAAAGACCTAGGCAAAGAAAAAATTCAACTAATTTAATAAATAAATTCAAGACTGATTTAATTTCAAATAACAAAAATGTTTGCATCAATGAAGAATCTTATAGCTATAAAACGGTCTCAAAACTGAAATTAACTCCTGTAATGAAGCATTATGTATCTCTAAAAGAGGAAAATAAAGATAGGTTATTACTTTATAGATTAGGAGATTTTTTTGAATGTTTTTTTGAGGATGCTGTATTAATATCTAACCTTTTAGAAATAACACTTACCAGTAAAGATGCTGGGAAAGAGATTGGAAAAATCCCTATGGCAGGGGTTCCTTATCATGCAATGGAGAGATACTGTGCAGATTTAATTAAAAAAAATTATTCTGTGGTTATATGCGACCAACTAGAAAAAAGTTCTGGTAATTACGGAACTCCAATTAAAAGAGGAATAACAAGAATAATTACTCCTGGAACTGTAATTGAAGAAGGAATGTTGATAGCAAAGAAAAATAATTGGATTACTGCTATTTACTTATCAGAAGAAAACTCAGATGAATCTTATGAATGGGGCATATCAAAAGCTGATGTAAGCACAGGAGAATTAATAACTTTAGAAGGTCAATCTCTTTCAAAACTATTTGATGAAATTATTAAATTAGATTCTTCAGAAATTATTGTAGGAAGCAATGAAGTAAGAAATTTATTAATTAAGGGAAACAGTCAAATAACATATACTCTTTCTCAAGAGACTAATTTTGGTATTAATGAAGCAAATTATCTAATAAAAAAATATTTCCAAATTGCAAACCTAGAAGGAATAGGACTTAAAAATTTAAACAATGCGACTAGATCTCTTGGAGGTTTATTAAATTATTTAGAAAAAATTAATCCTTCAAATTTAGATAAAGATTCTTCTGTAAAAATCTCATTAGAATTTCCACAAATTCAATTTGGTGACGACAAATTAATTATTGATTATCAAACTCAAAAAAACTTAGAAATCAAAAATACACAACGAGAAAACAATTATGTAGGTTCGCTACTATGGAGCATTGATAGGACTTATACTTGCATGGGTGCAAGGTGTTTAAGAAGGTGGATAGATTCACCACTATTAAACGTTAATGAAATTTATAAAAGACAAAATATAATTAAAAACTTTCTTGAATCTAGACAATTACGTATAGATACCCAAAATTTACTTAGAGCAATGGGGGATTTAGAAAGACTTGCAGGTAGAGCTTGTGCAGGTCATGCAAGTCCTAGAGACCTAATTGCAATAGCGGAAGGTTTAAAAAAATTGCCTAGACTAAAATCTATAATTGAATTATTTAAATATGATCTCCCAGATTGGACTGATCAATTAAAAAATATTGATGCAAGCCTCTTAGAATTAGCTGATACTATAAGTTTTAAACTAATAGAAAATCCTCCTCTAAATATTAGTGAAGGAGGAATGATCCACGATGGAGTTGACAATATATTAGATGGTTTACGTAATTTAATGGATGATTACTCTGAGTGGCTAAATAAAGAGGAATTAAAAGAAAGGAAAATTAGCAAAATTTCAAACCTAAAAATTCAATTTCATAAAAATTTTGGTTACTACATTTCTATAAATAAATCAAAAGTTAATTTAGCTCCACAACATTGGATCAAAAGGCAAACACTTACTAATGAAGAAAGGTATATCACTTCAGAAATTAAAAATAAAGAAAATAAGATTTTCCAAATAAAAAGTAGAGCTTCATCAAGAGAATATGAAATTTTCTGCGAATTAAGAAATATAGTTGCTGAAAAAACAAAACAAGTAAGATCAATCGCAAAATCAATAGCATCTCTTGATGCATTGCTTGGTTTATCAATTACTTCATTAGAAAACAATTTTATAAAGCCTTCATTAATACCAATAAATGATTCAATTACAAAAAATAGTACAAAAATTATCGCTGGAAGAAATCCAATTGTAGAGCAATTGTTAAATGATAAAAAGTTTATAGCGAACGATATCTCTTTTGATGATAATCAAAAATTAATTATATTAACCGGTCCCAATGCAAGCGGAAAAAGTTGCTTTATAAGACAACTTGGTTTAATACAAATTCTCGCGCAAATTGGTAGCTTTGTTCCTGCTAATAATGCTGAAATCAAGATTGCAGATAGGATTTTTACAAGAATTGGGGCAGTTGATGATCAATCATCTGGACAATCAACATTTATGGTAGAAATGTCTGAAACTGCATCAATTCTAAATCAGGCAACTTCTAGCTCACTAGTTTTACTTGATGAGATAGGTAGAGGCACATCTACTTTTGATGGACTTTCAATAGCTTGGTCAGTAAGTGAATATCTTGCAAAAAAAATTCAATGTAATACTATTTTTGCTACGCACTATCATGAGCTGAATTATTTAAAAAAATCAAATAAAAATATACAAAATTTTCAAGTTTTAGTAGAACAAAATAACGATCAGCTATTTTTTAGTCACAGGATTGTCAAAGGGGGCTCAAACAAAAGCTACGGTATAGAAGCAGCTAAATTAGCAGGAGTTCCAAAAGAAGTTATAGAAAAAGCAAAATCAGTTTTAAATTCTTTAGAAGAAAATAATAAATTAAATTATGATATCCAGTAGATTTTTGACATTTTTATAAGATAAATACTTTTTAAATAGTTTCCCTCAACAAGGCGTTAACTGAAGCTGCTGCCATGGCAGCACCGCCTCTTGTTGAATTCAAAACTATTCTAGGAAGATCAGTAGAAATCAGTTTGTTTTTGCTTTTCTCTACTCCAATAAATCCAACTGGCATTCCTATAATTAAACTAGGTAAATCTTTTTCATTCTCTAAAATATCAATTAAATAAGTTAAAGCTGTAGGCGAACTTCCAATAACTACAATAGGTGATTTGCTTCCAGAATTAATGGCAGATAACTCCTTCCAACCTTCACTTAAGCCATATGCAGTTTTAGTTAATTCTATATGTTTATTTTCTCCAAACCACATTCTCGCCGTGAATACTTTATTCCTAGTGGTTTTCTCTGCCATAGATTTTATAGCTGCTGCTGCCATATCGGTATCAGTTAAAATCGGAGCACCATTCTTAAGTGCATGAAGCCCCTTTTCGCATGCACCTTCACTAAAATTAATAAGATTTTGAACTGAAAAATCTCCCGAAGTATGAACTAATCTCTCTAAAACTTTTTTTTCCAAATAACTTAGATCGTTGACTCTTAAATGAGATCTTATAAATCTGATGCTTTCTAAAAAAATTGGATGATCTATTACCATTAAATTTAATTTGTGTTAGAAGTAATCATAGTTAATATATGGTTTTTATTGAGCGATTATGCCAATACAAATATTATGGGGTAATGATCTAAATTCTCAAAATACATTTATTCAAAAATTAATTGATAACGAAGTATCCAAAGAATGGAAGGAAATAAACGTAACCAATTTAAATGGAGATGATGATGAGCAAGTTAATAAAGCTTTTGATGAAGTTCTTACACCTCCTTTTGGAGATGGATACAGAATAGTTACATTGAAAAATAATCCAATTTTTACCGCAAAAAATGAGGATCTAAGAATTAAATTTGAAAAAATTCATGACAATATACCTCAAAATACTTATTTAATTTTGCAAAATACAAAAAAACCAGACTCACGACTAAAGAGTACTAAATTTTTACAAAAACTTATCAAAAATAATTTAGCCAAAGAAAAGTCATTTTCTTTACCAGAAATTTGGGACTATGAGGGACAAAAAAGATTCTTAGAAGATGCAGCAAATGAAATGAATATTAAAATTGATAAAAATGCAGCTGAATTAATTATTGATTCTGTTGGTAATGATAGCTTTAAAATAATAAATGAATTAGCCAAAGCAAAAACATACCTTTCTGCGGTATCAAGTGATTTGAATTCACAACTTTTTCTCAAAAGTATTGATGTAAAAAAAATATTTAGTGATCATCAATCCAACATTTTCAAGATCATTGATCTTCTCTTACAAAAAAATATTAATGAAAGCCTCATTGAAATAAATTATGCCTTACAGAATGGAGAACCTCCTTTAAGACTAAATGCAGGTTTAATTAGTCAAATAAGAATTCATACAATTATAAAATTAGCAGGTAATTTAGAAAAAGATAATGCAGAAAAAATTTGTAATCTTGCAGGCATTTCTAATCCAAAAAGAATTTTTTTTATTCGTAGAAAAGTCAAAAATGTTTCTCAAGAATATTTAATAAATTTAATGAGTAATTTATTAGATATTGAATCATTACTTAAACAAGGTAATAATCCCATAAATGTTTTTACAGAGAATTTAATTAATTTAAGTTAACCAAATTATAAGTTTAAAAATTTACATTATGATTTAAATATGGCTCTACTAGTAAAAAAATTTGGCGGCACTTCTGTCGGTGATATTAAAAAAATTAAAAATATTGCAAGTAGCATTTGTCAAAGTAAAGAAGCAGGAAATGAAGTTGTCGTAGTTGTCTCTGCAATGGGGCAAACTACAGATGATTTAAATTGTTTAGCGAAATCAATTAGTAAAAATCCTAATCGAAGAGAATTGGATATGCTTCTCTCAACTGGAGAGCAAGTAACCATAGCTCTTCTCTCAATGGCATTAAATGAATACGGAATACCTGCAATTTCAATGACCGGTAGCCAAGTTGGAATTATTACTGAATCAATTCATGGGAAAGCAAGAATTCTGGATATTAAAACAGAAAGAATCCAAAATTATATAAATCAAGGTTTTGTAGTTGTAGTGGCTGGATTTCAAGGAACAACATTAAGCCATACGGGTTCAATGGAAATTACAACTTTGGGTAGAGGTGGTTCAGATACTTCCGCAGTAGCTTTATCAACAGCTTTAGGAGCAGAGACTTGCGAAATTTATACAGACGTTCCAGGAGTTCTTACTACTGATCCAAGAATTGTTCCTAATGCGAAACTCTTAGATGAAATTAGCTGTGAGGAAATGCTTGAACTTGCAAGTGTCGGTGCTTCAGTTCTGCATCCAAGAGCAGTAGAAATTGCTCGCAATTATGGAATTAAATTATGTGTCAAATCAAGCCAAAGTGATTCACGTGGGACTCTGCTAGAAAGTCAAATCCAACCTCTCCCTCTAAAAAGAGGCAGCTTAGAATTAACAAAAACAGTCAATAGTCTTGAAATATTAGAAAACCAAGCAGTATTCAGTCTCTCAAATATTCCTGATAGGCCTGGGATTGCTGCACAAATATTTGAAAAGCTTTCAGAAGCAAGTATTAATGTAGATTTAATCATACAAGCTACAAATGATGGAAATAATAACGATATTACATTTACTGTTAGTGAATTAGAAGTTAAAAAGACTGCAGAACAATGTGAACTTATAACTAGTCAATTAGGAGGAGAATATAATCTAAAAACAAACATGACTAAATTAAGTATTCAAGGAGCTGGCATTATGGGTAGGCCCAGTGTTTCAGCTGACTTATTTGATACTTTATCTCAAGCGAATATAAATGTCAGATTAATAGCTACTAGTGAAATTAAAGTCAGCTGCGTAATTGAAATTAATAATATTCCAAAAGCTATTAGATTTGTTGCTGAAAAATTTAAGTTATCTGATACACAAATATTAGTTAATCCAATCAACGAGAAACAAGATCAACCTGAAGTAAGAGGAATTGCATTAGATAAAAACCAAGTTCAAGTAAGTTTTCGAAAACTGCCTGATCGTCCAGGTGTAGCAGCATCGATATGTTTAGCATTGGCTGAAAATAATTTACTTTTCGATACTATCGTGCAGTCTGAAAGAATTTCCTCTTTAAAAACTAAGGATATTAGTCTTACGATGAATAAACAAGATAGAGAAAAAGCTAACTTAGTTTTTAAGGCCTTAACAAAAAAATTACCTGGATCATACATTGAAGATGGCCCTGCTATAGCCAAAGTAAGTACTGTAGGAGCCGGAATGGCATTTAAGGTTGGAACAGCTGGAAAAATATTTAGAGCATTGGCTGATCAAAATATCAATATAGAAATGATTGCTACTAGTGAAATCAGAACTTCATGTATTGTCTTAGAAAAAGATTGTGACAAAGCAGTTTATGCAATTCATAATCATTTCGAATTAGAAAAATAAGTTCTTTTTAATTATTTCTTGCCAATTTTTGTCTTAATTTTTTGATTCTATCCCTCAAATTTGCTGCTTCTTCAAAATTTAACTCTTTTGCAGCATCTTTCATTTTAATTTCTAACTTTTCTATTAGGTCAGGCAATTCTTCTAGCAAACATTGATTATCGCTGGAACTGAGAATTGCGTCAGTTTTGTTATTAACTATATTGATTAAATCTTTAGATAAACCACCAGCATCTAGCTTTCTGGAAAGTTCTAGAAAAGATAATATTGAATTTTCTATTTTTTTGCCTGCAGGTTTTGGAGTAATACCATTGACTTGGTTATATTTTTTTTGAATAGTTCTTCTTCTTTCAGTTTCAGATATTGCTCGTTTCATTGAATCTGTGAAGTTATCTGCATAAAGCAAGGCAACACCTTCAACATGTCTTGCAGCTCTTCCTATTGTTTGAATCAAGGACCTTTCAGCCCTAAGAAAACCTTCTTTATCAGCATCTAAAATGGCAACTAAGGATACTTCAGGAAGATCTAGTCCCTCTCTTAATAAATTAACTCCTACCAAAACATCGTATTCGCCTATTCTGAGGTCTTGAATAATTTCAATTCTTTCAATTGAATGGATTTCGGAATGCAAATATCTAACTCTTACTTTATTTTCAGATAAAAAATCAGTTAGATCTTCAGCCATTCTCTTAGTAAGTGTTGTCACTAGCACTCGTTGATTTTTTTCAGCTCTAATTCTTATTTCAGATAACAGATCTTCTATTTGGCCCTCACTAGGTCTTACATCAATTACAGGATCTAATACCCCAGTTGGTCTTATAACTTGCTCAATAAATTCACCATCACATTGATCTAATTCCCATTGACCCGGCGTTGCACTTATAAATAATGTCTGTTTTGATTTTTCCCAAAACTCTTCACATTTTAAAGGTCTATTATCTGCAGCACTGGGCAATCTAAAACCATGATCTATTAACACTTTTTTTCTAGATTGATCACCGTTGTACATCGCATGAAGTTGAGGACATGTTACATGACTCTCATCAACTATCAACAACCAATCTTTGGGAAAGTAATCTATTAAGCATTCTGGCGGTGAACCTTCCTTCCTCCCTGATAAGTGACGAGCGTAATTCTCAACTCCATTACAATAACCAACCTCTTTGAGCATTTCTAAATCATATTTTGTGCGTTGTTCTAGACGTTGAGCCTCTAATAATTTTCCTTCGTATGTAAATTTATCTAGTTGAGTTTTTAATTCACTTCTAATTGCACTTATTGCACTCTCAAGTCTTTCTTTTGGGGTCACAAAATGCTTTGCTGGGTAAACGCTAACTTGTTCCAAACTTTCAAGTATTTCTCCTGTAGTAGGGTCGACATATCTAATAGCTTCGACTTCGTCACCAAATAATTCGATTCTAATTAATCTATCCTCATAAGCTGGACCGATTTCTAGAACATCACCTTTAATTCTGAATCTACCTCTAGTAATTTCAATATCGTTTCTAGTATATTGATTTTCAACGAGGGACCTCAAAGAAGAACGTAGATTTATTGATTTTCCCACTTCAAATTTAACTGCAGCTTTTAAATACTCACTCGGTATACCAAGACCATAAATGCAACTTATTGAGGCTACAACAATTACATCTTTTCTCTCAAATAATGAGCGTGTTGCAGAATGCCTAAGCATATCTATTTCTTCATTAATTGAAGCGGTTTTGGCTATGTAAGTATCACTTACTGGTACATAAGCTTCAGGTTGATAATAATCGTAGTAAGAAATAAAGTACTCAACAGCATTTTTTGGAAAAAATTCCCTTAATTCATTACATAGTTGTGCAGCTAACGTTTTGTTATGGGCTAATACAAGTGCTGGTCTTCCTGTTTGTTGAATTACATTCGCAATAGTAAATGTTTTACCAGTTCCGGTAGCCCCTAAAAGAGTCTGAAACTCTTTACCAGTATTAACGCCTTTAACTAATTTTTTAATAGCTTCTGGTTGATCTCCATTTGGTTGGTAAGGAGCTTGAAGCTTATAATTGTTCATCAACCTAGTAGCAAAGGTTATAGCTATACTAAGAAATTTTTTCTCCAATTATTGAATTTTTCAAAGATTCTTTTAAGCCCCTAACAACCGCAATCATCGATATTAAATCATCTAATTTATTAACTACAGATCCAACGCCAACTGCTGAGGCTCCAGAGGATATTGCTAGTGGACAAGTTACTTGGCTTAATCCAGAGGCACTCATGATTGGTATATTCAGAGATTGTTTCTTAAATTCTTGATGAATAGCATAAGTGGCTGCAAGAGTTGGTACTGATTTTTCAAAAAAGCCTTGAATTCCTGAAGAGTAAGGAGTAGAACTGGTGCCACCTTCTGTTTGAATAATGTCAACACCTTCTTCCACTAGCTTTATAGCAAGGTCAACTTGTTTATCAATAGGCATAGTATGAGGAACAGTTACTGATAAAGGAACATTAGGCAATAAATCCCTCGTCTCTTTTGTAATGTTTAAAACTTTTTTATCTGAAAAATTAATGCCTTTTTCATAAAAAGTATCGTAATTTCCTATTTCAATTAATGATGCTCCTGCTTTGACACAAACTTGAAAAGATTTAGGCACTACTGAACTAACACAAACGGGTAGTGTTGAATTCGTAAGTGCTAAATCAACTAGATCAGGTTTACAAGCAATATCGACAAGATCTGCACCTCCTAATGAAGCAGCCTCAACAATTATTTTCACAGATTGAACATCAAAATTATTCAATCCTGAAATAACTTTTAGTAAGGATTTGCTTCTTAACTCCTCTTTGATTTTTTGTGGCAAAAGATTAATCAGACTCATTTACTTAATGAAATTATTACCCGATTGTGACATTGTTTTAGTAAAACAGTGCATTTTTTAAAAAATATTATCTGAGCAACACAAAATGACTGATAAAAAACTAACTCAGAAAAATTGGTCATCATGGCATCATCAGCTTCATAAGGAGATTCTTACCAAAAAAATATTAATTCCCAAAGGATGTAATATTTTAATAAGTGTTTCCGGGGGTCAAGACTCAATGACCTTATTAACCCTAATTAATGACCTAAAAAAACTACATAATTGGTCTATTAGTGTTTGGCATGGTGATCATCAGTGGCACGAAAAATCATCCCTATATGCTCTTGAATTAAAAGATTATTGCGAAGATAAAAATATTTCATTCTCTTTTGATCAAGCAAATAAAGAGAGTGTTTCTTCAGAAGAAAAAGCACGAGAATGGAGATATAAAAAATTATGTGAAAGAGCCAAAACTTTATTAAATACAAACCAGCAAAAACATAATATTTATTTGTTAACTGGTCACACGAGTAGTGATAATGCAGAAACATTTATCCTCAATTTATCTAGAGGAAGCAACTTTGCAGGACTGAGCAATATTGAGAGTAAAAGATTAATAGAAAATCAAATTTTTTTAATAAGACCAATATTAATTTTCACTAGGGAAGATACAAAACAATTTTGCAATGATATGAAGATCCCAGTCTGGGAAGATCCTACAAATTCAGATCTTAAATTAAAAAGAAATTTAGTAAGAAAAAAAATTATTCCTACCTTGGAAGTCATCTATCCTGGTTGTTCTGAAAGAATAAATAATTTTTCCCAAAAAATGAGCAACTACAATAATGAACGTAATGATCTTAGTGAACTAGCGTATTTATATTGTAAAGATGTAAAAGGTATCAATAGGAATCTCCTAAATGGTATGTGTATTGAAGCGAGGTGCACAATCTTAAATAGATTTTTAAAAGAAATATATGCAAAGCAATGTAGTTCTAAAAATCTAACCAAATTAGCAACTTCAATTTATGAAAAAAATAAAGGTCAAATTAATCTGCAAGAGTTTTTAAAAATTGTTTGGGATAAAAACTATATAAATTTTGAAAAAAGTTAAGATGTTACAGCAGATCTTCTTCTTCTTGTTCTACCTTCAAATGAATCTTCTGTAGCAGTTTCAGCTGATGGATTCTGTGAAACTTTTGGACTTTTTTGGGTATTTTGTGGATTATTTGAACTATTTGGATGATTATTGTTTGATTTCTTATGAAAATTATTATTATTTCTATTTCTATTAGAGAAATTTTGCTCTTCGGTAATCTTTGGAATATAAGCACGAGTTCCACTTGGAGCAGGTTGAACTAAACACAAAATAAGTGGTTCAACTTGTAATTCTCTTCTCATTCTTCTCGATAAACCATTTTCAATTTCTCTTTGTACACCAATCCAATCTACCTCAAAATTATTCGGCCCAGTTTGTCTAGATAATTGTTTCCATCTATTTTCTAAGACCCAGCTTATTTCTCGTTCTGTCCACATAGACATTTTTCTTGGCTCTGCAGTAGTAACAACTCCTCTTAAATTAACTCTGGGAGGTGCAACCATCTTCCCATCTGTACTAATAGGAGCTAAAACAGTTACTACACCATCCCCAGCTAATTGCTGCCTTTCCTTTAATACTCGAGCATCTACTATCCCGTTTCGTGAGTTATCAAGCAGTTCAACACCAGCTTTTACAGGATCACCCTTTTGAATAGAATTGGGTGTTAACTCAACTACATCTCCATTTTCAATAATTAAAATATTGTCCTTTGGAACCCCCATAGTTTGTGCACTCTTGCCATGACAAACAAGCATTCTATGTTCTCCATGAACAGGAACAAAAAACTTAGGTTTTGCGAGTGCCAACATTAACTTTTGATCTTCTTGAAAACCATGACCAGAAACATGAATATTCTCACCCTTTCCATAAACAACCTTTGCTCCGAGTTTCATTAATCTATCAATTGTATTAACAACAGAAATAGTATTACCAGGAATTGGGCTGGCTGAAAATATTACAGTATCAGTAGTCTTAAGACGAACATGCTGGTGTTCACCACGAGAGATTCTGCTTAACGCTGCCAGAGGTTCTCCTTGACTTCCCGTCATTAATAATAAGGTCTCCCTATCTGGCAAATCTCTAATTTGCTTGATAGGAACAAACAAATCATCTGGGCATTTCATATAACCAATATCTCTCGCCTTAGCAATAACATTTATCATCGATCTTCCTAACAACCCGACCTTTCTTCCATGTTTCATGGCCAACTCTAAGATCATTGTCACTCTATGAACAGAACTGGCAAAAGTGGTAAGGATAACTCGTTCTTTTGCCTCTGCAATATGTTTTTCTAAAGAGGGATAGATAGTCTTCTCAGAAGGACAAAAACCTGGAACTTCGGCATTAGTCGAATCACTGAACATGCATAAAACACCCTTCTCTCCGTAATGCACCATTCTTTCAATATCAAATTGCTCTCCATCTACTGGCATATGATCAAACTTAAAATCTCCCGTGAAAATAATTGTGCCAACAGGTGTTGTAACCGCTAAAGAAAAGCTATCGCAAATAGAATGAGTATTTCGAATAAATTCAACAGAAAAATGTTGACCTACTTTTACAACATCTCTTGGATTTACTGTCTGTATAGTTGTTCTATCAGAAACCCCTGCTTCCTCCATTTTTCCTCTAAGCATTGACATTGCCAGTCTTGGGCCATAAATAATAGGAATATTAAAATGCTTTAGATGATGAGAAATACCTCCAATATGATCTTCATGCCCGTGAGTGACAATCATTCCTTTTATTCTTCTTTGATTTTCTTTTAAAAAAGTTGTATCAGGCATAACAACGTTTACGCCATGCATACCATCAGATGGGAAAGCTAGGCCAGCATCAACAAGCATTAGTTCATCACCATATTCAAAAACGCAAGTATTTTTTCCTATTTCATGAAGTCCACCAAGAGGTATTACTCGAAGAGCTGGTGTATTACTTTTAGATCTAGATGAATCATGAGTAGATCTATTTACAGTTGAATTTGTACTTGATTGCATAATTTTGAAATTTATGGAGGCCTGCTTGTAATCAAATAAGGTTTATTTAAATTTAATTATCAAGTTAAATATAATCCCTATTATAGGGATTTCAGGATAAAAGATAGTTGCTTTTTCATGTCAGTGGTTAATGGTGATAAAGGACTTCTAGGATTACCTACATCCCAACCCGAAAGCTCCAAAGCAGCTTTTATTGGGATTGGATTAGTAGTCATAAAGAGTGCTTTAAAAAGAGGCTG
This sequence comes from Prochlorococcus sp. AG-424-P23, assembly GCA_003210135.1. Classification (GTDB taxonomy): domain Bacteria; phylum Cyanobacteriota; class Cyanobacteriia; order PCC-6307; family Cyanobiaceae; genus Prochlorococcus_A. The sequence goes on along the minus strand of QCNK01000004.1, from coordinate 26,418 downwards.
AAGTTTTTCATGAATAGCAAGCGCATTGGAAACATCTCCACTTTGAAAGGAATGAATCATCTCTTTCAATTGCAATCCAACCAAATGACTTGCAACGCTTACTACTCCTACCGCACCTACAGATAACATTGGAAGCAATAATGAATCGTCGCCACTATATACAGAGAGTTCAGAGCCACAAATAGCTCTTAATTCTGTTATTTCCTCTATTCTACCGCTTGCAGCTTTAATACTGAGAATATTTGAGAAATCCATAAGTTTCTTCACAGTATCAGGTAATAAATTGCATCCTGTCCTTCCAGGAATGTTGTAAAGCATAAGAGGCAAATCCTTTGCAGAATTAGCAATAGAACTGAAATGTTTATAAAGACCTTCTTGAGGTGGCTTGTTGTAATAAGGAACAACGACCAAAGCACCGTCGGCACCAGATTCATAGGCTTTTTTTGTAGCTTCCACAGCCTCGCTTGTACAGTTACTACCAGTACCAACTATTACTTTACAGGTTGTATCCAAAGATCCTTTTACCGCAATAAATAAATCATGCTGTTCCGCCCATGAAAGAGTAGGAGATTCTCCAGTAGTACCACATAGCACAATTCCATCGGAACCGTTCTCAAAAAGATAATTTGATAGTTTTATAGCTAGTTCATAATCTACATCTCCATTTTCAGTGAATGGAGTAACCATTGCAGTCAATATTCTTCCAAACAGTGGATTATTACAATCAGTTTTGTCTGTAATCATTTTTTCGGAATTAATAACTCAGCTATTTGAACAGCATTAAGAGCTGCTCCTTTTCTTATTTGATCTCCACATAACCATAATTCTAATCCATTAGGCTGACTTATATCAGTTCTTAGCCTGCCAACAGCAACACTATCTCTTCCCATAACGTCATTTGGCATAGGAAATCTATTATTTTTGTAATCCTCAATAATTTCAATTCCAGGAGATTTTTTTAATTCTTCAAGAGCATCTTTAGGCTCAACTACACCAGCAAATTCAATATTGATCGATTCAGAATGTGCTCTCAGTACTGGGACTCGAACACATGTAGCAGAGAGCTTTAAATCAGCAATATTTAATATTTTCCTAGTCTCATTAACCATTTTCATCTCTTCTTCACAGTAATTATTTGAAAGCATTGGTGAATTATGCAAAAACAAATTAAAAGCTAGTGAGTATGGCAAAACTTCACTTTTTTGAGGATTACCCCCAAGATATTTTTCAGTTAAAAGTTTTAGTTCCTCCATCGCCAATTGGCCTGCACCACTTACGGATTGATATGTTGAGACAACAACTCTTTGAATAGTCGAAAGTTTATTTAACGGAGCTAAAACTAATGTCAGCAAAATGGTTGTGCAGTTTGGATTCGCTATTACACCATCATGATTAATTACATCACTAGCATTAACTTCAGGAACTATAAGAGGTACATTATTGTCTAATCTGAAAGCACTTGAATTATCTATCAATAAAGCATTTTGTTCCGCAATGGTAGATAACCATTTTTTTGAAATACTTCCACCGGCTGAAGCTAAAACTAAATCAACATTCAGAAATTCTTCCTTAGTTGTTTTTTTTGTAACTAATTCTTCACCTTTCCAAATAATTTTTTTTCCTTCTGAACGCTCTGATGAAAGCAAGACCAATTCTGATATTGGGAAATCACGTTGTTCAAGAATTTTTAGTAATTCAGATCCCACAGCACCTGAAGATCCTAAAACAGCAACTTTTAATGGCCTATTAGGCAAAAACGGAGATTGTCTCACACTTTAAAATGATTTTTATAAATAGATTGACTATTTTTTTTACTTTATCAAAAAAATAACTTTCAAGGAAATCACATAATGTGAAATAATTAAGTTTCGGCTTTTGTAATAAATAAAAAAAATGGCTAAAGAAGCATTAACAGTCAAAACAACTCCTCTCCCTCAAAGTAGAATCTCATTGGAATTAGAAATACCATCTGAGACATGCAAAACTTGTGTAAATGAAACAATCAGTTCTATCAGTCGTTCGGCTAAAATTCCAGGATTTAGACTTGGTAAAATTCCCAAACAAGTCCTAATTCAAAGGATTGGCATAACACAATTACATGCTTCTGCTCTGGAAAAAATTATTGATAAATCATGGCAAGAAGCGTTAAAAATAAAATCTATAGAGCCACTAAGTGAGCCAGAATTAGTAGATGGATTTGAATCTTTACTTGCAAAGTTTAGTCCTGAAAAATCACTTAAGGTTACTCTTCAAACTGATGTTGCCCCAGAATTAAAACTTAAAAAATCCAAAGGACTAAGTGTTGAAATATCAAAAACAAAGTTTGATCCTAAGTCAATAGATGAAGCGCTAGAAAAATCTAGAAATCAGTTTGCAAACATTGTTCCAGTTTCCAATAGAGCAGCAAAATTGGGAGATATTGCTGTAGTTAGTTTCAAAGGAAAATATAAAGATTCTGGTAAAGAGATTGATGGTGGAACAAGTGAATCAATGGATCTTGAGTTAGAAAAGAACAAAATGATTCCAGGTTTCGTTGAGGGAATCGTAAAGATGAAAATTGGTGATAGTAAAACACTTAACCTTAAATTTCCTGAAGATTATTCTCATGAGGATTCAAGAGGCAAAGAGGCAATCTTTGAAGTAAATCTTAAGGACCTTAAGGAAAAAGAATTGCCTGAACTTAATGACGATTTTGCAAAACAGTCTGGCAACAAAGAATCATTAAAAGAGTTAAAGAAAGATATTGAAAAGCAACTTAAGGATAATTTTGAAAAAACTCAAAAAGATATCAAAATTGAAGCTTTACTAGATGCCTTAACAAACGAATTGGTTGCTGAAATTCCAAAATCTATGATTGATATAGAAGTGAGGAATAATATTGAACAAACCGCTCAAAGATTTGCTCAACAAGGTCTTGATGTTAAATCTACTTTCACTCCGGAATTAGTAAAGTCATTAGCAGAGTCCACAAGGCCTCAGGCTGAAAAAAATGTTCAAAGAAATTTAGCTTTAAAAGCATTAGCTGAAAAAGAAAATATAAAAGTTGAGAAAGATGAAATTGATTTGAAAATGAAAGATTATGAAGATGCAATCTCTCAATCTTCAAAACAAATAGATATTAAAAAATTAACAGAAGTAATAACTAACGATTTACTCAAAGAAAAATTAATAATTTGGCTTGAAGAAAATTCTGAAGTAAAAGAAAAAACTACAAAATCTTCTAAAGCTACCAAAACCTCCAAAACAACAAAAGCCACAAAACCTGCGACAAAAACTACAAAAACTGCAAAAACTACAAAAACTCAAAATAAAAAAGAAAAAAAATAATTTATGAAATTTCCTACTAATTAAACAAAAACCCCTTAAATTATTTATAAGACGAAAACTAATTTGTGAATTCAGAAAAAAAACATTTAATCCAAAGCTCAATAAGTTCTTACGAAAGTAATGATAAAACTATTGCTGCTGTTCCTACTGTCATAGAACAATCAGGTAGAGGAGAAAGAGCTTTTGATATTTATTCAAGACTACTGAGGGAGAGAATAATTTTCTTAGGTACTGGAATTAATGATCAAGTATCTGATTCACTTGTTGCACAATTATTATTTCTTGAAGCGGAAGATCCCGAAAAAGACATACAAATATATATTAATTCTCCTGGAGGCTCAGTAACTGCAGGAATGGCCATATACGATACTATGCAACAAATATCCCCTGATGTAGTGACAATATGCTTTGGAGTAGCGGCAAGTATGGGGGCATTTCTACTTTCTGGAGGAGCAAAGGGGAAAAGATTGGCTTTACCTAATTCTAGGATTATGATTCATCAACCTCTAGGAGGTGCACAAGGTCAAGCAGTAGAGATTGAAATACAAGCTAAAGAAATACTTTTTCTCAAGAAAACATTAAATTCGCTTTTAGCAGAACATACTGGTCAACCTTTAGAAAAAATTAATGAAGATACAGAAAGAGATTACTTTTTATCTCCCTCAGAAGCAGTCGAATATGGATTAATTGATAAAGTTATCAAAAAGTGACAAGGAATACTGATTTTTTAAGAATATGATGACGAATCGATATTTATAAGCAATCCTAGTAAATAGGGAATATTTAACACCTTTCACTTTTTAAAAACTTATAATCGATGGCTAAATTCGACGCCCATCTTAAATGTTCATTTTGCGGTAAATCACAAGACCAAGTAAGAAAGCTTATAGCTGGTCCTGGGGTTTATATCTGTGATGAGTGCATAGATCTTTGTAATGAAATTCTCGATGAAGAACTACTGGATAATCAAGCGAACACAAACAGCTCTCCACAAGTAAAAAAGAAATTACCAACTGAAAATCCAAAAAAATCTGTTCCTTTAGAATTAACCTCAATTCCTAAACCATTAGAAATTAAAAGTTTTCTAGATAATCAAGTTGTTGGACAAGAATCTGCAAAAAAAATATTATCAGTAGCCGTATACAATCACTACAAGCGATTAGCTTGGAAAGTTAAAGAAGATAGTAAAAATAACAATGCAACAGATTCAGAAGCAACTAAATTACAAAAATCAAACATTTTACTCATCGGCCCCACTGGAAGTGGAAAAACATTATTGGCGCAAACTTTAGCAGAGTTTCTGGATGTTCCTTTTGCAGTAGCTGATGCAACGACTTTGACAGAAGCTGGATATGTTGGAGAGGATGTTGAAAACATACTTTTAAGACTTCTACAGAAATCAGAAATGAATGTAGAACTAGCTCAAAAAGGAATTATTTATATTGATGAAATAGATAAAATTGCAAGAAAAAGCGAGAATCCTTCAATTACTAGAGATGTCTCTGGTGAAGGAGTACAGCAAGCATTATTAAAAATGCTTGAAGGAACAATTGCCAATGTGCCACCACAAGGGGGAAGAAAACATCCTTATCATGACTGCATCCAAATTGATACAAGTCAAATATTATTTATTTGCGGGGGAGCTTTTATAGGTTTAGAGGATATCGTTCAAAAGCGTATGGGTAAACACTCTATAGGATTTACCACCAATTCAGATCAAAATAAAGTTGATACAAAAAAAATAGTAGACCCAAGAGATTCCTTGAAAAATTTAGAATTAGATGACTTAGTGAAATATGGCCTAATTCCAGAATTTATTGGAAGAATTCCGGTTTGTGCTGTATTAGATCGTCTTACTAAAGAAACTTTAGAATCTATTTTGACTCAACCAAGAGATGCATTAGTAAAGCAATTCAAAACTTTGCTAAGTATGGATAATGTTGAATTATCATTTGAGCCTGATTCTGTTGAAGCGATAGCAAATGAAGCATATAAAAGAAAAACTGGTGCAAGAGCATTAAGATCAATAATTGAAGAGCTAATGCTAGATATAATGTACACTTTGCCTTCTGAAGAAAATGTAAAAGAATTCACAATTACGAAAAAAATGGTAGATAATTTGTTCTCATCTAAAATTGTTAAACTACCTTCAGGATCAAAGAGAATTATTAAAGAGTCTGCATAAAATTAGAGTTTAATTTTTTTATTGAATCCAGGATTTTTCTAATTAATGAAAAATAAATGCCAAATATACATAAGCCATTTCATCAAAAATATAGACCAAACAACTTAGACGGACTGGTTGGACAAAAATTTATATCCATTACACTCAAACAAGCACTATTAACAAAAAAAATTGCTCCTGCATATCTTTTTAATGGTCCAAGAGGGACTGGAAAAACATCAAGTGCAAGAATATTTGCAAAATCGCTAAATTGCCAGGCATTCGACCAACCTACGATAACTCCTTGTTGTAAATGTGACTTATGTAGACAAATTACAGATGGGAGCGCTCTAGATATTATCGAGATTGATGCAGCATCAAATACAGGAGTAGAAAATATAAGAGAAATTATAGAAAGAGCGAGATTTGCACCTACTCAAGCGAGATGGAAAGTATATGTAATTGATGAATGTCATATGCTTTCAACGGCAGCTTCCAATGCTTTACTAAAAACTATTGAAGAACCGCCCTCAAGAGTTGTATTTATCCTTGCGACGACAAATCCTGAGAGAGTATTAAATACAATAATAAGTAGATGCCAAAAGTTTGATTTTAAAAGAATAAGTCCAAGTGATATTTTTCAACATTTATCAGAAATCGCCGAAAAAGAATCCATTGAGTATGAAGTGCAAGCCTTAAAAATGATTGCAAAAAGATCTAATGGAGGGATGAGAGATGCACAAAGCCTCCTTGAACAATTGAATCTTTTACCAGAAGGAATAACAATTAATAATATCCAAAACCTCCTAGGAGAAGTATCTGAAAGTGAATTAACAAATCTAATTAAATCATTAGTTGAAAATAATCCAGAGTCATTAATTATCACTTGCAACAAACTATATGATGCAGGAAACGAACCTCTTCAGATAATTATCGGATTATTAAATATAACAAGAGATCTACTATTACACACTACAAATAATAAATATTCAAATCTTTATTATACTTCTGATGAATTTCAAGATGAATTGGATAAAATCTCAAAAACAATAAATAAAACAACAATAATTAATTGGCATAATAATTTGAGAAATATTGAATATCAAATCAAATCAAGTGATAATCCAAGGCTTTGGCTTGAAATACATTTAACTGGGCTTCTAGGTAATCAAGAGATGAATGGTTTTAAAAATGAGCAAGAAAGTAAAAATAATACGACTGAGGAGAACAATGAAAGTAGAAAAAACATTGCAATTTTTAATAAAGAAAATATCTCTAATGAAAATCAAAAACCTAGTATCAAAAAGGAGAAAGTTCGCGATGAATCAATCGAAAAAACAGACGAAAAATTAGAAAAATTAGCAGTTCTTGAAAAAGAAAGTATTGAAAATATTTCTGAAAATAACCAAAATAATCCTGGATCAAATAATTTAAAAGATAAATGGGAATTAATTCTTTCCAAAGTAGAGTTACCATCAACAAGAATGTTACTTTCACAACAAGCCGAACTTGAAAGTTTTGACTCGGAAAAAATAACAATTGCATTATCTCCAAACTGGGAAAATATGATAAAAAGCAGAAAAGTTATAATTGAAAATACTGTAAAAAAGATATTTGGAGATCAAATAATACTTAATTTCTCAACCAAAAATTTAAATAAAAGTAACCCAACAAATACTCCAGAAATGACTCAAAATGAAGTAAATAATTTTCGACTATTAAAAAAAATAGAACCAAAAACTAATTCATCACCAAAAATATCTAACGAGGAGACTTATGATGATAGCTCAAAAAACTTAGCAAATTTTTTTAATGGAGAAATTATAGACCTTGATGAATAAATTAAACTCCAGTGTGAATAGTTTTTCGCCAAAGTATCTTTTTGGGGAAAATAGACATCTTTAGTGTTACCCAAGGGATTACTAAAAACCAATGTGATAAATAAAAAACCGAGACAAATACCATCAAAAAATTGCTTTTTTGCAATACTGGTACTTCGCTTTTACAAGAAGAACCGTACCAAAACGCAATTCCAGATAACATAAAAGCTGTAAATGAAATAGGCCAGTAAATTGGTGCATCTAACAAAGCAATACTGAAAAATAAATCAAAAATAGAAATTATTGGTAGTGCATATTGCAAGATGAAGAAGTAAGTTAAATCAAATTTTTGCAAATAATCAATTTTATTAGTAAATAATTGATCTCCATAATCAAAGAATCTTTGCAAACCCCCCTCTGCCCATCTCTGCCTTTGCGCTAATAAAGCATTTAAATTCTCAACTGCTTCCTCCATAACTGGAGGGTCCCACAAGATTCCAATTTTAGATTTTGATAATAATAATCTTAAACTCAAATCAAGATCATCTGTAACTGTATCTTCATTAAAAGAACCACATGCCAATAATGTTTCTTTCTTGATTAATTGGCCATTTCCCCTTAATTCTGAAACTCCAGCAACTGATAATCTTCCATATTGAAAGATTGCATCCATAGCCATTTCCATTGACTGACAAGAAGTTAAAAAATTCTTACTTACATTTGTTACTGATTTTCTTAGTTGAACTGCAGACCAATCACCCTCTTCTACAAAACTAAATAACCTTATCAAAGAATCTTGTTTTAATTCAGCATCAGCATCCAAAACTAATAACCATTCACCATAAGTAAACTTCAAGGCATAATTCAAAGCTCCTGACTTTCCTCCTCCTGCATTTGGAGAACGACTTATGACTTTTAACTTGTCATATTGTCTAGTTAATCGATCTAAAATTAAAGGGGTCTTATCAGAGCTACCATCATCGATTATGTAAATATTTAATTTATTTGTTGGATAATCTAAACTAAATAATCTTTCAACTAATCTTGCTATGACATTCTCTTCATCTCTAGCAGCGACTAAAATATCAAGCATAGGTAACTCCTTATTACTAATTCTTCTGCTTACAATGTTTACAACTTTGTTCCTTTTGAAATTTCTAGAAATAACTATTAAACCGTAAAAAACAATCACAAAAGAAAGAGTCGATATAATATAAAAGAAATTTTCGATATTGAAAGAGTGAGGAATAAAAGCTATAAAAAAACAAGCACTAAAAAATATAAACGACTTCAATCTTCGATTTTTATAAAAACCCTTACTCATAAAAGTAAATTTTAATTACTTAACTTTCATTGAGACAATATCTCAAATTTTTTCAGTTTTGCTTTTCTATAGTAATGATTCAATATTTGTTCATAAGAAAATCCTAATTTAGCCATTTCAATCGCTCCTGACTGAGATAAACCTACACCATGACCGAAGCCTCCTCCTCTCAAAAGCCATAAATCATCACTTAATTTATTAATAGTAAACAAATTACTAGGTATAAAATTTAATACCCGTCGAATATCATCTTTAACTAGAACAATAGATTTATTAACTTTGTCCGTTCGTATTTCCAATTTTGTCACTCTGCCACTTGGCCCACGTTCAATAGAATTTATATCCAAAACATCGTCATTAATATTTATAAGTTTATTTTTAATTAACTTTTCTTTAATTTTAAGACTAGAAATTTTCTTATTCCATCGAAAAAGAGAATGATTACTCCCATAAAACTGTTCTTTATCAAAATCTAAAAAATTATTTAAATCAGATTCATTTATAATTGGAAGTTTAAAAATTTTATTTAATGATTTAGAACCATCAATGATCGAATTGAAATAAGAATAATCTTGAATTTGCCAAGACTCGCCTGCAGTAGCAGATACGCCACCATTAGAACCATGGTAAAAAGCATTAATTGGTTGATTTCTATAAGTGAGAATTAAATTTGAAGTTGCTTCTATAGCTTTTTTCACGTTTTTATTTGTAATTTTAGGAGGTTTATAAACTTGGCATTGAGTGGTGATACATAAATGATATTTGTCCATATTAAATCTATCAGAATTAAATATTCCCCAAGTTCTTGCAAGAACTGCTTGAGCTTTGAGTGCTTCTACAGGAGAATTCGGTCCAATTTCATATGGCAAAACACCTGCCAAATAATCATCAAATTCAATTTTTTGAACTAATGTCCAAGTTCCATATAAATCTTTTAGTAAATAAAAATTTTTGCCAAAATTGACACCATTTATTGTTATGTCCTCTTGAGCATAAATATATATAGGCCCTTCGAGTTTCATAAGACTATATTCACTTCTCAGAACAGGAGTAATTTGAAAATTTTTTATTTTTCTAGAAATCTTATATTTTAATTCAAACTCTGGAAGATCATCTTCAAATGGAATCCATACTTCCCAATTGTTAGGGTAGGCAACAGTCGTCTTAAAGCCTTTATCTTTAAGGTTCTCTGCTTGTTTTTTTGCTGATTCATAGCTAGCAAAAGGACCAAACACAATTCTTTCGATTGTTTTTGGATTTTTGATGGGTATATCCACCCAACTAATATTAATCTCTTTTGATTTATGTTTAATACCATTGGACGATATCAGATTTAAAAAACCTTTATCAGTGATAAAATTAATATTCTTTTTTTTTGAAAAACTGTCATTCTCCCCGCCTAAATATTGCTTTAAACCAATTAAAAATTTTCCTTTTTTAATTTCATTATTGAGTTCAACCTTTTGCAATTCTTCTGCTTTGACATTTGTAGTAAATTTAATATTTATTAAAAGGAGAGAAATACATCCTAAAAATAAGTTTAAAAAGGCAAATTTAAGTTTCATAAGTTAGAACTTTCTTAATCAATTAAAAACTTTAATTTGCACCAATGCGTATAAAGGTTTAGATTATCCTAATTAAACACATTTGACTTAAATGTCTAAACTAAAAACTCGTAAATCAGCTGCCAAAAGATTTAAAGCTACTGCGACGGGTAAATTCATGAGAAGAAGAGCTTTCCATAATCATTTACTTGATCATAAAAGCTCAAAATTAAAAAGACATCTATCAACAAAAGCAGTAGTTGATGAAAGAGATGCTGATAATGTAAGATTAATGATTCCATACGCATAAATCTTTAACCAATTTTTATTACATATTCATGGCACGCGTAAAAAGAGGCAACATAGCCAGAAAAAGAAGAAACAAAATCTTAAATCTTGCAAAAGGTTTTAGAGGCGGCAACAAAAATCTTTTCAGGACAGCAAATCAAAGAGTGATGAAAGCTCTTTGTAATGCTTATAGAGATAGAAGAAGAAGAAAAAGAGATTTTAGAAGACTTTGGATTTCTAGAATTAACGCATCTGCCAGGATAAATGGAACAAACTATAGCAAGTTGATCAATGGCATGAAAAATTCAGAAATTATTATAAATAGAAAAATGCTTGCTCAATTAGCCTTAAATGATCCTAAGTGTTTTGAAAAAATTGTTTCTTCCGTTAGTAAGTAGAAAAAAGAATATAATCTAGAAAAATAAATATAAATAATGGAAATATCTTCCTTCCAATCTTATTTAATAATTCTTTTCGTTGTATTAATAATAATCTCTATTTTTGTATTCAGACAATTTCTAAAAACAAGAAGTGAAGAATTAAATTTAGTAAAATTCGAGCAAAAAGGTTTAGATTCTCTCACGCAAGCTACAGAATTATATGAATTTGGGTCTATTCAGATAAAAAAAAGATTATATTCTGAAGCTACTAAAACTTTTTTAAAAGCAATTGAAAATTATGCAAATGAACCTGATGAAGCCAAAGCGATAATAAATAATGCTTTAGGATTTTCTTATGCTGCTCAAAATGAATTTAAAAAAGCAATTAAACACTATAACTCTGCAATAAAATCACTTCCAGAATATCCTATAGCCCTAAATAACCTCGCATCAGCACAACAGCGTTTACTTGATTACGACTTGGCATATGAAACTTATCAAAAGGTTTTGATGATAGATCCAAAAAACAAAACAGCAATTAAAAAAAGTAAGGAGTTAGAAAAAAGAAACAATTATAAACCTTATAAAGGTATTAAAGATAAGGGATTCTAAATATGGACAATTCTTCTTCTTTACTAATTGGTGGAAAACAATTTTCAAGTAGATTAATGGTTGGTACTGGCAAATACAAATCTACTCAAGATATGGTGGAAAGTTTGTCAAATTCTGAAACGGAAATTATAACCGTCGCTGTTAGAAGAATTAAAAATGATCAGACCGGAGAAAATTTGCTCGAAAAGATCAACTGGGAAAAATACTGGATGCTTCCTAATACAGCTGGTTGTGTTGATTCCGATGAGGCAGTCAGAATAGCAATTTTAGGTAGAGAACTTGCAAAATTATCTGGTCAAGAAGAAAATAATTTTGTGAAGTTAGAAGTTATTCCTGACAAAAAGTATTTGCTACCAGATCCAATAGAAACTCTTAAAGCAGCCGAAATTTTAATAAAAAAGGGTTTCGCTGTACTTCCTTATATCAATGCAGATCCTATTCTTGCAAAAAGACTAGAAGAAATAGGTTGTGCAACTGTAATGCCATTGGGCTCACCCATAGGCTCCGGGCAAGGTTTGTTAAATTTATCAAATATAAGGATAATTATTGAGAATGCAAAAGTGCCAGTAATAATTGACGCAGGAATTGGAGTGCCTAGTGAAGCTTCTCAAGCTATGGAAATTGGAGCTGATGGCGTCTTAATCAATAGTGCAATAGCACAAGCTGTAAATCCTCCTCTAATGGCTCAAGCAATAAATTATAGTGTGAAAGCTGGCAGGCAAGCTTTTCTGGCAGGAAGAATTAAAAAACAAGACTTTGCTGTAGCTAGCTCGCCGGAAAAAAACATATCTATCTAATTCTCTTTATTTAGCAAAGTTTAAAAAGAAAGTAAAAAATTTATTATTTGCTTTTTTTTATCGTATTAAGAAAGAAGATTTGAAACTTTTTACAATGTTTTTTCGCAAATTGGAAGCACACTGTAGTAATTTAATAAATATATTATGAATCTTTTAATTCTGGAGTTCTGAGTGAAAGTTATTGTTCTAGGTGGAGATGGTTTTTGCGGTTGGCCTTGTGCGGTTAATTTAGCAGAGCAAAATCATGATGTTATTATTGTCGACAATTTAAGTCGTAGAAAAATTGATATTGATCTAGAGGTAGAATCTTTAACTCCAATTGCTTCGATAACAGAACGACTTTCTGCATGGGAAGAGATTGGAGGTAAGCCTATGAGATTTCTTAATATGGATATCTCTAAACAATATCAAAAATTGCTCAATTTGCTAATTGATGAAAAACCAGATTCCGTGATCCATTTTGCAGAACAAAGAGCAGCACCTTACTCGATGAAATCCAGTTTCACCAAAAGATATACAGTGGATAATAATGTTAATGGCACCCACAACCTTCTTGCTGCAATAGTAGAGAGTAATTTAGATATTCATGTTGTTCATTTAGGAACAATGGGAGTCTATGGATATGGATCACATAGAGGTGCAACAATTCCAGAAGGTTATCTAAAAGTTGAAGTTCCACAACCAGATGGAAGCCGATTTGAAGAAGAAATATTACACCCTGCAAGTCCAGGTAGCGTTTACCATATGACTAAAACCTTAGATCAATTATTATTTCTTTACTACAACAAAAATGATCTTGTAAGGATTACTGATTTACATCAAGGCATTGTTTGGGGAACAAATACAGAAGCAACATTAAAAGATCCTAGATTGACAAACCGATTTGACTATGACGGAGATTATGGAACTGTTTTAAACAGATTTCTAATGCAAGCTGCAATTGGATATCCATTAAGTGTACATGGTACAGGCGGGCAAACAAGAGCATTTATACATATAAAAGACTCTGTAAAATGCGTACAACTTGCTCTTGAAAATCCTCCAAAATCTGGAGAAAGAGTCAAAATCTTTAATCAAATGACTGAGAGTCACCAAGTTGGAGAACTAGCAAAAAAAGTTGCTTCTCTAACAGGAGCTGATATTAATTATTTACCAAATCCAAGGAATGAAGCGGTAGAAAATGATCTAATTGTTGATAATAAATGTTTTATAGAATTAGGTTTAAACCCAACGACTCTTGATAATGGCTTATTAGAAGAAGTTGTTGAAGTTGCCAAAAAATACTCCAATAGATGTGATCTTAAGCGCATACCTTGTGTTTCATCCTGGACTAAAAAACAAGCTGAGGCAATAAAGACAAATTAAAATTTCTAAAATAGTTACCTTAAGAAAGTGAAAATTGCATTGTTTACTGAAACTTTTTTACCTAAAGTTGATGGCATAGTCACAAGACTGACTAAAACGATTGAATTTTTAATAAAAAATGGTGATGAAGTTATAATTTTTTGTCCAGAAGGGTGTCCAGAATCATATATGGGTGCAACTGTAGTTGGAGTTGCTGCAATGCCATTACCCTTATACCCAGAGTTGAAGCTAGGTTTACCAGGTCCTGCAGTCTCAGATAAGTTAGAAAAATTTAACCCAGATTTGATACATGTTGTTAATCCAGCTGTACTTGGCTTGGGTGGCATATGGTTAGCGAAAACTAATAATATTCCTTTAATTGCCAGTTACCATACTCATCTTCCAAAATATCTGGAACATTACGGTATGGGTATGTTAGAGCCACTTTTGTGGGAATTGCTTAAAGCAGCTCATAATCAAGCCTTGTTAAATTTATGTACTTCCACCGCTATGGTCAATGAATTAAAAGATAAAGGTATTCAAAGGACTGCTCTATGGCAAAGGGGAGTAGATACTTTCAGTTTCAGACCAGATTTGAGAAGTGAGAAAATGAGAAAAAAATTATTTGGGGAATATAAAGACGCTAATTACTTATTGATTTATGTAGGAAGATTATCAGCAGAAAAACAAATTGAGAGAATTAAACCAGTCTTAGAAAGTATTCCTAATGCATGCCTAGCACTTGTAGGAGACGGACCATATAGAAACCAGCTTGAAAAAATCTTCGAAAATACAAAGACTAATTTCATAGGATACTTATCTGGCGATGAACTTGCTAGCGCCTATGCCTCTGGAGATATATTTTTATTTCCATCTAGTACAGAAACACTTGGGTTAGTTTTACTAGAAGCAATGGCAGCAGGATGTCCAGTTATTGGAGCCAACAAGGGAGGGATTCCAGATATTATTAGCGATGGGATTAATGGTTGTTTATATGATCCTGATGAAAAAGATAATGGGGAACAAAGTTTGATTGAAGCGACAAAAAAAATTCTAGAGAATGAAGATAAAAGAGAAGTTATGAGAAAAGAGGCACGAAACGAAGCAGAAAAATGGGATTGGAATCAAGCAACACTACAACTGCAAAATTATTATGCAGATACTCTCAAAGAAATAGATTAAAATTAATCTTAATTATGCTACGTTTGGAGGCGTGGGATTATTATACGAACTTAAAGGAAGTATTAGAGTAGCGATATTTTGATTCTTTTCAGGCCTTTTTTTCTTTGAAAATTTTTTACCAAAAGGTACTCTTATAACATTAGTTCCCTCAATAGAACAAATATTTGAGTTATCTCCCGAAAAATTATTGACAAAATTTGGTAAATCTACGTTTTTAACTGGCAGGTGCTTAACATTACCAGAATTAAAATCTTTGGTCATAGCTTCAAATACCCCAAAAAATTTGATGCCCGATTATTTTAATAAAAAAATTTAAAAAAATTCTATAAGAAAATATTAAATTTTTATTCTTACTGATAATAACTAAGTAAATATAAGGACGCTAGTCCTTTAAGCACATTTTTTTTCTTCGAAAGTCTCGCCTTGATTTACATTGCAAGAACAAATTAAATTGCGATCGCCATATGCATTATTGATCCTAGAAACTGAAGACCAAAACTTAATAGAAGTTGGATTTTTATAAGGAAAAGAAGCTTTTTCTTTTGAATAAGGATAATGCCAATTATCAGCAATTAACTCTTTCAGCGTATGGGGAGCGTTACTTATTACATTATTATTCTTTAATGCAACATTATTTTCTATTTCGCTGATTTCTTCTCCAATCAATAGCATAGCCTCGCAAAATCTATCCAATTCAATCAAACTTTCACTTTCAGTAGGCTCTATCATTATCGTCTCTGGAACAGGCCAACTGATTGTTGGGGCATGAAAACTATAATCTATTAATCGTTTAGCTAAATCATTTACACTCAAACCAGTTTTAGATTTTAAATCCCTAAAATCTAAAATACATTCATGTGCGACAAAATTATTTTTTCCTTTATAAAGAATCTTGAATTTATGCTTTAAAGAATGCGCAATATAATTTGCAGATAAAATTGCATGGGCAGTTGCTTTCCTTAAACCACTAAAACCAGCCATTTTTATGTACATCCAGCTTATTGGGAGAATACTTGCACTCCCATGCTTGGCAGAAGATACGTAATTGGAACCAATAGATAAATTATTATCCATTAAAGAATGAGTAGGAAGAAATGGGCTTAAAGTTTCTGATGCAGCAACTGGACCTACTCCTGGACCACCACCTCCATGTGGGATGCAGAATGTTTTATGTAAATTCAAATGACAAACATCAACACCATAATTCCCCGGTTTACATAATCCAACCTGAGCGTTCAAATTTGCTCCATCTAAATAGACAAATCCTCCAACAGAGTGAATTAAATCACATATCTTTCTGATTTGTAATTCAAAAACTCCATGAGTAGAGGGATAAGTCAACATAAGAGCACCTATTTGGTTATCAAATTTCTTTACCTTGATTGACAAATCTTGAAAATCAATATTTCCTTCGACATCACATTCAACAGTTAACACTTCAAAACCTGCCATAACTGCACTAGCAGGATTTGTTCCATGAGCACTTTTTGGAATTAAACATTTTTTTCTTAACAGTTCACCTTTTGATTCAAAATAAGAATTTATTGCCAATAAACCTGCAAACTCTCCTTGAGAGCCTGCATTTGGTTGAAAAGAAACTGAATTTAAACCAACAATCTCACTTATCCATTTTTCTAGGTCAGATATAATTTTTGAATAGCCTTTAGTTTGATCTGGTGGGGAAAAAGGATGAATGGAAGATAAATTAGCCCAAGAGACTGGATTTAACTCTGCTGCAGAATTTAACTTCATGGTACAGCTTCCCAATGGCATCATCCCATCTACCAAAGAAAAATCTTTTTCTGCAAGTCGAAATATATATCTCATTAATTCAGTTTCACTTTGGTAATTTGTGAATATATCTTGCTGCATCCATCCACTGGATCTCAAAGCTAAACTTTCAAGATGAAATACTTTATCAAATTTTATATACTCTAAATCTTCTTCTTTTTCTATAAGCTTTGCAATGAAAGTCAAAATATCTTTGATTTCTTTTTCATTACTAAGCTCATCTAAAGTGATCCCAAAGCCAGTTGAATTTTCAATAGTTGATCCCAACGGCAAAATTCTTAAGTTATAGCCATTTTTTGAGGCTTCATTGTGGATACTCTGGGAGTGCACAGAGTAAACATCAACACTATCAAATCTTATTCCATCAGGAATATCAAAACCTAGAGCAGCTAAACTTGATTCTAAATTTATTCTCAATTCCACTAATCTCTTGGCAATTTGGGTTAATCCAGAGGGTCCATGATAAATAGCATAAAAAGAAGAAATTATGGCTAACAAAGATTGAGCAGTACAAATATTACTAGTGGCCTTTTCCCTTCTAATATGTTGCTCTCTTGTTTGCAATGCTAGTCTTAGAGACTTTTCTCCATTTTTAGATAGAGTTTGCCCAACAATTCTTCCGGGTATCAGCCTTTTATATTTTTCGCTACAAGCAAAATATGCTGCATGGGGGCCACCAAAACCCATTGGAACTCCAAATCTTTGCATACTACCCACTGCTACATCAACACCAAATTCAGAAATTGGTTTAATCAAAACTTGTGCCAGTGGATCAACACATGCCGTAACAGTGATTTCTGATCTATGTGCTTGCGATATTAAGAATGTGGGATCATATAATTCCCCATTTTTACCAGGTAATTGCAACAACATTCCAAAAACATCATCATGATTAGGAAGGTTGCTTTGAGTAAAGCGTTTTAAGGATATTCCCAAAGGTTTTGCTCTGGTTTGCAGAACATTAAAAGTATGATCAAATACATTGGATTCCACTAAGTACACTTTTGAAGATTTATTTTTTCTTGCGGAAAAACTCATGGCCATAGCTTCTGCAGCAGCAGTAGCCTCATCTAACAAAGATGCATTGGCGACAGGAAATCCTGTTAATTCACAAATAATAGTTTGAAAATTAAATAGAGCTTCTAATCTTCCCTGTGCAATTTCTGCTTGATATGGAGTATAAGACGTGTACCACCTTGGATTTTCAAGAACATGTCTTTGGATAACTTTAGGCATGTGATTGTCATAATAACCAAGGCCTATTAGTGATCTCATTTTAGTATTTTTATTCGCAATCTCTTCTAATTCTTTTAAAGCCTCAATTTCTGAACAACCTTGGGGCAATATTTCTGAAGATTTATCTTTAAGCTGAATATCTTCAGGAATAACTTGATTTATAAATTGATCAATATTATTAAAACCAAGCTTGTTCAGCATAATTCGTTCTTCATTATCTCCTATCCCAAGATGCCTATTTATAAACAAATCAGACCCAAATTTAGATGTCATATTAAAATATTTTTCTTTAAAATAGCTCTTTTTAAAAAGTTTGCCTTATTTTGGTACAACCTTTGATTGATATTCCTCAGAAGTCATCAAATCAGCAATTGATGCTTTTGATTCTGGTTTCAAAATGACTAACCAACCGTCTCCAATCGGATCATTCTGTAGAAGCTCAGGATTATCAATAACACTTTCATTTACAGATACTATTTCCCCTGAAAAAGGCAGATAGACTTCCTCAACGGCCTTAACTGATTCTATTGTTCCAAAAGTCTCTCCTTTCTCTAAATTCGCCCCTTGATCAGCTAATTCAACAAAAACAATATCTCCTAATTGATCTATAGCAAATTCACTAACTCCAATTTTTAATAATCCATTTTCTTCCAAGACATACTCATGAGTATCAGCATAGTTGAGGTTGTCTGGAAACTTGTAAGACATGATTAAGTAGATAAAGGAAGTAGAGAATCCTTTGAAATTAATTTTTCCTCTAATAATTCAGATAATAATCGAATTAATGCAATTTTGATGTGAGCTATGTGAGAACCACCTTGAACAAAAATATTGTAAGGATCTCTTAAAGGGGCATCAGCAGAAAATTCACTTGTACTACCTTCAATAAAGGTACCTCCTGCCATTAATAATTTTGAATCATATCCATCCATTGATGATGGAACAACATTCAAAAAAGAATCTACTGGTGAAGAATTTTGAAAAGATTGACAAACTTTTTGTACCAGATCAGGATTATTCAATCTTATTGACTGAATAAGATCAGATCTATAAGTTGCTGGCTCTGGTAAAACCTTAAATCCCAAATTTTTAAAGACTGCTGCAACCAAATCAGCACCTTTGAGTGATTCGTGAACAATTTGTGGTGCTAAAAACAAACCCTGCAAAATTAATCTTCCTAGTCCAAAATTTATTCCTGCAGAAGAACCAACACCTGGTGAGGTTAATCTAGAACATGCCATCTCAACCAACTCTGCATCTCCTGCAACGTAACCACCAGTAGGAACAATTGTTCCTCCCAAATTTTTAATCAATGATCCAGCAATTATATTGGCCCCTTTAGAAATTGGTTCACTATCTTCAACAAGCTCCCCATAACAGTTATCAACAAAACATATACAGTTAGGATCAAGAGAATGAATAAGACTACAAATTTTCTCTATCTGATTATTCGTAAGAGACTTTCTCCAACTATATCCACAACTTTTTTGTATGAATACTAATTTGCATGTATTTTCTTTAAAAGAATGAACAATTTTTTCTTCAAAAGAATCAAAATTATCGCAGATATTTATTTGCTTATATTCAATCTCAAAATCTTTAAGTGAGCCTTTACCTCCTCCCCTTATTCCTATGACTTCTTCTAAAGTGTCATATGGTTGTCCTGTAAGAGATAACATTAAATCTCCAGGTCTAAGAATTCCAAATAAGACAGAACTTATTGCATGCGTTCCACTTACAAATTGCATCCTCACAGCAGCCTTTTCAGCAAGAAACAATCTTGCAAAAACCGCATCAATTTTTTCTCTAGATATATCATCATGACCACTACCAGAAGATTGATTGAAATGACTAGTAGAAACTTTTTCTTCCTTAAAAATTGTCAAAATATTTTCTAATTTCTGGAAAACCTGATTAGACCTTTCTTGGAAAACTTTACTTAAACTCTCTTCAACAGAAAGAACAGCGTTTTCAGCCAGTTTTAAGTTATTGTCAAGAGTCATTTATTATGAAAATTCATGTTATTTTTCAGAAGCTAAATTTCTTAATTCTACGAGGAAAGCATTAGGTCCTCTACCATGAAAATAAGAAAGTTTTTTTGAAGCCTCATATAAATCAAGAAGTTCTCCATCTAATTCTTCTGCCGTATAATCTCTAATTCCTGCAATTACCTCAGCAAAACGTTCTCTGCGGGCAGATTTATTGACAGCATAGGCCTCCATTACCTGCATTTTACATGATCTCCAAGCCTTATTCTGACAAAAATGCACTGAAAGAGCATCACTTAAAGCAGAGGCTTCTTCATCTTCTATGTACCAGTCAAAGGATGAAGGTAAAGGTTTTAATCCTGAAAATATCTCGAATAACTCCCCGGCCGACAATGGATCACCAGAATCATTTTTTAGGGGTAATGCAGACTCTTCCAAAGATTTCCATAACTCTGGGTAATCACTTTCAAAACGATCCCTGATTTTTTCAATGCCTTGATCAAGAATCGTATTAACTTGAGCTAAAGCAAGAAAAACTTCAGGGCCTGGCGAAGATAACTTCCCATTTCTAAGATTAGAAATTTGCGAATTATGAACTTTACCTAAATCAAGAACTTCTGAAAGTAATGGCAATACTCTGTGAGACCAACCATTTCTTTCATGCCAGAGGTGTATCAAATGAGCCATAGCCCTTCGACCTCTAGATAATTTATCGCGATATCCGAGACTCACAGATAATCAATCTTATCAATAGTATAGTATGATAATATTACATATCGGTAATTTTGAAAATAGTATTTCAATATCATGAATTCAGTAATTTTCCAAGAAACAGCAAAATTAAAAAAACCTGTTCCAACTGAAAAAGTTATAGAACTCTCAGAAAAATTACTGGAACCTTCCAGTCATTCAAAAAGATATCCTCCAAGACTACATAAAACGTGGGGAACAATAGTCTTTATGGTTGCAATACATATTCTTTCCCTTGTAGCTTTACAACCAAAATTTTGGAGTCTCCCTGCAGTCACTTCATTATTATTTTTTTACTGGGTAACTGCTTGTTTAGGAGTCACCCTTGGATATCACAGATTGTTATCACACAGATCGTTCGTTGTACCAAGATGGTTAGAAAGATTTTTTGCTACCTGTGGAGCTATAAGTTGCCAGCATGGACCGATAGATTGGGTAGGTTTACATAGGCATCACCACTCTTTTTCAGATACTGAAGTAGATCATCACAATAGTAAAAAAGGGTTTTGGTGGAGTCATATGGGTTGGATGTTTAAAGACGTTGAAGCACTAAAAGCTGTTCCAAAACTAAGTGCAGATTTAATTAAGGATCCATACTATAGATTTTTAAATAAATATTTTTTACTCTTACAAATTCCTATTGGACTTTCTTTGTACGCAATAGGTCAAAAATTAGGAGTTGGAGGATGGGCTCTAGTCCTTTGGGGAATCCCATTGAGGCTTGTGGTTGTTTATCACATAACTTGGCTAGTAAACTCCGCGACGCATTGTTGGGGTAAGGCACCATTTGAAAGTGGTGACTCATCTAAAAATAATGCGTGGGTTGCTGCATTAACCTTTGGAGAAGGTTGGCATAACAATCATCATGCATTTCCCAATTCTGCAAAACAGGGATTATTTAGAGGTCAGATAGATATAACATGGGAACATATTAAGATTCTTGCGAAATTTGGTCTTGCAAAAAAAATAAAGTTACCCTCTAGGTCGTATTATTAACTATATTGTTTAATATTTTCATGGCTAAAAGAGTACAAGTCGCATTAACTGAATCAATTGCATCACTGGGTAAAGAAGGAGATCTAGTTGAAGTAGCACCTGGATACGCAAGAAATTTTCTATTACCTTATGGCAAGGCAATGAATGTAACACCAGCTGTCCTTAAACAAATTGAAAGGAAGAAAGAAAAAGAAAAAATCGCTGCTGATAAATTAAAGCAAGAAGCTTTAGATTTTAAAACTGCATTATCTACAATAGGTAGGTTCACTATCAAAAAACAGGTTGGAGAAGATGGAGTCCTTTTTGGAACAGTTACCAATGGTGATGTTGCCGAAGCGATAGAAGCGGCTACTAAAAAAGAAATTGATAGAAGAAATATTACTGTTCCTGATATTCATAATTTAGGTTCCTTTACTGCAAAAATAAAATTACATCCAGAAGTAAATGCAGAAGTAAATATTGAAGTAACAAGTTAATCAATTTGTTGCATTATTTTGAAAAGTAGCCAGAGTATATATCTAAGCAATTAAAGATATGGTTTCAGTACCTTTTCCAAATAATGGGCAAAATAAAAATTTTAAAAAAGATTTTAATAGTGAAAATGCTGGATTAGTTCCTCCTCAAAACGTTCAAGCAGAGGAAGCTGTTCTTGGTGGCATACTTCTTGATCCAGACGCGATCGGAAGAATTGCAGATTTAATTAAACCTGAAGCTTTTTATATAAATGCCCATCAAGAGATTTATAGAACAGCATTAATGTTACATACCCAGGGGAAACCAACTGATTTAACATCAATGAGTGCTTGGTTGGCAGATAATGGATCACTAGAAAAAATTGGAGGGAATAGCAAACTTGTAGAGCTAGTTGAAAATGTTTCCTCTACAGCTTCTATAGAACAAGTTGCTAATTTAATTAACGACAAATTCATGAGAAGGCAACTTATCAGATCTGGAAATGAAGTGGTTCAACTAGGTTTTGATCAAACTCAAGATACTAATGAAGTTCTAGATAAAGCAGAGCAAAAAATATTTGAAATCAGTCAAGAAAAACCTTCAAAAGGTCTGACTCAAGCCGCTGAAATCCTTACAAGTACTTTCAATGAAATAGAGTCAAGATCATTAGGTACTTCAGTAGCTGGAATTCCTGTAAATTTCTATGATCTTGATGCAATGACTCAAGGTTTTCAAAGAAGTGATTTAATAATTGTTGCTGGAAGACCTTCAATGGGAAAAACTTCAATAGTTCTTAATCTGGCTAAAAATGTTGCACAATCTCAAGATTTACCTGTGTGTGTATTTAGCCTTGAGATGAGTAAAGAACAGTTGACATATAGACTACTCTCTATGGAAGTGGGAATCGAAAGTGGAAGGCTAAGAACAGGAAGATTACAGCAAGATGAATGGCCATTACTCGGAGAAGGTATCAATTCATTAGGTCAATTACCAATATTTATAGATGACAAGCCTAACTTAAGTGTTCTAGAGATGAGATCTCTGTGCAGAAGATTAATAGCTGAACAAAAAAAAGAACTGGGATTAATTGTGATTGATTATCTGCAGTTGATGGAAGGATCAACCCCTGATAATAGAGTGCAAGAACTTTCACGAATAACAAGAGGTCTTAAAAGCATGGCCAGAGAATTAAAAGTACCAGTAGTAGCTTTATCTCAGCTTAGTAGAGGGGTTGAGTCCAGAACAAATAAAAGACCAATGTTAAGTGATCTAAGAGAATCAGGATCTATTGAACAAGACGCAGATTTAGTATTAATGATTTATAGAGATGAATACTATAATCCGGAGACTGAAGATAGAGGAATTACAGAAATCATTGTCACTAAACATAGAAATGGACCCGTAGGAACTGTTAAATTATTATTTGAACCTCAATTTACGAGATTTAGGAATTTAGCTAATTAAATCGCTCCTAAAATGCATGATAATCACTCAACAAATGAATCTTTTGACGTCATCGTTATTGGAGGAGGACATGCAGGATGCGAAGCAGCTATAACAACAGCAAAATTAGGATTTTCTACAGCCTTATTTACAATCAATTTAGATAGGATTGCCTGGCAACCTTGCAACCCTGCAGTTGGCGGGCCGGCAAAAAGTCAGTTGGTACATGAAGTTGATGCATTAGGTGGAATTATTGGTAAATTAGCTGATGAAACAGCTATACAAAAAAGAATATTAAATGGAAGTAGAGGCCCAGCTGTATGGGCATTAAGAGCTCAAACAGATAAAAGAGAATACTCAAAAAGGATGATTGAAATACTACAAAATACAGATAATTTGTCTTTAAAAGAAGCAATGATTACTGAACTGGATATTGCAAAAACTGAAGAAATTGGATTGAACTCAAAAAAAATCTTAAAAAAAAGAATAAAGGGTGTAAGGACTTTCTTTGGTAGTTATTACTCATCTAGATCAGTTATCATCACAGCTGGCACGTTCTTAGAAGGAAGAATATGGATAGGAAATAAATCAATGTCAGCTGGTAGGTCGGGCGAACAAGCAGCAAAAGGACTTACTCAAAATTTACACGAAATTGGTATCAAAACAGAACGTTTAAAAACAGGAACTCCAGCAAGAGTTGATAAAAGAAGTATCATTTTTGATGAATTAGATATACAACCAAGTACTGCAGCAGATAAATATTTTTCTTTTGACCCAGATATAAAAAATAATATGCCCCAAGTTAGTTGTCACATCACAAGAACAACTACCGAAACACATCAACTAATTCGAGACAATTTACATTTAACTCCCATTTACGGCGGTTTTATTGATAGTAAGGGGCCAAGATATTGTCCTTCTATTGAAGATAAAATCGTTAAATTTGCTGATAAAGAATCACATCAAATTTTCTTAGAACCAGAAGGAATTAATACTCCTGAAATATATGTGCAAGGATTTTCTACAGGTTTACCCGAAAATATTCAATTAGAACTTTTAAGAACCTTACCTGGATTAAGTGAATGTAAAATGTTGCGTCCAGCATATGCTGTAGAGTATGACTATATACCTGCAACGCAGCTCCAAACATCACTCGAAACGAAAGAAATTGAATATTTATTTAGCGCCGGACAAATTAATGGGACTACTGGTTATGAAGAAGCAGCAGCACAAGGGTTAGTTGCAGGAGTCAATGCTACAAGAAAACTAAACAAAAAAGACCCAATAATCTTCACCAGAGAAAGCAGTTATATAGGAACAATGATCAATGATTTAATTACCAAAGATCTCAAAGAACCATACAGAGTTCTCACTAGCAGGAGTGAATATAGGTTGACCCTTAGGGGAGATAATGCAGATAGGCGATTAACCCCATTAGGTTATGAAATAGGGTTAATTGATGAGAAAAGATGGTCGGTCTATAAAGAAAAAATGAAACTCCTTGAAGAAGAGAAATTAAGATTAAAAAACACTCGATTAAAAAACACGGATGAAATATCAAAAAAACTAGAATTAGCCACGGGATCAAAAATCAAAGGCTCAATAACTTTGAAAGAACTCTTAAAAAGACCAAACTTTCATTATTCAGATTTAATTAAATATAATTTGACTGAAAAAAATATAGCTTCTTCAATACAAGAAGGTGTTGAAATAGATATTAAATACGAGGGTTATCTTAAAAGACAAAAAAACAACATTGAACAAATAAATCGTCAAAGCTGTAAATCTCTGCCTCTAGAAATAAATTATGAAAAGATAGATACATTATCTTTAGAAGCTAGAGAAAATTTGAATAAGATAAAGCCAAAAAATTTTGGTGATGCTTCAAAAATTCCTGGGGTTAGCAAAGCTGATTTAACTGCTTTACTTGTTTGGCTAAAAATAAGAGAGATAAAAAAAGATAAGGCAAATATTTTTGGTAAAAAAAAGTTATCATCTTAAAAGCACTCCGTTAGAGCACTGAATAATAAACTTTTTAACTCTCCAAAAATTTTATGGGAAGAAAAAGCCTCTAATTTTTTAGTGAAGAATTCACTACCAAAAATATCTGGCCCATGGAAATTAATGCTGCTTGGGGATGGAAGTCCAACTAGACATCTGCAACTTTTAACTAATCAAGAGACAAAAATTAAATTAATTTCTATGCAATTAGATCCTCTATCCACTAAAGAAGGCCCTAAAGAATTGAATCAGTTAAATGGACCTTTAATTAGAAGACAGGTATGGATCAAAAGCAATAATAAAAACCTAGCATGGGCAGAAAGTTGGTGGAATGCAGATCAAGTGAATGAAAATTTAAAAGCCAAAGAAGAGCCAATTTGGAAGAATTTGACGCAAGACAGATCAGAATTATTTAGAGAAGTGGATCGTATTTCACTTGTCAATGCAAAATGGTTAGAAGATCAATTTTGCTTTAAAGGTCCATTCTGGTCAAGAAATTACAGATTTTTTCGAGACAAAAAACCCTTAACAATTATAAGGGAGGTTTTCAATCCAAATTTAGAAACTTTACTGGGTTATTCAGGAATTAAAGAATTTACCAAACTATACTCTTCTTCTTCTTGATCTGGGAAGATTTCTTGATTTTGATTGAACTTGTTGGATTGATTGATCTCTCGAAGTATTATTCTCATTTTCTGAAGCTCTTTGCCATCTTTCAACTTTGAAATCCATTTCATCTGGCCAATCTTCATCCTTACTCTCTTTCACATAGGGTAATTTTTTTTGCTCAGTTGTCTGTAAATTTTTTGGTTGCCTTAAAGATATTGCTTCTAAAGGTCTTTTTGAATACTTTGTAGTAGATTCATAAGAATTTGATTCTCTGGAAAATGTCTTAATATCGCTTTGATCATCATAAAAATTCTCATCATTCCAATCATCATTTTCTTCATCAAAAAATAAATCCACTTTTTCTGATAC
>QCNK01000003.1 GCA_003210135.1 Prochlorococcus sp. AG-424-P23 | reverse complement strand
AAGTTTATTCAGATGTTTTTCGATATGTTTTTGGTGATACTTTGGTTTTTTCAGACTTAGCCTCAGCGAGGTTATCTACAAAAAAAAATAGGTTGGTTACCTTAAGTGGTGAATTATTAGAATCAAGTGGAGCTATTACAGGAGGCAGTAAGTTAAATAAAGATTTGGCTTATAGGTTTGGCATTAATAATGAGATTGATGATTCAAGTCCTATAAAAGAAAGATTATTAGTTATCGAAGAAGCTTTAAAAGAGTCAAATAATGATTTGATAATAAAAAATAATAGACTTAGTAAATTAAATGCTAACCGTAGTCAAATAATTGAGGACTGTGCTTCATTTAATAAAGAAATTGAAGTAAATCAAGATTCTCTTCATGCTGTTTTGCAAAGAATTAAGGATTGTAAATCGAGATTAAATAAACTTGATACAGCTAATAATTTATTAGTTAACGAGTTAGATCATTTAAAAAATGAATTAAAGCCTTATCATGATAAATCTGATCAATTACAAACTATTCAAAAGGCAAATTATGAAAAAAATCAACAATCATCATTAATTGCTTTTAATAATGATTTTAATAATCTTGATAAAAAACTTGAATTACTTATTAAGGAAAGAGATACATTACTAGATAAGAAGAATCAATTTGCTTTAAATAAAGAGCGTATCAATAATTCATTAAAAATTACTTTACTACAAGAAAAAAACTTGCAGGAATCTATTCAACAACTCGCAATTGCTCATAGTGAATGGATAGAAAAAAGAGATAAATTTAAAAAAGATCTTTTAGATCTCGATAATCAAAAAAATTCTCTAGAGAAGGATTTCGGTTTATTAAGAAGGAAAAGAGATGAATTAAACTCTTCGATTTCAAATAAAAGGCAAGATTATAATAATTATTTGTTGAAGCTTGAATATCTTGAAAGGGATATGCATTCTCTTCAAGAAGAGATGAGGAGCGAGAAAATAAAATTAGAAAATTATAAAAAAGATCTACCTAATCCTTATCCACAGTTTGGAGAATATGAAGGGAAGAGTCTTGAATCTTTGCAATCAGAAATCTCGATCATAAATGCAAAACTACAAAGCTTAGAACCTGTAAATATGTTGGCTCTTGATGAATTAGAAGAATTAATTGAGCGATTAAATGGTTTGCGAGAAAAATTGGAAATTTTATCTAATGAAAGATCTGAATTATTGCTAAGAATAGAAACTGTATCTACGATGCGTCAGGAGGCATTTATGCAAGCGTTCACAGAAGTTGATAAACACTTTAGAGAAATTTTTGCAAATTTATCTGATGGAGATGGTTTTCTTCAACTTGAAAATCCTAATTCTCCTTTAGAAGGAGGATTAACTTTAGTGGCTCATCCTAAAGGGAAAAATGTCAGAAGATTAGCCTCTATGTCAGGTGGAGAAAAATCATTAACTGCTTTAAGTTTTTTATTTGCTTTGCAAAAGTATAAACCTTCACCTTTTTATGCATTAGATGAGGTTGATAGTTTCTTAGATGGAATAAATGTTGAAAGATTGTCAAAATTAATATCTAATCAGTCATCAAATGCTCAATTTATAGTCGTAAGTCATAGAAGGCCTATGATTAGTGCGTCTGAACGAACAATTGGTGTTGCGCAAGCAAGAGGAGCTAATACTCAAGTTCTTGGGTTACCAAATGCTGCATAAACACACTTTTTTAAATTTATACGTCAGAATGAATAAAAGTTATTTATGAGTTTGTCTAACACATCTGCTAATAAGAACTTCCCTAACTCAGTTCCTAGAGAACGTTTATGGTTAAGATCAGAATTAATGGGAACACAAGTCATAACAACTGATACTGGCAGGCGTCTTGGTGTAGTTGGTGAAGTTGTTGTTGATATCGATAGAAGAGAAGTGGTCGCTTTGGGACTAAGAGATAATCCACTTACAAGATTTTTACCTGGTTTGCCAAAATGGATGCCTTTAGAAAGTATTAAGCAAGTTGGAGATGTTATATTAGTTGACTCCTTAGATTCTTTGAGTGAAAGTTTTTCTCCAGAAAGATATGGGAAGGTAATTAATTGTCAGGTAATTACAGAATCTGGACAACTTTTAGGAAGAGTTCTTGGCTTTTCTTTTGATATTGAGACTGGGGATTTGATTTCTCTTGTTATGGGAGCTGTTGGTGTTCCGCTTTTAGGTGAGGGAGTTTTAAGTACTTGGGAAATTCCTGTTGAGGAAATTGTAAGTAGTGGTACAGATAGGATTATTGTTTATGAAGGTGCTGAAGAGAAATTGAACCAACTAAGTAGTGGACTACTTGAGAAACTTGGAGTAGGTGGTTCTTCATGGGATGAAAGAGAAGCAAATGGATATTCAGCAAACCTTGTACCTGTTGAGAATCAGTTACTTTCAGGTTCGGAATCAGAACAGCAAAACAATATGGTAGAGGAATATGAAAATGTTGTTAAACAAGATGATTATGAAGATGATTATGAAGATGATTATGAAGGTGAACTTGAGTATGTTGAAATAAATGATTCTTCAGATGAAATAAATAACAGTAAAAAGCTATACATGGATAATGAATATTCTGATCAGATCGAGAATCAAAGTAGTGTTTATCAAATAGATGAAAAAAACAATATTGATTTACAGCAAAAGAAACAATCAACTACTAATCTGGCTTCGAAAAGACCAATTCAAAATTCAACTGAAACTTTAGATATTGAACCATTAGATGAACAAAATTTAGTTAAAGATAATAAAAAATCAGAAAATTTTGAAATTGATGATCCCTGGTAATTATTGTTAAAGTTTTTTTATTGAATCAACAATTATAGAAGCAAGTTTTTCTGCAGCTCCTTTATTTCCTCTTTCTTTGTGTAGATTGTCCCTAATACGTTTTAATTGATCTTTATTTTTCATAAGAAATAATACTTCTTTTGCAATTTTTCTAGGCGAAATATTACCTATCCTTTCAGGGATAATCATTTTTTTAGCTTTAATATTTGGCCAAGCAAAAAACTTCTTTTTTTTAAAATAAAAATTTTTAATTATAAAAGTTAGGAATCTATTTATAAATGAAATTTTCCCAATTACTCCAAAAATACCATCCCATGCATTCATCATATTGAGATGTTGAGTTGGTAAAACAACTATCATTGGGAGATTAATTGCTGCTAATTCTGCAGTATTTGCTCCAACAGTTGTAATTGCAAGATCGCATTCTTTTAATATTTCATAGCAAGGATGTTTCTTGATTAGATAAATTTTTGTATTTTTTGATGTTTCAATTACATAATCAAAAGGATAGTCTTTGAAGTTTTTGATTGTTTTTATTTTTGATGAATAATATTTAGCAATTGGATTTTTGGTACTTTGAAAAAATAAATATTCACTTTTATCAGTAGTTGGGGCGATGGGAATTATAAAATTTATATTTTGATTTTCTTTGGCAATATGATCTGCAACTTCTAAGAAGAAAGGAATTCCAACAGAAAGCTTTGCTTTTTTAGAACCAGGCAACAATGCAATATAGTGTTTTTCTTTATTTCTTAATGATATTGCACTATTAACTTTGATATCTGCCATTAAATCGCCAATGACCTTACATTTATATCTATATCTTTTAGGTATTAACTCTTTTACCTTTGAATTCATAGCAGCAATTTCGTTGGTCCATTGAGGCCATCTTGAAATCCATTCAGCATATGTGATATTTATATAACCTAATCTTTTAGCTAATAAAATGCTCCAAAATTGATCCCCACCAAGGAAAATAACTACCCCCTTTTTGGGCCAATTTGCAAAAGAATGTGGCTTAATTAATAATTTCCAAAAATTTTTGGATTTTGTAATTAATTCGAATTTATTCCATGAATTTGCAACTAAAAATTCTTTACCAGTAGCATTTGGGCAAGGAACTAGGACTAACCTAAGAGTGAAATCGAGTTTTTCGTCATCACATAGTGATTTATTTATTTTATTAATCTCATCCAATACAGGATTTACCCATGTAGTTAATTCACCAGGTCCATTGGAAACTATGACGACTGCAACTGATTTTTTTTTCATTGCAGTTTAACCAAAATACATGAAATGCGGACGGCGAGACTTGAACTCGCAAGGCCGAAGCCACACGCTCCTTAGACGTGCGCGTCTACCAATTCCGCCACGTCCGCAAAGGGTTTTCAGCAACCTAGGGATACCTAAACCTTAAAAATATCATACATTATTGGCTGAAATAAACATGTAGTTCTCAAGGAGTACTTTTGAATATGGTGAATAATTTTTCTATTGCATAAAACAAATATTTATACATATATAACGTTCTAGGTTGTATTGTAAAAAATGTCCTCTGATCATTAAAAAAATTTTGTTAAATACTTTGGCAAATAGTTTTTTATTTTAAGTCATTTTCATTTCTTCAATTTAATTTTCATAATGGTTGAAAAAGTTTTAATTGCTAATCGTGGAGAAATAGCTTTACGAATTGTCAGAAGTTGTAGAGAACTAGGTATTGCAACCGTTGCAGTTTTTAGCACTGTAGATAAAAAAGCATTGCATGTTCAGCTTGCTGATGAAGCTGTTTGCGTTGGTGATTCATTAAGTAATAAGAGTTATTTAAATATTCCAAATATACTTGCGGCTGCTACATCGAGAGGAGTCGATGCTATTCATCCTGGTTATGGATTCCTCGCTGAAAATGATAAATTTGCTGAGATGTGTAACGATCACGGTATAGTTTTTATTGGTCCATCTCCTCAAGCTATTAGATCTATGGGGGATAAATCTACAGCTAAAGAAACTATGGAAGCAGTTGGAGTTCCAACAGTACCTGGTAGTAAAGGCTTGTTATCAAATGTTGATGCGGCTTACAAATTGGCTGAAGATATTGGCTATCCGGTAATTATTAAAGCGACTGCTGGAGGAGGTGGAAGAGGTATGAGGTTGGTTGAAAACTCTGATAATCTCGAAAAAATGTTTAAAGCAGCGCAAGGCGAAGCAGAAGCAGCTTTTGGTAATGATGGTTTATATATGGAGAAAT
This sequence comes from Prochlorococcus sp. AG-424-P23, assembly GCA_003210135.1. Taxonomy (GTDB): domain Bacteria; phylum Cyanobacteriota; class Cyanobacteriia; order PCC-6307; family Cyanobiaceae; genus Prochlorococcus_A. The sequence goes on along the minus strand of QCNK01000003.1, from coordinate 99,932 downwards.
TTATAATGAAGCCAAGACACGTAGAAATTCAAATTTTGGCGGATAGATTCGGTAATGTTGTTCATTTAGGAGAGAGAGATTGTTCAGTTCAAAGAAGACATCAGAAGTTACTAGAAGAGTCTCCTAGTCCTGCAATTAACACTGAGCTAAGAAAAAAAATGGGGAATGCAGCTATTGCTGCTGCTAAAAGTATTGGCTACGAAGGAGCTGGGACAGTGGAATTTTTAGTTGATGATAATAATAATTTTTATTTTATGGAAATGAATACAAGGATTCAAGTTGAACATCCTGTTACTGAAATGGTTACCGGAGTTGATTTAATAGCTGAGCAAATTAAAATCGCAAGCGGAGAAAATCTAGAATTCAAGCAGGATGAGATTCATTTAAACGGCCATGCCATTGAATGTAGAATCAATGCTGAAGATCCTTCTCACAATTTCCGACCATCACCCGGGAAAATAACTGGTTGGCTTCCTCCTGGTGGTCCTGGTGTAAGGGTTGATAGTCATGTTTATACCGGTTATGAGATACCTCCTTTCTATGACTCATTAATTGGTAAATTAATAGTTTGGGGAAAAGATCGTAATACTGCAATTAAACGTATGAATAGGGCTTTAAATGAATGCGCAGTAACTGGTATTCCTACAACAATTAATTTTCACCTAACCTTATTGAATAAATCTAAATTTAAGGAAGGGAGGATACATACTAAATATGTAGAAGAAGAATTATTGCCAAATTACTGAGAAAAAACAAAATGATTTCTATGAAATATGTGTATGTAATGCAAGTTTTATAAGCCCTTGCTGACCGACTAAAATCTCTCTTAAAAAGCTTAAAACTCCAATCCAAATTACGGGTCCTACATCAACTCCTCCAATAGGAGGAATTAATTTTCTTGTTAAATTAAGAATAGAGCTTGAAGGTATTGAAATTAAAAACCATAAACCTTTATTTAAGTCAATTTTTGGATACCAAGTAAGAATTAATCTTATTAGAAAAACTATAGTTAAATATGAAAGAGAGATTCCTAAACTAAGATCTAGTATTTGAAGAGTGTTTACAAGCAAGGAAATCACAATTATTTAATTCATCTTAATAAATAACCCATCGAAACGTATTTAATTCGTATTATAAATTGAGAATTTAATATTTAAAAAGTGTTTCAAATCTCAAATTTATTACTAGTCGCAGATTTTTCTGCTGAAGTTGCAAATAATTCCGCAGTTGGAATGATAGGCAGTTTTATTGCAGCTGCTTTACTTATCGTTATTCCAGCCACTGCTTTTTTGATTTTTGTCAGTCAGAAAGATTCCCTCGATCGTACTTCTACTGGAAGACGCTAGTTTTTGTAGAAGTTTTAAGTACACTATATGTATAGGGGATTTAAATAACCCTTTAAAAAATAATTTTTTGGAGAAGTAATGTGGTCAATGCTAGTCTCAATTGGGCCAGTATTGTTGGTATTGTACTAGCTGTATGCGGAGGAGGCCTTTATTTCTTAAGGTCTTTTAAACCTGCATTAGCAAGAGATTATGATGTTTTTTTCGCAGCTATAGGACTTTTGTGCGGGGGAATATTATTTTTTCAAGGCTGGAGGTTAGATCCCATACTTCAGTTTGGTCAGTTTTTGTTAGCAGGAACAACAGTTTTTTTTGCATATGAAAGTGTACGATTGAGGGGCGTTGCAACTGATCAAGCTAGAAGGTCATCTTATTTTGATGATGATCCCATTTCCGATGCGCCCAGGAATTCTAGAGGTAGATTTAATGATGATTACGATAGGTTTGAAGAGTTTGAAAGACCATCAAGAAGATTTAAACCTCGAGAAGATGAATTTGAAGAAGATTATATGGAGGAGAGATCTCCTAGGAGGAATACTTCAAGAGCTATACCTTCTGCAGCTGCAAGCAGGAGCAGGCCATCTACAAGAGAAGTAAATCAGTTTGAAAATGAGGAACCTATAAGGAGGAGGAGAAGACAGACTTCTGAAGATAAAAATAGTAATAAATCAGAAGGAAATAACTTTGGTGAGAGACGCAACTTATCTCGGAATGAAATTAAAACAGGATCAAGACCTAGAATGAATCGAACAGTTTCTAGACAAGATAATATTTCTTCGTCTGATGATTCTTCTCCATTAAGAAAGAAACCCACAAGATCTCCTATTAGGCAGCAAGTTACAACATCTCAAGTAGAAGATGCTTCATTTAAAGATTCTAATCAAGCAAAAAAAACTCGTGAGCCTCGTAGAGCAAGTTCATCAGCTAGATCAAGTTCAAAAAATCAAAATGGTAGATATAACGTTGGAACAAACAAAAAGAAACCAAGAGATAACAGCTCTAGATTTGATGATTAATTATAAGATTCCTGCCCATTTTAAAAATGATTCCTGACTAAATAATTCAATTAGTACTATTGCTAAGAACCCGATCATTGCAAATCTTCCATTAGTTATTTCAGAATAACTACTCCACCCGAATTTATATTCGTCTTCCATATTTTTTGATTTTTCATCTAATTTATTTTCTCCAGTATTTTCATTGATATAATTTCCAATGTTTTGCTCTACTTTAGAACCCTCACTCTCTAAATTAATGCCTTCTGAGTTAGTTTGTTCTTCTTTAGAATTCATTTTTTTTGCTAATCCTTAAAATTATACTTATTAGAAGTCAATAATTTCCAGTCTCCTTTTCCATTTAATTCTAAAATATTATCGTGAAAATCTTTTAGACTAGGTCTATGTCCAACACTTATAAGAGAAAGTTCTCGTTCCTTAAGTAAACTGTATAGTTTTTTCTCAGTGTCAATATCTAAAGCACTTGTTGCTTCATCAAGTACTGCGAATCTTGGCGAATTTAGTAAGAGTCTTGCAAAAGCCAATCTTTGTTGCTCTCCTAGAGAAAGAATTCGTGGCCAATCTTGTTTGATATCAAGATTAGGATACCGATCGACTAAAGTTTTTAAATTTACTTCATGAAGTACTGAGGTAAGATGTTCATCACTAAATTTTTTAACTTCCGTGGGATAACATAATTGTTCCCTTAAAGAACCAAGTAACATATAAGGTTTTTGAGGTATGAATAATAATTCCCCAATTTTGGGCTTTTTAATTACTCCATGGTCTGGTTCCCATAAACCACTAATCATTCTTAGTAAAGATGTTTTTCCGCACCCAGATGGTCCTACAACCAAAAGTGATTGATTATTGTCGATGCTTAAATTCAAGTTCTTAATTATGGTTTTATTTGATCCTGGTGGGCAAAGGTCAGCATTATTAATAAGAATTGAGGGGTAATCTGAAATAACGTTTTGATTGCTTGTAGGGCTGGTTTGACTAATAGATTCTACCTTTGATTGGAATCCCTCTAATCTGCCGATCCCAGCCGTAAATTTTGCAAGTTCTTCTATCTGATTAACAATGAAAAATAATGAACCTTCGACCATTCCAAATGCAAAGCTTGCCTGAATAAAGCGCCCATAATCAATATCACCTTTAAAGTAAGGGATTGCCATTATTAAGTATGGAAAGAAATTTCCAGCATAATTAATGGATCTTCTCATGACGTCAATTATCACTCTCCATATAATCAATAAATTAAAGTTTCTCACCACTTCTCCTAATCGTCTTTCAGTTTCATTTCGCTCAGGATTCTCCCCAGAGTAAAAGGCTATTGATTCAGCATTATCTCTAATATGTACTAAACCATATCGAAAATCTGCTTCGTATCTGAGTTGATCGAAGTCAATCTTTACTAGATTTTTTCCAGCAATTAAAAGGATAGAAGTTGCAAATGCAGCATAACCAAATAAAGAAAAGGTAAGTGTTGTACTTATACTCCATAAAATAAGAATATTAAGTGAAAATGTTAGGAGGGCATCAAAAATACCTAATGTGAAAGAAAGACTTTGCCCAGTAAAAGCTCGTGTATCATCTGTGATTCTTTGATCAGGGTTATCTACATCGGTTTGTTCTTCGTCATTGGGATTTAATTGATAATAGGCTTTATTAGTCATATAATCTTTGACTAAACTTTTTGAAAGCCATTCTCTCCAAATTATTCCTAACTTGTATGTGAAAAATATTTGAGAAACACGTATTGGTAGAGCTACAGCGAAACAACAAGCGTAGATCCCCAATATCCGATAAAACCCATCTTCTTGTTTTTCTACCAAAGCATTTGTTAAATCTCTTGCTATGAATCCAATACCAGCGTTTATTCCGTTTACAGCTAATAGCATTAATACAATTATCGCAAGAAATAACCAATGTAACCATCTACGGTTTTTTAATTGACGTCTTAAGCTAAAAAAGCTGCCTGATCCAATTAGAAATAAGGCAGAGAAAAGCAATCCCCAGCTACCAGACCAAATTGAATTTATAGTACTTACTACACCTCCGAAATACTTTTCAAGAAAAACTGGTTGAAAACTTTCAAAAAAACTGATTATTCCTGTAAGACCAACAAGTACTACTCCACCAACACAAAATAAAAGAGAAATCAAAAGCCCTATGAATTGAAATCCATTACATTGATCTATAGGGAGAAAAAAAGGCTGAGAAAGCTTCCTTAATTTTTGTAATTGGTATAGTATTTTGGGTTTATTATTAACTGCTTTATTCATTAACTCCACTAGTTTTATCAAATAAATTATAACTTTTAGCAGTCTATTGACCAAAGCCAATAAATGAAATTGCCCATTCAGGCAGATTTAGGTAATTTAAGATTGTTAAATCAAATTCATGCACTTTTGGGAAAGATTTATCTATTACCCACCATAAAAGAAAAGGTAGATTAAATAAAATTTGTAATTGCCATTTATAAGTTAAAACTCTCCAAATTTTTAATAACTTAGTTTTGAGTGAATCATCTAGCTCTTCCCAATTTTTTGAGATTATATTAAATAAATTTCTGGATTCTGTATTTAAGGAATCTGGTGTATTCATTTTGTTTTTACTTATTTATAACCCATAAACATTTCTTTCGAGAGTTTTAGCCTGGGGGCCAACTCATTTTTCTTCCAGATAAAAAATGAATATGTAAATGAAAAACTGTTTGTCCCGATTCTGCTCCAGTATTAATTACTGTTCTCCAATTAGTTAAATTTTTTGATTTAGCTATTTTGCTACCAACAAAAAGTAAATGCCCCAATAAATTTGCATCTTCTTCAATACAATCTAATAAACTGGTAATTGGCTTTTTTGGAATCACTAAAAAATGAACTGGTGCTTGAGCTTGGATATCATTAAACGCAATACAAAAATTATCTTCATAAAGCTTATCGCAAGGTATTTCTTCATTAATTATTTTCTGAAATATTGTGGTTTCAGTCATTAGATTAATTAATAGAAATTACGTCTTTTTCGTTAAATCCTTCCTTTATGAGTTCTTTATTCAAATCATCTTTTGATGTAACTCTATCAACAAATAATATTCCGTTTAGGTGATCCATTTCGTGTTGAATACACCTTGCTAGAAGTCCATCTGCTTTCATTTTGCGTGGTCTCCCCATTTCATCTCTAAATTTTAATTTTATAGTTGATGGTCTTACTACATTCAAATAGACCCCAGGTATACTCAAGCAGCCTTCTTCGTATGAATTAAGGGTTGTTCCAAAGTCTGTAATTTCTGGATTTATTAATACTAAAGGTTCTGCTCCTGAATCTTCAAAATTTACATCTATGACAAGAAGCTCTTTATTGATTCCAATTTGAGGTGCGGCAAGTCCAATGCCTTTGGCTGCATACATGCTTTGAAGCATTTCTTTAGCAAGTTTTCTAATCGATTCGTCAACCTTAGTTATTCTTTTGGAATTTTGCCTTAATACATCATCACCAAGTTTATAAATGTCTAAAGAGGGCTTACCTGTTTGTTCTTTTGCAATTTTTTCTGAGCTTCCATTTGTTCTTGACTTTTTTGCAAGTTGTGAAAAATGGTTTGCCACGTTAAAAAAGTTTTTAATTAAGAGTTTAGCTATAAAAATACTAGCACTTTAATTTACTTTCTTTATGGTTTTTTAAAATGAGTAATGATGATAAGTTAAAAGTTAGACAAACTGAATCAAAAAAAACCCTTTTTAAGGAATTAACCATTATTGGGGATACCATTTTTTGGATTGATGTTGTTGGCGAAGGGGAAAATGAAAATGCCATTTTTGCAAGACCATTTAATGAAAAAAAGGCGTTTCCTCAGAAATTAACAAGTAAAAAATATAATATAAAAAATAATTTTCATGGATATGGCGGTAAATCTTATAAATGTATAAATTTTAAAAATAATTTTTATTTGATATGGATAGATCAGTTTACCAAGGCATTATGGCTTCAAATTTTTCAAGAGGTAGCGTCAAATTTTAGAATACAAAATAAATATCTCGATTCAATTCAAGAACCTAGACAACTATCTAAATCAATTGATGGAAATTTCGATTCTTCATTTGTCATTTCTGAAAATTTTTTTTTGTATGGTATTTGCGAGATAAATAATAGAGATTATTTATTTTCATTAAATTTAAAAAAAACTAAACAAGATATTCGTCTTATAAAAAAATTTAAAAATTTTGCTGGAGAATTATCTTCTAATACTTCTGCTAGATTACTTTCTTGGATAGAGTGGGATTCACCATACATGCCCTGGGAAAAAAATGATCTGTTTTTTGCTCAAATAGATCTAGATGGAGAGATACAAAAAATAAAAAAATTCTCAAATAAGCTTATAAATGCTAAAAAAAACGTTTCTTTTTTTCAACCCTATTGGATCAGTGAAACACTTTTAGTATGTTCTGAAGATAGTTCTGGATGGTGGAACTTATTGTTTTTAGATGTTAGTGAAATTGAGAATATATTTATTAAGAAAAGAGTAGAGAGAAATTTGATTGAATATGGAGCACCACAATGGGTCACTGGAATTACATTCTTTTCAGGGACTATAAAAAATTTATTTTGTGTAGCAAAAAAAGAAAATAGTTTAATAGTGGAACAATATAAAGATCTTGAATTTGTTAAAGAATTTTCTACTCCTTTCACATCAATAAGTGATTTCAGTGTTTTTCGGAAAAAAGTTCTTTTAAAAGGTTATGGATCTGATTTTTTGGGAATTGTATGTGAAATTGATTTTGCAAAAAAAGTTTTATCAAATTTTTCTGAGCAGATATTTTTTGATCATATAAAAGATTGTTCAAAACCTGAAACATTTTGGTTTAAAGGTTTTGAGGCTCAATCTACTCATTCTTTTCTTTATAAGCCGCTTGTTGAAAATTTTGAAAAGCCACCGCTTCTTGTTAGAGCACATAGCGGACCAACTTCATGTTTTGATGGATCATATAATTCTGAAGTTCAATATTGGACGTCGAAGGGATTTTTTGTTGCTGAAGTTAATTATGGAGGATCATCAGGTTTTGGCAAAGCATATAGAGAAAGGTTGAATTATAAATGGGGTATTGTTGATTCTTATGATTGCAAAGCACTAGCTCTTGAATTGATTAAATCAAATCAAGTTGATAGCGAAAAAGTAGTAATTTTTGGGAATAGTGCTGGTGGGTTAACTGCCCTGAATTGTTTATTATATGAGTCTATTTTTACAGCAGCAATTTGTAAATATCCTGTTACTGATTTGAATGATATGCATTACAACACTCATAGGTTTGAAAAAGATTATTTAGATTCTTTGGTAGGAAATTATGCAAAAAACCATGATGTTTATATAAATAGATCACCGATAAATCATATTAACAAAATAAAAAAACCTATCTTACTGTTTCATGGAAAAAAAGATACAGTTATCTCTTATAAACAAACTTTAAAAATTCAAGAAATTTTGATTCAGAATAATAAATATTCAGAAGTTATTTTGTTTGATAATGAAGGGCATGGTTTTAGAAATACTGAAAATAGAGAAGTAGTAATGCAAAAATCTCAGGAATTTTTAAAAAATGCTTTGAATATTTAAGAATTGATTTTTAGAAAATCAATAGTATCTTTTAATTTTTCTATAAAAATATCAATTTCTTCCTTATTGGTTGTGAAATTCATGCTGATTCTAGCTGTTGATTTGATTCCAATGTATCTGTGAAGAGGTTGACAGCAATGGTGACCACTTCTAATGCAAATTCCTTTTGAATCAAGAATTTCAGCAATATCATTTGAATGTATATTTTTTATATAAAAGGTGGCAAGTGAGGCTCTGTCTGGATCGATCTCTGGGGATGGACCTATGATTTCAATATTTTCTATTTGATTTAATTTTTCAAATAAATATTTAGTAATAGTCTTTTCATATTCATGAATTTCATTCAATCCAATATTGTTAATATAATTAATTGCTTCTGCAAGACCTATTGCTTCTGCGATGGCTGGAGTTCCAGCTTCAAATTTGTGTGGTAGCTCTGCCCAAGTACTTGTCTCTTCAAAAACATCTTGAATCATTTCGCCACCTCCAAAGAGAGGAGGAATTTTTTCTAGGATTTCTTTTCTTGACCAGAGGAAACCAATACCTGTAGGACCGCATAGTTTATGTCCTGATCCAGCTAAAAAATCTATATTAAGATCAATCACATCAAGTTCTTGATGAGCCAAACTTTGGCATGCATCTATTAACACTAAAGAACCTTTTTGTTTAGCTAATTTAGTTATTTCTTTGATTGGATTACAGCAACCTAAAGTATTACTAACATGTACTAGGCTAACAAGTTTAGTTTTAGATGTAAGTTTTGATTTAAAGTCGTCTATATCTAATTTCCCATCTTTATCTATACCTATAAATTTTAATTTGCATTTATTTTTTGCTGCAACCATTTGCCATGGAACAATATTGCTATGGTGCTCCATTACTGATAAGAGAATTTCATCGTTTTCTTTTAATGAATATTCGCCCCATGATCTAGCTACTAAATTGATTGCCTCAGTAGCATTTCTTGTGAAAATAATTTCTTTTGCTGAATTCGCTTTTATGTATTTGCTAATTAAATATCGTGCATTTTCAAATTCTTCTGTTGCTTTAGCACTTAATTGATGTGCCCCTCTATGTACATTGGCATTAAAGTTTTTGTAATATTCATCAATTTTTTTTAAGACTTGTATTGGTTTTTGTGTGGTTGCAGCATGGTCTAAATAAATAATTTGCTCATTACCTATTAAGTTCTTATTTAAAAGAGGAAAGTCTTTCTTCGTTATTTCAGGAAAATTTTGAATCATTTCCATTAATTCTCATTTAAAAGTTGATCAAGTAAATCCCATCTATCTTTTGAAATGGGAATAAATGAAATTATTTCTTGAAAGTAAGAACTTAATTGTAGTTTACTTGCTTCTGTTAATGTGATTCCTCTTGTTCGCATATAAAAAAGTTCTTCTTCATTTAGTTGCGAAATTGTAGCTCCATGTTTGCATTTGACATCATCAGCAATTATTTCTAATTGAGGTTTGGTATCTATTTGTGCGAGATTTGATAAAAGTAAATTTCTGCTTAATTGGGAAGCATCAGTTCTCTGGGCAATTTTCGGAACTATTATTGAACCTTCAAATATTGCATGTGATTTATCATCAGCAAGTGATTTATTAATTTGATCTAGAAATCCATTTGGGCCATTAAATTCTATTTTTGTATAGGTTGAAATTTGCTCATCTTTTTTTGTTATTTGCATACCTTTGATAGTTGTTTTAGCGTTGCCCGCAGATTGTTTAATACTAATTTCAAATCTCGCGTAATTGAATTTGAAATGTAAAGATCCTAAGTTGTATGTACTATTTTTTTGCTGAATTACATTGAGAGAATTTAATAGATTGGATCTGTTTTCACCGTAAGAAACAACACCGTGATTTACGGAACTATTTTCTTTCAAGCAAAAGAAAGTTGATTGGGATAATGAAGAGTTTTCCTTGCCAAGATTTACTTGTAATAATTCAACCTCACAATTCTTTTCTAAAAATATTACAAGGGTTTTTGCGTTTAAAGAATTACTGGATGCATGACTAAAAATTTCAATAGGAGGAATATTTGATCCATTTATTTTTAATCCTAAAATATTATTTTTACAACTTAAAGACAGATTTAGCAGGTCACTCCAATTTTCGTTTTGCTTAAAAAAAGATATCTGTTCCTTGATATATTTTTGTAATTCATCTTCACTTAATTGCTGTATTGAATAATTTTTCTCTATTAATTTAATTTTGAATTTCGTACCAATTATCAATCTAATAGTACCTTGAGAATTTTTAGGATATGGTATATCAAATTTTGAATCTTTTTCATTGACTGAGTAATCTAAAAAGTTTGACAATTTTGATTTATTTGAAAGTCTCCATAGTTCACTTTTAGGATTAGGGAGAGGGCTTGCTTGTAATTTATGAAGACAGATTTTTTGTATTTCTGTTTGGTTATCATTCGATTTACTAGTTCTTATTTTGTCATTAATTTCCATTTGTTTAGGTCTCTTTTATAAAGTTATCAGTCCATTCATACCCTTTTGCCTCAAGCTCTAGAGCAAGATCACTCTCCCCAGTTTTTATGATTTGTCCGTCTGACATAACATGGACATAATTTGGTTTAATTTCATCTAATAATCTTTGATAGTGGGTAATAAGTATAATTCCAGTTTGTGCATTAGATATTTTTTTAATTCCTGATGCCACTATTCTTAGAGCATCGATATCTAGACCAGAATCGGTCTCATCTAATATCGCTATCTTGGGCTCAAGTAAAGCCATTTGCAGAATCTCATTTCTTTTTTTTTCACCTCCGGAAAAGCCTTGATTTACACTCCTTGATAGGAATGCGTGATCCATTTTCACAATTTCTAACTTTTCTTTAACTAATTCTTCAAAATCAAAAGTATCCAATTCTTCTTTGTTCAGGAATTTCCTTCTAGCATTAGTTGAAACTCTAAGAAACTCAAGATTACTTACACCTGGGATCTCAATTGGATATTGAAAACCAAGAAAAATTCCTGATTGAGATCTCTCTTCAGGTTCTAGAGAGTTGATGTTTTCGCCTAAAAATTTTATGTCGCCATTAGTAATATTATACGAGGGATGTCCTGCAATGATTTTCGAAAGAGTACTTTTACCACATCCATTTCTTCCCATGATGGCATGGATTTCACCAGGATAGACAGTAAGTGAAACCCCTTTTAAAATTGGAAGATTATCAGTAGATGCAAAGAGATTTTCAACTTCTAAAATTGGATCTGATTCTTTCATTTTACTTTGCATTTCAGTTTAGAAATTGATTAATTAACCTACTGATCCCTCTAGTTTAAGTGCCAGTAACTTATCTGCTTCAGCAGCAAATTCCATAGGTAATTGATTAAATACATCTCTGCAAAAACCGCTAACCATCATAGATACTGCCTCTTCAAATTCTATCCCTCTGCTTTGGAGATAAAAAAGTTGGTCTTCTGAGATTCTACATGTGCTTGCTTCATGCTCAATTTCAGAATTGGGTTGTTGAGATTTGATGTAAGGGAATGTATTTGCAGAAGCTTGATCCCCTATTAACATTGAATCACATTGACTGTAATTTCTTGATCCTGTAGCTTTTGTTCCCATTTTGACAAGACCTCTGTAGCTATTTTTTGAGTTCCCTGCACTAATACCTTTGCTAACAATAGTTGATTTGGTCTTGGGACCAACATGGATCATTTTTGTGCCGGTATCTGCTTGCTGAAGATTATTTGTGAGAGCCACTGAATAAAATTCTCCTACAGATTCTTCCCCTAAAAGAAGACAGCTGGGATATTTCCATGTAATTGCAGAACCTGTTTCAACTTGTGACCAACTAATTTTACTTCTCTTACCTAAACATTTTCCTCTCTTGGTGACAAAATTAAAAATTCCGCCAATACCTTCTTCATCACCAGCATACCAATTTTGCACTGTTGAATATTTTATTGAGGCGTTGTCTAATGCTATAAGCTCTACAACTGCTGCGTGTAGAGTATTTGTATCAAACATTGGAGCTGTACAACCTTCTAGATAACTTACAGAACTTGATTCTTCAGCAATGATTAGTGTTCTTTCGAATTGTCCCGAATCTCCACTATTAATTCTGAAGTAGGAAGATAGATCCATAGGGCAAGTAACACCTTTTGGGATATACACAAAGGAACCATCACTAAAAACAGCAGAATTCAGTGCTGCAAAATAATTATCACTAGCTGGAACTACTGTACCTAAATATTTTTCGATCAAATCCGAGTGATTTTTTACTGCTTCACTAATTGAGCAAAATATAACTCCATGTTCAGCAAGTTCTTCTCTAAAAGTTGTGGCTATAGAAACACTATCAAAAACAGCATCTACTGCTACATTTGTGAGTTTTTTTTGCTCCGTAAGGGGTATTCCCAATTTGTCAAAAGTCTCAAGAAGTTTGGGATCAACTTCATCTAAACTAGAAATTTTCTCTTTTTGCTTAGGAGCGGAGTAATAAATTATATCTTGATAATCAATTTGTTTATATCCTAATCCTGCCCAATCAGGCTCCTTCATTTTTTGCCATTTTTTAAAGGCTTTTAATCTAAAATCAAGAAGATATTTTGGCTCTTCTTTTTTTTGTGAAATTAGTCTTATCACATCTTCATTTAATCCCTTTGCTATTTTTTCAGTTTCAATATCAGTAACGAAACCATACTTGTAAGGCTCTTTTACTACATCTTTAACTAAATTTTCGTTGACCATGTTATCAAAAATAACTTATTACAATTAGCTTTATATACTTTAACGAAAGATAACCCCAATATTGAGTTTTTTTCCTTTATTAAAACTAAAAATTAATGTCTAATCATCTTGATCCCCTATCTAACCCATTAAACATAGAAACTATTCAAGAAATTGATAATCTTGATCTACCTATAATGCAGAAACACCATATAAGAATTCTCGCTCATTGCCTCCAGATTTTAAAATTTATCAATGTAGATGATAGTTTCGAACGTCAAAATGAAAATCCTTTAAGAGAATGGTGTGATAACCAATCTAAAAAATTTAATGATAAAAAATTTACTGATCTTTTTTATGAGCAGTTAGTATCCACCTCGAAAAAATTAAGTACTTTTTCAAAAAAAATAGGTAAAAATATTGAGGATTTAGAGATAGATGATTTAGTACTTCTTGTTGAACAACATTGAAATCCCCTTTTATTGATCCCGAAGAAAAAATATATTTTTGTTGAGTCGTTAACAAATTCAGGTAATAAAATTTAAAAAAAAAGAAAATTAATTTACATTTAACAAAGCCCTCAAAATTAATTAATTGCATTGATACCAACTGTTTTGAAGAGAAATATCAATTTTGAGAATTTTTTAGTAGTCAGAGGATCCTGACGACAGGGCAAAAAGACACACAATTCCTAAAAAAAAAGAACATACTGATCCCAAACAAAAACGGAGATTTTAAAGTGGCTGACGGGATCATGAATAAAGATCAATTACTCTCACTAACCCTCAGACAATTACGTCAAGAAGCAAGTAAATTATCAGTCCCGCTGTATAGTCGCAAAACAAAAGCTGTTTTAGTTGATTTAATACTTAAATATCAAGAAAAATCTACAAAAAAAGCATACACTACACCTCCTGAGTCAAAATCTGTAAAAACTTCCGAGTCCAACGCTTTAAAAACTAGTGAAGACGTTAAAACAAATGTAGTTTTCCTACCCAGAGATCCAGATTGGGCTTATGTTTTTTGGCAAATATCTGATGCAGATAGAGAAAAGGCACAATCTTTGGGAGCCAATAAATTATGTTTACGATTATTTGATGCATCTGGTTCTGAAGGAAGCAACTTGAATCAAGGAACACTAAGGGAGATAGCAGTTGACAGTTATAGTACTGAGTGGTACTTGCCAATCCCACTTGCAGATAGAGATTATAAAGTTGAATTAGGTTATAAATATGGTTTTAACTGGATGTCATTGGCATTTTCTTCTATAAGCCATGTCCCTGGGTCTCATCCTTCTGAGCAAATTCTTGATAAATTTGTACCTTTCAATTTAGATTCCACTTCTGAGTCAATCCCAGATATTTCTAATCCCGTTGTTTCAGAACAAAATGGTATGCATGAAAGGTTATACCAAGCAGCAACTAACATTCCTCTCAGAAGAAAAGTTGGTTCTGAAGAATTTATGGAAAATGTAAATTCAACAAAACTCAATGATAATCTTACAGATTCAGGAGCTGGTAAATGGTCATCCGGTTTAAATGATTCCGGGAGCGGAATTGTTAAAAATAGATCTTTTTGGCTTGTTGCTGATGCTGAATTAATTGTTTATGGAGCTACAGAGCCTTCCGCAAAACTGACAATAGGTGGAGAAGATGTGCCACTCGCTGCAGATGGTACTTTTAGAATTCAAGTTCCATTTAGGGACGGGACTCAAAAATACGATATTAAAGCTGTTGATGTATCTGGTGAGCAAGAAAAAAGTATATCAATGAAATTTGACAGAACCACACCACTTGACGATACCAATGAAAAAGATAATGCTGAGACTGAATGGTTTTAATAAATTAAATTAATGCTAAAAAAATTTGTAGCTTTTACTCCATTGTTTGGGGCATTAACGTTTCCACTAATAGTTCCAATTACAATTTCTAAATTTGGTGTTAACTATGGAATTCTTAGTGCATTATTAATTTCTTCATTATGGTTTATCGCTATGTTAAGAACTTCCGAAATGCCTCATTAATTTAGTTAGATTTTTGGGAGTTTCTTAAAAATATGAATCAAATTAGTGAAATTAATATCAATTCTCCTTTTCTAGATCAAAAACCAGGTACCTCTGGATTAAGAAAAAGTACCTTAAAATTTCAGGAAGAACACTATCTAGAAGTTTTTATTGAAGCAATCTTACAATCATTAGAAGATTTAGAGAGTTCAACATTAGTAGTTGGTGGTGATGGCAGATATGGCAATATTGAAGCAATAGAAAAAATTGTCCAAATATGCATTGCTCATAAAGTTCAAAAGGTTATTGTTCCAAAAAACGGATTATTATCTACTCCAGCTACATCACATCTAATTAGAAAAGAAAACGCTATTGGTGGAATTATTCTTTCTGCAAGCCATAATCCTGGTGGGATTGATGGCGACTTTGGAGTGAAATTGAATATCTCTAATGGTGGCCCAGCTCCTGAGGTAATTACTAACAAGATTTTTAAGGCTTCACAATTACTAACTAGTTATAAAATTTGTAAAATTCAATTACCCGATTTTAGTGAATATGGAACTTATTCTTTCAACGAAACTACCTTAGAAATTATTGATGGATTAACAGATTATTCTAATTTGATGGAGAAAATTTTTGATTTTGATCAAATTAGTGATTTTTTAAAAAAAGACTTCTCGTTAATCTTTGATGCAATGAATGCGGTTACAGGCCCATATGCAAAAAATATTTTTGTTGAAAAAATGGGTCTTGCACATGATTGTGTCATGAATGGTAAACCGTTAAAAGATTTTGGAGGTTTACATCCTGATCCTAACCTTACTTATGCATCCCACTTGGCTGATTTGTTATTAAATAAAAAATCATATAGTTTTGGTGCTGCATGCGATGGAGATGGAGATAGGAATATGATTTTAGGAAGTGGATGTTTTGTAAATCCTAGTGATAGCCTTGCAGTTATCACTGCTAACACAAAATGTGTCCCAGGTTATAAAGATGGTATTACAGGTGTGGCACGATCAATGCCAACCAGCTCAGCGGTTGATAATGTTGCTCGGGCATTAAATATACCTTGTTTCGAGACGCCTACTGGCTGGAAGTTTTTTGGAAATCTTTTAGATTCTAATTTAATTACTTTATGTGGAGAAGAAAGTTTCGGAACAGGTAGTAATCATGTGAGAGAGAAAGATGGACTATGGGCAGTTTTGTATTGGTTACAAGTTTTAGCTGAGAAAAAATGTTCGGTAAGTGATTTGATGCAGAATCATTGGAAACAATTTGGTAGAAATTATTATTCAAGACATGATTATGAGGCAATCCCCTCAAATATTGCTAATCAAATTTTTAGTAATCTAACTTCTATGCTCGACAATTTAAAAGGAAATAGTTTTGCTGGCCATTTAGTTCAAGTTGCAGATAACTTTTCATATTTAGATCCCGTCGATAATTCCATAAGTGAAAATCAAGGTTTAAGATTGGTCCTTGATGATAATTCTCGAGTAATTGTGCGCCTTTCTGGAACTGGAACTAAGGGTGCAACATTAAGACTTTACTTTGAGAAATTTTTCGATCCTCAACAGAATCTTTCGTTAAATCCTCAAATCGCTTTGAAACCTCTAATAGATGATTTAGATGCTTTATTGAATATTTCAAAACTTACTCAAATGGAAACTCCTACAGTAATTACATAGAATTAAGAGTAATGATTTTTTGATTTTATTTATATGCATTCAGAAAATTTATTTACTAATTATTCTCAAATAGAAAACAATGCCCCTTTGGCAGATCAATTAAGACCAAAGAATTTGGAAGATTTTTTTGGTCAACAGCCAATCCTGAATGAGAATTCGCTTTTAAGAAGTGCAATATTAAAAGATAAAATTAGTAATTTTATTTTTTCTGGCCCTCCAGGTGTTGGAAAAACTACTCTAATTGAAATTATTTCTTTTAATACGCGGTCAAAATTAATCAAGTTAAATGCAGTATTATCAAGTGTTAAAGAATTAAGAAATGAAATCGCTAATGCAAAAGATAGATTAATAAATACAAAAAGAAAAACAATATTATTTATCGATGAGGTTCATAGATTTACATCAGTTCAGCAAGATGCTTTATTACCTTCAATAGAAAATGGAACTATAACTTTTATTGGTGCTACAACTGAAAACCCTTTCTTTGCTGTCAATAAAGCGCTTGTTAGCAGGTCTCGTATTTTTACATTACTTCCTTTGGCAGAAAATGATTTGCAGAAAATAATACAAAAAGTCATTACTCATTATTCAAAACAAAAAGATTCAAAAAAGGTTTATTTAACTCAAGATGCTATAAGTCATTTAATTAAATTTTCTGGCGGAGATGCGAGAACATTAATCAATGCACTAGAGATGGCTATAGAAACAACTCCTGAAAATGATGCTAAAGAAATCAACATTAATCTCGCAATAGCAGAGGATGCACTACAAAAGAAAAATATTGTTTACGATAAAAATGGTCAAAATCATTACGATGTAATAAGTGCCTTTATCAAGTCCATAAGAGGTTCTGATCCAGATGCAACTTTATTCTGGCTTGCGAATATGCTGGAGGCTGGTGAAGATCCTAATTTTATTTTTAGAAGGCTACTTATATCTGCCAGTGAAGATATTGGAATAGCTGATCCTAATGCCATAGTAGTTGTACAATCTTGTTGTGATGCTTTTGATAGAGTTGGTTTTCCAGAAGGATTATATTTTTTAACGCAGGCTTCTTTATATTTAGCTATTTCTCCAAAAAGTAATAGTACGAAAAGTATTTTTAAAGCAATTGAAACAATCAAATCTACCAATGCTTTTGATGTTCCATTTCATTTAAAAAATAATTCTAATAGTTATGTCAATCCTCATAATTATCCAGGTAATTGGGTCGTACAAGAATATCTTCCTAAATCTTTAAGAGGTTTAAAAATATGGGAACCAAATAATAATGGATGGGAAAAAACTAAATATCAAGAACTGCTTAGAAGAAAAGAAAATTAAAAATTTTTTGAACAACAAATAATCTCAGGATTAAAAGAAGTTTTTTCTTCGTAGGCTAAAGAGATAGTCCAATTATGGAAGTTTATCTGCGAATAATTTAAATGTATGTTTTTCTTCTCATGAATTAACTTTTTTGGCTTTTCAAAAAATTGCCAATATTTAATATCTTCAGATATTTTTCCATGATCCCATTTTATAGCCGCTTCAACAGCACACCATTGATTTAATATCATATTTTTTGTTAAATAATTATTATGGTTCGATTTATTGGTATGAAAAAAATATTTTTTTGCAAATTTTATATGGTTAAAATCTCTATCTGTTCTCTCAATATCAATTCCTATTTTGCCTTTATGCCAGACTATAGTAATGGCATCTTTACAATGACTTAAACTTATATTTCCCATTCCCGAAGGTAAACTTGGAGGTTCTCCAGGTTGAGCATTAATTGGAATTTCAAGGGGGTCTAAATCAAAAAGTGTTGAAAGTGATTGTCGCAAATAAGCTCTTGTTTCTAAGAAAATCTTTGATCTTGAATTTGTTAGGTTTTTTGCAGTTTTAATTTCTTCTGTAGTTGCGACATCTTGCACACCTTTAATCTCATAAAACCAAATTTTTGGTATTTTATATTCATACTCATTTAATAATTTCAATGGCTCTTAAGGTTGGCGACAAAGCACCAGAATTTAAATTAAAAGATTCTTTTGAGAAAGAAGTTTCTCTTAGTGATTTTAAAGGTAAAAGAATAATACTATATTTTTATCCAAAAGATAATACTCCGGGATGTACTAAAGAAGCATGCAATTTTAAAGAGAATTGGGATTTACTTCAAAAAAATAATATTGTTGTGCTTGGTATTAGTAAAGATAATGCATCCTCTCATCAGAAGTTTATAGAAAAATTTAATTTACCTTTTATTCTTTTAACTGATCCTGAACCTTTCAAAGTTTCTTCTGATTACGATAGCTATGGACTGAAAAAATTCATGGGAAAAGAATATATGGGTATGATGAGAAATACTTTTTTGATTGATACTGAAGGCAATATCGAAAAAATTTACTTAAAGGTAAAAGCAGCAATAATGGCTGATCATATAATTTCAGACCTTGGGTTAAGCTGATTTTTTTATGGATAGGTGGTGAATAATCATCCCTTCCATAACTAAATTAGGAGAATTGATAATATTTTCTTTTTTAGTTTTTAGAGATTTTGTGAGTAATTGAGAGTCTCCTCCACAGATTATTAAAATATCCTTTTCGGGATTAAATAAACTATTAGTTACGCTAGTAAGAGAGTTGATTACTCCTTTTAAAATTGCCTCTTCTGTATTAATTAAAAAATCTTTGATCGGAATATCATATTTTTTGGGAACTTTAAGATTTTTTGTATTTTGTTCCATTGATTTTAATTGTGTTAGAAAACCTGGAAGAAGTTGACCTCCAATAATAGATCCATTTGAATTCAATTTTGTTATTGACAATATTGTTCCAAAATCTGCAATTAGAAAATCTTTTTTGAAAGGGTTTTTAATAATTTTTAGAGCGGCAATACAGGCAAGAGCTCTATCAACTCCAAAATGATCAGGAAGATTTGATAATTGGATATCTTTAGTTTTTATTTCATTTTCTTTTTTCAGCAAAAAATTTGGTAGTTTTCCTACAGAAGCCCAAACTAATTGATCAAGATCTATATTTTCGGGAACTTTTTGCTCTTTTTTGGTATGAAAGAATTTAGATTGATTTTTAGAATATTTTGCCCAATGAAGCCTGCTATTGCCTATCAATAAAAAATTTATATCTGAGACCATTGTTCTATGATCAATTTAATTATTAGTGTGTATTCCACATTCTTGTTTAATCCCTCCAAATCTTGTATCTCTTCCCTTTGTTTCAATGCCATCGGGACCGCTTGAATGCCAATCTCCTACAGAAGAATAACCTTTGATAAATAGTGGATGGGCAGGTAAATTATTTTCTTCCATATAATAAAAAATATCTTTATTTGTCCAATTTAATAAAGGTCTTAAAGAAAGTCTTTGACGAATTACGTCTATGATTTTCATTTTGTTTCTATTTCCTGTTTGACTTGATCTAACACCGCTTGCCCAGCAGAAAATATCATATTTTTTTAGACCATTTTCTAAAGGTTTTATCTTTCTCATTTCATGATACTTATCTAAATCACTCTCTTTTTTTGTTTCCCAAAGTTTTCCGTATTTGGCCTCCATTCTTGCTGGAGATAATTCACTTTGCAGAACTTCAACTTCTAAGGATAAATAATCAATAAGCTTATCAGCGTAATGGTACGTTTCTGGAGGAAGGTAACCTGTATCTATCCAAAATATTTTGATTTTTTTTTGTAGAGATAATTTACTGACCATATCTAAAAGGACTGATGACTGTATACCAAAACTTGTTGTAATAGCAAATTGGTTATCAAACTTTTCATAACCCCATGTAAGCATTTCTTGAGGCTTCATATTTTCAAGCTCTTGATTATATTTCTTCAAGTTAGTTTGAATATCTTTTTGAATTTTTTCAATCATTCTTCAGTTTGATTATGGGTTTAATTTTATTTCGCTCAATTTAAAAATTATTCGTATAGTTTAATAATACATATACGCATAACAATATTTCTCTAATGAAATCAATACAAAAACCAATAGTAATAGTTGGAGCAGGTTTTGCAGGTATGACATTTGCTTTGAATTTAAAGAAACTTAATCCTTCTTTACCGATTCTTGTGGTTGATTCTGAAACTAACTTTATATTTAAACCTTTAATGTACGAAGTTTTAAGTAAAGAAATAAGAAGGTGGGAAGCCACCCCAAAATTTGCAAATATTTTTTCTGATGCGGGTATAACTTTTTTAAGAAATTCTTTAACCAAGATTTCCTTCAAAGAAAATATTCTTGAATTTAGTGACGATTTAAAATTAAGTTATCAGTATCTTGTTATCTGTACAGGCTCTATCTCAAATAGTTTTTTTATAAAAGGTGTAGATGAAAATTGTTATTTTTTTAATGATGTTCACGATCTTAATAAATTAAATTCTTTTTTAAAAAAATCACAAGATACTGCGTTGCAAAAAAAGTTATTCATAGTTGGAGGTGGTCCCTCTGGCATCGA
The DNA here is from genome assembly GCA_003210135.1 of Prochlorococcus sp. AG-424-P23. Lineage (GTDB taxonomy): Bacteria > Cyanobacteriota > Cyanobacteriia > PCC-6307 > Cyanobiaceae > Prochlorococcus_A. The sequence goes on along the minus strand of QCNK01000003.1, from coordinate 79,139 downwards.
GTTGGCATGTAAAATTAAAGATTTATTTACAGACCAATTTGAAATTAATGTAATAGAAAAATCAAACGAAATCCTCAATAAAAACAAGATTTTTAATAGAGAACAAGCAGAGAAAGCATTAGAGAAAAGAAAAATCAACGTTCTTTTGAATTCCACAGTTAAAGAAGTCTCAGAAACTAAGATTAGTATTTCTAGTGAGGTTGGAATAACTTCTTTGGATAAAGATATTGTTATTTGGACTGCAGGCGTTAAACCTAATTTGTCTTACTTAGAAACTGATCAAATAACAAAAAAATTTGGACGAATTTTAGTTAATAATAATCTGCAAATAGAAAACTATAAAAACTGTTTTGCTATTGGCGATGTTTCAGTTATTGAAGGAATGGAGGATTTACCTATAACTGCTCAAGTCGCTATGCAGCAAGGAAATTATCTGGCTAATAATTTAGAAATTTTAATCCAAGGAAAGGATCTTTTACCCTTTGAATTTAAAGATAATGGTGAAATGATTAGTTTAGGAATAGGAGAAGCTTCAATTTCTGGCCTTGGGGTTACTTTATCTGGGAAATTGGCTTTTGAGGCAAGAAGACTTATATATGCTTCCAAGTTGCCTGATATTAATGAAAGCTTAAAATCTGCATCTTCATGGATATTCCAAAAAAAATCTATTTTTAAAAAGTTTCTGAAAAAAGATAATTTCAAGTAAACTTTTTTGAAATATTGTTTTTGGGTATATTGAGTTAAATAAGTTTCGTATGAATTTAATTGCAGTAGTTAGTAATAATTTTGATGCGTTTATAACGGTAGTTGTTTTAATAATGTCAATAATTTTATTTATTAAAAATACTATTGCACCAGAATTGACTGGTTTGTTATGTGTTGGAATATTTATAGCCACAGGGGTTCTTTCTCCTGAAAAAGCTTTAGCTGGATTTGGCAGCCCATCCTTAATTACCCTTATGGGTTTATTTGCAGTTTCTTCTGCATTATTTAAAAGTGGCGCTTTGGATAGAGTAAGAGAATTGATATCTTCTGAAAGTATTAGAACGCCAAGGAAATTAATTTCTTTAATAGCTTTTTTGATAGCTCCAATATCTGGAATTGTACCTAATACTCCAGTAGTAGCCTCTTTGTTACCTCTAATTGAAGGTTGGTGTGAGCGAAGAAATATATCACCCTCAAAAGTTTTATTACCTCTTTCTTTTGCTACTTTATTAGGTGGAACTCTGACATTATTAGGTAGCTCAGTAAATCTTCTTGTAAGTGATATTAGTCAACAATTAGGTTATGGAGCTTTGGAATTATTTAGTTTGACTTCAATCGGGTTTCCTGTATGGCTTATTGGTACAACCTATATGATTCTAGTTTCTGATGTGCTTTTGCCAGATAGAGGAAGAGATAAAGAATTTATTAAAAATGGTGATATGAATATATACTTTACTGAAGTTACTATTCCCTCTACTTCAGAATTAGTTGGACAATCTGTCAGAAATAGTAGATTGCAAAGAAGATTTGATGTTGATGTTCTGGAATTGCAACGAAATGGAAAAGTTATACTTCCTCCTCTGGCTGATAGAAAGATTGAACCGGATGATAGATTAATAATCCGCGTTACAAGGGCTGACTTATTTAGGCTGCAGCAGGAACATACCATTTTGTTAGGCGAAAACAAAACATCTTTCGATGGAGCTAACATTTTCTCAGATGATGAAGGTACAAAGACCTTTGAAGCCTTGTTACCAGCTGGCTCAACTCTAGCTGGTGCAAGTTTGAGAGAATTAAGATTTAGGCAGCGTCACAATGCAACAGTTTTGGCACTAAGAAGAGGTCAACAAACTGTTCAGGAGAGATTAGGCCAAGCTGTTTTAAGGGCTGGAGATGTTTTATTATTGCAAGCACCGTTAGATTCAATAAGAGGTTTGCAAGCTAGTAATGATTTGCTTATTTTAGATCAATTCGAAGATGATTTACCTTTCTTGATAAAAAAACCTATATCGATTGGAATCGCAATAGGAATGTTAGTTTTGCCTTCGGTTTCAAATATTCCATTAGTAGGTTCAGTTCTTTTAGCAGTGATTGCCATGGTTGCTTGTGGATGTTTAAGACCTGCAGAGATACAAAAATCAATTAGGTTAGACGTTATTTTATTATTGGGATCTTTATCATCCTTTAGTGTAGCGATGCAAGTAACAGGATTAGCAGATTTAATTGCAGTCAATCTAAACTTTGCCCTTAATGGAATGCCTCTTTATTTTGCACTAATGGTAATTTTTGTATCTACAGTTATTCTTACACAATTTATAAGTAATGCTGCTTCGGTTGCTTTAATTTTGCCTGTTGCTATTGAATTCTCTAATGTTTTAGAAATTTCACCAAGCGCTTTAATAATGCTTGTTTTATTCGGTGCAAGTCAATCTTTCTTGACTCCAATGGGTTATCAAACAAATTTAATGGTTTACGGTCCTGGAAGATATAGATTTTTTGATATCGCAAAATATGGAGCTGGATTAACACTTATAATGACATTTACGGTGCCAGCATTGATAATTTTAAATTACGGGTAATATCGTGAAATTCCCATTCTCAGTTTATAAGTTAAAAGATGCTTACAAAAAGCTATCTGTACCTCAATTTACTATTGTTACAGGCTTGTTTATTATCTTCCTTGGAACTTTAATTTTGAGCTCTCCATTATGTTCATCTTCAAAGGTTGGTTTGTGGGAAGCTTTTTTTACATCTACTTCTGCAATAACAGTCACTGGCTTAACCATAATAGATATTGGTGTTGATTTAAATTTCTTTGGCCAAGTTTTTTTGGCTTTTATGCTTTTATCAGGTGGTCTAGGATTAATGGCCATTACAACATTTTTGCAAGGGTTTGTTGTAAAGGGGACAAAGTTAAGAACTAGATTAGATAAAGGAAAGACTTTAGATGAATTTGGAGTTGGAGGAATTGGTCGAACTTTTCAAAGCATTGCTATTACTGCGATTAGTATTATTTCCTTGGGTGCAATTGTCCTATATTCTTTTGGATTTGTAGACATTCAAAATAATTGGGAAAGACTATGGTCCTCGATTTTTCACAGCATTTCTGCATATAACAACGCAGGATTTTCGTTAATGTCAAATAGTCTTCAAGACTATAGAACAAATTATTTGGTTAATAGTGTTTTTGTTTTTCTCATTGTTATGGGTGGATTGGGTTGGCGGGTTATTGATGATATTTGGAGTCATAAAAAAAATCTTTCTTATAAGAAATTAAGCCTTCATTCCAGACTAGTTATTAGGACAAGTTTGTCTCTAATTTTATTCGGATCATTAGGATTCTTTATCACTGAGTCATTGCTAAATAGTCAATTTTTTAATGATTTAAATTTGTTTGAACGGTTAATGTCATCTATCTTCGAAACAGTTAGTGCAAGAACTGCAGGCTTTACAAATTTTCCGATTTCTTTGAACTCTATCTCAGATACGGGCCTCTTATTATTAATGACGCTTATGTTTATTGGAGCAAGTACCGGAGGTACTGGTGGAGGCATAAAAACAACTACATTTATTGCTTTAATGGCTGCAACTAGATCAACTTTAAGAGGTCAGAAAGATGTAATTATTAGCAATAGACTAATTTCAGATAAAGTTATTCTAAAGGCAGTTGGAATCACAGTTGGATCTTTGCTTTTTGTTCTTTTAATGGCAATGTTGCTTAGTACAACTAATACTTTTGTTAAAAAAGAATCATTCACATTCCTAGAAATTCTGTTTACTTGCATATCTGCATTTGCAACAGTTGGTTTTGATATTGGGTTAACCGCAAAATTAAATCATTTTGGTCAATTTATTCTTATTGTGGGGATGTTTGTAGGCAGACTTGGGATCCTTTTGCTTTTAAGTGCACTTTGGCAGGCTCTTTATAAGAGTAGAATAGATAGACAAAAGAGAATTGGCTATCCTAGGGCTGATCTATATGTTTAGAATTGACTGAGTTTTATTATGGCTGATTGGTGGCAGTGGTCCCAAAAGAGAGAAAATGAAGCACTCACTTTTGCAGTTGTCGGTGTTGGAAGATTTGGAACCGCAGTTTGCAGAGAACTTATTAGTAATGGTGCTGATGTTTTGGCTGCAGATTATTCGGAAAAAGCTATTGATGATTTAAGGCAATTAGAACCTTCGATAGAAGCGAGAGTTGTAGATTGTACAGATGAAGAGTCTATGAAGGAATCGGGAATTCTTGAAATGAATACTGTTGTAGTGGGTATTAGTGAACCTATTGAAGCAAGTATAACTACAACTCTTATTGCTAAGGATAGTGAAGGTAGCAAAGTGAAAAGAGTAATAGCGAGAGCTACCAGTGACTTACACGAAAAAATGTTAAAAAGAGTAGGTGCAGACAAAGTTGTTTTCCCATCTAGGATGCAAGGAGAAAGATTAGGTTTAGAACTTGTAAGACCAAACCTAATCGAACGATTGGAACTAGATAATCAAACTGGTATAGATGAAATAACTGTTCCAGAGGAATTTATTGGAAGATCTTTAAGAGATTTAAATTTGAGGAAAAATTATTTAGTAAATGTTCTTGCTGCAGGACCTGCAGAAGAGTTAACAGTTAATCCTCCAGCAAAATACATTTTGGAAAGAGGAAATATTTTGGTAGTCATGGGTAAAACTGTAGATTTACAGAAATTGCCTCAAAATTAATAATTTTTAATCAGATTTTTTATAGTATCTAATCCTTTGAGGAGCTCTTTTTAATCTTCTGACGCTTTGTTTTTCAAGTTCATCTCTAAATTTATCAGTATTTAAATTAGCTTCTGAAATAGGTGATTTACTTTCTTTTTCGAGATATTTTTTTATACCCTCTTGTATTAACACTTTTGCCATATTACTTACTGTCCTAGATTCATTATCGGCTAAAATAGTTAATTGCTCACATATTAATTCTGGAAGGACTACTTGAATTCTGGGGGATTTAGGCTTCCCATTAGTTGAGTTTTGGCGGGTAGCCATGAGTCAAAGTTGATAACTGTTACTTATTATTATACACAGTTAGTCAAGGATACTATCTTTGTGTATATTATTAGTAAGGAAATTTATGTCCGTATCAATTAATTGTTTTATTGTCCCATGAAAAATTCAAGAAAAATTGATTCTCCTAAAAGGTCGATAATTGATAAACCGAAAAAAAGATTAGTCAATTCTGAATCTCACGATAATGAAAATAGTGATGTTTTGGTATCTGCTGTAATTAGTCCATATTTGTTAACTCATCTTCACCATATTCTTCAACAGTCTGAGTATTATGCTCAAAAAGATGGTAGAAAATCTCATGCAGCTAACTTTGCGAAACTAAGAAAGGTTTTATGTTTGGATGCAAGAAGTATGGCAGATGCATCAGCAAAAGAAATAAAAGATACAGACAATGATTTATCTTTTAATAAATATAGTGAACAAAATGTAGCTTGAAGTAATAATCTATTAATAAATAGATTTTTAAAAACATGTCAAGTAATGCAGAAAAGCTCTATAAGTTGATAGCGAACGATTCCAAAAAGAAACAAAGTTTGTTTATGACAGCCTTAACTAATCCCAAAAAAGCTTTAGATAAAATATGCGATATTGGCAACGAGTTAAATATTTCTGTCACCAAAGAAGAGGTTATTGAATATTTGAGTACTATTGATGATGAGGCAACTAAAATGTGGTTAGTTAAGGCTCGAGGCGGTCTTTAGTAAGAGGTTTCGGGTAATTATTGTTTTGATTAGTCATAGGTTTTATCCTTTTGTTGTAGCCACCTCCACCAGCCAAAGTCCAAAAAAACCAATAACTTGGAATAGCAAGTGCCGCAGCTATGAATATTACCGCAATTTGTTCTATTCTTTTCATAAATTAATTTTATTCCACAAAATATTGTTTAGTAAATAAGCATCCGATTTTGTAAATTCTATTTTAAAAAAAAGTGATTAGATTCGAAGGTATAAGCAAAATTTATTCTACAGATATTGTTTTAAAAAATATTAATTGGGAGATTAAGAAAGGAGAAAAAGTTGGTTTAGTTGGTTCTAATGGAGCAGGTAAATCAACTCAATTTAAAATTTTAATTGGAGAGGAAGATCAAACAAGTGGAACTATCATCAAAGAAGGGAATCCTAGAATTGCCCATTTAAAACAAGAGTTAGATTGCAACTTCAATTGTTCAGTAAGAGAGGAATTAGAAAGTTCTTTTAAAGATATAAAAATTGTGTCTAATAAACTTCTAGAAATTGAGAATCAAATGAAATCATTAGATATAAAAAAAGATTCCGATGAATTAGAAATATTAGTGAATAAACTTTCAAAATATCAAGCAAAATTTGAAGCTTTAGGCGGCTATAAAATGCAATCTGATGTAGAGAAGATTTTGCCAAAATTAGGCTTTTCTAACGAAGATGCTGATAAATTAGTTGGCAATTTTTCGGGAGGTTGGCAGATGAAAGTTGCACTTGGAAAAATAATCTTACAAAAACCTGATTTACTTCTACTGGATGAACCAACAAATCATTTAGATTTAGATACTATTTTCTGGTTAGAAGAATATTTATTGTCCCTTAAAATTGCGATAATCATAATTAGTCATGATAGATATTTTTTAGATAAATTATGTAAAAAAATAATTTTCATAGATAGAGGAGTATCTGAAATTTATAATGGAAACTATTCTTTTTTTGTGGAACAGAAATCTTTAAATGAAGAATCACAAAATAAAGCATATCTATTACAACAAAAAGAAATTGAGATCCAGAAGAAGTATATAGATAGATTTAGAGCTAGTGCGACTAGAAGTTCTCAAGCTAAGAGTAGAGAAAAACAATTAAAAAAGATTTCTAAAATTGAAGCTCCTAAAACTAAATCAAAAAGTCCTGCTTTTAATTTTCCAGACTGTCCGCGCTCAGGAAAATTAGTCCTTAATATCAAAAACTTGTCACAAAGTTATGAGGATAAAATTCTTTTTTTAGATGTTAATTTAAAGATTTCTTCGGGAGAAAAAATAGCAATATTAGGACCTAATGGCTGCGGTAAATCTACATTGTTTAAAATTATTATGAATAAAATATCTCCTGAAATTGGAGAAATTAATCTTGGAAAACATAATATAATTATTAGCTATTATGAACAGAACCAAGCTCAAGCACTACCACTTGAGGAAAGAGTTATTGATCTAATATGTAATAAATCTCCAGAATGGTCACAAAAAAAGGCAAGAACATTTTTAGGAGGTTTTGGCTTTCAAAATGAAACTGTTTTTAAATTTATTAAGCAACTTAGTGGCGGAGAAAAGGCAAGATTAGCATTGGCTCTTATGATTATGATTCCGAGTAATTTTTTGTTATTGGATGAACCAACTAATCATTTGGATCTTCAATCTAAAGAAAATTTAGAATTAGCAATTAAAAATTACAAAGGTTCATTATTAATAATTTCACATGATAGATATTTTATTTCAAAGGTTGCAAATAGAATTGTTGAAATTAAAAATTCAAAGTTATTTTCGTATCATGGTAATTATGAATATTTTTTAGAAAAGAATAATAAGCAAAAAAATTAGTCATAGAAATTTGTTGAAAAAATTTGATTTTTTAACAAACTTTATATTTAGCTAGGCAAGAACACTCATTTATCTTTACATAATTTACTGTTTTTGTTTAACCTTAAAAATACAAAAATAAGTTTTAATTTTTATATGAAAGATTTTGATTTAAAAGATAGAGAGTTGCTAATTTCTGATCCAATTGAAAGTTATTTTGAATGCATTTCAACCTGTGATATTAAAGATGGTAAATGTATTTCTAGGTGCGTGGAAATACTTAAACGAAATTAAATATGAAAAATTTATTTATTTTGTAAATTTGTAATATCAGTTGGTTTTACTTTTAAACTAATAAATTTATTTCCGCGCTTTAATAATATTTTTATTTGTTTATTAATACCATTATTACTGATTTCGCTTATTACGTCTGCACTTTTTTTAATATCTTTATTACCAACTTTGATGATTAAATCGTTTACTTTGATTCCACTCTTTTCAGCTGGACTATTTGGCACTACATAACCGACTTTTACGGAATTATTATTTTCTTCAAAACTACTCTCATCTATTAGGCTTATCCCAATCATAGGGTGTATTACTTTTCCATTATTTATTAGTTGATAAGCAATTTTCTTCGCTTTATTAATTGGGATTGCAAAACTTAAGCCTGCTCCTGGACCTGACCTGATCAAGGTATTAATTCCAATTACTTCTCCATTGCTATTTAATAGTGGACCTCCAGAATTGCCAGGATTGATAGCAGCATCTGTTTGAATTAGTTCAAGTTTTTTATCGTATATTCCTAATTGAGTGACATTTCTTTTTAAATTACTAATAATACCTAAAGTAACTGTGTTTTCTAGTCCAAATGGATTCCCCACTGCGATTGCCCAATCACCAACTTTAATTTTTGATGAATCACCCAATTTTGCTATTGGCCAAGGTCCTTCACCTTCAATCTTCAGCACAGCGATGTCAGTAAAAAAGTCTTGACCTATAAGTTTTGCTTTTATTTTTTTTCCATTAGTTAATCCAACAACAACTTTATCAGATCCATTTACGACATGAGCATTAGTCATTACAAGTCCGTCTGAGAATATCAATCCACTGCCTTGGTTTTGCTCTACCCTTGGTTGATTATCATAAGTTAAATCTAATCCAAAAAATCTTTCAAAATATGGGTCTATAAATAGTTGATTATTCCTTGGAGATTTCCTTGTTTTAACATATCTTTGAGTATCAATTGTCACTACAGAAGCACCAGTTTTTTCTACAGCTTTAGTAATGAAAGATTTATCTGAATATGTATCAACTTTATTAAATCTTGGTTTAGTTAATGGTTCCGAAATTAAATATGATGGACATATAATACCCATTGAAATGGATAAGAAGAATAGTAATTGTTTGTGACTATAAATTTTCAATTTTTGATCTTTTTTTCCTTTGAATGCATTAAAGACGCATTATTAATGTACTTTTACTATAACTACAAAAAAATTAATATTGTTAAGAGAAAAATTTATTACTTTTAAATGGCTAAATTACTTTTTTTCGGGCTATGATATTAAACATATAATCAACTAATTTATAAATTAGATGTCTATTTTATTTCCAATTATATATTCTGCAGCCTTAACCTATTTAGTTTGGAAAGCTTTTAGAGTAATGTCCAATGGCTGGGGGATAACTAGTTCAGAAAATAAACGTTACAGTAAACCAAATTTTCAACAAAAAAAGTACACAATACACCCAGAGCTTTTAGATAAATCAGGCAATATAACAGATGAGGAATTATTAACAGTAAGATTCTCAAATGATAATGACTCTACCCTAGAAGAAAAGGGTTCAACAACTGATTAATTGAATTGAAAATTTAAGGTAAAAAAAATTGGAATTAAGAACAAAAATTGTCTCATCTGTCATAAGATCACTTAAATTACCTCCAAGGTTTAGATTAAAAATGGTAAAAGATGATCCTGTAAGGCTTGAACTAAGCCTTACACCTTCTTATGGTAAAAATCCAATTATTGTTGGGTTAGTAGAATCTTTAGACTTAGTCGCTCGAAGAGATAGAGAAGGTAGATTACCCAGAGATCTCAAAGGAACTTGGGATTGGACAGTAAGACATGGCAAAGTAAGTACTGGAGGATGGAATCCTATGTTAAAGGAAGCCTTGCAAACAATGTTTGAAACAGGATTGCCAGCAATAGTATATGAGGAATTAACTGGAGATGAGTATCGACCTGTTGATGGTGTCAGACATATTAAATAATTAATTATTTATCATAAATTTCTCCTCAAAACGTTAATATAATTAGATAGCGATAAAGTTAATTATGAATGAAGAAAATCAAACAAGATTTGGCTTTGTTAATTTTGCTGAAACTTGGAATGGTCGTATGGCGATGATGGGAATTTTAATTGGTCTTGGTACTGAACTAATTACTGGTCAAAGTATCCTTAGACAAATTGGGATTGGTTAATTCTTACTTAATTTCTTCTGCTTTAACTTCAATAGTGCTTTCACTTGGTTTTTTATCAAATTGATTTTTTTTACTAATATCATTTAAATCGGCTCCACAGTTAACGCAGGTCTCACTTAGACCTAGAGATATGGCACCACATTCATTACATGAATTTAATTTTGATTTGTAAGAGTTAAATCCTATGAAAACTAAAATTAATAATAAAATAGGAATAAGAAATAAAAGAAGTAGTATGTTACCTAAAAAGCTTATTAAAAAGTTAATCCCAAAAATAGGGATTAATATTAAAGCGATTACTGAATAAATAAGGATAGTTTTATTGATTTTAAGAAAATAATTCATACTATATTAAAGGTCTATTTCTTCTTTTATTTACTAGAGACATACTAGCAATAACAACACTCCAGCATTGCCCAAAATATAAAATCACGCCTAAAAGCCAAACCCACAATGTAAGTACAAGAAAACCTCCAATAAAACCATATGCTTGAAATCTTACTCCAAGAGAAAGAATACTTTTACTTACTGCTAAATTCAATGTTGTTAGACCAATTCCAATTAGGATAGATCCAGGCAATAGTGGTCTTAAAGGTACTTTTCTGCTTGGCAATAGAGCTTGTAATAAAAGTGCCATTAAAGAAAAGCCAATTAGTGGGATTGCGAATTGACCAACTTGTAAAAGGGGTAACTTTAGAAATAAATTAGAAATTAAATTATTAGATTTTGAGAGATTTTCTAAAACGTTAGTTGGTATCATTCTAAGATTTGCACTAATCTGATCTAATACCATTAAAAACCCTATAAAAAATACTATTAAAAAAGCTTCAACTCTATTACGGAGAAACCTCGAAGCTTGCTCTCTCCAAGCAGAATTTACATTTACTCTTTTGGAAGGAAGTTCATCCTCCCACAGCCTATCTGAACCTCTTTGGAGAGATAAATATGCATTACCTGCTGTAAATAGCAAAAACATAGCGCCCAGTATACCTGCTCCAAAACCTTGATCAATCAAATTAAATAATGTTGTTTCTACTAATTCAACTACTGAAGGAGGTAAAATTTGGGCTGCAATAGCAATTATTTCTTGATCTAATCCCTCTTGTTTGCCAAGGAACCATGATGCTATTGAAAGAGAAATTAGGAGAATAGGAAAAAATGATTGTAGTGTGTAGTAAGCAAATGCAGCACTTAGATCTATGCAATCAGATTTGCTCCATCTTTCACAAGCCCCCCACAAACTTTTCAGTATCCAAGTTGAACTTCGTTGCAAATTAATTTTCTTCAAATATTTATTTCATATAATTTTTATTGTATCTAATTAAGAAATTTTTCAAGCAATTATTTATTTATGATGCAACTAATTTTCTAATAATAAATTGCCCCACGGCTTTAAGATTTTAATTTTTTCTCTTGATCTACAAGCAATTAATGGAAAATTAACGTCGCCTAAGTTTTGTCCTGATAATAAATTTAAAGGATCTGTTTCTAACCACTCTATAGAACAATTCAGTTCTTCTAATAAAAGCCAGGCCGCTGCAATATCCCATATCTTGGGGGTTGATTCTATTGCTCCAAAAGTTTGTCCCATCGCTACACTCGTTAGATTTAAACTAGATACACCTAAGAGTCTGATTTTGCCTGGAAATACTGAGTTTGGTTTTTTTTGGAGAATTTTTATAGATCTACTACATAAAGATACGCATTCACTTTTGTGATTATTGTTGTAAGGCTCAATTTTTTGGTTATTTAACCAGACACCTTTACCTTTAATGGATACAAACTTTTTTTTCAACGTAGGTATTATTAAAAAAGAAGATTGAGGTTTGCCATCAACAAATCTTGCAACTGATATAGACCAGTAAGGAATCCCAGCGGCAAAATTTGTTGTCCCATCAAGTGGATCGACAATCCAATATGCTTTTGTATTAGGAATCGACTTACCTCCTTCTTCACTAAGTACTCCCTCATCTGGAGCTATTAAAGCTAGACCATCCACGATTGTTTTATCACTCCATAAGTCACAACTAGTTATTAATGATCCGTCTGCTTTATTGCTGGCAGTAATATTTCCAAAATCTTTTATTTGACGTTGACTAACTAATTCAAATAAAGAATCTAATTCACTGAGTTGTTTATTAGTTAAATTTGTTGGATTCATCTTGAAATATTACAAATGGATTCTCTATGTTTAGTTTTATTATTATTGTTATTTTCACAATTTTTACTTATTTCAAGAAAAGTTAATCTTTCTAATTCATCTAAATGCAAATTGTAATTATATACTGCATTAATATTTTTTGATTTTGCATTACTTAATTCACTTTGTCTTATAAGTACATCTTTAAGAGTTGATATTCCAACATCATATCTAAGTCTGGATAGCCTTACAGACTCTTTACTAGATTCAATTTCTTTAAGAGAAGAAATAATTTTCTCTTCATTCAATCTAAGATTTAAATATGCTTTGCTAATATTAGTGGTTAAAACATTTTTTAGATTTTTATAAGCATATTTTTCAGATTCTGCATCTGCTATTTTTGATTTGTAAGAGTTTTTATTTTGTCCACCATCAAAAATTTTCCATGCAAAATTCAAACTTATTGTATTTGTATAATTAGATCCTGATTCTTCAGAGTCAATATTAGCGGAAAGAGAGTCGCCCTTGGAAAATGTACTTGCGAAAGAGTTGCTGATATAAATATTTGGCTTATTTTGAGATAAAAAACTTTTTGCTTGATTCTTTTTCACAGATTTTTGAAGAATGAGGTTTTTTAAAGAAAGATTTTTTTCTAAACCTTCATTAATATTTTTATTCAGTCCATGATTCCAAAAACCTGTTAGATAATTTTCTTTATTAATTTTGAAATCTCCCTTTATATTAAGAATCTCTTTGAGAGAAATTTTATTAATTTTATGTTCTATTTTTTTTTCATTAAGAGATAGTTTATCTCGAGATAATTGAGCTTCTGCTTCAAGAACTTCAAATTTTGTACCAATTCCAGCATCTAACTTCGCTATAGCATTATCTAAACTTGTAGTTGATAAATCAACTGTAAATTTTTTATTTTGAATGTCTTGATATGATTTTTGGTATTTGTGATATCTCATTCTAGCTTCTTGAATTAAATCTTTTTTCTTAATCTCATAATTATTTTCTGCAATTTTGTAATTATCTCTGGCAATTTTAATTTCGGATCCTCTAAGAGGGTCAATTAAATCCCATTTAATATTTAGAGAGGGATTAGCCGAAAATTGTGAAGTTTTTAAAGTCGCTGAATTGCTATTATTATTTTTACCTGCGACATATTTTGGAAACCCATTGGCTTGAAAATCTAAGGATGGGTATCTTTGAGCAATCTGACTCGAAAGATTAAAGCTTGCAGAGGCAACTAAGTTTTTTAATGATTTTAACTCTTGATTATTTAAGACAATTTTTTCTATATCTTGGTAACTAATAAAAGGCTGATTTGATTTTTCTTCTAAAATTGTATCTATAAATCCTTGTTTTTCGTTGGCTTTTATTTCTAGAGAGTTACTAAATAGAGCAAGAGGCAAAAATAAGATTGTATTTATTACTTTTTTAAGCATTTTTTATACTATTTGTTTTATTAGACTTGATAATCAAAGTATCTATAATATCATTAGATTCATCAAGAACGTGAATTCGGGTATTCAATTGATTCTCTACTTCTTTAATATTTTTATCATCTAAAAATAAATCAGTATTTATTTTTAACATTATTGATGGTATATAGATACCTTCTCCTAAATCCTTATCTTGTAGTCCATAAATTAGATCTTCTCCAGTTAAAAGTCCAGTAACAACTTGTTCTTGTCCCCAATAAATACTTGGTAAGCCGTATAAATTAATTGTCAAACCATCAATCAAGTTTAATTTCTCCACAGTAGGAATGAGGGCTTCATAAACTAATTTACCAACAATCCAACTAACTTTTTTCGGCTTTTTTAATTTTTTGGGAAGTTTTTTAGTTTTCTCACTTAATGTCTTTAGAAAGCTTCTAATTGAGCCAACTCCATTAGATTCTTGTGGCATATTCTCATAGGTGTTGTAACTAGGTAAGTTTTTACCTGCTATTAAATACCATTCATCTGCTAGCCAACAAAAACGAGTCCCAAGACTTATTTGTAAATACTCTTGAATCCTTTCTACTTGTTTAATGGTTTTTATTGCATATTCCGGGCTTACTGATTTTAATCCATCATTTTCAGGTCTAAATTTTGTAAGTCCTACAGGAACTATTGCGACTGAAAGTACTGTTTGAGCTGATTTTTTGTAGAAGTCTGCTAGTTCTAAAATTGATTTCTCAAGAATTTCTCCATCATTTATATCAGGGCATACCACAATTTGAGCATGAATTTGTATAGAGTTTTTTTCAAACCAGGAAATTTGATCAAGAATTATTCCCGCTTTTTTATTTTTTAGTAATTTTTCTCGAGTATCTGGATCCGTAGCATGAACGGAAATAAATAGTGGGGATAGTTTTTGCCTGGAAATTCTTTCCCAATCTTCTTTTTTTAAATTCGTAAGGGTTAGATAAGACCCATAAAGGAAACTTAATCTATAATCATCATCTTTTATGTAAAGACTTTTCCTTTTACCGCTTGGCTGTTGATCTATAAAACAAAATGGACATCTATTATTACATTGCTTGATTGAATCAAATAATGCATCTTTAAAATTTATGCCTAAATTTACGTCTTGATCTTTTTCAATACTTATATTATGAATTTCATAATTTTTATCTAAAACTGATATGTTTAAAAATTCTTCACTAATGAGAATCTGATAATCAATTAAATCTCTTGGTTTTTTTCCATTAATACTAATTATCGAATCACCTGATTCAAATCCTATTTCTTCAGCAATCGAATTAGCCTCGACACTTTCAATTTCTGCAGGATTTATTTTGTAAGCAATATTAGGAACCAGAAGATCGTTATTATCTTCTTTGTAATTAATTTCTTGCCACACAATAAAATAAATTCCAAATATTGTTCTTTATATTTATTTTAAACTCATAAATGACTCAAAGTGTATTAAATACTTTTAAAATACTCAATATTACCGTGAAATTAAGGGTCCTTGATTTATTAAAATACTGCATTGGCAGTTTTTTAAACCACGATTTAAATTAATTAAAATTTATTCATTGAAAGAATTAATTACAAAAAATTTAGATGAGAAAGATAGCTTAAACTATGAATTAAGTAAAAGAGTTGATTCATATGAAAGCACTTTTTTATCAAGGCCAATTTCTTTGAGATTGTGGTCTTCTTTTTTTGTAATTTTACCTATATTTATTCAAGCCCCTTGGGTCAGACTTGAACCAATTAGTGCTCTTTGTTTTACTTTTATAATTCTCTTAATAGCATTTGTTTTATACAAAAAACCATCAAATAAATGGTTTATTGTCAGTTCATTACTACTTGGCGTATCTGGCAGTTGGCTCGGTGGATGTTTATTCTGGGGATGGTTAAGTCCATATCCTATCTTGCATATTCCTGTTGAAGCTGTAGTTCTTCCACTTGCTTTAATTGGCCTTGGTACTAACTGGAAAATAGGTTCTAGTTTTTATCTATCTTCTTTATTTGGAACTGCAGTTACTGATATTACAATATTTTTGATCGGAATAATGGATCAATGGAGGCAGGTCATTACAGCAGACTCTGAAACTGCTCCTCTAATTCTACAAAAAACCTCAGAGAATCTTCTTCAAATAAAATCATTATCTATTATTGTTTTTGTTGCACTGCTAATTTGGTTTATTTCAAAAGAAATTTTTGATTCTGCGACTATTAATACCACTAATGGCAAAGCACTATTGGTTTCTAGTTATGTAATTCAAACGACACTAATTGTTGATGGAATATTTATTTTTCTAGCAATTTTGCAACCAACATTTAGCGGATTGGTTTAATGCTTAGGCCTCCATTTTCGCAAGAACCGATTCCAATAAATAATTGGGATGTAATCGTTATAGGTGCTGGAGCTGCAGGACTTATGACTTGCCTTGAATTACCCGCGAATTTAAAAGTGCTTCTTTTAAATAGAAATACTAGCAAAGTATCTTCTAGTAGATGGGCTCAAGGAGGGATAGCATCTGTTATTAGAAAAGATGATTCATTCGATCTTCATGCTGAAGATACTTTAAAGGCAGGGGATGGACTATGTGATTTTCAAGCTGTAGAAATGCTAGTTAAAGAAGCCCCAGGTTGTGTTGATAGGTTGCAGAATTTAGGCATGATTTTTGATCAAAGTTCTGATCAACTAGCTACTACTTTAGAAGCTGCTCATTCTCGAAGAAGAGTCTTGCATGTAAAAGATCGTACAGGTAGAGCATTAGTTGAAGTTTTAGAAGATCATGTTGAAAATAAAAAAAATATTCTTCACTGTAGGGGCGTAAGAGTCACTGAACTTCTTATTGAAAATGAAGAATGTAAAGGAGTGCAGGTTCTTGATGGAGCAAATTTATATTGGATTAAATCTAGAGCTGTTGTTTTGGCTACAGGTGGGGGTGGACACTTATTTACAAACACAACAAATCCTGCTCAATCCTCTGGTGAAGGGATTGCTCTTGCATGGAAAGCAGGAGCTGCTATCGAAGATTTGGAGTTTGTTCAATTTCATCCAACAGCTTTAAAATTTTATGGTGCACCTTGCTTCTTAATATCTGAGGCACTTAGAGGGGAAGGAGCGATTTTAGTTGATAAAAATGGTGAAAGTCCAGTTAAAAATCTTGAAAATCGTGATCTAGCTACTAGAGATCAGGTAAGTAGAGCAATTATGAAAAATATGCATGATAATAATGTAGACCATGTTGGCTTAGATCTTCGATATATTGACCCAGAAAAAATTGTAGAGCGCTTCCCCACGATCTTAAGTCGATGTCAGGATTATGGCGTTAACCCTTTAAATGAGGTTATTCCCGTAGCTCCTGCAGCTCATTATTGGATGGGAGGTGTTAAAACTGATCTAAATGCATCTTCAACAAGAAAAGGATTATATGCCGTTGGAGAAGTTGCTTCTACAGGCGTTCATGGCGCTAATAGACTGGCAAGTAATTCACTGATGGAGTGTCTTGTTTTCGCAAGAAAAATGTCTTCAATTGTTTTGAATAACCTTTCAAAATTTGAAAAATTTGATAGATCATTCCAAGACTTTGATATTGAAGATCCTAAAGAAGATCAAATTTCTATAATTGCTGAAAAAATTGATGAACTAAGAAAACTATGTTGGTTAAATTTAGGGGTATCTCGAAATAAGTTAAATATGAGTAAATTTTTAAATTACATTCAAAATGATATAGATAAATTAAATAAAAATGATTTACTAAATAGTCTTGAAAAAATAAAATTTGATCAAAAAATAAAACTTAGTGAACGTAATAGAAGAGCATTAAATCTTTTACTTGATTTAAAGAATAGACAAATAACCACCATAACTTTATTAAAAGCTTGTCTATTTAGAGAAGAAAGTAGAGGAGGGCATTATAGAGATGATTTCCCTGATAAAGATAAAAATTGGGAATGCCATACAAGACAACAGTTAGATCAAAAAATTCAAAAAAGATTCATTAAAAATTAAGATCCCCCTGATAATCAGTTTTTATTGCTAATTCATTTAAGTC
Organism: Prochlorococcus sp. AG-424-P23; assembly: GCA_003210135.1. GTDB lineage: Bacteria > Cyanobacteriota > Cyanobacteriia > PCC-6307 > Cyanobiaceae > Prochlorococcus_A. The sequence continues at coordinate 61,443 of QCNK01000003.1, read as the reverse complement.
ACGAGTACCACTAATAATTTCTCCATTTATTTCCCAAGAAGGAAATCCACTGATTCCTTTCGTTTGGCAAAGCTCATACTCATTATCTTTTCCATCTTTGGCACACTCAACTACTTTTAATTCTTTAACTGCTTCCTTACCAAATAATTGTTTCTGATCATGGCAATGCGGGCACCAGTATGCACTATACATAACAATATTGTTTTCACTTAAAAATTTTGCAAATTTTACCTTCTGGGGAGAGCTTGAAGTGGTAATTATTGGTGATACATTTTCAGTAGGGTTTGCAACATCAATAGCATTAGAGGGGTCAACATTTGTTGACCAAATTAGGCCCCCCAGCAGGACACTAATTGCTACTATGAAACCTCTAAAAATCATTGGTTCTCTACTTTCGAACTTTGCTCCAATCATAGAAATTATAAAGATAGAAAACGATAAAATTGCTGAAAGTATACAAAAAAAGCAATATGCTTGAATCTTAAAGAACATTATATTTATCAATAAAAAGCTAAATGTTGATGACGCACAAGAAATTAGAAATATTAACCACCATAAAAACTTATTTAATTTTTCTTTTGGGGAAATTAAATTAAGCGAGAGTATTATTGTGATAACTAATATTGAAAAATATGTTATAAATCCAGCTAATGAGAGAGGGATATTAATTTGATTATTTTCATATAAAGTGCCCCAAGGACTATTTAAAACTGTTTCACAACCATTTTGTATCCCGGGGCATGAAAGCGAAGTAAATAATCCCCAGTTTTTTAAAGTAATCGAACCTGTATCCACCATGCCTATAGTGCTAAGAATTGCGATTATGATTTTTGGCCATTTCAAATCTTTTTTATTTCTTCTGTTTAAAGTCTTAAGGGCCATACAAAAAGAAAGTTTGTTATTTACATTATCTATCCTAATATTATCTAGGCATGTGAGTTATTTACGAAATGCTGTAAAAATCTTTTAATTCTTATTTTTCAAGTTGTGAAACAAAATAGTCTCAATGTAAAAGAAAAAAAACTATCTAAGGTTGCATTCAGCCACGTAGGTTGTGAGAAAAATCTTGTTGATACTGAACATATGCAAGGATTATTAGATAGAGAGGGTTATGAAGTTGAAAGCAATATAAATGATGCAAATGTTGTTGTTGTAAATACTTGCAGTTTTATTGAAACAGCTAGAGAAGAATCTATTAGAAAAATTCTAGAATATACAAATCAAGGAAAGGAAGTAATAGTTGCAGGCTGTATGGCTCAGCATTTTAAAGATGAGCTTATAAAAGAAATCCCTGAAATAAAAGGTTTGGTTGGAACAGGAGATTATCAAAAAATAGCCAAGGTTTTAGACAGAGTAGAAAAAGGGGAAATCGTTAATGCAGTTTCAAAAATTCCTGAATTTATTGCAGATGAGGAAATGCCTCGTTTTGTAGATAAAAATAAATTTGTTGCTTATCTTCGTATTGCTGAAGGCTGCAACTATAATTGCGCTTTTTGTATTATTCCTAAGTTGAGAGGTCCTCAAAGAAGTAGAACAATAGAATCTATAGTTTCAGAAGCCAAAAGTCTTGCAAAAAAGGGTATTCAAGAAATCATATTAATTAGTCAAATAACAACTAATTATGGTCAAGATATTTATGGAAAACCATCATTAGCCAAACTTTTGAATGAGCTTTCTAAAGTTCCAATTCCTTGGATAAGGATACATTATGCTTATCCAACAGGTTTAACTGATGAAGTTATTAGAGCTTTCAAAGATTCAAAGAATATTGTGCCTTACTTTGATTTACCTCTTCAGCATAGTCATCCAGATGTGTTGAAGAGTATGAATAGACCTTGGCAAGCCTCTTTGAATGAATCAATTTTGGAGAAAATTAGAGAAGAAATTCCATCTGCTGTACTAAGAACTAGTCTCATTGTTGGTTTCCCAGGAGAAAAAAAAGAACATTTTGAACATCTTCTGGAATTTTTGTATAGGCACAAATTTGATCATGTAGGGGTGTTTATTTTCTCTCCTGAGGACGGAACTGCAGCTTTTGATTTGCCAAATAGAGTATTCCCAGAGGTTGCAGAGGCAAGAAAAGATAATGTTATTTCAGTTCAACAAAATATCTCTAAAGATAAAAATCAGGCATATGTTGGTTCAAAAATGAAAGTTTTGGTAGAAAAAATATCAGATAATAACGAATTAATAGGTCGGTCCTACAATTTCTCTCCTGAAATTGACGGAAATGTGATTTTGTCTAGTAATGCTAAAAATGATTTGAAAAATTATATTGGTAAATTTGTTGAAGCAAATATTTATTTTGCGGATGAATATGATTTGTATGGAGAGATTATTAAAATTTTGTAGTTTTTAAATTAATTTAACTGCTCTTAAGAGCTTATCTAATGCGAAAGCAGCCCCAAAACCAAAACCAATAAATGCAAAATAGAAAATGATGTTCATTAATTTTTTTATTTTTATTTAATTTAACATCAGATGAAAAGATTAGATTTTTTCGTTTAATTTCTTAATCTTGGATATATGGTAATTTTTTGTATAAACATTCTTCTGCTTTTTGTAGTTCTCGGCCTAAATATAGAGCATGATCGAATCTGGTTATTAAGTCATTTCTTTCTTCAGTAATCAATATTCCAAGTTGTTTCGCACTGATACCTTTAAAAACTTCATTACTAACTCTTTTATTTTGAGAGTCGCATTTAATTGGTTCATTTGTTTCTGGGTCAAGAGCATAGCCTTCTTCATCGATGTTATTTAAAAAGTGCTCTAAAATTATTTTATTTTCTTCTAAATCTACTTTTATAATAAAATAACCGTTTGGATCTAAATCTATATATCGGTTGGATAGATTATTATCAATCTTTATTTTTTCATCTAAACTTTTAATAGAATCCATTATTAGAAGTTAATAAAAACTATATTACTAATATAATCCTTAGAAAAGCCAAATAATTCTTTATTTAAAGGGTATAGAATTATTCTCAAATTCAATTTCCTTCTCGGTTTGTTTATTAACTTCATTTAGCCAGGGATAAATTATATTTTCCATATTTTTGTCAAACCACTTATGCAAGCTAACAGTGCTTTTTGCAAAAAACCCTCTCCGCCTTTTATGTTTACCACCTGCTCCAGGATCAAAAAAATGGATACTATTTTTTATTGCCCATTCAATTGGCTGGTAGTAGCATAATTCAAAATGTAAATTAGATATGTCTTCTTGACTACCCCAATATCTACCCCATAAGTTGTTTTTATTTTTAACGCACATCGACATAGCAAAAATATCATTTGAATCATTTTTTGATGCGCTAAAAAGTAAGATATTTTTTTTATTAGCAACAATTTTTTCGAAAAATGTAGATGTTAGATATTTACTTCCCCAAACTCCCCATCTAGAACAATGCTGTTCATAAAAATTATGCATTTTTTTGAGGATTTCTTGGTTGATATCATCTTCATTAAAAATTTCTACTTTTACATCTTGTTTAGCAATTGATTTTCTCTCTTTTTTGATATTTTTTCTCTGATTAGAGTTAAATCTAGAAAGAAAATCATCAAACGTCTTTTCTCCATTACTCCTCCATTCACTGCTGGAATTTATCCATTTATGGTATCCCAAAGATTTAAGATGTTTGCCCCAGCTTTCTTCAATATATAAAAAATTACAACTTAAAATTTTGTTTGTAATAGCAAAGCTTTCGATATGGTTTATAAGTAAATTCGTAATTTCATTCTTATCTTCATTTTTTTTATAAAGAAATTGATATCCATTTACAGGACTATAAGGACTCATTCCAATTAATTTAGGGTAATAATTTAAATTCAGCTCTTGAGCCAATCTTGCAAATGATTGATCAAAAATGAATTCTCCATAGCTATGATTTTTTAAAAAAAGTGGGGCAATTCCTAATATTTCTTCATTTTTATAAGCAACAAAATATAGAGGTTGCCAACCAGTTTCCCTTGAGACACTTTTTGATATTTCAAGGTTTTTAAGCCAAGTCCATTCATAGAATGGATTATTGATTTCATTTGTTAATTCATTCCATATCTCCTTGGAGATTTCCTTGATTGACAATTTCACTTCAACTGTATGTATTTTTTGGTTCATTTATTATTGAATCTATTTCAAATTTTTTTGTAATGAATATGGATTTCATTATTCATTAAATTTTTAATTGATTTTATTTCCCATAGTCTTTTGAGATTAAAAATCTCATTTGTTGGTTCTGGAGGGATCCATGTATATTTGCCTCCAATAATTTGTGGAATTATTGTAATTTTTATATCTGATATTAGATCCTCTTTTATAAAAGAATTTATTAGTTTTGCACCTCCTAAAAGAGCTAGATCATTTATCCCTTGTTTTTTAAGTGAAATTAAAGTTTTACTCCATGAATCTTCGAAAAAGAGTTGTTTCTCGAAGTTATTATTCGACGAATTATCAACTTTACTTGAGCTGATTAGCCATCTTCTAATTGGTTGACGAAAGTATTTCCAATTACTGTTAAATTTTTTGCTATTTGAAGCAACTATAGAAATTGGTTGTTTTTTTGATATTGTTACTTCGTCATTACCATTGAGATTTTTAATTAGGTAAGTTGATTGATGAGCTATTAAAGTACCTAAACCAAAAATGGTGGCGTCAACCATTGATAAGTGTTGATTTAACATTTTTTTATCTTCTTCGCTTCCAAGATGCGATTCTCCACCTCCAGGAAATGCAATTCTCCCATCAAGACTAGATGCTATAACAATTATTACTCTTGGGATACTCAAGTTTGTGAGACTAAACTATTTTCAAGTTTTAACTTCAATGAATTGGTTAGCTTTTGATCAACATAAATTTCTGCAGCATTATTTGGGCTCTCTTGGAGTCTTATTTTGTGTAATGTTGCACCAAGTTCATGTATTGGATTTTTAAGAATATCAGAAATATATAAAGCTATATTTTCAGCAGTTGGAACACAGTTCTGGAAGAATTCGATGTCTTTATTTAGAAAAGTATGATCTAGTTGTTCAACAACCAAATCATTAATAATCTCCTGGAGCGCAGATAAGTCGCAAACCATTCCCGTTCTTTTATCAATGTCTCCTTTTACAGTTATGTCGACAAGATAGTTATGACCATGTCCATTAACTCTGGCACATTTCCCATAGATTTTTTTATTTTCATCAAAGGAAATCTCTTCTTTTGCAAGTCTATGAGCGGCTGCAAAATGAGTTTGTACTGTTAAAAATGCTTCCATGTTTTTTCCAAAATAATCTGCCCATAAATTTGGGTTTTCATAAAGCCTTAGACTTGTAAGAGGTAAATCATCCTTTAGACGACTCCAAATAACCTTTACTAATGCCTCAGTCGTGGGAAGTATACCTTCTCGATTATTAACATTAAATTCAGGCCAGACATCATTTAAAAAACGAAAATCTAATTGTCCAGTAACCTTATCTTTAATAGAGTGTTTTACATCAGAGAGATTAAGTACCATTCCATCAGAGTCTAGTTCTCCACCCATTGAAACAATAAGTTCATAATTATGACCATGACCTGGTGCAATACTGCAATTTCCAAAAAGAGATAAATTTTCTTCTGGGGTTTTTTCAGGAAGCCAATAACGATGACTAGAACTAAAGCAGGCACGTCGAGTTATGACGCATTCACGTCCTTTTCCATGTAATGGTTTGGATTGTGTAGAAGTCATAACTTTCTGCGATAATACTATCTTAAGGTTTTAAATACGCTTTTGTCTTTATGGAACAATCCATTATCAAAAAAATAGTTCATACTTTAAAGGGCAGAAGCATATTTTTAATAGGAATGATGGGTTCTGGTAAGTCACAAACCGGTTTGAAGCTGGCTGAATTATTGAAGTATAAATATATTGATTTAGATTCGTTAATAGAGAAGTTGGCAAAAAAATCTATCAATCAAATTTTTAATGATGAAGGAGAAAATAATTTCCGTGAATTAGAAGCAAGCTGCCTTAAAGAAACTATCAAAATTCCTTCATTAGTAATCTCTACTGGGGGAGGAATAGTTACCAAATCGGAAAACTGGGGAATCTTAAGGCAGGGAATAACTGCATGGATAGATCTCGACGAGGATATAGCAATTGGAAGATTGAAAAATGAAATTGAAAATAGACCACTTCTTCAGGGAAAGAATCTAAATGATTTATATATGAGCATTTTTCAATCTAGAGAAAATTTGTATTCTCAAGCAGATTTAAGAATTCAAGTAAAAAGGGAAAATATTGAAGAAGTCGCTATGAAAATAATTAATGCAATTCATAAAGAAATAATTAGTTAATCTGGTTCAATTCTTACTGCAAACCATTTGATAACGTATCCTAATTTTATTTCTAATTCATAAGTGCTTTCTAATAATTCTTCAAAAAATTCCTGATCAGGATCTTCTATATTTTGATATATTGTTTGTGTTTCTGTCTTACTGAGCCAATTCTTCAACCATAAAATTGCTTCTTGCTTTGATACAATTTTTTCTTTTGAATCTGGCTCTAATAATACATAATGATCTGATGCTCTTATTAGTGGATTTGACATAATGAAGATTCTTCTTGGATTAATTCTTTGCTTGATTTTTCAAGGAATTTTTTTAGAAAGTTCTTTTGCTTTTGTAGATCCTAATGTACGAGAGTTTTTGGAAAATCGTGTAAATCAATGGCCAGAATTATATTTACCAAATTTTAAACTGTCGGATACTTCTGAGGATTTAATTTATCCTAAATGGTTCGAGGGGAATTGGCTTGTTACTTCTCAAGATGTAATTAATGATTCAGAAGAGCCAGTTATTTATAAAGTAAATTTCTTTAAGAATGATTCAGATTTAGTTGTCGGTAATCGTGCAAAAAATTCTGAATCTATTGGAAAAGCAATATTTGGTGATACCTTAATCAAGGTTGTAAATGATCCTCAATCTATTAATAATCAAATTACTTATTTAAAAGATGATTTTTATATCGATTCAAGAATTACAGGGAGAAATCAGATCCAAAATGATGATATTTTTTTCGCAGATGAGCTAGTTATACAAACTGCACATAAGCCAGGTGCTTCAAGGATTAATCAGGTAGAGACCATTAGTAAATTTCAAAAATGTTCCGAAGAAATATTGGAAGTTGATAATTCAATTAAACCATCAATTTGTGGAGTGCAATATGTTGCGTCTTATGGTTCAAAAGTTGGTGATCCTTCTATTCATGCTATAAAAACAAATAAATATAAATTGAAGTTTGAATTTATTGAGAGTTAGCACTAAAAAGATATTCTTCTAAGTTGTTCCTCCAAATGAAAAGATTTTCTAAATAAGGGTTGTTTATGTATTCTTGGCTCCCCTCTCCTGAAAGAATGGGTCCTGCAGACTTTGGAAATTTAAGAAGGGATAATTGAGCAGCAATTGAAATATCTGCAATTGATAAACTATCTCCAACTAAATATTTCTTGTTGATCAAGGATTTTGATAAAGCTTCCAGTAATTTTTGGAGTTCTAAATTATCTTTAGAAGACAAAACTACATTAGAAATTTTACTAAGATTTTCAAAAGGTAATTTATCAACAATACTTTTAACTGAAGAAGGTATTTCATCTGGGAGTAATGCAGTTCTTAGCTGTGGATTTTCTATGGCAGATTTTATTAAAGATTTTCTACAAGTTGTAGCCATTGTAGTATCTGCCCAATCTTCAATTAGTTTGCATTGTGCAAATAATATTGGATCCTCAGGGAAAAGCGGATTGTTATCATTTTTTTTATCTATATATTCGCAAATAGTTGAAGAGTCATTAATAACTTGATCATTACTATCGACTATTACAGGTACTTGTTTTTGACCTGATAATTTAAAGATTTCAAATTGCCCTATTCCAGGTGTTACTTCTTCAACGCGATATTGTAGTTTTTTTGCATGAAGAGCCATTCTTGTTTTTAAACAAAAAGCACTATGCCTAAATTGATATAATGTAATCATGCTGTTTAATGTTTGTTAAAACTTAGCTAAAAAAGTAATCTATTTGTGGAGCTGATGGGCGAATTTTTCTCTAATGTTGCGAGATATCCAAAGTATTTGATATCTATCATTGTTGGGGGACTTGTTGCTTTGCTTGAACCTTTATTCAAGAATAGATCAAATCCACTCACAATAGTAGGTTTGATATCTTCTGTCTTAAGTGCTTTCATAACTGTTTATTTTGTCTTGCAAGCGATGACAAACCCAATAAATTTACAACCATAATGCCAAATAATTACCGTCTTGCAAAAGTTTCTTCTCTTTTGAAGAAAGAAATAACCCTTATTTTGCAGAATGATTTAGAAAATGATCTGATTAGAGATCATTTCGTCAATATTTCTAAGATTGATTTATCAAATGATTTGCAACACTGTAAAATTTACATAACTTCAACTGCTCAAGAGAAAGTGAGGAAAGAGATTGTTGAAAATTTGAATATTGCAAAAAGTTCTATAAGGCATATTTTAGGAAAAAGAATTGAGATGAGAAGAGTTCCAGAGATAATTTTTAAAGACGATGTTGTTCTTGATAAAGGATTATCAGTCTTGAAACTTCTCGATGAATTAAAAAATAAAAATCAAAATCATAATTTTGAGGACAAGGATGCCGAAAGTTGATCTACCCCTTGATCAAAGAAATATAATTATTACTCGATCAAAAGAAGGGATATTGGATATAAAAAAAATATTCATAAGCAAGGGCGCTAATGTATTTGATTTTCCTGCAATAACTATTGCTGATCCTGATGATTTGAATCCTCTTGACGAAGCATTAAGTCAAATAAATGATTTTCATTGGATTATTTTCTCCAGTAGTAATGGGATCAAATTTGTGGATAAAAGACTTAGATACTTTAATAGTTCATTAAAAGAATGTTCTAAAAACACAAAAATCGCCGTAGTTGGAGAAAAAACCTCAAAAACTCTTGATGATTTTGGGATTAAGGCTGATTTCATACCTCCAGAATTTGTTGCTGAAAGTTTAATTGATAATTTCCCAGTATCTGGTTATGGACTTCGAGTTTTTGTACCAAGAGTTCAAACAGGTGGTAGGGATTTAATTGCAGATCAATTTAGAAAGGCTGGTTCTCGTGTATTTGAGGTTGCTGCATATGAAACTAGATGTCCTGAATCAATTCCGGAAGAAACAATTGATATTATTTCTAATCGAAAAGTCGATGCAATTATTTTCTCAAGCGGTAAAACCGTAGTAAATGCTTCTTTTTTACTAGAAAAAAAACTTGGTAAACAATGGTTAGAATATTTTGATCAAATTAAGTTATTAACTATTGGACCTCAGACAACAAAAATATGTAATAAGATTTTTGGAAGAGTTGATAGTCAGGCAAAAAAATATACTTTTGAAGGACTACTAGATGTAGCAATTAATATTTTTAATTAGAAAATTTTTTTGTATAGTTCTTTTCAACTAAATCTTTGAACCTATCAATATTGGCCTGTAATTCGTTTGTAACCATTTTGCCTAAAATATTTTCTTCCATAAACCGAGCAATCATTTTTGGTAGTTCATAAGTTATTGCTAAATTTACCGTTGTGATTTCATCAGTTTTACTTTCGAAAACTACTGATCCCTCAGTTGGTAACCCTCCTATTGATTTCCATTTAAGTTTGCTTTTTTCAACCCTTTCTGTAATTTGAGCTTTCCATTTAAACCTAAAGCCATTTGCAGCTAAAGTCCATTCTGTTAAATCTGGTAACGTATTAGTCTCTTCGTCAACTGTTTTTACAGATTCAATCCAGCTCATCCAAAGTGACATTGAATCTAAATCGCTCCATGTGTCCCATACATTTTCAAGAGGCGCATTAACAACTGTTATTACGTCATGTTTTAGCCAAGTACCCATTAATTAACTTACTGCAAGATTTTTTTCTAATTCGGCTTTCTTCTCTAAAATTGCGGCGGCAGCTAAATGACCACTCATTGTAGCTCCCTCCATAGAGTCTATATAATCTTGTTTTGTATAACTTCCAGCCATGAAGAAATTAGATATAGATGTTTTTTGATCGGGTCTGAAAGGTTCCATACCGGGAGCTTCTCTATAGAGTGATTGTGGAATTTGTACCACGTTACTCCAAAGCAATTTAAGGTTTTTTGAGGATGGGAATAGACGGCGAACCTCTTTATCAATTTCTTTTGTAATTCTTTCTGTGGATCTTCCCATCCATCTATCGCCAGGAGTTAAAACACATTGGAGAAGCGATCCCATATCTTTTTTTCTATAGTCTGCTGGACTTGATAGTGCTAAATCAGCAAAACAACTGAAAGAGGCATCAGCAGAATAAAGAAGGTTATCTAGTCCAATTGGTTCGTTTCCAGTATTATCTTTTTGTAATTCAGTAACCCAACCGTCATATCTTAATTGGATTGTGGCAACAGCTACAGCTCTAAGTTTTTTTAAACCTTCAAATTCTTTAAATTGATACCATTCTTTTGGAATTATTTTTTTAATTCCAGGAACATCACAGGCAGCTAGAAATTTATCTGCAAACACTGCCTTAATTCCTTCAGGAGAAGATATTTTTAATTGATTTACTGAATAAGAGGAAGATTCCTTTTCATAAATGATTTCTTCTACCTTATGGTTAAGATGTATTTTTGCTCCTTTGTTTGTGATGTAGTCGACGATAGGTTGCGTTAACCACTTATGTGGAGAACCTTTTAAAAGATTAAGTTTTGATGCTTCTGTTTTTGAAGCAAACATCATGAATATAGTTAACATGCATCTTGCTGAAATATCTTTGCAATTAATAAAACCTAATGCATATGCGATAGGATCCCACATTCTTTCTAAACTTTTTTCACTTCCACCATGGTTTAAAAACCATTCTTTAAAACTAATTCTATCTAGATCTCTAATTATTTTCATTGCGCCTTCATAGTCTATTAATCCTCTAACGATTGGACTTGTCCCTAAAGCTAGGGCATTTCTGAACTTATCAACCCAAGTAAGTTGTTCGGTGGTAAAAAAAGCTTTAAGTCCGTTAAAAGGAGCACCTAAAGGAAATCTGAAGTCTAACGATTTTAAATTACCACCATTATTGATAAATAGATGAGTATGATCTTTCGGGAGTAAATTGTCTAAAGCTCCTACTTTTTTCATTAATTTAAACAGATTTGCATAATTGTAAAAAAATACATGTAAACCCATTTCTATGTGGTTGCCATCCTTATCTTCCCAACTTCCTACTTTACCTCCCCAAAATGACCTGCTCTCGTAAATTTCTACTTCGTGACCTTCGTCAACCAAATTGACTGCTGCTGTAAGACCAGCTAATCCAGAACCAACTATTGCAATTTTCACTTTTTCTTAAAATTATAACAAATCAAGCTTGGATAACGTTTGTTCTATGCATCCTATCGATTAAGTTTTTATATTATAAATAGTAGAAAAACCTTGTTTATGGAAAATGTAGAAGTTAAACAGGAAATTAAAAATTCTGATGATGGGAAAGGTATCTTAATTACGAATGATGCTATAGAACAAATTTCAAATTTATTGAAGGGCCAAAGTGATAAAAAAGCACTAAGGGTAGGAGTAAGATCAGGCGGTTGTAGTGGGATGAGTTATACGATGGATTTTATAGGAACTGATGAAATAAATTCCGATGATAAAGTTTATGATTATTCATTAAAAGCTGATCAAAGCTTTCAAGTGGTTTGTGATCCTAAAAGTCTTTTATATATTTATGGAATGCAGTTAGATTTTAGTAAGGAATTAATTGGAGGTGGCTTTAATTTTGTAAATCCCAATGCCTCTCAAACGTGTGGATGTGGAAGCTCCTTTGCAGTTTAATAAATAATGAATAACGAAATTAATCCCATCGAAGAGGATTTTAATGCAGCTTTATCAAGATATAAAGCAGGGCAAGATTTAATTCCAATCGTTCAAGATTTTCAAAAAATTATACAGCAAATTCCAAATCATTTTGCTGCTTGGACTTGTTTATCATGGCTTCAATTACTTTTGAAAAATAATGAAGAAGCTTTGTCAGCTGCCAGACAAGCTGTTCGATTAAATCAGCAAGATCCACAAGCAAGAATGAATTTGTCTTTAGCTCTTTTGGCTACCAATAATAAAGGTGTTAGGGATCATATTGAGTTAATAAAAAAAATGTCTATGATGATGCCAGATGTGAAAAGTGAGTTAAAAGAATCTGTTGAAGACGGATTAAGTAGATATCCAGATTGGCCTGAGTTAACCAAAGTAAAAAAATGGTTGGAATTTTAAATTGTTTAAGATTTTAATATTAAGTAATGGGCATGGAGAAGATTTATCTGGCAGTCTAATAGCTAAACAATTCGTAAAAAGTGGTTATTCTGTTCATGCTTTGCCAATTGTTGGTATGGGAAACCATTACGAAAAAGAACAAATTAAGATTATTGGTAAAACTAAGGAATTTAGAACTGGAGGAATTGGCTATAATTCTTTCAAGGGAAGACTTACTGAGATATTGGGAGGAGAAATATTTTATGTCTTAAAAAGATTATATTTAACTTTTAAAATAAGAAAAAAATATGATTATTTTTTTGTAGTTGGAGATATTTTGCCAGTTTTTTTTGCATGGGTATGTAAAAAAGATTTTTTTACATATCTAGTTGCTTATTCCAGTCATTATGAAGGGAAGTTAAAGTTACCATGGCCTTCAAAATTTTTCTTGCTATCACAAAAAGCAAAAAAAATATATACGCGAGATTACCTTACAGCTGATGATTTAACTTTGCAATTAAAAAAGAAAGTGTCTTTTTTAGGCAACCCATTTATGGATAAGTTTTTTTCTATAAACCAAGAATTAAAGAACGATGAATTTAGTATTGGATTATTTCCAGGAAGTAGATTCCCTGAGACTTTACATAATTTTGTTTTGATTCTAGAGGTATTAGAGGCATTGTCAGATTTAAGATATTTTCAAAAAATTAAGTTTAATTTTGCAATAGTTAATGCTCTATCTTCATTAAAAATAAATGAGATATTTCAAAAAAGAGGATGGTCAAAACTAGAAAATATAAGAGATAATAATCTCTTGAAATTCCAATATAAATTTTTAGAAGTGAATATATATTGGAATAATTTTGACAAAATATTATTGAAAAGTAGATGCTGCATCAGCATGGCAGGAACAGCAGCAGAGCAAGCGATTGGATTAGGAAAACCTGTTATTCAGATTGAAGGTAAAGGTCCACAATTTACAAAAACTTTTGCAGAAGCGCAAAGACGTTTGCTTGGAAAATATGTTTTTTGTGCCAGTAACTATAAAGATAAGAATGATCAAATCAATCAGACAATAAAATTGATCATAAAAATAATATACTTCATACAGCTAAATAATAAGTTTATGATCTCATGTAATGAAAATGCCAAAAAAAGAATGGGTGAAAACAATGCTTGTCTTAAAATGGTTGATGACATGAATATTGTTATAAAAAATGATTAAAGAAAATAATCAAAATAAGTTAAAACAAATTATCGATAATTTGTTATTAATAAATTTATTTATAGTAATTTTTTTTGCAATATTTTTTCTTATTGCAATCATCATGCAATTTAATGGCATATTTATTTTTATTAATTTTTTTCAGATAGTTTGGAATCCTCTTGTAGTTCCATTGATAACAATTCTTATTATTGGTGCTTTAGTAAACGGTATTAATTCTTGGTGGAGGCGTAAATTGCTTTCTCAAGAAGAGGATATTTAAAAGCATAATTTTTGAGTTTACTGCTAATTACTTTTTGTCCTTCTAATACAACTTTTGCTCCATCTCCTAACAATATTTTTAAAACCGCTCCAGGCACTGGAAGTAAATTCGGTCTATTCAGACATTTGCCTAAAATTTGAGAAAAGTCTCTCATTAATACTGGATTTGGAGCAACAGCATTAAATACTCCTGAATACTTTTTATCAACTAATGCTTGAGTAATTAATGTACATAAATCAGTTCTATGAATCCAACTCATCCATTGCTTACCATCTCCAATTGGTCCACCTAATCCAACTTTAAATATAGGGAGCATTTTCCCTAATGCTCCTCCATCTGCCTCTAAAACAATTCCAATTCTGAAAATAACTAACCTTGAGAAAAACGGTTTTTCAGCCGCGACCGCTTCCCATTTTTTGCAAAGATTAGCTAAAAAGTCTTTTCCTCCAATACTATTTTCAGTGAATTCACCAGACAAACTTGTACCGTAATAACCTATTGCTGATCCATTTATAATGACTTTTGGATTTATTTTTAAATTTTTAAGGGTCTTCATCATAAATTTCGTAGTATTAATGCGACTTTTTTCAATCTCCTGTTTTTGTTCAGAAGTCCATTTTTTTTCTGCTATAGGTTCTCCCATCAAATTAATAATTCCATCTGTCTCTCTTAAAATATTTAGAAGATTTTTGTTATTCCAGTTTTTTTCTTTTGTTAAATCTATTTGAAAAAATTTAAACTTATTGAAATCTAAATCAATCTTTAATTTACTTATGGGTTTTCTACTGACAATATATATTTCGTGATTTTCATTGATTAGTGTCGGTACTAATTCTTTACCAACAAATCCAGTGCAGCCAAGTAGTAAAAGACGCATATCATGTAGATGTTTATCATTTAAGGCTATTAAATTTTTTAGACGTTTGTAATTATTATTCCGGTATAAATTTTTTTCAATATTTTCCAAACAAGTTTTTGTATAATAAATTTCAAATAACTTTCTTGAATTTATTATGACAGATTCTATTCCAAAGAAACCCCTCAAGAAAGGAAGCTTAGTTTTTGTAGATAGAGAAAAGTATATAAAAAGTATCGAAGCGCTAGCCAGCGATAATGATCTACCTAATTATGTCTTTGAAGGTCCTGGAGAGATTCTTTCAGTAAAAGAAGAATTTGCTCAGGTGCGATGGCGTAGACCTGTTCCAGATGTTTGGTTGAAATTAGATCAACTTAAAGAGTATGTGCAATAAATTTTATATTTAAAAGTTTAATACCTAAAAGTTTTTATTCCTTTTTTCTAAAGACATCTTTGATTGGATCCTTTTTGCTTCTTTAATCATTTCTTTACCATCAAATAAGTAATCATCTACGTATCCTTGTGTATATCTATCAAATTCTAATAGCGCATCTTTAACTTGTGAAAAACAATGATATAGATCTAGTCCTAAAGCTGAAACAGGCTTTGGAACTAATTTTTTGTTATAAATTTTGTCCACTTTATCTATTTTCTTTTGTGAGAGACTTATATAATCACAAAAATTTTCCATTAGTTGGTCATCATATGGATCAGCAGATAGTTCTTTTATCTCGTTATTCAGAGGTTTAATTATTTGGCTAATTAATCTATTGATGGGAGTGTAAATCTCTTTAATCCATGTTTGAACTTCTTTATCTTTTATTGACGAATTATATTTTTTTGAATTGAAATTATCTTCCCAATTTTCATTTAATGAATCAAATGATGAACTACAAGAAAAAATTTTTCTATCATATCGCTCTTTTTTTATAGGGTCATTTAATGTCTCCCAAGCATTTTGTATCGCAAGAAATCGTTCTTTTTCTCCGCCTGCATCAGGATGATGTTTTTTAACTAAAGAACGATATGAAGATTTAATTTCACTTTTGGTTGCATTTTTTTTGAGGCCTAATTCTTCATATAAATTTTTTTCCATTTTCATGAATTAGAGATTAAAGATAACCATCTTTTCTGGATTGAATTGAGGTATTCGATTCAAACATTGCTGTTGATAAATATCGCTCACCAAAGCTTGGAAGAATTACTATCAATCTTTTATTCATCAGTTCTTTCCTTTCACCGATTTTTATAGTTGCTGCTAAAGCTGCTCCGCTGCTTATGCCCGATAAAAGACCTTCCAATCGAGCTAATAAACGTCCATAATAAAAAGCTTCATCGTCATCTATTTTTATAATTTCATCTATTAATTTGGTATCTAGGACTTTTGGTACGAAACCTGCTCCTATTCCTTGAATTGAATGAGGTCCTGCTTTTTCTCCTGAAATGACAGCACTTTTTTTGGGCTCTACAGCATAAATTTTGCAATTTGGATTTACTTTTTTCAAGAAACGTGCACAACCAGTAATTGTTCCCCCAGTGCCTACCCCTGTAACTAGTCCATCTAAATTGTTATTTGATTGGTTCCATATTTCTTGAGCCGTTGTTTTCTCATGAATATCAGGATTAGCAAAATTTTCAAATTGATTAAATTTATAGCTATTGGCAATGCTTGAAGATAACTCGTTAGCTAAATCTAAAGCTCCTTTCATTCCTTCTTTCCCTGACGTAAGTTGTAATTCAGCTCCATATGCTCTCAACATTGCCCTTCTCTCAATACTCATCGTATCTGGCATTGTTAATATCAATTTATAACCTTTTGCTGCGGCAACCATTGCTAATGCGATGCCGGTATTACCACTTGTTGCTTCAATTAACGTTGTTTTATCTGGTGTTATCAATCCTTCTTCTTCAGCTTTACATAACATTGAATAAGCGATGCGATCTTTAACAGATGCCGATGGATTGAAACTCTCTAGTTTGGCTATTATTTCTGGATAACAATTAAAATACTTTCTGATTCGATTTAATTTAACTAAAGGGGTATTTCCAACAAGAGAAGTTATATCATTTGCTATTTCCATGAAATTATTATTTAAATTGCAAAATTAAATCTCCTATTAATATCATAATTGTATTTAAAGATCTTTTATATAATTTTCTCAAAAGAATTTAATTTAAATAACTTTCTGCGTAAAAATATTTATTATTATAGAAAGTAGTTTTTTAATAATTATGTATTCGTTGGAACTAAGTATTAGATATTCACCTTTTCCAATTTCAATTCAAAAGAAAAAATTTGAAGATGTTCAACAAATTTATGATGAAATCAAAAAAGCTATGAACGAAAATTTAGAATCCTCAAAATTGATTGAATTAAGGTGTGACAAAGTGCAAGATAAATTAATTGCTGTGAGAGCTAAAGAAGTCATTTCTGTTCAGATATATGAAAAATCATCAGTAGCTGGAGGAGCTAAAAGACCAGGATTTTCTCTAGATATAGATTCATAGAATTAATGCCAGATGCTCTTGAAAATAAAATACCTCATATCCATTTAAAAGATGTTTCTTTTTCATATTCTGGAAAAAAAGATAATTTAATTTTTAAATGTAATTTTTCATTAAAAAAACCTGGATTTTGGATGGTCGTTGGTAAAAACGGAAGTGGAAAAAGTACCCTTTTAAAATTAATAAATGGAATAATTAAACCTCAAAATGGAATTGTTAATTCAAATGCAAATATTGGGATGGTCTTTCAAAACCCTGATCATCAAATATTGATGCCAAATTGCAGGAGCGAACTTTTGATCAATATTAATCAAAATATAAGCGATCATGATGCTAATAAAAAAATTGAATATGTTCTTGATCAGGTGGGTTTGACTGGTTTTGAAAAAAGGCCAATACACACTTTAAGCGGAGGGCAAAAACAACGCTTAACTATTGCATGCGCTCTTATTAGTAATAGAAATTTTATTCTTTTGGATGAGCCTACAGCTTTACTTGATCAAACGAGCCAATTAAAAGTTTTAAAAACTATTAAAAATCTTACAAGTGACCCAAAAAAACCTTTATCTGCTTTATGGATTACTCATCGTTATGAAGAATTAACTTACGCTGATTCAGTGGCAGAGTTAAAAAATGGTTTTTTATCTAAATGGCAAGAACCATCAAAATTTCAATATAATTAATACTTTTACTTGTCATAAGGCACTTTAAAGAGTTAAATTCATTTTATAATCCTCGGTAGCTCAGCGGTAGAGCGATCGACTGTTAATCGATTGGTCGCAGGTTCGAATCCCGCCCGGGGAGTTTATAAAATTCAATAACTCATTAAAAGTCACCATCATAAAGGTAGCTTCTTTTAATTTGCTATGCATTTTTTACAAAAATATTTAGAAGAATATATTTTCTAGGAATTTTAAATGTTTTTAATAACAGTAAATAGAACAGTTATTTTATTTTAGAAATATAATAAAATTCTACATTCTTAAAATTTTTTTTATTAGTTTAAAGTATAGAAATAAGAACATATTGAAATAAGTCATATTAGTATAAATTATTTTTTTTAATTGAATTTTGCGTTCTTATAGAAACAAGATATATATTTTTTTTATAGGGCGTATGTTAAACCTTGCAAAAAATTCTAGTCATCCCACATATCTTTTTTCTCTTGATCTAAATTATTTCTTTCAAGTAATTCTATTCTTTGTTTTTGATCATCAATTTCTTTTTCCAGAACGTTTTTCTCGTCACTAAATTTTGCTTGCATTTCCTTGATAACTATCTCAAAGTTATCTCCAAAAAAATCTGACATTTCTTTCCATGCTTCCATTTCTTCTTCTTTATCGATGGTGTCGTTTATCTGATGAGAAATAATCTCTTTTACATATTTTTCAAGTTCTTTATGACTCATTGACTCAACTTTTTTTTGTATATAAAATTCTTTGAGGTTTTTTAGTTGTTTCTTCGATAAATCAGAATAGATAAATGATTTCTTTTTCATAAATATTTAAATTGTTTTTAATATAGAAGAAATTGTGAGCTTAAACATAAATGAGAAATCTAAGAATTTAAATTTAGTCAAATCCTATTCGAAAATTGAAAATAACCATTTAATTTTATTTTGAGTACCTTCACTATGGGAATTTGAATCTAATATTCTTGCAAATTCAATCACTAATTTTTTGATATTCACGTAATTATTAAGAAAAAGTAAATAGAATCGAAAGAAATTGTGAAATTTAAACTTTCTAAAAAGTTGTAATTTTACTCTAATACATTGCTATTACTGAGTTTATTTATAATCCTAATTGATAAAAATGTTTACACTAATTCAGCAATCTTTCTAAATTCTTGAGAGAATCATAATACTAAAACTTAATTTTAATTTAATAGTTTATAAATATGAAAATTTCAATCCTTTTAATTGAAGATGATCGTGATATGCGTGATTTGGTAGCTAGACATTTAGAACATTCTGGTTTTGATGTTCAAAAAGCAGAAGATGGTATAAGAGGGCAAGCTTTAGCGCTCCAATATTCACCAGATTTGATACTTCTAGATTTGATGTTACCAAACGTAGATGGATTAACTTTATGTCAACGACTCAGACGAGATGAAAGAACCTCAAATATTCCAATTTTGATGATAACAGCGTTGGGTGGCCTTAAAGATAAAGTTACTGGTTTTAATTCAGGTGCTGATGACTACATCACTAAACCTTTTGATCTAGAAGAATTACATGTTCGTATAAAAGCATTATTAAGAAGAACAAACAGAGCACAGTTGAATTCTAGTAATCAGCAAGAAATTTTAAATTATGGTCCTCTTACTTTAGTGCCGGAAAGATTTGAAGCTATCTGGTTTGAATCTCCTGTAAGATTAACCCACCTAGAATTTGAATTACTACATTGTCTTTTACAAAGGCACGGTCAAACTGTATCTCCAGCATTAATTCTTAAAGAAGTTTGGGGATATGAACCTGATGATGATATTGAGACAATAAGAGTTCATATTAGACACTTGCGTACTAAGTTAGAACCTGATCCACGTAAGCCTTCATACATTAAAACTGTATATGGAGCTGGTTATTGTCTTGAGTTGCCTGTTGGCTCTCAAGTCGAAACTGCCAAAAAAGATTTTATTCAAGCAAGAAATCCTGATTTGATAAATTCAGTAATAGATTAAATGTTATTCATCCTTTGTTGAGATTTTTAACAAAGTAATCTCCCATGCCAATCTAGGTTGAATGTTTTTTGCTAAGTGAACTTTTAATTTTTCAAGTTTTTTAACTAGATCCACATTTTTTGTTTTTCTCCACCATTTAATTTGCATTAAATTGACTAAGCAAATCTGTTGATGAATTTCTAATTTTTCAGTTATTAATTTAGATACTTCTAATATTTTTAGACTACTTTTTATTGGAGAATTTAATTTATCTGTAATTTCATCTGGTAATGCATTCAAAATTTCGATATTTTTCAATAATTTGCCTGGAGATCCATTGGAAAAGTTTATTAAATCTTCTAGTTTGAATTTTGTATCAATATTAAATTGAGAAGGATCTAAACAATCTTTTAATAAAGATTTTATTTGTTTACTAGAAAATGATCGAAACCTTACTAATTGACATCTCGAAATAATTGTATCTAAGAGAAGATTTAATTTTGATGTTAATAAGATAAAAATGCCATTATTAGGTTCTTCAAGTGTTTTTAAAAGGCAATTTGAGGCAGCTTCATTTAGAAGGTGTGCATCAAGAATTAAAACAATTTTTTTTTCTGAGTTTATTGATTTTTGACCAAGAAAAGTTTTGATATTACGTATTTGTGCAATCTTAATAATCTCAGATCCACTTTTAGTGGTTTTTTCAAGATGGGAACTTTTTGATCTTTTAGCTTCTAAAGTAGAGGTAGGTTCGATAATTAGAAAATCAGGATAGTTGTTGTTGGTAATTCTTTCTTCAATATTTCCGCTCAGATTGGATTCTTTGGAAATTTCTTTAATAAATTGAAGAGCAGTTTGTTTTTTTCCTACTCCTTCCGCACCATAAAATATATAACCATTAGTAAATGATTTGTTTTTAATTATTCTGTTAAGATATTCATTTACTTCTTCATTTAAGAAGAAATTATTTTTTTTAACCTTAATCATTTTTAGAAAATTTGTTTATTAATGTTTCTTGAATTTGATTAGAAATAGTTTTAATATTTTGTGAGGCAGATATAACTTTCCATTTTTTTTGTTTGGCAATTAGTTTGAAGCCTTCGTTTACTTTTTCTAAAAATCTAATACCTTCAGATTCTATTCTATCTGGAATTTCATTTTTTCTTCTCAAGATACTTTCTTCTGGAGAAATTTCTAAGAAGAACGTCAGGTCAGGATATTCTCCTTGACACACAATTGATTCAATATTTTTAATTATTTCTAGATTGATGTTTCTTCCATAACCTTGATATGCCAAGGTGGAATCAGAAAATCTATCACTAATTACCCAATCATTATTATTTAAAGCAGGTGAAATAATTTTTGAGACATGTTCAGCTCTATCCGCTGAATAAAGCAATAACTCTGCAAGTGATGAAGGCTTGTTATTTTCATTATTATCAAGAATCAGACCTCTAAGTTTTTTCCCTAATAGACTTCCTCCCGGCTCTCTTGTTGTGATTAATTTAGACTGTTTATTCATTAAACCACTATTAGGGAGCCATTTAGAAAGTTCATCTATTTGGGTAGTCTTACCACATCCATCAATACCCTCGATAACGATAAATTTTCCTTTCATTTAATCCAAAGATAAAGCATTAATTACAACTGTAATTGAGCTAATAGCCATCAATAATGCTGCTATTGAGGGAGTTAGAAGAATACCGTATTTAGGGAATAAAATCCCTGCGGCTAATGGTATAGCTAGTAAGTTGTAACCAAAAGCCCATGTTAGATTTTGCTTGATTTTCTTTATAGTTTTTTTTGCAAGATTTAATGAGTATGTTAATCCATTTAGTTGATCTCCCATCAATATTACATCTGCATTCGCCTTAGCTATTTGAGTCCCTGAACCCACCGCAATTCCTAAGTCTGAGGATGCTAAGGCTGGGACATCATTAATACCATCACCAATCATTGCTACTTTATTATTGATTTTTAAATTTTCTATAGTCTTCAGCTTCATTTGAGGAAGAAGATCCCATTTTACTTCTGTTTCTTTACAACCAATTTTTTTTGCTAAAGCTAAAACTGTTTGTTTTCTATCTCCACTTAAAATATTAATTTTAAATTTGTTTTCTCTCAAACTTTGAACTGTTTTAATTGAATCATCTCTAAGCAAATCTCCTAACAAGATAAAGCCTAATAACTTATCTTTAATACTTACTCCAATAATAGTGTTCGTTTTTGTCTCTTCATTTTCAATTTCTTTTTTTGCATCACTATCAATTATTATTCCTTTGCTTTGTAGCCATTGAATATTTCCAATATTAATAGGTCCATCAATTGAATCAAGTTCTCCAGAAATACCTCTACCTGAATGGGTGAAAATTTTTTTTATTGGAAATAAACTTAAATTTTGTTTTTTTGCTTCTTGGATTAAGGCATCCGCGATTGGATGTCTGCTTTCCTTTTCTAAACTGGCAGCTACTCTTAATAAAAATGAATGATCATTATTATTCTTATAATCAACAATAAAAGGCTTACCTTTAGTTAAGGTACCTGTCTTATCAAAAATAATGTGATTAATTTTTGAGGCCATCTCTATTTTGTCCCCCCCTTTGAATAAAACCCCCTTTTTTGCTGCTTTACCTGATGCGACAGTTATTACTGTTGGGGTGGCTAAACCTAACGCACAAGGACAAGCTATAACTAAAACAGCAATTGACAATTGAATTGCTAAACTCAGGAAATTCTCAGCATTACTACCAAGTGAACTATGTAGTGTGTGGCTTGAGTGAGTTATAAGTTGATGCTTATGACTTAATAAATCAGGCCAAATATTTCTTGCCCCCTTCCACCAAAAGAAGAAAGTTAAAGTCGCGAAAATAAGTACAAAGTAAGTAAATTTGCCTGCAATTTCATCAGCAATTCTTTGAATGCGAGGTTTTCTAGCGTTTACAGACTCAATAAGACTTACTAGTTTTGCAAGAGAAGAATCTCCTCCGACCTTTTGTACTTTAAGCCTAAGAGTTGCATTAAGATTTAAAGATCCACTAGATAGATTATCGCCTTCTTTTACTTCGATAGGTTTGGATTCTCCAGTAATATGTGAAACATCAACGTATGAATTTCCTTTAGTAACAATGCAGTCAGCAGGAACTCTGTCTCCTGCTAAAACTTGAATCTCTTGATCAGGTCTTAAAGAGTTTACTCTCATTGACTTTATTTGATTGTCTTCTGTGTAGATATTTGCCACTTCGGGTTGGAGATCTAATAACTCCCCAATAGATGAACCAGTTTGGTATCTTGCTCTTTCTTCTAAGAAACGCCCAATCAGTATAAAACCTAACAACATAACTGGTTCATTAAAAAAACAAGGAAAACCAGTAGCAGGAAATATCAAGGATAGAAGACTTGTTGTATATGCGCTGGTTACTCCAAGAGCTACTAAAGAATCCATATCCGGACGGTTCCTTATAAAGGATTTAAAGCCATTAATAATTATTCCTCTGCCAGGAAATAATAGAGCTAATGTTGCTAATGAAGCGTGAAAAAATATATTACCCAATATTGGAAAGTTAATATATCTTCCTTCTGCCAGATGACCTAAACCTGAAAATAATAAAAGTATTAGGGCAAAAGTAAGTTTTTTCCATTGATTATTCCACCTCTTTTTTTTTTCTAATTCTGCTTTATTTATTTTTTTTGAAAAATCATTTATGTAAATCTCTGATGGAAAACCGTTCTCTTTTAGATTTTCTAGAACTGTTTCAATTCCTGTATGTTTCTGGGTAATTTCAAAGTATGCACTTTCAGTGAGCAAGTTGACAGAAACATTTACAATACCATCAGAATTATTCAATATTTTTTCAACAGTACTAACGCAACCACCGCACTTCATTCCTGTAATGCTTAATTGAATGCTCTCCATATTTTCAGTTATAGAAGCAAATTAATGCTTGAACTTATTTTTAACTATAATAATAAATGTTATAGACTTTTTAAATAGTTATTTTTTAAATTACTATATTAATTCATTAGATTTAGAGCAGTGCCTAGTAATCAAAACAGAGACAATTTTATTGATAAAGCCTTTACTGTAATTGCTGAATCCATAGTAAAAATTATGCCTATTGCAGAGAAAGAAAAAAAGGCATATATCTATTATAGAGATGGCTTGGCTGCACAAAATAATGGGGATTATTCTGAAGCATTAGAGTATTACAAAGAGAGTTTACTGCTTGAAGAAAATAAAATTGATAGGGGGGAAACTTTAAAAAATATGGCAATAATATATATGAGTAATGGTGAAGAGGATCTGTCTATTGAAACTTATGAAAAAGCATTAGTTGAAAATCCTAAACAGCCTTCATGCCTTAAAAATATAGGTTTAATTTATGAAAAAAGGGGAAGATACGCTGAGCAAAATGGTGATTTAGATCAGAGAGATATTTGGTTTGATAAAGCTGCTGAAGTTTGGTCTAAAGCAGTGAGATTATATCCAGGTGGGTATCTAGATATTGAGAATTGGTTGAAGAATTCAGGAAGAAGTTCAATAGATATGTACCTCTAATATTTTTTACTCTGATAAAGAATAGTCTACTGCTTCTTTGATATTGGAAATCTCTTTAATATTTATTAAATTTTGAAAATTATTATTTAGTTCTTCCTCTAATTTTGGCACTACGATATTTTTGATTCCTAGTCTTATAGCTTCTTCTATCTTTGTTCTAAGGTTATTCGATTTTCTAACTTGACCACTCAAACCCAATTCTCCAATAAATGAGCTACTTTCCATAGGAGGAATATTTTTCAAACTTGATAAAATTGATATTGCTACACCCAAGTCAGAAGACGGATCATTAATCTCAAAACCGCCACCAGTAGCTATATAACAATCAAATTCCGATAATTTTATACCTACGTGTTTTTCAATAACAGCTAAAATCTGATGTAATCTATTAATGCTAATCCCAGTTGTGGTTCGTCTTGGGTTGCTGTAGAAAGTTTTATTTACAAGTGCTTGTATATCAACTGCTAATGGTCGAGTGCCTTCATTCGTAATCGTAGTTGTTACACCTGAAATATTTTCTTTATTTGTAAAAATTGAACTTGGGTTTTTTATCTCTCTTAATCCCTCTTCAAGCATTTCAAAAATTCCAATTTCAAAGGTCGATCCAAACCGATTTTTTATACTTCTTAGTAATCTATGCGAAGAAATATTATCTCCCTCAAAGTTTATTACTGTATCAACTAAATGCTCTAAAGTTTTAGGACCAGCTAAAGCACCATCTTTGGTTACATGACCAATTATTAGAAGCGCAATATTGTTATCTTTGGCTAGATTTTGCAATTCAGAAGAACATGCTCTTACTTGAGAAACCGATCCTGGCGAACTTTCCATCTCATGATTATGGATAGCTTGAATACTATCAATAATTGCAAAACTTGGATTTACATTTTTAATCTCTTCAATAATCAAGGATAAATTGGTTTCTGCAAAAATTTTTAAATCAATACTGTTTTGATTTAATCTTTCCCATCTAATTTTTACTTGTTCTAAGGACTCTTCTGCGGTTATGTATAAAACTTTTTCATTGAGAGATATTTTTCCTGCTGCTTGAAGAATAATTGTGCTTTTACCTATACCTGGTTCTCCTCCAAGTAAAATAATAGATCCAGGTACTATTCCACCTCCAAGAACTCGATCAAATTCCCCAAACCCACTTGTAAATCTTGATATTTTTTTTGATGAAATCTCATTAAATGATATAGATTTTTTACTTTTTTTTATATCTTTCATTTCTTGATATTTAGATCTCTTACTTTTTATTTCTTCAACAATCGAATTCCATGAGTTGCAATTAAGGCATCTACCAAAGTATTGAGAAGTTTCAGATCCGCAATTCTGACAAATAAAAGTCGATAATTTGCTAGACATTAAGTTTCTTAATGATGTAATGGAGGTAAAATGTTTGGGATATTGCCCCTCTACAAGTTAGATTAGGTTAATAATAAATTCTCTTACTGATTAGCTAATAGAAACAAATGGCTCTATCTAGTCAAACTAAAGAAACTATACTTGTCGCAGATGATGAGGCAAGTATTAGAAGAATTCTGGAGACGCGTCTCTCCATGATTGGCTACAAAGTTGTAACTGCAAGTGATGGTAAAGAAGCACTAAAGTTATTTAAAGATTACGATCCTGATTTAGTTGTGCTTGACGTCATGATGCCAAAGCTAGATGGTTATGGAGTTTGTCAAGAATTGAGGAAAGATTCTGATGTTCCAATTGTTATGTTAACGGCATTAGGAGATGTTGCAGACAGGATAACAGGTTTAGAATTAGGGGCCGATGATTATGTTGTTAAACCATTTAGTCCCAAAGAATTAGAGGCTAGAATAAGGTGTGTTCTAAGAAGAATTGATAAAGAACAAATTCCTGGAATGCCTAATTCAGGATTAATTTTGGTTACTGATATAAAAATTGATACAAATCGAAGGCAAGTTTTTAAAAGTGATGAGAGAATTAGATTAACTGGAATGGAATTTAGTCTGTTAGAGCTTTTAGTAAGTAGGTCAGGTGAGCCATTTAGTAGAGGAGAGATTTTAAAAGAGGTTTGGGGATATACACCCGAGAGACATGTTGATACAAGAGTAGTGGATGTTCACATATCAAGATTAAGATCAAAACTGGAGGCTGACCCAGCAAATCCTGAATTGATTTTGACAGCAAGGGGTACAGGATATCTTTTTCAAAGGATTGTTGATATTGCTCCTTTTGACGGTAAATAAATGGGGAGAGATATTATAAATAAAATTAATAAGCCTAGAGCTATCAGAAGATTAGTTATTTGGTATAAAAGAAACTCAGCTGTTACTTCAATTGTGGATACTGCTGCTAGTTCTGCAGTGACTGCTAGTAATGTAGCAGGTAATGTGGTTTCTGGTGCTGGGTCTGTTGTGAGCACAGCTAGTAATGTAGCGGGTAATGTAGCGGGTAATGTAGTTTCAAGCGCTGAATCTGTTGTGAACACTGCTAGCAGTGTAGTTTCAAATGCGAGTTCAATAGCTAAAAATACATTACAGCCTTTAGTTTTTGACCCATTAAAAAGATTACAAAACAACGATAATATTTTAGATAAGGCAGAAGATTCTCAAACTAATAGAATCTGGATTGCAGTCGATGGTATGGGTGGGGATTATGCTCCTGGGCCAATACTTGAAGGTTGTCTTGAAGCGATAAGCAGATTTCCGATAAACATAAAGTTTGTTGGTAAAATTGAAAAGGTTAAAAATGCTGCAGAAAAAATTGGTTTAGTAGAATTACTTGAAAAAGAAATAGAAAATAATCGTCTTGAATTAGTTGATAGTGGAGATCCTATAGAAATGAATGAAGAAGCTACAGCAGTAAGAAAAAAGAAAAAAGCAAGTATTAATGTTGCAATGGATTTAGTAAGAAATAATAAAGCGCAAGCGGTTTATTCAGCTGGTAATTCGGGCGCAATGATGGCTTCTGCAATATTTAGAATTGGTAGATTGAAAGGAATTGATAGACCAGCTATCGGTGCATTATTTCCGACGAGGGATCAAACTCGTCCTGTATTAGTTTTAGATGTTGGAGCAAATACAGATTGTAAACCTTCTTATCTTCATCAGTTTGCACTTCTAGGTAATATTTATGCAAAAGATGTTTTACAAGTAAAAAAACCAAGAATTGGCCTTTTAAATATCGGAGAAGAAGAATGTAAAGGGAATGATTTATCTCTTAAAACATTTGAACTACTATCTAATGAAAAAAATTTTGATTTTGGAGGAAATTGTGAAGGGAGAGATGTACTCTCTGGTGGTTTCGATGTAGTCGTCTGTGACGGGTTTACAGGAAATATATTATTAAAATTTCTTGAGTCTGTGGGAGGTGTTTTATTAGATATTTTGAGATCTGAGCTACCAAGAGGGAGGCGGGGGAAAGTTGGCTCAGCTTTTTTAAAAAGTAATCTAATTAGAATAAAGAAAAGGTTAGATCATGCTGAACATGGTGGTGCCTTATTACTTGGTGTAAACGGTATTTGTGTGATCGGCCATGGGAGCAGTAAGTCTTTATCAGTTGTTAGCGCCCTTCGCTTGGCTCACTCAGCAGTAAATCATAACGTGATGGAAAATTTAAATCAACTTCAAAAGCTTCAAGTTTTAAATTCATAAAACATATTTCGACGAATTTATGTTTGACTTATATAAGTAATTAAAAAACTCTTTTGGAAGGAATAAAGTTTAATCAGATTGGAGTCTCTTTTAAAGGAAGTGGAAGCTGTGTGCCTGAACAAATACTAACCAATCAAAAAATTAGTCAAAAGGTAGATACAAGTGATGAATGGATAAAATCTAGAACTGGCATTTCTGAGAGAAGAATTTCTAGCTCAGAAGATAATGTCACTGAGATGGGATATAAAGCAGCAAAAACTGCGATTGAAATGGCTAATTGGGATCTTAAAACGATTGATTTGATTGTCTTAGCTACTTCTACACCGCATGATTTATTTGGTTCAGCGCCATCTATTCAATCTAAATTGGGGGCTAATAATGCTGTTGCTTTTGATTTAACTGCGGCATGTAGTGGTTTTTTATTCGCCTTGATTACAGCCTCACAATTTTTAAGAGGAGGCAGTTATAAAAGGGCTATCGTTATAGGAGCAGATCAATTATCGAGCTTTGTTGATTGGAATGATAGGAGAAGTTGCATTCTCTTTGGAGATGGTGCTGGTGCATTAGCAATTGAAGCCACAAGTGAATATGATAATTTAATAGGATTTAATATGAGAACGGATGGAGGAAGGGGTTCTTTTCTGAACCTTCCATCAAAAAATGATCAGAACTCAATAATTGATAATATTGATTTTTTAATGGGAGGCTTTTCTTCAATTCAAATGAATGGTCAGGAAGTTTATAAATTTGCCGTTAGAGAAGTTCCAATAATTCTTGAAAAGTTGTTTAAGGAAACTAACTATAGTTCTGATAAAGTTGATTGGCTTGTATTGCACCAAGCTAATCAAAGAATATTAGATTCTGTAGGAGATAGGTTAAAAATTCCTAGAGAAAAAATACTCAGTAATTTAGAAAAATATGGTAATACTTCAGCAGCAACAATTCCACTAATGATGGATGAGGCAATTAAAAATAATAGAATTAAACAAAATGATATTATTGCCACAAGTGGTTTTGGTGCTGGGCTAAGTTGGGGTGCAGCCCTTATTAAATGGGGTTAAAAACAAAAAAGGAAAGTTATGACAGTTGCATGGGTATTCCCTGGACAGGGTTCGCAAAAACTTGGAATGGTAAAACAAATTGAAAATTTGCCAAACACAAAGGAGAGGTTTCGTTATGCTTCTGAGATATTTGAGAGAAATTTATTTGAAATTTGTGAGTTGAATGCTGAACCAAAAAATCCTCTTAGTGATTTAAATAACACAAGAAATACTCAAATTTGTCTTTTTTTAGTTGAATCGATTTTATTAGATGCCCTTAAGGATAATGGTTTTAAACCGACTTATGTTGCTGGGCATAGTTTAGGAGAAATTACTGCACTATATTGTGCGGATGTTTTTTCATTCGAAGATTGTATATCACTGATAAAAGAAAGATCTCAGTTAATGGTCAATGCTGGGCAAGGATCTATGGCAGCTGTAATTGGTTTTGATAGAAATCAACTTGAATTATTAGTACAGAAAATTGACGATGTTGTAGTTGCCAATGACAATAGTTCTTCCCAAGTTGTTTTATCGGGAACTAGTGAAGCATTAGATAATTTATCGCGAGAAATTTCTTGTAAAAGATTCCTGAAATTAAATGTTTCAGGTGCATTTCATTCACCATTTATGAACGAACCTTCTGCAAAATTTTCTGAGTATTTAAAACGGATTAAATTTAATAATCCTTCTTTCCCAGTAATAAGTAATTATGAACCTTCGCTTTGTAGTGATCCAGAAGAGCTTAAAATTAGATTAGAAAAGCAAATGTGTAATGGGGTGAGGTGGCGCGAAACTATGGATTTAATGGCAAAAGATAACGATCTTCATATTGTCGAAATAGGTCCCTCAAATGTGTTAAGTGGTTTAGGAAAAAGACATTTGAAAGATGTAAAAATTTCTCAAGTTTCATCTTCTGATCAAATATCTTATTAATTCGTATGAAAAACGATTTTATTCAAAAATTAATCTATGAATTAGTTAGCAAACTTTTTGTTTTACCTATTTATAAATTTGTCTTTAAAGGTCATTTAATAGGTAGAGATAATATTCCGCAAAAAGAATCTTTTATAATGGTTTCTAACCATGGTTCTTTACTCGATCCTCCTTTGTTAGGCCATGCCCTTGGACGTAATATATCTTTTATGGCCAAGGCAGAGCTTTTTAAAATACCTTTTCTTGGCTTTATTATCAGAGCTTGTGGTGCGTATCCTGTAAAAAGGGGGATTGCTGATAAAAATACAATTAAAACAGCATGTAATAAATTATCAAATGATAATTGTATTGGAATTTTTATTGATGGCACTCGTCAAAAAAATGGACGTGTTAATAAACCAAAACAAGGCGCTGCATTATTAGCCTTTAAAAATCAAAAATTGTTATTACCTGTTTCAATAGTTAATTCACACAGACTTATAAGATTCAAATTCTGTATTCCTTTATTTTCAAAAATAGTTATTAAAGTTGGTAAGCCTCTTCAACCACCTAAAAGTTCATCAAGAGATGATCTAAATTCTGTAACTTTGCAACTTCAAGAAAACATCAATAATTTGATTGGATGAAAATTTAGTTAATTGGAGAAATAGGGTAAAGAGGTAAAACTTTTTGCCATGAATTTATATTTGCATTTAAAAAATTTTTATTTGATAAATCTAAAAGTTCTTTTAAATCTAATTTATCTTCATAATTAGCCTCAAAAAAAAGTTCTTTTCTCCCAAAATCTTGAATAACTTTTGGTAAAACGGTTTCTCGAATAACTAGATCAGCGCTTTTTGGTTCTTTATGACCAATTTCATACTTACCTGCAATGAATCCCTTACGTTTTAATTTTTTGTAAATCCAGAATGAATTTTTGTTTGTAAAGATATTATTTTTTGATGCAATTCTTTTTGCCATTATTTCAAATGAACTAAAACCGTTTAAAGGACAATTTATTTGTTGAGAGATGGTTCTTGCTAAAACTACAATAAGTCTCGAAGCATTAAAATTTGCTGGCCCTATGCTGACAGATATTTCATTGACTTTTTCTAAATTTTCTTTGGAAATAAATTTGTTGAAATCATTAATTAAGTTATTGCATAAATCATTATCGAATTTCTTTATAAAAAATTCGTCAGCTTCAAGGTTATTGTTTTTTCGATATCCAAAGCCAAAAGAATTATCTGTGCTGTGAATTGCTAATGTATTGTAATTTTGTCTTTGCTCGTGATTAGGTTTCATCTATTACCTTTAAACAGGTAATTCCATACCTGGATTACATTTAGACCATTTACCAAATTCGTTTGTAAAACTGTCACAAGATTGAACATCCCAATCAGTTTTGTAATCACCATTATTATTTTTAACGATATTGACATGAATGAATGGGTTTTTTGCTTTAAAATCAGGTACATCACAAATATTATCAACATCATGATTGTTCTCAACATCATGATAAGTGATACATCTATCAACCCATTTACAGTTGATGCATATGCACATAATTAAAAAATAAAAATGAAAAGTAACATTCTCACTGATCATACACTAATAATTCATGAAATAGAAAGAAGCATAAAAATTCATAATTGGACTTCTATTTTATCTTTTTTACCTAAAGGTTCATATTTGGTTGGTGGTTACATAAGGGATACTATTTTGGGAAGAGTAACTAAAGAAATAGATGTTGATATCGTAGTACCTGTAAATGCAATTGAAATTGGTAAAGAGATTTCAGATAATATTGAATCTAAGTTGATAATTTTAGATAAAAAAAGAGAAGTTGTAAGAATTATCCTTAACCATATTTGTATTGATATTGCTAATCAGGTTTCATCAACGATCAAAGGAGATTTGAGATCTAGAGACTTTTCAATTAATTCAATTGCTTTTTTATTTGATAAAAAGTGTTTGTTTGATCCATTAAATGGCTTAAAAGATCTACAAATTTCTTTGCTTAAAACGCATTCAGAAGTGAATTTACTAAATGACCCTTTAAGAATATTAAGATGCTTTCGATTTGTTTCTGAATTGAATTTTAGAATTGATCCAAATTTAATTTCTTTTATTAAAAAAAATAAAGAGAAATTATATCTTGTTGCTAAAGAGAGAATTAATTATGAAATACAGAGAATAGTAAATGGCACAAACGCTCTTGATGCTGTGATTTTGACAAGAAAATTAAATATATTTGGTACTGATAATTTATATAAAGATTCTTTTTTTTTGGATTTAAACAAAATTAATTTTGCAGAACTTAATCAGGAAGAAAAAGAGAAATTTTTACCATTATTTTTTATTTCCCAAATTCTAGATGTTGTATCTCTAGAAAAACTTAAATTTAGTAAAGCTGAAATTTCTAAAACTAAGTTGATGCGAAAATGGCACTTTTTTTTGAAGGAAAAAGATATAGCTGAGTTCAATGAATTAGAAAGATTTGAATTACATCAGGATTTAGAAATGTTTCTTCCATCTTTTATTTTTTATTTACCTCAGAATTTACGTATCGCTTGGCTAAATAGATGGCGTGACAAGGATGATAAATTATTTCATCCCTCTAATTTACTTAATGGTGATTTAATCAAAAAATATCTAAATATAGATGATGGGCCCATCTTAGGTAAGCTTTTAAAGTTTCTTTCAATTGAGCTGGCTTACAAAAGATTGAATAATTTTGATGAAGCTATTTATACAGCAAAGCAATGGATTCAACAAAATGCGCCAAAATGTGATTAAATACACATAGCTTAGTTTTGTCTAGAAGTTCAGACTTCAAAAATCATTTTAAAAAATTTATGAGTATTCGCATTTACATTGGCAATTTACCACAAGGATTTAATCCAAAAGAATTTGATAAGCTTTTAAAATCAGTTTCTGATTCAATTAGATTTAAAGCAGTTTTAGATAAGGAAACTAAGGAATGCAGAGGGTTTGGTTTTGCGACAACAAATAATGAAGAGAATGCTAATTTGCTTATTCAAAAATTAAACGGTTTTGAATTTAATGGTTCCAAGATAAGAGTAGAGCTATCAGAAAAGAAAGATTCTGCTTCGAACAAAAAAAATAGTGGAAACTTTAATAAAAATACAAAAAGAAAAGATTTTAAGAAAATTGTCCATAGTGACGCCCCTAATCTCCAAGCACCTGATCCAAGATGGGCTGGAGAACTATCTAAACTAAAAGATTTGTTAGCCAACCAGAAAACACCTGCCTAGTTATTTAATTCGAGAAATTAAAAAAGATATTGGCAATTCAAAGGCTTTAACTGAATTTTTTACAAAAGCTCTATTATTAAAGACATCATAGTCTAATCTTTCAATTGAATCTAATATTCCTCTGTAAAGACGTAACGATGTCCAAACTGGCCATCTTGCGTCAGACGAGAGCCACTTGATCCCATCTTCAGATTTTTGAAACCAATCCCTTGCTCTGGTCAATTGATACTTCATCAGAGCTTTCCATTGATTGTTTATTTCTCCTTTTAATAGTTTTTCTTCAGAATAATTAAATTTTTCAATATCAGCTTGTGGGAGATAAATTCTGCCTCTTTCTCTATCCTCTCCAACATCTCTTAAAATATTTGTCAATTGATTTGCTATCCCTAAAGCTATAGCTGCTTCTGAGGGATCAGGGGTGGCGCTCCATGGTGCAGATGTATAAGCGCTATCAATACCCATGACATTCTGAGTCATTAAACCAACAGTGCCTGCCACCCTATAACAATAGAGTTTTAATTCATCAAAATCTTTGTATCTAAACTTATTAAGATCCATCCTCTGACCTTCTATCATATCTAGGTAAGGTTGAATACTTTGTGGATATTTTTCGATTGTATCTAATAAAACTGAATCTAGTTCGGATTTAATATTGCCTTTAAAAACATTCTTTGTATTTTCTTCCCATTCATCTAAATTATCTGAAAGTTCATCTTTTGATTTTTTTGCAGCTTCTATGCTATCCATTATTTCATCTGTTCTTCTGCACCATACATAAATAGCCCAAATAGCTTTTCTCTTTTCTACTGGTAGTAAAAGCGTTCCCAAGTAAAAGGTTTTAGCCCATTGTTGAGTTTCTTTGCGGCATACCTCGTATGCTTGATCAAGTTGAGAAAATGAATTTTTCAAAAAGTTTTGATTGTATTTAGGAATTATTTAATGTTTTATGAAACATTTTGAGGAGTTTTGGAGTACTCCTCATTAATCGATTCCGCGCATAATTTACCACTTAAAACAGCTCCTTCCATAGATGCTAAATATTTTTGCATAGTATAGTCACCTGCTAAGAAGAAGTTTTTTATAGGAGATTTTTGACTAGGTCTGAACTCTTGACATCCTGGAACTGCCTTATAAACAGATCTTGGAGTCTTAACTACTTTATATTTTCTTAATTGAGTCTTATTATCACCTATGAAATGCGTTGGGAATAATTTTTTGAGTTCCTCCATAGTTGCATCAACAATATCTTGATCACTCCTATTTATCCAATCTTTTGCTGGTGCAAAAACCAATTCAAGCATTGATCTATTTGGATCTTCATATTCCTTGCAGGTGATACTCATATCTGCGTAAACACTGAGGAGAGGTGATCTGCTGAATAATAAATGATCAATATCTGTTAATTTTTTGTCAAACCATAAATGGATATTAATGACTGGCACACCATTTAGACCATCTAATTTAGAAAATGCATCTAACCCTTTCCATTGTTTAGGGATCATTAATTTAAAGAGATCTACAGGCATTGCACTTACATAAGCATCAGCCGTTAGTTCTTTCTTTTCGTTTTTATCTAAAGAAGCAACAGTAAAACTTTGAACAGTGCTGTCCTCGTTAAGG
The DNA here is from genome assembly GCA_003210135.1 of Prochlorococcus sp. AG-424-P23. Lineage (GTDB taxonomy): Bacteria > Cyanobacteriota > Cyanobacteriia > PCC-6307 > Cyanobiaceae > Prochlorococcus_A. Next base: position 26,642 of record QCNK01000003.1, on the reverse strand, counting down.
TTGATTTGTCTTAATGGACTATTCATGTGAACTTCGCCACCACGAGCAGTAATATAATCAACCATTGGCTGGCATAGTCTTTCTGGAGGAGCTCCGTCAAGGAATGCCATTTTTGAACCATTTTTTTCTTGTAGAAATCTGTTTAATGCTGTTAATAGAACTGTAGATGATATTTCATCTGGTCCAATAAAATTAAGAGCTTTACTCATCGCTATAAAAACTTCATCATTAACTCTTTCGGGTATATTGTGCTCTTTTAGCCAATCTGTCCATGATTTGGAATCACATTTGTCTAAGTACTTTTGGCCTCTCAGCATTGCAGGCACTAAACCTAATCCAAATAGAATCTTTTCATTCCATGAAAGCATATCATTATTGCTTAGTATTGCTGATACTCCATTAACTGGAGCAGGTATATCGGGAAAGTCAAATCTACTGTAAGTTCCAGGCTCTGATGGCTGATTAAAAATCATTGAATGACTTTTCCATTGGAGTCTATCTTCAATATCCAATTCCTTGAAAAGCTGCAACATATTAGGATAAGCACCAAAAAATATATGTAACCCAGTTTCATACCAATCTCCATCTTCATCTTTCCATGCGGCAACTTTCCCACCTAAAACATCTCTGGCTTCAAGTACAATAGGAATGTGACCATTATCGACTAAATATTTAGCGCAAGATAAACCTGCTAAACCAGCACCAGCAATTACAACACGCATTATTAAATCAAGAAATAAATTAACACTTACTAATAAGCTACATTAAAGTTAGAACATATTAGTTTTTTTCGTTGATTATTTCGTAAAATTATGGAAAAAATGCTTTTAAAATCAACTACTAGGCATGTAAGAATTTTTACTGCGGAAGTAGTAGATGAAGAATTAAAGTTTCATCCCAATAAACTAACTCTTGATTTAGATCCCGATAACGAATTTATTTGGAACGAAGATTCTCTAAACAGAATAAATAAAAAATTCAATGAATTAATAAAAGATAGAGCAGGGAAGGATTTAGATGATTATGAACTTCGAAAAATAGGATCAGAAATCGAAGGTTTAATTAAATTTTTGCTTCAAAATGGTCAGCTCAGTTATAACCCTGATTGTAGAGTAATGAATTATTCGATGGGTTTACCAAAGACTAATGAAGTTCTGTGAATAGACCACCATCAAATAGAGGGCCAAGAAGAGGCTCAAATAGAAGTTATTATCCTCCAAATCCAAGGGACATGGATTCGTATCGTCAAAGAAGTAATAGATTGCCTGCTTCTTCTGAACAAAAGATCAACTTTAATACAGGAACCATTGCTGTTCTTGCGGGAGTATTAATTCTAGGAGTTGGTATTGGGAGCGCGATTACAAGCACAACTGATGGAGGACAGGGGAATATAGCTAGTCAACAACAATTAGATATGGCTGTTCCAGACCCTGAATTTTGCAGACAATGGGGTGCAAGCGCCTTTGTTATTGATGTTGAAATGTATACAACTTTAAATCCATCCACTAGTTTTGTAACGCAACCAGCTCTCCAGCCAGGTTGTGTAATAAGAAGAGAAAATTGGACAGTGTTACAAAAACAAGGAGCGATTAGTAATGAAGATGTAAGAGAATGCAAACAAAGAATGAATACTTTTGCTTATATTGGATCTATTCGAGATAAACCCATAGTAAAGTGCGTTTATCAAACTGATGTCAATGAAAATAAGTTTATAATCAAAGGAGATGGACAAGCAGAAGATGGAGGAGTAGGTATTAATAAAGAAGCAGTTCAGTTCTAATCAAATTAACATTTGCTTTAAAGGGCTTTCTGAACTAGCGAATTGAGGCAGAATATTTTTCTTGAATACTTCTGATGCTCTTGAGGTGTATCTTGATGGATTAGTAATCAATTTAAGTTCTCTTTTAACCTCTAAGTCAGCAACAAATGCTTTATGGATTGTTCCAGCAGCAAGTTCTCTTTCGATGGAAACAACCGGCAAAAACGAGGCACCTAGTCCTGATTGAACTGCATTTTTGATAGCTTCAAGAGAGTTAAGTTCCATCTCTATTTTTAATCTTTGAACGTCAAGTCCAGAATCTTGCAGAAGTTTGTCAACAACTTTTCTTGTCGTAGATTGAGAATCTAATTTTACAAAATTTAATTTGTATAAGTCTTCTTTTAAAAGTTCTTTTTTGTTTGAGAGTGGGTGTGTAGAGGGTAAAACTAGTGCTAACTCATCTGTTGCATATGGAATTACTTGCAACAAGTTTTCTAAATCACCAGGTAATTGTCCTCCAATAATGGCTAAGTCAATTTGTCCGTTGGCTACACTCCAGCCAGTTCTTCTGGTGCTATGAACTTGAAGTTGAACAGATACATCAGGATATCTTTGTCTAAAAAGTCCTATCATTCTCGGCATTAAATAGGTACCCGTTGTTTGGCTCGCTCCAATGACAAGAGTTCCACCTTTTAAGCTATTTAAATCTTCAATAGCTTTGCAAGCTTCGTCGCATTGATTCAAAATTCGTTCACAATATTCAAGTAGTAATCTTCCTGCTTCAGTTAAAAGAGCTTTTCTACCACCCCTATCGAAAATTGTAATTTCAAGTTGTTTTTCTAAATTTTGTATTTGTAAACTCACTGCAGGTTGGGTTACATATAAAAGATCTGCAGCTTTTTTAAAACTTCCTTGAGCTGCTATAGCTTTTAATATTCTTAATTGGTCGAGTGTAAAAGGTAATTCTGGCATCTATTATGCCTACAATTTCTTATAATTCTAATGCTTAGGAGCATTCTTGTTAAGAACAAAAATTATTTGAACAATTTAAATATATGGAGACTCATAAAACTTCCCTAATCATCTTATTTTTGATTTTGATTTTTGCGGTAATTCATAGTGGTGGAGCTGCTTTAAGAATCAAAGCAGAATCTATTATGGGTCCGAGATTATGGCGATTATGTTTTGTTTTTTTTAGTTTGCCATCTGCAATTATCTTGATTAGTTATTTTTTGGCTCATAGATATGACGGAATCAGATTATGGAATTTACAGGGCAATAATTTTGTTTTTATAGTCGTTTGGTTCTTAACTGCAATAAGTTTTTTATTTTTATATCCCGCTACTTACAATTTGCTAGAAATTCCTTCGGTTTTAAAACCTAAAGTACGAATCTATGGAACTGGGATAATGCGAATCACGAGACATCCACAAGCATTTGGTCAGATAATTTGGTGTTTTGCTCATACTCTATGGATTGGTACTTCATTCACATTAGTAACTTCTATTGGCTTAGTTTTGCATCATCTTTTTGCAATCTGGCATGGGGATAAGAGATTAGCAAATAGATTTGGAGAAGAGTTTGAAAAGTTTAGAAAAAGTACTTCTATAATCCCTTTTATGGCAATACTGGAAGGAAGGCAAGAATTTAAAATTAAAGAATTTTTAAAGTTATCTCAACTTGGCATATTGATTGCAATAGGAGTGCTTTGGTGGTCACATCAGTATATAAATATTGCCGTTAAAACATTTAATTCATCATTTTTGTCGGAATTTTTCAATTGACAGTTTAAAATCAAACTATAAGTTTTTTAGAACATGCCTCAAGCTTCAGAAATTGCCTGGTTAATTCCTGTTTTCCCACTTATTGGAGCAGTGCTTTCTGGTTTAGGCCTAATAAGTATTAACAAGAAAATTAATAATTCCAGAGAAATTGTTTCTGTAGGTCTTATTTCGTTTGTTGGCATTTCTGCGGTAATTAGTTACAAAGCTCTTGTTGAACAAATTAATGGTTATCAATCTGTAGAAAAATTATTTGTATGGGCTAGTGCTGGGGATTTTACAATCCCGATGGGTTTTGTCCTTGATCCTTTGGGGAGTGTAATGCTTGCTCTTGTAACGACTATAACTTTGCTTGTAATGATCTACTCTCATGGTTATATGGCGCATGACAAAGGTTATGTCAGATTTTTTACATATTTAGCATTATTTAGTAGTTCAATGATGGGATTAATAGTTAGTCCGAATTTATTAGAAATTTATGTTTTTTGGGAATTAGTTGGGATGTGTTCTTACTTGTTGGTTGGTTTTTGGTATGAAAGGGATGGCGCTGCCCACGCTGCACAAAAAGCATTTGTTGTTAATAGAGTGGGAGACTTTGGATTATTACTAGGAATTCTTGGCCTATTTTGGGCAACAAATAGTTTTGATTTTAATGAAATAGCCACTGGAATTTCTCAATCAATATCTGACAATTCAATACCTATTTGGGCTGCTTTACTGCTTTGTTTTTTAGTTTTTTTAGGGCCAATGGCAAAATCTGCTCAGTTTCCTCTTCATGTGTGGTTGCCTGATGCGATGGAAGGCCCGACACCCATTTCTGCACTTATCCATGCCGCAACAATGGTTGCTGCAGGAATATTTCTTGTAGCCAGACTCCAACCTTTGTACTCAATATTCCCCTCTATTCAGTTCATTATTGCTTTAGTAGGCACCATTACTTGTTTTTTAGGAGCCTCTATAGCTTTGACCCAAATGGATTTAAAAAAAGGTTTAGCTTACAGCACAGTGTCTCAGCTTGGGTATATGATGCTTGCAATGGGTTGTGGAGCGCCAGTAGCAGGAATTTTTCATTTAGTGACTCATGCTTGCTTTAAAGCAATGCTATTTTTGGGATCTGGTTCTGTAATACATGCTATGGAAGAAGTAGTTGGCCATCAGCCTGTATTAGCTCAAGATATGAGATTAATGGGTGGTTTAAGAAAAAAAATGCCATATACATCAACAACATTTTTAATAGGTTGCGTAGCAATTAGTGGTATTCCACCATTGGCAGGTTTTTGGAGTAAAGATGAGATACTCGGAAATGCTTTTATATCATTTCCAGCTTTTTGGTTTATAGGACTTCTAACAGCTGGTATGACTGCTTTTTATATGTTTAGGCTTTATTTCTTGACATTTGAAGGAGATTTCAGAGGGGAGAATAAACAATTGCAAAAAGAGCTTCTAATAGCCTCTAAAACAAACATAGATGAAGAAAATGAAGAAGAGCATGAAGAACATGGCTCTATTCATGAGTCACCCTGGTCAATGACATTTCCCTTGGTATTTCTAGCTGTACCGTCTGTAATTATCGGTTTTATGGGACTTCCATGGGATAGCAAAATTGCAAATTTACTAGATCCTGAAGAAGCAGAGACTGCTGCAAAAGCTTTTGAATTAAAAGAATTTTTGCCTTTAGCGATAGCTTCAGTTCTTATTGCATCAGCTGGAATCATTATTGCTTATCAAGCATATTTTGTGAAAAAAATTAATTTATCAGTTTTATTTGCCGAGAAGTTTCCTAGTATCAACAGATTTTTATCCAATAAATGGTATCTAGATGATATTAATGAAAAACTTTTTGTTAAGGGTAGTAGAAAACTTGCTAAAGAAGTCTTAGAGGTTGATTCTAAGGTTGTAGATGGCGTGGTAAATCTTACTGGACTTGTAACTTTAGGTAGTGGAGAAGGTTTAAAATATTTTGAGACTGGTAGGGCTCAATTCTACGCCCTTATTGTTTTTGGAGGAGTAATTCTACTAGTTGCCATATTTGGTATTCAATCTCCTCAAGTTTCTTAATTACAATTGTGTGTCTTCACTGTCCATTGGGGTGAAAAAATACAGAAAATTTCTAGACTTTATTTAAGATAAATTTCTTATTAAATTGAGTACCTATTTTTATACACATTTTGCGACACAAATGTTGGGAACTTTGGGAGCTGGATTGTCTAATTTCCCTTGGCTATCTGTTTCAATTTTATTCCCAATTGCTAGTGCGTTTGTGATACCTTTTTTCCCAGATAAAGGAGATGGGAAAGAGGTTAGATGGTTTGCATTATCAATTGCATTAATAACTTTTTTAATAACTGTAGGTTCATACATTAATGGTTTTGATATTAATAACGAAAATGTTCAACTTAAAGAAAATATTAGTTGGCTACCTGATTTAGGTCTTACCTGGTCTGTTGGTGCTGATGGCATGTCAATGCCATTAATATTATTAACTAGTTTTATAACTGCTTTAGCAGTTCTAGCTGCATGGCCTGTAAAGTTCAAACCAAAGTTATTTTTCTTTTTGATATTGGTGATGGATGGCGGACAAATAGCCGTATTTGCAGTTCAAGATATGCTTTTATTCTTTCTCACTTGGGAACTTGAGTTAATTCCTGTTTATTTATTACTGGCTATATGGGGTGGCAAAAATCGACAATATGCAGCAACAAAATTCATTATTTATACAGCTGGCAGTTCTATCTTCATTCTTCTGGCAGCTTTAGCAATGGGTTTCTATGGTACAGAAATTCCTAATTTTGAGTTTTCTCACTTGGCAGCTCAAGATTTTAGTCAAAAATTCCAAATATTATGTTATGTAGGGCTTTTAATTGCATTTGGAGTGAAACTCCCAATAGTACCTCTTCATACTTGGCTTCCAGATGCTCATGGAGAAGCTACAGCTCCTGTTCATATGCTTCTAGCAGGAATTTTATTAAAGATGGGAGGATATGCTCTTTTAAGATTTAATGCACAATTATTACCTGTTGCTCATGCTCAATTTGCCCCATTATTAATAGTTCTAGGGGTTGTCAATATAATTTATGCTGCATTAACTTCTTTTGCTCAAAGAAATCTTAAAAGAAAAATCGCATACAGTTCGATAAGCCATATGGGTTTTGTTCTTATTGGAATAGGAAGTTTCAGTAGCCTTGGAACAAGCGGAGCCATGCTTCAAATGGTTAGTCATGGATTAATCGGTGCAAGTTTATTTTTTCTTGTTGGTGCTACCTATGACAGAACAAAGACTCTTAAACTTGATGAAATGAGTGGTGTAGGACAAAAAATGAGAATCATGTTTGCCCTATGGACTGCTTGCTCCTTAGCTTCCCTTGCTTTGCCTGGTATGAGTGGATTTGTTTCCGAATTGATGGTATTTACAGGATTTGTCACTGATGAAGTGTATACACTTCCTTTTAGGGTGGTGATGGCCTCTTTAGCAGCTATCGGTGTAATACTTACTCCTATTTATCTTCTTTCAATGTTACGAGAAATTTTCTTCGGTAAAGAAAATCCTAAATTAATCGAAGAACGAAAACTAATAGATGCAGAGCCAAGGGAAGTTTATATTATTGCTTGTTTACTTTTACCTATTATTGGAATAGGTTTGTACCCAAGATTAGTTACTGAAAGTTATATTGCATCTATCAATAATTTGGTCGATCGAGATTTAACTGCAGTTAAAAATACTGTGAAAACAAATATTTTTTCAGGAACTAAAACAAATGAGATCCTAAAAGCTCCAGCTATATAATTTTTAAAATTAATGCAATATTGTTTGGCATTAAATAATTAAGGGTATATCTTATGAATAGTTATTACCTATTTAAAAATATCTAACTACAACTCTATTAATAGACAACAATTAGGACCTAGATTGTTGATTAAGTTTCTTCAAGACGCTGCAGGCAAAGGTGATCTTGATCCATGGGATATTGATGTAATAAGTGTAATTGATAGTTTTTTAGAGCAATATTCACAATCTTTAGGAAGCAAAACAAATAGTAAAAGTTCCTATCAAAAGGATTTATCTGAGACAAGTGAAGCTTTTTTTGCGGCTTCCGTACTAGTTAATTTAAAAGCTCAAGTTTTGGAATCTGATGTTTTTAAAGAAAATTCTTCCGAGTTTGAAAATGATTTTGACTTGGATGATCAAGATTGGATTGATCAAGAATTTGATATACCAAAATATCCTGAAAAATATCTAAGGAGAAGATCAATAGCACAACCAATTCTCAAACGTACAACAACTCTGGGAGAACTTGTAAGTCAGTTAGAGTCAATTGCTGAAGTTATAGAAACCCAAGACCTTCTACTAATGAAGAGAAAAAGACATAAAAAATATTCAGATAAAGCTTTAATTTCTCATGTGAAATCATTAGCCCATCGTGAGAAACTACCAGAAACCACTAAAGCATTAGGTAAATTTATTGATGGATGGGAAAAAGCATTACAGTGGACAGATTTTGAATATCTAGTTGAGAAATGGCAAACTGTTGTGAAAAATGATTTAGATAGAGATCGTTTGGGTGTTTTTTGGGCCTTGTTATTTTTATCATCTGAAAACAAAATTGAAATTAAACAAATTAAATCATTATATGGCCCAATTCAAATAAAAAGAATTATTCCCGATGGAGGTTTAGCTCAATTGCCTATTGATAATCTTGAGGTGCCCAAGGCCTATCCTTCTGTTGTTTAGGAGCTTATTAGCAATAACGTATAATCTTTTAAAAGAGGTTTGAATTAATGAAGGCAATGATACTTGCGGCAGGTAAAGGCACACGTGTTCAGCCTATTACGCATGTTATTCCGAAACCCATGATACCGATTTTGCAAAAACCTGTTATGGAGTTTCTCTTGGAACTTTTAAGAGAACATAACTTTAAGGAAATAATGGTAAATGTTTCTCATCTGGCTGAAGAAATTGAAAATTATTTTAGGGATGGGCAAAGATTTGGAGTAGAAATTGCTTATAGTTTTGAAGGAAGAATTGAAGATGGAGAATTAATAGGTGATGCTTTGGGTTCCGCAGGAGGATTAAAAAAAATTCAGGATTTTCAAAATTTCTTTGATGAAACTTTTGTTGTTTTATGTGGTGATGCTTTAGTTGATTTAGATTTAACTCAAGCTGTTAAAAAACATAAGCAGAAAGGAGCTATAGCGAGCTTAATAACAAAGAAGGTAACTAAAGATCAAGTATCAAGTTACGGTGTGGTAGTTTCTGATGAAAATGGTCGAATAAAGGCTTTTCAGGAAAAGCCAACAGTTGATCAAGCTTTAAGTGACTCTATAAATACAGGAATTTATCTTTTCGAACCCGAAATTTTTAACTACATACCTTCAGCAAAGAAATTTGATATAGGAGCTGATCTATTCCCTAAACTTGTTGAAATGGATTTACCATTTTTTGCATTACCAATGGATTTTGAATGGGTAGATATTGGAAAAGTTCCTGATTATTGGAGTGCTATTAGAAATGTATTGCAAGGTAAGGTAAGACAAGTACAAATTCCAGGTAAGGAAATAAAACCAGGAGTTTTTACCGGTTTGAATGTAGCGGTTAACTGGGAAAAGGTTAATATTACCGGGCCGGTTTATATAGGAGGCATGACTAGGATCGAAGATGGAGCAACTATTATTGGCCCTTCCATGATTGGACCAAGTTGTTGCATTTGCGAGGGAGCAACTATAGATAACTCAATTATTTTTGATTATTCTAAAATTGGTAAAGGTGTAAGACTTATGGATAAATTAGTGTTTGGTAAATATTGTGTCGGGAAAAATGGAGATCATTTTGATTTGCAAGATGCATCTTTAGATTGGTTAATAGCAGATTCAAGAAGATCTGATTTAACTGAGCCATCGCCTCAGCAGAAAGCAATGGCAGAATTATTGGGTACTGATTTGATTAATATTCCAGACTAATATCAGCTTTTTCAAGTATTTCAGGAATTAAATGCTCTAACTTGACTGCCATTAGATGAACACCGCTTGCAATATTAAAAAAATCATGAGCTTGCTCAGCTGCAATTTGAATACCTTCCTTTAAAGGGTCTTTAGCTTCTTTAAGACGATTTAAGATATTTTCAGGAATGCATGCACCTGGAACGTATTTGTTTATGAAAAGAGCATTTTTGTAAGACTTTAATAGAAATACACCTGCAATAACAGGAATTTCAAGAGGATTGCTAATTGTTTCACAAAATTCTATCAAATTTTCTTTTTCCATAACCATTTGTGTTTGTATAAATCCAGCTCCAGCCTCTTTTTTCCTTCTTATTCTTTTTTCTAAACTTCTTTTATTTTTGCAATTAGGATCAGCTGCTGCGCCTGAAAAAATAAATGTTTTTTTATCGGAAAGGTCACCTAAAGTAGGATCAATTCCTTTATTGAAGGCCTGAATTTGTTGAAGTAACCTTACTGATTCAAATTCATGAACTGCTTTTGCATCTTGTTGATCCCCAGCCTTAACAGAATCTCCGGTAATGCATAAAATGTTCCTGATTCCTAAAGCATTTGCTCCCAGAATGTCAGATTGTAAAGCTATTTTATTACGATCTCTGCAAGAAATTTGCATTACTGGTTCAATTCCATTTTCTAGTAATAGTTTGGACATTGCCAAGCTGCACATTCTCATTACAGCTCTGCTTCCGTCGGTAATGTTAACAGCATGTACCTTATCTTTCAAAAGTTGTGCTATCTTAAGAGATCTTATGGGGTCTCCACCTCTGGGCGGCATTAACTCTGCTGTTATTACTTTAGATTTTTTTTCTAAAGTCTCCTGAAGTTTTGATTTCAATTGCTTTTGTTTCCTACTTAGTTAACAAGTGTACTGAGATTGCTAAACTTAATTAATATAAAAAAGGAACTGTTTAAATGCAAATGGTTGAAGAAGAAGTAAACAACATTGATATGATGGGTCTCTCATCAAGAGAGATGGAAATCATTGATCTCGTAGCTGATGGGCTTACAAATCAAGAAATTGCAGTAAAACTAACTATTAGTAAGAGAACTGTAGATAATCATGTAAGTAATATGTTTACAAAAACTGGTTCTAAAAACAGAGTAGCACTTTTGAATTGGGCAATGGATAATGGAAAGATTTGTAGAGATGGATTTAATTGTTGTTCACTCCCAGATTCTGATCAAGATTAGTCTTACCTTTTACTTTTTTGGTATCATTAGCCAAGTCCATTAAACAATAATTTGTAGAACCTAATTCGAAGAGTTCAGCATATGCAATACATGCATCTTTGTCTGAATCAACAAATCGCAATATTCCTTCCTTGTCGTAAAGACCATACATCTGAAGAAAATAAAAACTTTGCTTAAATATAAAGAAAATATAAAGGATGAGTGACTCCTTTGACTAGTTACTTTTGAAGATTGTTAATTAGTCTTCTTTCCATTCTGAAAAAGGGTTGTTGGCGAGACTGAAATTGGAGTAATGAGTCAGCCCAGTAATTTCTTTTGAAATGAAAGATGGAAGAAATAAATCTTCCTCTTCATTGGAAAGTTCAATTTCTGCAATTTCAAGTGGATAATTATTTTCTTTAAAGCAATCTATAATCCAAGATTTTTTTTCAACTTCCAAAAAGAATCTTTCTTTTTTAATTGTACTTGAAAGATTTGACATAATTATTTCAGCATCGCTCCGTGGAATGGAGTATTCAAATTCAAAGTTGGTAAAACCCTTGATATGTTTTTTAAGTGTAATTTTAGAGTTTTTGCCTATAAGTCTTACTCTAATAATCCAACCATCTAAACTTTTTGAAAAATATCCTTGTTCAATATAAACTTTTTTATTTATGAATTCTTTCCAATTATCATTTTTTATAAGAAATCTTCTTTCTATCTCAAAGGCCATTTAATTTTTGAAATTTTTTGGAGACAAATCACCTTTCCAATCTAGTTTTTTTATTAAGGTATTGTAGTAACTTGTGCTTTTTTTAAACTTTATTATTTTGCAGGGTGATTTCCCTTTCTTGATCTCACAATAATAATTTTTCTTAACGGTCATACATTTTGAACCGTCAGTCCATAATTTAATTTCCCCTTTACTTTTTTTTACTGGCTTAATGATTACCTTACTTGTATTAGGTATGACGATTGGTCTACTAGCCAAACTCATTGGGCATATAGGGTTAATAATCATTCCATCTATACTAGGATGTACTATTGGACCTCCTGCAGCCATTGAGTAGGCTGTTGAACCAGTGGTTGTAGATACAATCAATCCATCACCTTTATATTCATTTACCTTCTCATTATCTATTTCAATTTGTATTTGGTTTGTCGGAGAAATATCTTCTTCAACGGATTTAAAATAAAAATCATTTAAGGCGTTATAGCTTTTTATGATTTTTTTCTCAGAACTTGTCCCTTCAATACAAACATTACAATTTAATCTATTACGAAAGTCAATTAAATATTCTTCGTTTTCAAGGATTTCAATAAAAGATTTGTCAAATAAAAATTCTTTCTCTTGAGTAAGAAACCCCAAATTACCTCCAATATTAATACTCAATAAAGGAATATCATAATCAGCTAATGCATTTGCACATTTCAGGAAGGTTCCATCTCCACCAAGAACTATGCCAATATTTGGTTGTGATTCTGAATTAGAAAAATATTTTTCAATTTCATCTTTATGAAAATTACTTTCAATCCTGTTTGATTTGATATTTTTTGCTTTAAGAACTTCTTCACAGAATTTTGAAGCCTCTTGAGCTATAGAACTATCTGAACGATATACAATAAGCACTAATGAAAGTTTCATTTAATGCTTTTACCATTTTAGTAAATTAAAACTTTCCATATCGACAGTCACCCTATTCCTATAAAGAGATAACAATATAGCTAATCCAACGGCTGCTTCTGCGGCAGCAACGGTAATCACAAAAATTGTAAAAACTTGTCCCTGAATTAAATTATTATCAATATAGGAAGAAAACGCCATCAAGTTTATATTTACCGCATTGAGCATTAACTCAATGCTCATAAGAACTCTGACTGCATTTCTGCTATTTAATAATCCCCAAATACCAATGCAAAATAGTGCTGAAGAAACTATTAAAAAAGCTTGGAGAGGAATTGATTCTAAATTCATAATAAGAAATACAAAAGGTTAATTTTTATTTGTAAGTAATGGTTCTGATGATTTTTCAATTAACTCTTGATCAACAGGTAGTCCTGTCGAAATATCTTTGCTCATTACATCTCTTCTAGCTAAAACAATAGCCCCAATCATTGCCATTAACAGTAAAACTGAAGCTACTTCAAATGGGAGTAAATAATCACTAAAAAGATGTTCACCAATCCTAATAGTTGATTCTTCTCCAATAGAGTTTTGAGGACTTGATAAGCTCCATACATTGGTCAAGTCAACTCTTATTAAGAGGCTTAGAAGTGTTAAACATATCGATGTTGATATAACTCTTCTCGATTTAATGTCATTAATAGGCTTTAAATCTTCTTTTTTATTGACAAGCATTATTGCAAAAATTATTAATACATTCACTGCACCCACATAAACTAAAACTTGAGCTGCAGCAACAAAGCTTGCATTTAATAGAAGATATAATCCTGCAACACTCATGAAAACTCCACCAAGCAGAAATGCTGAATAAACAATACTTTCGAGCAAAACAACACCAAGTGCTCCAATAATGACAACTAAAGATAAAACTGTAAAACAAATAAATTGTGTTGTTATGGCAATGGACATAAATTACTCTGAATTAATTGTTTGGATTAGAAACTTTATCTTTATTTTCATTGGATTCAGGCCTCATCCAATCATAAACTTCTTCAGGTAATTTACCAACTCTTGCATCTGAAGCTGGGATTTCATGAGGGTCCATGACACCTTTAGGAAGATAGGCAAGTTCTCTTAGAGGTTTAACTGAAGGATCTGTAGTAACATTTGTTGGTAGTCTGCCAAGTGCTACATTATCGAAATTTAAATTGTGTCTGTCAAAAGTAGCTAATTCATATTCTTCGGTCATTGAAAGACAATTAGTTGGGCAATATTCAACACAATTTCCGCAAAAAATACAAACTCCAAAATCTATTGAATAATTTCTAAGTTCCTTTTTTTTGGTTTCTTTATTCATTACCCAATCAACTACTGGGAGATTTATGGGACATACTCTCACACAAACTTCACAAGCAATACATTTATCAAATTCATAATGTATCCTTCCTCTATATCTTTCAGAAGGTATTAATTTTTCATATGGATATTGAACAGTAACTGGTCTTCTTCGAAGATGATCAAAAGTTACCGATATACCATTGTATAAATATTTGCCAGCATTAAATGCTTCTTTGATATAGCTATTTATTTGTTGAAGAAAATTGTTCATTTCGAAGAATTTTGCTTAGTTATTTTATTTTAGTGGAATAATTTTGAATTTAAGTATTTTTACTTAAATTTAACCACCAAAGAATTGCGGAAAAGCAAGTTTTAATCCTGCTGTTATCAAAAGATTAGCAAGAGAAATTGGCAGAAGAAACTTCCATCCTAGATCTAAGAGTTGATCAATTCTTACTCTAGGAGTTGTCCAACGTAACAATATTGCAATAAAAACTAAAAGATATGCTTTCAGTACAGTCATTACAATTCCTATTGATGCAGTGAAAACCTGAATAAAGGGTGCATTAATAGGTAGATTAAGAAACTTAGCTATTAATTCAACTGGAATAGGAAAACCCCAACCTCCCAAATAAAGTATTGATACTAATAAAGCGGAAAGAATTAAATTAATGTAACTACCCAGGTAGAACAATGCGAATTTCATCCCTGCATATTCAGTTTGATATCCCGCAACTAATTCTTCTTCAGCTTCGGGTAAGTCAAACGGAAGTCTCTCACATTCTGCAAGAGCACAAATCCAAAATACTATAAAACCAACTGGTTGTCTCCATATATTCCAACTTAGGATTCCAGCACCACTTTGTTGGTTGACAATGTCAATAGTGCTTAGAGAATTTGTCATTAGTACGATAGCCAGTACAGATAAAGCTAAAGGAATTTCATAACTTATTGATTGAGCCGCTGCTCTTAAACCTCCTAATAAAGAATACTTATTATTTGATGCGTATCCGCTCATAAGAAGGCCAATTGGCTGAATACTGCTTAAAGCGATCCATAGGAAAATTCCAATGCCAACGTTACTAATTAAAAGGTTTTGTCCAAAAGGAACAATTAACCAGGACAGAATCACTGGGACAAGAACTAAAATAGGTCCTGCAGTGAAGAGTATCCCATCCGCTTTGGCAGGAATAATATCTTCTTTGACAAGTAACTTAAGACCATCTGCAATTGGTTGGAGGACGCCGAGCGCTCCAGCATATTCTGGACCTATTCTTTGTTGAGCAGCAGCAGATATTTTTCTTTCAAGCCAAACTGTTACTAAAACGCCAACAACTGCCGCTACCAAAACCAAAAGCATAGGAAGAGGGAGCCATATTATATGAGCGATTTCGCTGGAAAGGCCAAAACCTTTTAAGAATTCATTAAAACTATATTCGAGATCTAATCCGTATTCCAAAATTTTTATGTTATTTACTTAATAGATTAACTCTTCACAAACAATATGTGTGTTTTTTATGAAAAGCTGCAAATATTATTCTCTGTTTTCTAGGCTAATCCAATCTCTTGGTGCTGAACCTGTATAGATTTGCGATGGTCTGAAAATTCTATTTGCTCCAAGTTGCTCTCTCCAATGAGCTAACCAACCAGCGACTCTAGATATGGCAAAAATTGGAGTAAATAAATCACGAGGAATACCAAGTTTTCTATAAACAAGGCCAGAATAAAAATCTACGTTAGGGAATATACCCTTAGGTCCAAGTCTTGGTATTGCCTCTGCCTCAAGTGATTTAGCAACTTCATACATTTCATCTGCTCCAAATCTAATAAAAAGTTCTTCTGCAAGTTTTTGAAGAATTATTGCTCTGGGATCTTTGACTTTATATTCTCTGTGGCCAAAGCCCATTATCTTACTTTTATTTTTTATTGCATTATCTAAAAAAGACCCAGCATTTTCTGGAGTTTTAATCTCTTCTAACATCGCAATCACATCCTCGTTTGCTCCTCCATGTAATGGGCCAGCTAAGGTTCCTACAGCAGAGGCGATGACAGCATATGGATCTGTAAGAGTACTTGCAGTCACTCTAGCGCTAAATGTACTTGCGTTTAAACTATGTTCGGCATGTAGAATTAAGCACCTATCAAAAACTTTTGCGGCTATAGGATCTTGTTCTTTTTCAGTCAACATGTAAAGAAAATTTGATGAGTAAGTTAGATCATCTCTAGGTTGAATTGGGTCTTGTCCTTTTCTAATAAGTTGGAACGCTGCAATCATTGTGGGTATTTTTGCTATTAGTCTTATGACTGCGTTGTAGATGTAATTAGGATCATCTATTGCTCTACGCGAATAGAAGAGCCCCAAAGAAGCTGCACTAGATTGAAGAGCATCCATAGGATGACCAGTCGCAGGGAAACATTTCATCATATCTCTGACTCTAAAACTTAACCTTCGATGCATCTGAACTTCTTGTTCGAAATCTCTTAGTTGAATAGCTGTGGGCAATTCACCCCAAATCAATAGGTAAGCGGTTTCTAAAAAACTGCTTTTTTTGGATAGTTCCTCAATGGAATAGCCTCTGTACAATAATTTACCTTTGTTGCCGTCAATATCACATATGGATGAATTAGTAACTGGGACACCCTCTAATCCTGGTTTTAAAATTAGTTTGTTACTATCCAATTGCTTAATTCAATATCAAATACTTATAGATTAAAGATAGTCAAATAATTTTTAATTAACCACAAGATATTAACTTCGCAAAAAATTAAAATGATTGTTTTTGAAGCTTTTTTGAATAAATTTAATTTAAAGAATGTTTAATATTGTTTCTCTGTAAATAATTGGATTTTTTTCAGGAATAGAATGACTTATGATTTCTAGCGATTCTTCATTTGATATTTTTAAAATATTTTTAATGAGAAAATTAAGGTCCTGCAAATTAGAAAAATATTCAATTTTATTAGAATTAACATCTTTGATATCAACTTTTGAATAAAGAAAAGCAGATTGATTTTTATTACTTTTTAGGTTAAGAAATTTTTTGGATATTTTCTCAAATTCTTTACCATCAATTAAATTATTACTTATGATTTGTAAACCATCTGATTCTATCGAATAGATATTTTCAAAAGATAATTGTTTGATAACATCGTCTTTTTCTTCAAGAATATCTTTGGAATATATCGAATAAATATCTTCATTTTGTTTCAAAGTATATTTGTTGAAATCTTTTAGCTTTTTCAAAGCACTTAAATCAAATTGATCTTCATTATTTTTTTCAAAAGTAATAAGCCAATCTTTTTTTGAATTGAGAATTAAAATGTTTTGATTATTATTTTGATTAAACTCTTCAAAAAAACTTAGTTGAAAATCATTTATTAAGGGATTAAGATGTTTGTCAAAATTTTTCACATCACAAAAAATTAAATTTTCAGGATTATCTTCATTACTATTCTCTTTATTTATTAACTTTTCGTAAGCAAGAATATCAATGTTTTTTTTATTATTGAGTAAATATGATTTTAAAATTAGTTGCTTATTTTTAAAGTCAAAAATTGTAGCAATTTTATCCCCATTATTCTCAGGAAAAATTTCTTTATTAAAAAATTTACTTTCCAAAAATTTATTTGTGAATAATATATTTTTTTCATTATTCAGGCCAACAAGTCCTCCCTCATATTGAAATTTTTTTTTCTTAAAATTTTTACTAGAGATAATACTATTTTTGATTAATTTTTTATCTGATGAAGCAATTATATAATTATCGTCGGTTCGGTATATATAGTTAAGAAAATTTATTTTGTTTTCTCTATTAATTGAAATAATCTCATCAATCTGATCTATTTTATTAGGCAAATTTAATAAATCATCTATTGTTTTTTCTGGCTTAATTTTAAAAACAATCAAAATATCATCTTCAAGCTTTTTATTATTTTCAAAAGTTGAGATTATAAGTTCATTATTATAAATATCTTCTAATTTATTGTTGCCTAGATCTATTCCTAAGTAATCTAATATAGAGTCTTTTATTAAAAAAAAGTTATCTTTATTTGTTGGATTTTTGTCCTTTTCATTATTATTAGCGATATTAAAACTATCTAAATTTGAAATAAATAATAATTTATTGTTTTCAGGTGCATATTTTAAGATATTTAGTTGCTCAATATTTGTACTTTGTTCCTTATTTTTATTAGTAGAAACTTTTTTAAAACCAAAAAAAAGTAATAAAGATAATAATAGGATTATTGCTACTACTCTAAGTTTCATTATCAATGTTTATTTTTATTTTTAACAATAAACTTCCTACTGCAACTTAATTTATTAAATTGTAAATAACACATAATTTATCCTATAAATTGGGAAGTTATCCAAAATCTATAAATGCTTCTAGTCTAAATGATTGGTTTAATTCTGAGAAAGAAGATCCAGTCTTGATTGATGTAAGAGAGCAGTCAGAGCTGGAACTGGCTCGTTTCTCAAAAGAATTTTTACATATACCAATTAGTAAAGTTACATCTGAATATGTTGAAGAAATATTTGCTGGTTTATTAGATAGAGAAATTGTAGTTACCTGTCATGCAGGAATAAGAAGTTATAACTTTTCTCAATGGTGCTTGGATAATAATATTGTGAGCGAAATATGGAATTTGGAGGAGGGTATTGATGGATGGAGTAGATATATTGACCCATCAATACCAAGGTATTGATTAAATATCTAATGAAGATGCAACAGTATTAACATCTTTGTCGCCTCTTCCAGAGCAATTGATAACTATATGAGTATCTTTTTCAAGAGTAGGGCATAATTTATCTAACCAAGCAAAGGCATGGGAAGTTTCAAGTGCAGGAATAATTCCTTCTAGTTCACTAACAAGTTTTAAAGCGTCTAAAGCTTCTTGATCTGTGACTGATCCATATTCTGCTCTACCTATATCTTTTAAATGGCTATGTTCAGGACCTACTCCAGGGTAATCTAAACCTGCACTTATTGAGTGAGCTTCTTGTACTTGACCGTTATCATCTTGCAAAAGAAGGCTCATTGATCCATGCAAAATTCCAACAGAACCTTTAGTGATAGTGGCAGCATGTTTGTCAGTATCAACTCCGCTTCCTGCGGCTTCAACTCCAATAAGCCGCACAGAAGTTTCTTTAACAAATGGATGGAAAAGCCCCATTGCATTTGATCCCCCACCTACACAAGCAAGCAAAATATCGGGCAAAGATCCAAATGATTCCAAACATTGTTTTTTAGTTTCTTCACCTATAACTGCATGAAAATCTCGCACAATCTTTGGGAAAGGGTGTGGGCCTGCAACAGATCCTAAAATATAGTGAGTTGTTTCGACATTAGAAACCCAATCTCTAATGGCTTCACTAGTGGCATCCTTAAGTGTTGCAGTTCCAGAATTTACAACTTTAACTTCAGCTCCTAGAAGTTTCATTCTGAAAACGTTAAGGGATTGCCTTTTTATATCTTCAGCACCCATGTAGATAATACATTTCAAGCCAAATCTCGCACAAACAGTAGCAGTAGCAACCCCATGTTGACCTGCTCCAGTTTCTGCAATTATTCTTTTTTTGCCCATTCTTATTGCTAATAAAGCTTGTCCAAGAGCATTATTTATTTTGTGAGCCCCAGTATGATTTAAATCTTCTCTTTTAAGCCATATTCTAGGAGTTGCTTGATTATTTTTGTAATGTTCAGTTAGTCTTTTGGCTTCATAAAGTGGTGTTTCTCTTCCTACATAAGTCTTAAGTAGATGATTTAATTCTTCTACAAAAAGTTTATCTTTCCATGCATTAGATGCAGCCTCTTCAAGCTCAAAAAGAGCGGGCATTAGTGTTTCAGGTACATATTGACCACCATATTTTCCAAATCTTCCCTCTTTGGAGGGTTGATTTAAATCGTCATTTTTATAGTTTTGATCTTTGCGAGAAAATGTACTTACCACTTTTTCTATAGAATAAGTATTAACTAACTATAGATTATATTTAAAATAATGGGAAAAAAGAATTGGATCGAATTTGATAATCAAGAAAAGAAATTTGAAGAAACAGCTAAAGTAGATACTTTTAATAAAAGATCAAAAATAAATATTTCAAAACAAAAAAAAGGTAAAAAGGGCAAGACTATAACTTTAATTCAAGGTTTAGGCACTGAGGATGAAATCTTATTAAAAGAATTACTAAAAAAAATTAAAGTTTTTTGTGGAACTGGAGGAACATTAATTGATAGAAATATCCAGTTACAGGGTGATATGGTATCGAAATCAATTGAGTTTCTTCGTAAAGAGGGATTTCATAATTTATGAAGCAAGAGTTAGGATAGGTTTTTAATTTTGATGAAGTAAAAAATGAAAGAACAAAATCAAACTAAGTCAACCAATATAAAGTGGCACAACCTAACTATTGACAGAGAAAAGTTAGAGAAAATGCGAGGTCATAAAGGTATGGTTATCTGGTTTACAGGTTTATCCGGTTCTGGCAAAAGTACTTTGGCCAACGCTTTAAATGAAGTTTTACATTTAGATGGTTTTTCGACTTATGTCTTGGATGGAGATAATATTAGACACGGTTTATGTAAAGATCTTGGTTTTTCGGATGAAGATAGAGAAGAAAATATAAGAAGAATTGGCGAAGTTGCGAATTTATTTATGAATGCTGGGATAATAACTATTACAGCATTCGTTTCGCCATTTATTAGCGATAGAGATAAGGTAAGAAAAATTATTGGATCTAAGGATTTTATTGAAGTTTATTGTGCTGCTGATATCACAGTTTGCGAAAATAGGGATACTAAGGGTCTTTATAAGAAAGCTCGTTTGGGAGAAATTAAGGAATTCACAGGGATTTCTAGTCCATATGAAGCTCCTCTTAATCCCGAAATTGTTGTTGATACAGGTTCGTTAGATTTAAATGATTCCGTTGAGAAAGTTATTAACTACCTTAAAAAAGAAAACTTTCTTAACAAGGCCTAATAGAAAATATTACTCTATTCATTTTGCAGATAATTGTCTGGACCAATAGTTGATAACTTACTATTTTTAGCTCTTACCTGTGTATGAAGATTTTTTCTGAATTCTTTTAAAGTTTTCTTTATGGATTCATCAAATAAACTGATCATTTCTATTGCCAATAATCCAGCATTCTGAGCTCCATTAATTGCAACTGTTGCAACTGGAATTCCAGCGGGCATTTGAACGATTGATAAAAGAGAATCAATCCCCTTAAGTGTCTTACTCTCTACTGGTACTCCAATAACAGGAATGCAAGTTATGGATGCCAACATTCCTGGAAGATGAGCAGCACCCCCAGCACCAGCAATTATTACTTTTATGTTTTCTGATTCTGCATTTTTTGCATATTCCATCATTTCAATAGGTGTTCGATGAGCAGAAAGTATACAAACTTCAGTTTTTTAAATTAAATTCTCTTAAAATATCTACTGCAGGTTTCATTGTTTTTAGGTCTGAATCACTACCCATTACGACAGCGATTTTATAAATATCTTTAGGATTCAATTCTGGCAAAATAACAAATCAATTCTTTCCCATAATGGCGTGCAATTAATTTGGCGCCAGTTAGTTAATATAAAAAGAATAAATTTTCATAGAATATTATGACGTCAAATAAGATTATCGAAAAAAGTGAAGTTAAGGAGTATTTTAATGGTACTGGCTTTGAAAGATGGAATAAAATTTATAGCAAATCTGATGAAATTAATACAGTTCAGAAAAATATTAGAAAAGGACATCAAAAAACCGTAGATGATGTAGTTTCATACATTAAAAATTATCCTGAACTCACAAAAAAAAGTTATTGTGATGCAGGATGTGGTGTAGGAAGTCTTTCCATACCTTTACTAAGACTTGGTATAAAAGAACTTCAGGTGAGCGATATTTCTTCTGAAATGATTAAAGAAACAAAGAAACGCATTAATGAATTAGGTTTGAATCAAGGTAAAATCAAATATGAAGTCTGTGATCTGGAAAAATTAAAAGGATTATTTGATGTTGTAGTTTGTTTGGATGTATTTATTCATTATCCTCAACCGGTCGCAGAAGAAATGGTTCAACATCTATGTGATTTAAGCAAAGAAAAACTAATCGTTAGTTTTGCTCCTTATACTCCAGTTCTTGCTGTTCTAAAAAATATTGGGAAATTATTTCCTGGGCCAAGTAAAACCACAAGAGCATATACTTTGAGAGAAAAAGGTATTATTAATGCTGCTAAAGAAAGAGGATTTAAAGTGGTTAAAAAGAAATTAAATCAAGCTCCTTTTTATTTTTCGCAACTAATTGAATTCGAAAAAATTAAATAATTTATTTCACTAAATGATTTTCAAGTGCATAACGAACTAATTCGGTTCTACTAGATGTACCTGTCTTGATAAAAAGTCTACTTACATATTTTTCAACATTTCTAATAGATGTTTCAAGCTGTCTTGCAATTTCTTTATTCATCAACCCCTCAGCTACTAGTTGAAGCACACTAGCCTCTCTTGGAGTAAAACTAGGAAGATTTATTGTATTTTTTGAATTAGTCGGATTTTGGTCTGTGAGCATAGATTTTATTTCAGTAATTTGCTTAGCCATTTTGCTTACATCAATATCTGCGAATCGTGCTGCTTCTTTCAGTAAACGTTCTTGTCTGTTGATTACATTTTTAACTCTCGCAGCTAATTCATCGGGATCGAAAGGTTTGGAAATATAATCATCAACTCCTGCAAGATAACCTTCTGTTCTGTCTAGGGTCATTCCTTTTGCAGTTAGAAAAATAACTGGAGTTCCTCCTAATTTTTCATCCTCTCTAATTTTTTCTAATAAAGCATAACCGTTAGCTCGGGGCATCATAATATCGCTAATTATCAAATCAGGAAAAATTGTTTGAGCTTTTTCCCAACCATCCTCTCCATCAACTGCAATAAATATTTCAAAGCCTTCATCTTCTAGAAATGTTTTAACAGCTGTTCTTAAACCAGGCTCATCATCAACTAATAAAATTCTTGATTTTCTAACCGGTTCAATATTTATTTGATTAATTTCATTCATTTTTTAAATTCTTTAATTTGATTTTCTAGTAATAAAGAGAATTTTATATACTAAACGTAATGCTATCAACTCCTATACTACTAGACTATCAATCTTCGACTCCTTGCTCTAAAGATGTTGTTGATTCTATGAAACCTTTTTGGAGTGAGATATTTTCTAACCCTTCAAGCAAATCTAATTTGGGGGGTATTAATGCAAGCGCCATATTGGAAGCCTCAAGAGAAAAAATAGAACAAAATTTATTTCTTAAGAATAAAAAAATTATTTTTACAAGTGGGGCAACAGAATCTAATAACTTAGCCTTATTAGGGTTTGCTAGAAATTACTACAAAAAAACAGGAAATTATGGACATATTATTACATTAAAAACGGAGCATAAAGCTGTTTTGGAGCCCCTCAACCAACTAAAAAAAGAGGGATTTATGGTTACAGAAATTAATCCTGAGAAAGATGGCTTAATTTCAGAAGATCAATTCAAAAAAAATATAAGAGAAGATACATTTATGGTAAGTATTATGTTGGCAAATAACGAAATAGGCGTTATTCAGCCTGTAGAGAATATTTCAAAGATATGTAAATCGAGAGGAATAGCCTTTCACTCTGATTTTGCACAATGTTTAGGTTATATCGATTTAGATAATCTTTTATCAGATTTAAATATGGTAACGATAAGTTCTCACAAAATATATGGTCCCAAAGGGATAGGTCTTCTTTTAATTGATGAAGAAATTAATCTTGAGCCTTTAATTGTTGGAGGAGGTCAGGAATATGGATTCAGGTCTGGTACATTACCTCTTCCTTTAGTAGTTGGCTTTGCTAAAGCAATAGAGATAGCGGTTTGTAATCAAAAAAATAATGCTGAGAAATTACTTTTGTACAGAAATAACCTTTTAGAGGGTTTGTTAGCAAATAATTCTGGTTTATTAATTAATGGATCAATAGAAAAAAGATTACCTCACAATTTAAATTTGACTGTATTGGATTTAAACGGAGCAAAGTTTCATAAACTTTTAAAATCTAAAATAATTTGTTCTAGTGGATCTGCATGCAGTAATGGTGAACCTTCTCATGTTTTGCTAGCCTTAGGTAGATCCTTTAAAGAAGCAGAATCTTCAATAAGGTTAAGTCTTGGATTAAGTACTAATTCAAAAGATATACAACAAGCAATTCATATTCTTACAAATACGATCAAATCATTACGATAGAAATTATTGGCTCTTTAATTTAATTGAGCAATCCTTAATTTTCCACTTCGAGCTCTTTTATTTAGTTCGACTTCTTGTTCGGAGGGCGTTATTGGCTTTTTTGCGAGATTTTTTAGTCTTTGATCATTCTTAAAAGAATTTTTAACTAATCTATCCTCCAGGGAATGAAAACTAATAATAGAAATAATTCCGCCCGGCAGAAGCCAATCAGGGACAACTTGCAAAAATTTTTCTAGTACTTCAATTTCTTTATTAACGGCAATTCTTAGTGCTTGAAATGTTCTTGTTGCTGGGTGTATTTTTTTATATCTTTGTTTTGGTGGGAAGCAGCCGGCAATAGAATAAGCTAATTCTTTTGTTCCAGAATATTTACCATTTTCTTTCAAATCCATTTTTATTTTCCTAGCAATCTTTCTTGATAATCTTTCATCTCCATATTTATAAATTAGGTTAGCTAGATCTTTTTCATTTAAAGCTTCAATTAATTTCTCTGCATTAACCTCAAGATAAGGATTCATCCTCATATCAAGTGGACCATCTTTTTGGAAACTAAATCCTCTTTTAGGGTCATCAATTTGGTTACTATTTACTCCAAGATCTGCAATCACAAAAGAAACTTTTTCTTTTGGTACAAATTCTGCAAAATTTGAAGCCTTTATATCAATCCTATTTTTAAATTCATCAAGTTTTTTTGATGCTGATTTTCTTGCGAATGGATCTTGATCAAGGCCAATTATATTTAAATCCGGATATTTTCTCAATAAATGATAAGAGTGCCCGCCTCCTCCTAAAGTTGCGTCTATTCCTTTTAATTGGTTGTTATGTATTAATGGGTAATGCTCTAATGAGGCCATAATCTCATCTGTCATAACTGATTTATGATTGAAAAAAGATGAATCAGATAGGTCAGTTTGCATAACTTTCGACTAAGATTTATTTAGAAGTGAAATTTCGAATGGCTCAGCTAGAGACTAGAACAGAACCAATGGTGGTCAATTTTGGACCTCATCATCCCTCAATGCATGGGGTTTTAAGGTTAGTTGTAACTCTTGATGGTGAGAATGTCATTGATTGTGAGCCAGTAATTGGATATTTACACAGAGGAATGGAAAAGATAGCTGAAAATAGAACAAATGTAATGTATGTCCCTTATGTAAGCAGAATGGATTATGCAGCAGGAATGTTTTATGAAGCTATTGTAGTAAATGCTCCTGAAAGATTAGCTAATATTCCAGTTCCTAAAAGAGCAAGTTACATCAGAGTTCTTATGCTCGAACTTAATCGTATTGCTAATCATCTTTTATGGCTTGGTCCCTTTTTAGCAGACGTAGGAGCTCAAACTCCATTTTTCTATATTTTCAGAGAAAGAGAAATGATTTATGATCTCTGGGAAGCTGCTACTGGACAAAGGCTAATAAATAATAATTTCTTCAGGATAGGTGGTGTCGCATGTGATCTGCCATACGGTTGGTTAGAAAAATGTATAGACTTTTGCGATTGGTTTGGTCCTAAGATAGATGAATACGAAAAATTAATCACAAATAATCCAATTTTTAGAAAAAGAATTGAAGGTCTCGGAACAATACAAAGAGACCAAGCAATTAATTGGTCTTTGTCTGGGCCAATGCTTAGAGCTTCTGGAGTTTCCTGGGATTTAAGGAAAGTCGATAGTTATGAATGTTATGACGATTTTGATTGGCAGATAGCTTCAGAAAAAGAGGGAGATTGTTATGCGAGATATCGAGTAAGAGTTGAAGAGATGAGACAATCACTGAGCATCATTCGCCAAGCCTGCAAAATGATTCCAGGAGGTCCAACAGAAAATTTAGAAGCTCAAAGAATGGCTACTGAAGATAAGAAGAATGAAATATTTGGTATTGACTATCAATATGTAGCTAAGAAGGTTGCTCCAACGTTTAAAATTCCTAGCGGAGAATTGTATACAAGATTAGAGTCCGGTAAAGGCGAAATAGGTGTATTTATTCAAGGTAATAATGAAGTTACCCCTTGGAGATTTAAAATCAGAGCAGCTGATTTAAATAATCTGCAAATATTGCCTCATATTCTTAAAGGTGCCAAAATCGCTGATATTATGGCAATCCTTGGCTCAATAGATGTCATTATGGGATCTGTTGATAGATAATTTCTTTAAATGAAACCCGCTGATTGGTTAATATTGCAGAAGAAGGTCAGATTTGGTGATTGTGATTCTGCAGGTGTAATTCATTTTCATAACTTATTAAAATGGTCACACGAAGCCTGGGAAGAGAGTATTGAAATTTATGGGATTCCTTATCAAGATATTTTTCCGGATTTTTCTATACGTAAATCTCAAATTATTTTTCCCATAGTAAATTGCCAAGCAAACTTTCTTGCGCCTATAAAAATAGGAGATTTCTTAAAAATAAAAATTTCCCCTCATAAAATTAATACACATTTGTTCCAAGTAAATAGCTTTTTTATAAAAAATGGAAATAAAGTAGCAGAAGGAAAAATAATACATTGTTCTTTAGATGTTGATTCAAGAAATAAAATAGAACTTCCCGATCAGTTAGAAAAATGGATAGAGGCTTCAAATGTAAGTACAAATTTAAAAGAATGCTAATTATTATTTTTTAAATTTATAGTTTATTTTTTCTTTACTGGCATTTTTATTTTTAACAATCCACTTTTCAGGTTTTTCATGTTTAGGCCAACTTTGAGAAAATTTTTTTAATAAA
>QCNK01000002.1 GCA_003210135.1 Prochlorococcus sp. AG-424-P23 | reverse complement strand
AAACTTACTATGCATTTCTTTAATTTTTCTATAAAAATATTTTCAATTTCCTTATCTATAAAGATATGATTTGGAGCCATGCAGGATTGACCAGAATTAAAAAATTTGCCCCAAACAATTCTTTTAGCAGCTACTTCTAAATTTGCATTCTTGAAAATAATTACAGGATTTGTTCCGCTTAACTCAAGAGTTAATGGAGTTAAGTTTTTTGAAGCTAATTTCATTATAGATTTTCCAGTTTCAGTACTTCCTGTAAAGAATATGTGGTCAAAATTTTGTTCAATTAATTTTATAGATTGTTTATAATCACCCTCTACTGTCATAAGGACATCTTTTCGGAAATATTTGGATGTAAGCTTTTTAATAAGTTTTGAGGTCGCAGGACATTTCTCTGATGGTTTTATAACTGCAGTATTTCCTGCTGAGAAAATATTTACCAATGGCTTTAAAACATAAAGTAATGGATAATTATAAGGACCAAGAATTAAAACACACCCAAGAGGTTCATAAATAACTTTGGAGGATGATGGAAATAGATAAAAAGGTGTATCAATTTTTTTTGGTCGCATCCAATAATTGAGTTTCTTTTTTATGAGTGAAATTTCTTCTCTCACTAAAAGGATTTCTGAAAGCCCTTCAATTTCAGATTTGCCTAGATCAACAAAAAGTGATTTTATTATTTCTTTTTTATTTTCTTCCAAAAGTTTAGAAACTATATTGATATGTTGGATCCGCCATTTTATATCTTCCGTTTTACCAGTGAGAACAGTATTTTTTAATCTATTAATGTTTTCTAAATGAAATTTATCAGAAATTTTCATTTTATTTCTATCAATAGTATTAAATATATCAGAGGATAAATTTTAAATAACAAAGGTTTTTAGCCACTTTAATCAGAGTGAATGATTTATAAGAAATAATCAAATTTATTAATATTGTCTTTAAAAATCCAAAATTTTCTTGGTTAGTATATTCCTATGAAGGAAAAATTTTCAATTAGATTGATATCTCTAAATGAAATACCAGAAGTAACGAACTGGGCAAGGTTAGAAGGATTTTCTCCTGGAATGGATGACGTATCAATTTATAGAAATACAGATAAACAAGGGGTATGGGTAGCTTGTCTCGACAATAATCCTATAGGTTCAATTGCGTGTATAAAATATAATTCCTTTTATGGTTTTATAGGTCTATTTATCGTTAAGAAAGAATTCCGAAATAATGGATATGGAGTGAGATTATGGAAACATGCCCTCGAATATTTAAAAAATGTTGATTGTATTGGTCTTGAGGCCGCCCCAGATAGATTGAATGATTATGCAAAATGGGGGTTTAGAAAATCTTCCATTACAAATCGATGGAAATTAAATGGTTTTCAAGATTTGCCATTGAGAAATTTCTATAAAGATCAATTTCATTCTTTTAAAGTTGTCCCGGGTAATAAAATTTTATCTGAAGCAGTCTTAATTTATGATGATCAAAGAGAACCTAGTCCCAGACCACATTTTCTAAATGACTGGTTGCAAAATTCTTATGGGAATGTCAGTGCAATTATCGATAACAATGGGATGTGCCATGGATTTGGCAGGATAAGACCTTGTGTATTGGAGGATAATGAGCAAGGCTGGAGAATTGGACCTCTTTTAGCGGATACTCCACCACTTGCTGAATTATTAATAAGGGATTTAGTTGGCGATTTAGATGCCCAAATCTTATTGGATTGCTCTAATCTGAATCCTTATGCAAATTATCTTTTATCAAGTTTGGGATTTGAGGAAATATCAAAAACTTACAGAATGTATAAAGGCATTCAACCTCCCTGCCCAATGAATCAAGTATACGGACTTGCCTGCTTGGAACTGGGTTGATGCCTTTAAGCGTACATTTTGCCTTTTATTTTTGTGATACTGAAGGAAGTTTATTTGATTACCCATAAGCTTAACTTTCAGAAGGTTTCAAAATTTTTTCTACAATATCTGCGTTGATTATAGTGATCTCTCCATTATCAATATTGGCAACTTGAAACAAGGTCCATGAATTTGGATTTCTAGCTCCTCCAATACAGTCGATAACTTGACCGACCCAATAATTTTTATTCTTTTCCTTAGTATTTTGGCAATTCTCTTTTTTAATTGCGACATAATCACCAGGCCTAACGAAAAGAAACTCAGGAGTTGCTGAGATCACAATAAATAGCTAATAGTATATATGTACTATACTAGGTTATTAGTCTTGTTGTCGAACTTAGAATTATTTAGCAAACTAGAGGTAATTCAAAAATAAAATGGAATCAACTGAAATTGCTATATTTTCAACATTATTGGGGTTAATTTTAGCTTTAACTGACGCTTATATAGAAAGAAATATTCCTGGATAATACTTCCAATTGATTTTTTAAATCAAATAAGATTTAAGTTGGTCTAATATGTCGCCACGGTTGGAAACTAATTTTGTAAAAACTAAATATATCAACCCTCCCATTGCGAGTCTTCCATTGATTTTCTCTAGTTGCTTTAGTTTTCTCAAAAGCTTACTTTGCAATTAAACAAAAATTTAGAGGTTATAAAAAATAAAAAAGTATCGATTACTTCAAAATTAAAAAAAAATTTTTACAAATTTTTAGAAATATTATTTAAAACACGAATTAGATTTAAAGCCAAGCCTCTTTCATCTCAAGGTATAGCCTCTCACTCTCTGCAGAATTAATTTTGCTTTCTGAATAGGATTGCTGTTGTTGTTGTTGCTGCTGCTGAGTTGAATTAGTTTTAGGATTTTGGACTTCGCTCATTTGAGGGCTTGAATCTTTGTGTTTATTCTCTCATATATATCGTTTTTTTTGTCAACTTAAATTCTTAAATTTTATTTAAATTTTCTATGTTTTTTAACTTTCCTGTTTTGAGAGAAGTTATTTCGCTACAGTAGTTTTGGTATATAGGAATTTAACTTCCCAATATACAATTCCTAGGAAGATGGCACTTGCAATAATAATTTCAGAAATGGCTAACATTTTATTTTTCAATACTAATTAAATTTTGGTATCAATTTACACAGAATGCAATAGGTACTAATTACATTTAAGATTTTAAAAAATCTTATTTAATAAAATAATGCGTCGAAATAATATAAAATTTTAAGTTAGATATATATTATTTTCGTGGTAAATTTCATAAATTCGATAACTCTTATACCTTTAATACCTTTAGTAACCTCTTTATTTATTTTTATTTTATTGATAAGTTTTAACAGAACACTTAACAGGTTAACAAAACCAGTTTCTGCATTGGTTGCTTTATCTTTATTAAGTTCTGCTTTTATAAGCTCATTTGACTATTTAAAAAAAATAGAAGAAGAATTAGTTTTATCTGAATTTCTCAAATTTTTTGAAGAAAAAAATTTAGTTATGCATCTTAATTTAGTAAATGAAAAAATTATAATTTTTTTCTCATTAATAATGATATTAATTATTGGAATATCTTTTTATAAATTGCCTAGAAAAAAAGGTTATGTCTCATTGATGATTAGCTTAGGATTCATATCTTCTTCGGTGATGCTATCAATATTGCTAATAGATTTCTCAGCAATAATCTAAACTGTAGTAAGCATTGACAAAGCTTGGTTAAGTTCTTGGACATGATTTAATTCATCTTGAGCAATTTCTTTTATTTTTTGATCATTCGGATTATCTATTAAATATTTGGAATAAGTTTCAAATGCATGTTCTTCGATTTTTATATTGACATCATAAGCATTAGCTGGAGAGAAGAAATAATAAAAAACCATGATCCAGTAATAGACAAGCACAAGGTGTCTCGCAAAAAATCTATCAATCCAGAACCTATCTCCTCCTCTTTTCTCCATTTCTTTAAGATGCTCAGTTTCGTTAATAGCTTGATAAAAATGTTCCTTCATTAAAATCATTGTTTTTTCATTTTTAATTCCCAGGGATTCTTTAAAATGAAGAACTGAAAGAAATGCAAAATAAGGTGATCTAGCTATTACTTCTAAAACCCAAAATCTTTGTAAAGATCTACCAGAGTATATGAAGTCTAAAAAGTTAACAGTACTATTCAAAATCAAAGAATTTAATTTCTTCATAACCTTCATTTTTCTTTAAGTATAATTACTTAGCAGCTCCAGGACCATAATGTATTTAACTAATTAACCAAAAATTAATATTTATACTCTAAAAATTATTACTTCCATTGAAATATTTTTTTTTCATGCATTAATTGGATAGATAAAAATTTTATATGACAACTACTGAAAAAATTGCAAATGCAAAAAAGAGGATTGATGAATTAGAAAGACTTATAAAATATTGGAATGATTCAGACCATGATGAGGCAAAAATAGTAAATTTTACAAGGAACATTGAAGATAAAGTTGCTTAGATAGTGATGATTAAGGCTGATTAACTTTCATCTAATTAAAGTGATTTAATATCTTTGAGGTTTCGAATATTGTTTAATTTTTAAATAGAGCTAAATAGAGCAATTAAACCTATTTTCAAATACGGTAGGGAAGAAATAATCTAAAAGAAAAATCTATATGAAAACCTTTTCAAAAAAATATTTAGTTCCGATTAAATTTATACCATGGGTTTTTTGGGCATTTATATCTTTTATGAGTATATATTTGTGTAAGATAGCCTGGATAAGTTGAATAATTAATGAATCTAGCTTCTTCTTAGCCAACCAGGAGCACCGCCAAACCAATCCGATATATCATCTTCATTTGGATTGAAATGATTTTCTTTATCTAGTCCATCTATCCCAAATGATTGTAAGAGGTTATCAATACCCCCATCATTTTTTGCACCATTCCTTCTAAAGCTGTTAGCTTTTTTCAGCCAAAGAGAAATTGACGAATTATGTTGAGCAAATTTCTCAACATATATCCTCTCTTCTAATGTAATTGATTTATCTTGAGCAATTCTTTTAATTATTCCTTGGATCTTAAGTCTTTTTGCATTACTAAGAAGCATTTTTGATCAATTCATTATTACTTTTATAGGAAGGAATACTAAATATATCTTGTCAATGTTAATTTCAACAAATTTACTTATTTAGAAGGTTTTTAAGTGAGAAAAGTCTTAAGTCACTAAAAAAAGGCATTAATAGGTAATGAATTATACGTTAATTCATTTATAGAACTTATAAATCTTGTAAATTAGATAAAAAAAATCAATCAATTATCAAGGATACTTTTATATCAAGATAAGCGGACAGAGTTATTGCACTATAGTAAATCTGTACTAATATTAGTACAGATTTACTATTAAGATATGAAAGTGATTTCATCTTCTCCTTATGCCCCTTTTAATTCAAAAGAGTGGAATTATTTAATAAGTAAGAATGCAAAGTTTGAAAATACTCCAATAAAGATTCAAAAAAAATTTCATGGAACTTTTACTCTAAAAAAGATTGAAAAAGATGAACTTTTGCATGAGAAGAATGAATTGCATCAACAGATGCAACTTGTATTCGTTTAGAAAAATATCAACTAACAATCTTTTTATTGAATATTATTTTACGAGATCCAATTTTTTGTTAGATTAGTAGAAAGATAAGAAGGTTTTAATTTGGCTGTAGATCGAGAACTTTTAAAAGAAGTTACCCAAGAACTTTGGAATACTGTAAAAAAACTAAGACCAGAAATTGATCGGCAAACTCGACTTCAATTAGTTTTAAAGGCTTTATTAACTATTGGAGATTTGCCAGATCAAATGCAAGCTGCCATGGTAGTTGGTGTTTGCGCAGAAATGGATAAGAGTGATGTTGATAATGTTGAAACTAATTCACAAACTAAAGATTCAAGCGGAGTTGATACTTCTACAGGCAGAAAAGTAGTTAGAAGAAGTTCAGCTAAATAAACCTTAAAGGATCATCCTTTAATATTCTTTGATTCGTTTTTACTAATGCTATTGAATAGGTAATATGAAATTACAATTAAAAGAGGAACGAATATAGAATGTAATGTCATCATTAGTTCTGTTTGGCCCATTCCTATAAGATTTGACTCGCTTGGAAGTTGTTCTGACCAAGTGCCAACTAAATGCCAGGCTTGAGGAATTGATAAGAAAAACATATAAGAGCTATAAGTTAAGTTTATGTTCAGATAAAGATTATCATTATTAAACGTTTTTGCTTTTTTTATTCTTATTTCTTAACTAAGTATTTGTAGAGTTATAAAAAAGAACTTGATTCATAAATTTATTTTCTTAAGAAGTGTTTTAAATTCTTTTTTACCAATAATTTTTTCGGCTGCGTAAGCACCACTTGCTGAAACAGCAGGAATTCCAATACCTGGAAATGTACTGGCACCGCAAGTAAATAAATTTTTCACTGGAGTTTTGCAGCCTGGGAAAAGACCTTTTGCTGCAGATAATGCAGGGCCGTAACTACCGCAATAAGTATTGGTGAATTTTTTATGAGTGATTGGGGTTCCTAGCATCTTTATATCAATCCTTTCATCTATGTCAGGGATGAATTTTCGAATTGCATTAAGGAATATTGAACATCTTTCTTCTTTCAAATTTCTATATTCTAATTCCTTTGGATTTAAGTTTTCCCAAATTTCCCAAGGTTCATTTGCGGGAGTATATCCATGAAGAACATGTTTCCCTTTAGGGGCCATATTTTTATCTAAAACAGATGGGATTGAGAATACAGCTATATTTCTTTCTGCAGTTATACCTTTTTTCCACTCATCAACATGTATCGCATGTATTGGCAAATCTTGAAGACCATCAGCATTAAAACCTAAATGTATATGTAGGAAAGAATCACATTTATTAGGGTTCAAAACTTTTGTATTCCATTTTTTTGAAATTTTATTTGGAATTAACTTTTTTAGATTCCAAACATCAGTGTTCGTGACAACAGACTCACAACTATAACTAGAACCATTATCAAGAGTTATACCTGTTGCTAAATTTTTATTAAAGTTAATTGTCTTTACTCTCGAAGAGAGAATTAATTCTCCTCCATTTTTTTTAAATCCATTAATTAAGGCGTTTACGATTGATTCACTACCTCCTTTAGGGTATTCAAGGTATGAATTTGGTTCAAACCACTCATTAAATAAAGTAGCCATCGCAGCTGTATTAGTATCATGCATTGACATACCACTTATCAAAAAGCTCAATAAATCAACCCAATTTCTGAGAAAAGGATCCTCTAGATGTTTATTAACTAAATTCCCAAAGCCCTTATTAATTTTTGGTATTTGATTGATATTAGGTAAAAATTTTGAGGTTAAATTTATTAGATCTAAGAAATTTATTGATTCGGGAGAAAATGAGAGTAAAGGTATTTCATTTATTATTCGGCTAAGAGGTTTAATTCCGGAAATAAATGATTCCCATTCTTTAACAGATTTCTCACCTCTTAAAGTTTTAATTGTTTTTTTAAAAGGTTCTTCCCCAACATCAAGATTAAAATTGCCTTCTGGGACAATTACTTGCCAACCTTTGTATTGAAATAGTTCAACTTCTTCATCAAGTAATTTAAGAATTTGCCCTAGTGGATTAGTTGTGGGCCATTTACCTATTCCACTCCACAATGAAGGACCTGATTCAAAAATATAACCTTTTTTATTGAAACTGTGAGCTACACCTCCAGGCTGGGTATGTGCTTCACATATAAGAACTTTTTTGCCTGATAAGGCCAAAAGAGAACCACAACATAATCCACCTATTCCACTACCTACTATTACAACATCGTACTTTTTCATTAAATATTTACTTAACTCTTCTCGTAAAACTAAAAAGTTTTAGACAAATGTATTAGTTGAAGTTGTAATACTTAGTACAACAGCTAGGAAAAATATGTAAGGGACTGCTTTTAGAGGAATGTATCCTTGGCTTTTAGAAATAAAATCCATTTTTTTAGTTACTTTATGTAAACATAATAACGAGATCTTGTTCCTTATGTGTGCCATAAAAATTTTTTTTTGGAAATATTTTGAAATAAAGAAATCTTTTTGGAGATCTTTTTAACTAAGAACATTTTTTATAGAGTTATCTTAGTATTTGATTCTTAGATTAAAATCTATTATGAAACAATTCCCTGATATCAATGAGATAAAACTTTTAGAAAAAAATTCTCAAAAAAACGGTAGCGGAATTTTATATGAGGAATTGTTAGGAATATGGAAGTTTAAGTATGTATGGGGAAAGGAGTCAGATGAAATCAAAAATATACCCAGTTCTATCCTCCAAGTATTGTCGGCAAGGCTCGAATTAAAAAGTAAAAATAAAGAGGATCAAATAAATTATGAAATAAAAAATTCAATTAATTTCGGGTTATTAAATATTACTTTTATAGGCAGTGCAGAATTAAAAGGGCTTAGACCTTTATTGGCTTTTTATTTTGAAAAATTGAAAATTAGTATTAGTAATTTTCCAGTTTTTAATAAGGAATTAAAAAAACCAGAAGAAAGAAAAATGCCTTTTTTCTCTCTTGTAGGAATTAGCACTAAAGATAATTGGTTATGTGCCCGAGGAAGGGGCGGAGGGCTTGCAATATGGGTTAAGTCTTAATTTAGTGATATTCTCCTGGATGATCTACTTTTCTTACGGTAACTTTATCAACTTTTTGTCCATTAAATCTTAAGAGATCATCTCCTGAAAAGTCATAACCTAAGCGTTGACCAATCAGGGCTACATCATCCGCTGTAGAGGATGAAGTAACCTGCTTTTTTAAGTATTCATCAGATTGCATCTTGATTAAAAATTTTCTTATTTCAGAAAAACTCATTACTAGAATTTGGTTGATTGATGTAAAAGAAATTTATAAAATCTTTTTCTTAGTAAGAACAAGATAAATAGATAATTATTATACTATTTTTATGACTTACTTATTCCTCTACATAGTTGGCATAATTTTAATTTGGTGGATATATCGCGTTGGTTGGCTTGAGGCGCTCAAAACAGTAGTTAAAGTTATAGTTCCCTCAGCTCTTATTATTTTATTTAATATTAAAGCCGGAAGATTACTTTTTAAAAGTCCTTTAGTCGGTTTACTAAGCGCTTTGCCTACCTCTATTTTTATTTTTAGAGGTTCATTGCCTTTAGTTAGTTATATAAATAACTGGATTGAAAATAAAATAAATAAGTATGATGATTCGGAAGTTATAGATACTGATTCTGTGCCTTTAGATGATTAATTTAATTCAATCAAAGCCAAGAAATAATTCTTTGTGTACAACAAGAACATCAAATAGAGTTGTTCCATGAATAGGACTTAATGGGATTTTGTCTATATTCAATGCTTCTGCGCAAATTAAATGAGCATCCCATTTTGTATCGTGATCACTTATTTCAATTGACCACTCAATTACTTTTTTGAAATGATCTGGCATCTCCGAACCAATTTTTCTGCAAATTTGACATAGAACTGACAAAAGAGGAGGCTTTGATGGCCTTTTTAAATCTTTAATAAGACTAGTCTGCGTAAAAACACTTGTATAGCGGATGTAGTCTATTAATTCATATTCTTCTTTAGTGAGACATGCTTTATCTAATGCTCTTTCAAATTCGTCTATGGGGGTTATGGGCCTATCCAAGATATTATTTTTTGCTGTTTTCTGAATCTATTTTTTCTTGATTAATTTCATTGGTTTGATTGCTTTCTATAGATTTAGGAG
This sequence comes from Prochlorococcus sp. AG-424-P23, assembly GCA_003210135.1. GTDB lineage: Bacteria > Cyanobacteriota > Cyanobacteriia > PCC-6307 > Cyanobiaceae > Prochlorococcus_A. The sequence goes on along the minus strand of QCNK01000002.1, from coordinate 95,562 downwards.
ATTCATCTTTATCTTCTTCGTTCATAACTTGATCGATTTCATTTTGAAATTCATTCGACGCTTTTTTAAGACTTTTCAAAGTTTTACCAAGCTGTTTTCCTAATTCTGGAAGCTTTTTGGGACCAAAAATTAAAAGAGCTAAGATAAGTATTACAGTAACTTCAGGCAAACCTACACCAAAAATATTCATAACTGATAACTATTTAACTAATTAGGAAATCTACTATTAAATATAGTCAAATCATGTGAAAATTTCATTCTTAGAAAAGCTTTTTTAATATTAAAAAATTTTGAAAAATATTATTGTTATTAATACTCCTTTAAAGAAAACTAACCAAAGTAATTGATAATCACTCAATTTGAATTTTTTTTGGTACCAATTTATAAGAGTTTTATGTTTACCTATTAATTTTCTCATTTTCACCGAGATTATTTATTCCTATCACTTATTTTATCTTAATTTCTTTTATTATTAACTTATAGAAATCCTAGATTTTCCTCAAATCAAACTATTCTATTAACTTTTAATCTTTTTGTAAATTAATTTTTTTCTAAATTATTGAAACTATTCGCTTAATATCTATTATCAAAAAAATGAAGTACTTATTTGTTGTTTTTTACCTTTTTTTTCTAATTTATCCAGCTGAAGCCGTTACCACAAAAATGTTTAAAGTATTGGATACTTGTGCAAGATATCGACTAGGTGAGATTAATGCTAATGAGGCTATAGAAAAACTAAAATTAAAATTAACGAATTCTTCCGCAAGTGAGCCAAAGGACATAGTAAAAAAATATTGCTCAGTATTTACTCCAAATGAAAAAATTGAATTTTAATCTAAGTAATACATATTTAATTATTCTTTTTTGAATAACCTTTAGCTTTGTTTCGTATTTCTTTAACTTTTTTGAAATTAGTTATTTTTAAATTAAAAATAACTCCTAAAAAAAGAAGAAGAAATAACAAAATATAAACTATTAATTCCATATTATTGAATTAATAAATTCACCTTAGTTTATTTCAATAATTTTTTAGTATCTTTTAAAACAAAAAAATTGACTTTAATACCAGTTATTTACTTTAAGGCCACAAAAAAAACATATTAACCTCTAATATGGAACTTTATAAGAATCATTGTGAAGATTGGAGATAAAATTCCGGAATTTTCCTTACTGGATCAAAATGGAGTTAAAAGATCAAATAAGGGATTAAAAAATCCTCTTGTTTTGTTCTTTTATCCAAAAGATGATACTCCGGGTTGCACTATAGAAGTTTGCGGATTTAGAGATAAGTATGACTTATTTAAAGTATTAGGTGCACAAGTTTGGGGAGTAAGTAATGGAAGTACCTCAAGTCATTTAGCATTTGCCAATAAAAATAAATTACAATATCCATTACTTTGTGATACGAATGATTCTCTAAGGAAAACTTTTAAAGTTCCTAAAGTATTAGGTTTTATGGATGGTAGGGTAACTTACGTTATCGATCGCAAAGGGACTGTTAAGCATATTTTTAGAGATTTATTGAATGGTCCTGAACACATTAAAGAGGCAATTAGAGTACTTAAGGAAATTCAAAATCAATAAATTATTATTCAAAGAATTTTAGATTAATAACTTTTGTTTTATTATGGTTTCAGCTTTTTTTTAAATATATGAAGAAAATGGGAATGCAGGCTGTTGATCTTGCTATTGAAAATGGAGTAGATCTTGACGGTACTCCAATCCCTCAAAAAATGCTAGATCTATACAATAGAATTATGGATGAGGAGAATAAAAGACAAAGGAGTGGTGTTAAAAAATCAATGAGAAATAGATGCGTCAAAACGGGTTCTAAGCATTTTGATAAAGAAACATTGAATCAATTATTAATAGACTCTGGATGGGAAGGTCTTAAAGAAAAGGAAATTTTATTTTTTTATAACTAAAAAAATTTTTTTTTAATTATTTAAACCATCCTTTTTTTTCAGACGAAATTATTTTCTTTTTTTCAGATTTTGTTTTATCACTTGCTTTTTTGAAAGCCAAGTTGGCTTCAATAACTGTAACTATTGATATAAAAAAAAGACCAGAAATTCCAATTATTTGTTTACTTTGAGAGGGTTCTGAATCTCCTTGTAAAAAAAAACCTAAAGCGAACCATGCAGTACTAGCAGTGATGGTAAAAAAATAGGGTTTCCATCTTCTTTGATATAAGTAACCCGATCCTAAGCCAGGAAAAAAATTTAAAAAAGATGCTACCCACCCTTTTGAAGATGCAAGTATTTCGTCTCTTGAGGGATAAGACATCTATATTAGGTATTTATTAAATGTGAATTTATATAAGCAAAAGATATTGCTGCACAAATTACCCAGCTAAAGGGTAAGAACATTCTAATTTTTTCTTTATTGTTATTCATTTTTTAATTATGGAAAATATTTTTAAAATCTGTGGATTTAATGGATTCCTTAAGATTAAAAGAATTAAAAAAGACGGTTAAAAACCGTCTTTGGAAAAAATAATTTCTCTAAAAATAGATTATTTATCTTTTGAAGCTGAGAGTACTTTGAGTTCTTTTTTTACTTCTTTTTCTCTCTCTTCAAGATGTTTTAGTTGAGCTTTAAAAGCATCTTCAAGTCTTACTTTTTGTTTTGTAATTTCATCAAGCTCTTCTTGATGTTGCTTTTTCTTTAACTCCTTCATTTCACTATCGGAAATAACATATACTGGGCGATATGAAGGTGTTTCAAAAAGAAGATCAAACATTGAATACATAAGTGACCTTTGAATTAGTACAAACTCAATATCTGATAATTCTTTGAAATATGAAAGGATAAATACCGAAGATATTGATACGGCAAATACACCGAATTTCGGTTTACCTAACTTAACCGCCCAGTATTTACCGATCAAATTTCAAGATATGTTTTAAAGTATTAAGGAAATGATTCTAAAGATCTAAATCAAAAAGAAATAAAAATGGATTTAAAAATTACTAAAACATTAGTAATACCATCCAACGAAATTAAGTGGCGATTTTCCAGATCCTCAGGTCCTGGAGGACAAAATGTAAATAAAATTGAAAGTAGAGTAGAGATAATCTTTAATTTAGAAGATTCCAAAGTATTAAATGATTATCAGAAAGAAATTCTTAAGAGAAACTTGAAAACCAAATTAGTGAATAATAGCTTACGTTTAGCGGTTCAAGAACATAGAAATCAATTATTAAATAGGCAGCTAGCTTTAATGAAATTTAGTTCAATCCTAAAAAATGCTTTAAATAAACCATTTAAATTAAGAAAATCTACACAACCCACTAAAGCATCACAAAAGAAAAGAGTTGAGGTTAAGAAAAAACGTGGCGAATTGAAAAAAAGTAGACAAAAAGAAAAAACGTATCAAATATGAATAAACTAAAAAAATATTTTCCTCGCAGATTGCTATTAAAAATGTTTATAAATATAATTTAATTTTTGTTCTATTGAATTCAACTAATGATTTCTGGTTAATAGACTCTAATTTTGTAGGAGTGATGCGTTTCTACAAACATAATGATCATTCTGATAAATCTATTGATTATATGTTTATTGAAGAAGGAATTATTATGGGAATACATGGAGAAAATCCTCCATTGATGAAAACTAGAAAAAAAATTTTTATAGAAGAAGCAAGATTATTGTGGCAAAAATTGTTAAATGAAGGTTGGCAAAAAACTAATAAAAAATGGTGAGTAGATTTTACAAAAACTTTTTTAATTTCAGAAAATAAATGAACCTTTAGGGTATAGCCTGGAAATTTTTTCCTGTTGTAAATATTTCTTTTTTTTCATGTCGTTTTCATATCTTCTCAACATCATTAGATAGTTTGTAACTCCAAAAATTACTAAAAAGACAATAAATCTTATTCCTGGCTCAAAGTTCATATGTGAATTAAGCTTTATTTTAATCTGACAATTACTAATCAAAAATCAATCGGTATTTATATCTAATTAAAACGTCTAAGGAAATTTTTTTTTGATTTTAGTGTATAAAAAATACATAACAAAAGTAATATTATAATTGCACTAAAGCTTCCGATTGGGTTTGGAATATTTTGTGTAAAGGGACCTGCTAAAAAAGAAGGTGTATTTTCTTTGAATTCTATTAATCCGTTATTTATAAAAAACCAAATACCCACAAGTCCCCCATGAAGTCCTATGCAATTCCATAGAGAACCTTTATCTCTAATTTTGACTAATGATAGAAATATCCCAAGTAAAATAAATCCTAAACGTAATCCTATTATGTTCCAAAATATGTCATTTGATAAATCATGAACAAAGCTAAAAACTAAAGCTTGTAAAGCTATTGATATTTTTGTACCATATTCAAATTTTAGTTCTTCTAGTAACCATCCTCTAAAAATTATTTCCTCTGCGAATCCAACACCTAATCCCAGTACAATAGAATTTAATAATATTATTGGAGAGAATTCACCAATCCAAGAAATATAATTTTTTTGCAATAGTGGTACCAGAATTAGAATTATTAAAACTAAGGAAAATAAGATACCTTTAGAAAAATTGACAAAGTTTTTTAAAAATTTGTCTTTAGTTAACCCAAGAAGTACCCAAGCACTTGATTTGTTTCTTTTGATATAAAACCAATATGGGAGTAAAAAGATAAAAAGAAAGAAAGTAATAATAGTTCCAACTAAGGATAAATTTTCTTCTTCAAAATTAAACAATAAAAGTGGCTGAGATAAAGCCCAGCCAATGCCATAAAGAATTGGAATAAAAAATATAGTGGATAAAAATCTTGGTCTTAAAAGAAAAAAACTTTTAATTAATATCATTAAATTTTTCATTTTAGATTGAATATTAATTAACCCCAGCCTTTGCCTTTTATTATTCTAACTACTTGTTCAAAAAGTTTTAGCTTTTTCTTTTTACTATAGTTTATATTTTTTGAAAGATCAGATAAATCTTTATAAAATTGCCGAGTTATTTTATCTTCTTTATCACTAGGCCATAGTAAGTCTGAACCCTCTTCATATTCTTCTTTATATCTTTCTTTATTCAAATTTTTTTATATCGTAATAATTTAAATTTTACTTATTGCAAATGCTTAAAAGTGATGTTTATTAAATTTGTTTATTTATTTAAAATTTATGCTGATTAATCTTTCAACTTTAATTTTTACATTATTATCTCCATTGCTTATTTTTGCAGTAATAGTATCAGTTTACTTATTTCATTAGGAAGTATTAAACAAATGAAATTAATTATTTTAAGGGTGTATTATGCCTACTTTTTCTAATGCAAATGATAAAACTGCAACTACGGCCATTACTGTTAAGATCTTGTTCTTTTTGATGAAATCCATAATGCATATTAATAATCTATTTATTAAATTCTTATATAAAATAATAAATAATTAATATTATTATAACAATTAGAATGGTACCCCTATATTTAGGAGATTTACTTCCCTCAATAGCTTCTTATAAAAAGATAATTGAAAAATATGATAAATTTATAAAAGAAGGGGAATTTTATGAAGAACCTATAGGCGGAGATTTTAATTACCCTGATTGGTAAATATGCTTACTACAAAAATAACTTTTGCCTTGGCAGATTGGATTAGAGAGTGGCGTAAGTTCCGGGATAAGAATCCTTCTATTGATGAGTGTGTAAAATTTGTTCAGTGGAAATTGGAAGATTATAAACTTTCTGATAGTGATAAAAGAATAATTGAATCTATTTTGCTCTATGAATCTGAATAACTAGGAGATTATAGACTTTATTATTTATATTTATCTATAAAAAACAAAGGATCATTAAAATCCTCTTACAAATTAAGTAAAAAGTAAATCAGCATATTTACGGATTTACTGAAAATATAAAAAGGAGTAATTTATAAATGTTGAGTTCGGAGGCAATCTAAATGATTGATAGTCCGCCTGAAATTTAGCAAATTCCAAAATATAGGAAGCGTATTCCTGAGAATGGGATTATTCGAAAATTCAAGTTCAATCAATTAGTCTGATAAGACTTCGCTTTATAATTACTAGCGACAATAGGGACTAAAATTATCGAGAGAAATCCCCTAATTCACGTATTCTAAGTTTATGAGTAAATAAACTTTAATATATGTAATTTTATATCCTGTAAGAAGGAAAATAAATATTAAAAAGGACTGTATAAGCAGTCCTTTTTTTTGTTTAACAAAATCCTTCTAAACTAGAGTTCTTTTTGGATAAAATGGATTAATAAAGTGATCAAAAATATTTCAAAATGAAAGATCAAGTCTTGTTTCCGAAAATTGAAGTACGTGAAAAGGGTTTTTTACAAGTAAGCGATATTCATACTATTTATTGGGAAAGATCTGGCAATCCAAATGGCAAAAAAATACTTGTTATTCATGGGGGTCCAGGAGGAGGAAGTCAACCAAGATATAGAAGATACTTTGATCCCAATAAATTTGATATTATTCAATTTGACCAAAGAGGTTGCGGTTCTTCAAAACCTTTCTCCGAATTAAAAGAAAATACGACTAATCATTTAGTTGATGATATTGAGAAATTAAGGATTCTTTTAAAAATAGATACTTGGCATCTGTTTGGTGGATCTTGGGGCTCAACACTTTCACTTATATATGCAATTAAAAATCCCTCAAGAGTTATGAGCTTAACTTTGCGAGGAATATTTTTATGTAGAAAGTTCGAATTATTATGGTTCTATCAATATGGTGCGAGTGAGATATTCCCTGATGAATTTGAAGAATATATTTCTGTAATACCAAAAGAAGAAAGAAATGATTTGATAAGTTCTTTTTATAAATATCTAACATCTTCAGATACGAATCTTAGATCAAAAGCAGCAGCAGCTTGGACAAAATGGGAACTCTCAACTAGTCATTTAATAAATAAAAAATTCGATTTTGATAACTCCCAAGTTAATTCTTTTTCAGATGCCTTTGCAAGGATCGAATGTCATTATTTTATTAATAATATTTTCTTAGAAGATGATTTTATTTTGAAAAATATAAAAACAATAGAATCAATTCCAACAAAAATAATTCAAGGGAGGTATGACGTTGTATGTCCTGTTAGAAGTGCTTGGGATCTAAATAAGAAATTAAAGAATTCTGAATTAATTATTGTTAATGATGCTGGTCATTCAATGAGTGAAAAAGGGATCAGTATTGAATTAATAAAAGCTGTAAAAGGAATTGAAAATCTCTAATAGAGAGAATATGCCTTTAAAAATTAAAGGCCAGTATCTTCAATATTTTGTGCAATACTTCTAAGGAGTTCAACTATATCAGAATCTTCACATTGAGTATCTTCTTTAAGTAAAATGCACTCGTCTCTAATACTTACATTAGTACTCCACCATATACCTGAACTATTGGTATCGTCCCATTCAAATCTTTCAGACATAATTAATTCAATCTAATGAATACATTAAAGCTTGCATTACTTCATCGTGGATTTAGATATTAAATTTCAAAATTTAAAAAACTTTCCTATTCACTTAAAGGAATCTGAAATTTTCGACAATCAAACTTAAATATCTAATTCAAGTTCGTATTGTATCTCCTTTTTCTTAGAAACAATTTTTTTAATATTTGAATTATTTCTAAACCTTTTTCTAGAGCCGTGTTTTAAATAAATTTCTTTTGAGATATCCCAATATCCTTCCTTTTTAGTGATTTCCTGTATCTTCTTTTTAGCAGTTTTAATGCTAATTGGGATGTCAATTATTGGCTTTATATAATTAATTTTTTCATATTCTTCTTTATTAAATTTAGATAATAGCCAAGGTTCATGAATGAAATTAACTGCGACATCCTTTAATTCTGGTATCCATTTTTTTATAAATTTCCCTTGAGGATCATGATCTTTACCCTGCTTAATAGGATTATAAATCCTATTGGTATTTATAGATGTAGTTCCAGACTGCATTTGGCATTGATTCCAATGTATTCCAGGCTCATAATCTACAAATTTATTTGCTAATTCAGAACCTGAATCTTGCCATGGTAACCATAAATTATAGCTAGCAAAAGACATTAACATTGCTCGCATCCTGAAGTTAATCCATCCATTAAAATTTAATGACCGCATACATGCATCTATAAAAGGAAAACCCGTATTACCGGTACTCCATAAATTAAGTAATTCATTATTTTTTTCTCTGATATTTTTGTAAAAAGGATGGTATTCCCTGTACTCGAGTTCTGGTTCACTTTCAAGTTTCTGAATAAAATGACAATGCCAAGTTAATCTACTTTTTAACATCCTGGAATTATTGTCTTTTGATATATTTGCTTTATTAAAAATTTCTTTTAATGAAATGCATCCCCAACAAATATAAGGGGATAGTCTTGTACAACTATCAAATGATTTTTCTGGGCTAGAAATATCTTTTGAATAAGATTCAAATTTATTACTAAAGAAGTATTGCATTCTCTCTAAACCTTTCTTCCTCCCACCTTGCATTCTTCCTGGACAATTTTCATTTTTAAACGGAAAAATTTCGTCTGAAGGTATTTCTCCAATATCAAAATTAATAGAATTAATTTTTAATGGAGCATTAAGAAATTTCTTTTCGGAATTTTCTTGCCACTTTTTAGACCATTTATCCCTATCTAAATTTCCTCTAAAAACTGAAAATTGTAGAAATTCCTTCCAAATAATATTTTTGCTTATAGCCCAATCTCTTACCTTTTGATCTCTTTTATAAGTAAGCCAATCCCCGGTTTCTTGATGGCTAAAAATCCCCTTGATTTTAAACTTTGAGCAGATGTCATCAAAGACATTAATAACATTTCCAGTCCTAATTATTAAAGGTTGTCCAATCTCAGCAAGTGCGTTTCTTAAATCTATTAGACTTTCTTTGCAAAATTGCCATTGTCTATATGAATGAGTATTTTGGCTCCAAATATCTAACTCAATAATGAAAATAGGTAAAATATCATTATCTTTGATAGCCTCACAAAGAGCTTCGTTATCAAAAATTCTTAAATCTTTTTTAAACCATAAAATATTTATTTCTTTCATTATTTTTTCCTACAATCCTAGAAAAATAAGATTAAATTTGTAGGCCAAAAATATAAAAAAATTTTAAAATAACAAAAAAAACAAAAATGAAAATAACAAAAAAACTTTGGGAGGATAATTATGAGATTGCTTTACTAAGTTTAAATACAAAATTTGTTCAAGGTTTAAAGAATGGAAGTCTCCCTAAAAAAATATTTCAAGAATATTTAGCTCAAGATTATTTCTTTTTAGAGACTTTTGCTAAGGCTTATGGTCTTGCTGTTTACAAATCAAAAGATAAGTACTCAATAAGGAAGTTAAGTGAACTATTAATGGGCGTTTCAGAGGAGTTAATACTTCATGAAACGTATGCAAAAGAATGGGATATTGATTTGTCTAATAACTATATAAAAAAAGCCACTAAAAATTATACAGATTTTCTTGATGATACTTCCAAAAGACTAAGCTCCGTTGAAATAATGTTTGCAATGACTCCATGTATGCGACTTTATTCTTGGATAGGAAAAAGTTTGTATGAAAAGGATTTTGATATTAAATATAAAGAATGGATAATTACTTATTCTGATGAGAGCTTTGAAAAGCTAGCAGCTTCACTTGAAAATCTTGTTGAGACTAATAAAGAAACTTATGATATTAATCAGGCCAAATATTTATACAGGAGAGCTATGGAATTGGAGTTAGATTTTTTTAATGCATATTCAGATTTCTAATTTAAATTAAAATTTATTTATAGTATTTTCAAAAACGAGCTAATAAATTATGTATTCTAAAATTGCACTTTCAATAGGCGGTAGTGACTCCGGGGGTGGAGCAGGCATACAGGCTGACTTGAGAACTTTCATGGCCCTTAAAGTACATGGATGTTCTGTTATTACATGTATTACCGCACAAAATAGTATAGAGGTTACATCCGTTCAACCAGTAGAGAAGAATACTTTATTAAATCAGTTAGATACTTTATTTGCTGATTTTCCTATTGATGCCTTAAAAACTGGAATGTTATTAAATGAAAGAATAATTAATGATACTGCTTCAAAATTAAATGCATACAAAATAACCAAAATTATTGACCCAGTAATGGTTACAAGAACTGGTTCTAAATTACTGGAAGATTCTGCTATTAATGCCTATAAAAAACTCTTATTACCAATTGCTGATTTGGTAACTCCAAATATTTATGAAGCAAATCTACTTTCTGGTTTAGAAATAAGGAGTAAAGAAGATATCGAAAATTCAGCAAGAAAAATTATTGGTCTTGGAGCTAAAGCGGTACTTATAAAAGGTGGTGGTTTAAAAGATATGAAAGGGAAGGATTTTTTTCTTGACTTAAACGGAAGAAAAGAGTGGCTCTTTAATAATTTTATAAATACAAAAAATACCCACGGTAGCGGATGTACTTTGAGTGCTGCTATTTGTGGTTACAAAGCTTTAGGTTTTGAACTTCTTGATTCCATACAAAAAGCGAAATTATTTGTTGAGAAATCTTTAGAAAATTCTTATAAAATAGGATCTGGACCTGGTCCCTTAGGCCATCATTAATTATTTTTTAGAAGTAGAGCTAGAACCACCATTTTCTGTAAGGCTTTTTTAAAAATAAGATTTCTTCAGTCTCCCATCCTCCCTCCAACCACTCAAGATGCTCAAGCAATAAAGACTCACTTTCACTTTTGCTTAATTGCCCAATTCTATTAGCAATACCATCGAACCTTACTTTCATCAATTCCTCAATCTTGATGTTATTCATAGGTTAAAAAATAAATTTTTTCTACTCTTACTTGTATAGATTTTCTTGTCAACGATTTAATTTTATTTGTTTACTAGTAGTTCTTAAATATGTATTAATTACAACTTTTTGAAATAGATAGTAATTAAGACTTATTCACATAGATTTAATTAAAGACTAGTTTATATAAAAATACTTTTCTTATGAATAAAGAAGAATCAGCAAAGCAAAAAACTATTTTAAATGTAGGTTATTGTGAAACGACCTCTGAATGGCTCAATAGAATCATTACTGAACTGGCAGATGAAAATAAAAATTTTGTTGATTTGTCAGTTATTTGTGCTTAAGTTTTAAGAAAATATACTTTATTTTGATTTATTTTCAGGCTGCTTTAATTGTAAAAGAAATTTTAAAGATATTTTTGTAATGTGAATCCTAATCAAAAAAATTTAGAAATAATTAAACAATTTAATTTATCTCCTCATCCTGAAGGTGGATGGTTTAGAGAGATAGTGAGAAGTAATAATTTCCTAATTAGGGAAGATGGCCAAAGTAGAAACTTTATTACGGGAATATATTATCTTTTGGAAAGAGATGCAAAAAGTGCTTGGCACAGAGTAAAAAATGCAGATGAAATTTGGATTTATTTAAGGGGTAATCCTCTTAATTTATGGTGCCTAGATAATGATAATAAGTTAATAAGAAATTCAATTTTAGATTCCAATAATCCAGTAGAAATGATCCCATCTGGATATTGGCAAGCTGCAAAAAGTACAGGCGAATTTACTTTAGTGAGTTGTTGTGTTGGCCCGGGCTTTGATTTTAAGGATTTTGAATTGCTCAGAAATACAAATCATATTTCTAGATTAGATAAAGCGATTAATGATCTTATATAAGACATTTTACCGTTTATATTTTTCAAATTATCCTTTAGATTTGTAGAGCTACTTCATAGATGCATGTTGAATGAATCAAAATTCTGTCAAAACAATTGGTATTAATGATGAACCAAGAAAAGATTCATACTTAGTACATGTAAATCAGGTTGATGGGTTAAAAGGGATTCTTAATAGGGATTTTAATAATTGGTCGAATTTTGATAGTTGGGAAAGTATTTCAGTTCAGCAATGGATTTTTTCTAGAGCTTTGGAGGTTTTAAGAGGTGTGAAAATTGATATTAAATGCGATTGTTGTGAACATAATTATTTAATCGTTAATGATTCTAAGAGTATTAAAAAAGAAAAATGCTTTGGTAAAAAAAGTGTTTACATGATTGAAAAAGTTGTAGATGAAATCGTACTAGCTAAGGCAAGAAGAGAAAGTGATGGAACATATTCTGCTTAAGATTAATAAGTATCTATATCTATGGAATTAAAAATCTTTTTATTAAGAGTGAAAATTATTAGAAGAACCAATCGTTAAATTTCTAGTGGACATCTTATGGAACTTAAAATGTACTGAATCACTGAATTCCTTTTCATCTGAGTAATTCGCAAGATCTACTGGGTCGATATTTTCATCGAACCATGCATCATATTCAATATGGTTAGGTTCAGCAAAAAAACTCATAACCAATTAATAGCTAACAAAAAATTTGTAAACGGTACATGCGATACCAAATAAAGATTCTTTTTTCGTGAATTAATATTGAAAAAGGCTTAAAAATCTAAATTTAAAAATAATTTAAATGGTTTTTAAATAATGTTTTTTAAATTGAAATTATATTAATAATTTTTATTTATGCTGTTTCTTATTTCTTATAAATTTAATGATGCAAACGCCCAAGAGAAGGGATCAAAAATGCTGAAGGAATGGTATGACAATGGAGGTCCACAAAATAGACCAGAGGGTTATGACGTTCAATCTTGGATTTTCTTACCTCAACATGGCAATGGTTACTCTGTTGTAGATGCTGATTCTTTAGAAACTATTTGGCGACAGTGGCAACCTTGGAGAGAATTATTGGAGTTTACTATTGAACCTTGTGCAGATTTAGATCAAACAATAGCACTATATTGTTAATCAAACCCCTTCTAGTTTTACTTTTTAATTAATGCCTAAATCTCATTGGTTGATTAATCCAAAAAAAAAAGAAGTAAAAAGGTTTATAAAAAACGATAAAAGCATAGATGGTGTTTTTGAATATATGTTTGTAGATACTGGAGAGATAGTTGGTGAATTAGGGAAAGAACCACCTTTAATGACAACTACAGTTTCTGTAGATATAGAATTAGCTAGAGAAATTTATGAAAGGTTAATCTCTCAGGGATGGACGAAAACTGAGGAAGTATGGCCAAAAAAGAGTTAGGTCTCTTTTACAGAAATCTTTTACTTTTGAATTTACTGAACTGTGGAAGGTTAACTAGATTGAAATCCTATCAAGCATCAATACATCTTGAGCTTGAATTGTATCTCTCTTATTTTCATCTTCGGGATCTTTATAAGATTCAATTTCAGCTTGAATTTTTCTCTTATAAACACCCTTAATATAATCAATTTCTCTTCTTTTTTTATTAAGTATAGAAAATGGTGATCTTTTAAAGTTCATAACAATCTCCTTAAAAATAAGTCTTGATTAGCACCAGTTTTTGTCAGATTTAACAAAGCTATCCAATGTTTGTTGATTTCTGATTTCTTCCTCAAGAAGTTCTTCCTCTGATCTTTCTTCAAGTTCAGATTTATAATCTTCTTTTAGTTTGGATTTGGTAGACATTTGCTCATGACGACTACAACTAAGTTCTAACTAGTCATACAGGCCATCCGACTTATAAAAATGTACGGTTTGAGGTACTCACATATACGGATAAAGGATCAACAATTGAATTTGAATATGGTTAAAATGATACCGATTTGGATCAATTTTTCCCTTTAAGAATCATCAGAATTGGCAGACCAATAAGCATCAGACTCCCATCGATTAGTAAGAAAGTATTTAGATTCATTTTTCTATTTCTTCGGAGATATTCCAACTAAAAGTTATCCCTTTTTTAATTGGGTCTTTTTTCATATCATTCATCTCTTTTCTGATTTTGTTGTAGTATGCCAACTCTTCTGAATCATCAGAACCAAGACCATAATTCATAGTTGCCGCAAGATATATTCTGTGCATCCTGTATGACGATAATGACATTTCTTATAACAATATTTTTAAATTCTAAAATATATAAAAGTTATTTAAGACTAATTAGTTTTATTGGGCTATACCCTCGCCGAAACCGGAACTCAGGGCCTCTCCCTTACCAAGCGAAGTAAATTATTTAATAAGAAATAATTATGCTCTAATTTCTGCTCTAATTCGTTTATATTTAGTGGTCTTAAAATTATTTTATTCTTTCAAATACTTATAAACTCAGTTATCGAGATACTTCTTGTTCATGCCCTCGTCGGGACTTGAACCCGAGACCTCTCCCTTACCAAGGGAGTGCTCTACCGCTGAGCTACAAGGGCAATTTTAAAGTGGGCCGGGTTGGATTTGAACCAACGTAGGCAGAGCCAGCGGATTTACAGTCCGCCCCCTTTAACCACTCGGGCACCGACCCCCACTATTTGAACTTATCAGTTAATGGACACTTTGTGTGAAATTGTTTTGGTTTTTTTGTTTCTTTCTAGATAGCATTTGTAAAGAAAAGACTTTATTGATGATGCATATTTTATTGATAAATGGACCAAATCTAAATCTATTGGGTACTAGAGAACCTGAAATATATGGTAATAAAACATTGAGTGATATAGAAAAAGATTTAACTAAAGTTGCTAACGAAAAAAGTATTAATCTTGAATGTTTCCAAAGTAATCATGAAGGCGAAATAGTTGATAAAATTCATGATTCAGTTAATAGGATTCAAGGTATTCTTATTAATGCTGGCGCTTTTACGCATACCTCGATTTCTATTCGTGATGCTTTAATTGGATCAAAAATTCCATTTGTAGAGTTACATATTTCAAATATTTTTAGTAGGGAAGATTTTCGTAAAGAATCTTTTCTTACAGATAAAGCAATAGGAATTATTAGTGGATTTGGCATATCAAGTTATTCCTTAGCTCTTGAAGGAATTATTGGATATTTAAGTAGTAAAAATTAAATGCTTGTTGATTTTAAAAGGCCTTCTTCTCATATTAAATACTTATCGTCATTAACCTCAGATGAGTGGATCAAACTCGCATTATCTAATCCAAAAGATATTCTTATTGACCATGCTCATTGTGAAAGAAAAGCAGCAGGGGTGGCTATTCAATTGATGTTTAGATATCCATCAGAACCAAATCTGGCAGAAGTTCTAAGTCCAATTGCGAGAGAAGAATTAGAGCATTTTGAAAAAATACTTTATTTTTTAAAGGATCTTGGACATTCTCTTGAAACATTAAAACCACCTCCATATGGAGCCGAATTGTCCAAGAATATAAGAAAGGAAGAGCCCAACAGAATGCTTGATAGTTTCTTAATCGCAGGACTTATTGAGGCGAGAAGTCATGAAAGATTAAGCTTGCTTGCTCTGAATTCTGAAGATAAATCGTTTAAAGCCCTTTATGAGTCTCTGCTTGAGAGTGAGGCAAGACATTTTGGAGTTTATTGGAGACTAGCGCAAACTAAATTCTCTAAAAATCAAACTTTCAAAAGGTTAGAGGAATTGTCTGTAATTGAGTCAGTAATACTTGCTGAAACTTGTATGATGCCAAGGATTCATAGTTAGAGATAATACAATAAAGAATGTTAATAAAAAAAATTCTAAAAGTATTTACAGGTTATAAAAGTGATCCAGCCACATTGACCATCGTTGGTGTTGGGCCTGGAGATCCATCGCTTTTAACAATTGCTGCTGTAGATGTAATCAAAAAGGCGAAAGTTATAGTTTTTCCAATTTCAGATGATAATAAAAAGAGTTTCGCTGCGGAAATAGTTAAGAAATACACCAAATTTAAAAAAAATATTCCTATCATCTTTCCAATGGCTAGGAAGGATTTTGATCCTGATGAAATATGGTCTAATGCTGTAGAAAAAATTGTGAAATTTATAAATAATGGCGAATCAGTAGTTTTACTTTGTCTTGGAGATACTTCGCTATTCGCAAGCTCTTCTAACATTTTGAGGATAATAAAAAATAATTATCCCCAAATCATTACCAAAACCATACCCGGTATTTCCTCTATTTCAGCAGCAGCAGCTTTGAATGATTTTGATTTGGTAAAAAAAGGCGAGACATTGATCATCAAAGAATGCCCTTCTTCAGAATCTGAATTAACAACCCTAATCAGGGAAAGTAAGCCAAATAAAACGGTATTGGCCATTATGAAAGTTGGCAAAAGATGGAATTTAGTTAGGGAAATTTTAAAAAAAGAGGATATTATCAATACATCATTAATAGCTTTAAGTCTTGGGATGCCTGATCAAATTATTCAATATGCATCCCAATATAAAAAGGATTTTATGCCTTATTTTTCTTTGATTTTGATAAGGTTCGATTAATGTATAAAAAAGAAAAATTTATTGGAAATCAATTTACATGGCCAATATGTAAGGATCTATTATTTCTTGTTCTTGAAGATAAGGTTAGTGACGTATTTGTTTGTGAATTAGTTTGGGAAAGACTTTTTTATACTAAAGAAATATCTATAAATGATTGGGCCTTTAGCGCATTAACTCCTCTTTATTGGTCAGAAAAATTTGAAAAAGCTCCTCAAATTATTTCAGAGCGACCAGCCTCAGTACATTTGACTCGATCAATTCCAAAAGACTATAAACAGGGATTGAAAAATTTTCTTAATTTTAAAGGTTATAAGATTAATGAACTCTATCCAAGAAGAACTAGAAGAGCGACAGCAGTAAATTGGTTGATTTATTGGTCGATTGAAAATAATTGTTTTTCAAAAGATAATGGATTAATTCCAAGTCCTAGTTCACCCCCTGTTAATCCAGTTAAAGGACATTTTGGTGATCCAGAAATTAAATAAGTTTTTTTGAATAATGTAAATGATTCTATTAAAGGTATAGTTGTAAGGGATACTACTTTCTTTGGAGAGAAGAATTGATTCTTCCTACAATAGCAATTATCGGAAGACCGAACGTTGGGAAATCTACCTTAGTTAATCGTCTTTGCCAAAGTAATGATGCAATAGTATTTGATAAGCCTGGTGTTACAAGAGATAGAACTTATCAAAATGCTTCATGGGGAGGTAAGGAATTTCAAATAGTTGATACTGGAGGCTTAGTTTTTGATGATGATAGTGAATTTCTCCCAGAGATAAGGACACAAGTTTTTTTGGCTTTAGAAGAGGCTTCGCTCGCGTTACTTGTGGTAGATGGGAATCAAGGCGTTACTGATGGTGATTTATCAATAGCAAAATGGTTAAGAAACTCAAACTGTAAAACAATTGTTGCTGTCAATAAATGCGAATCGACTACTCTAGGAATATCTCTAGCTTCGGAGTTCTGGAAATTAGGATTGGGCGAACCTAACCCTGTTTCGGCTATTCATGGTTCAGGTACTGGCGATCTCTTAGATCTCGTTATTGGCGAACTTCCTGAAAATACTATCAAGGTTGATGAAGAAAAGATAATGATGTCAATTATTGGTAGGCCAAATGTTGGCAAATCTAGTTTATTAAATTCTATCTGTGGAGAAAAAAGAGCAATAGTTAGTGATATTAGTGGGACGACAACTGATTCAATAGATACGCTTATTAAAAAAGGTGATAATCAATGGAAAATTATTGATACTGCAGGTATTAGAAGAAAGAAAAATGTTAAATATGGGACTGAATTTTTTGGTATTAATAGGGCTTTCAAATCTATTGATAGAAGTGATGTTTGTGTATTAGTTATAGATGCTATTGATGGGGTAACTGATCAAGACCAGAAGTTGGCAGGCCGAATTGAAGAACAAGGCAGAGCTTGTATAATTGTAGTTAATAAATGGGATCTTGTAGAAAAAAATAGTTCAACAATTTATCAAGTAGAAAAAGAACTTAGATCTAAACTCTATTTTTTACATTGGTCAAAAATGATTTTTATATCTGCCCTTACTGGTCAAAGAGTTGATAATATTTTTGAGCATGCTCTTAACGCTGTAAATCAACACAGAAGAAGAGTTACAACATCTGTAGTTAATGAAGTGCTTAAGGAATCTATTAGTTGGAAAAGTCCCCCAACTAAAAGGAGTGGAAAACAAGGTAGACTTTATTACGGTACTCAAGTTAAGAATAAACCTCCCACTTTTACTCTTTTTGTAAACGATCCTAAATTATTTGGAATAACTTATAGAAGATATATTGAAAAACAAATTAGATTAAATTTAGGCTTTGAAGGGACACCTCTCATTCTACTTTGGAGAGGGAAACAACAAAGAGCTTTAAATAAAGAGGTAGAGAGGGAAAATATTGAGTTAATTCAAAAAGATTAATGAATTTACTTACCAAATTTTCAGTTGGTCAATACGTTTATGGTAATAAAAGTTGGCTAAGAATAATAGATAGTAGATTAAAAATTATTATTGTAATGATATTTTTAATTACTCCAATTTGGGCAGGTCCAATATGGAGATTAAGTTTAGTGGTTTGTTTGTTATTAATTACTTTTTTAAGTTTATTGCCATCAAGAGTATGGTGGCGTTCATTATTTTTTCTTTCATGTCTATCTTTATTAATTGGATGTATATCAATACTTGCTTCTTCTGATATTCAATCTCTTGATGGCTACTTAAGAAATCCAAACGAGTTACAAGTAGTAGTGGAAAGTCATGAAAAATGGAATATTTTACAAATTCCTTCGCAAAACATATGGTTTATAAATATTGGGGCTTATAACTTATCAAGAAAAGCCGTTGAACTAGGAATAAAAACCTCTACTTTGATATTTACTGTCATACATAGTGTTAATTTGATGCTTCTAACTACATCACAAGAAGACATTGTATGGGGCCTAAGTTGGTTTCTTTATCCATTAAGGAAAATTGGGTTGCCGATTAGTAAGTGGCTTTTTCAATTATTAATTGCATTACGTTTTATTCCTTTGGTTCAAGAAGAATTTCAAAATATAATTAGATCAGTTTCAGTTAGATCAATAAATTTTAGAAATTTAGGATTAAAAAAATCCTTTAATATTTTATTAGTTTTAGTGGAAAGGTTATTTCAGAATATATTTCTAAGAATTGATCAAGGAGCAGAATCATTGCTATCTAAGAAAAAAATTAATATAAAAACTAATAGATTTAAAACTTTTTACCCATTAACACCCCTTAATGTAATTGTTAATACATTATCGATTTGTTTTATTTGCATAGCAATTTTTCTTAGAAAACTGTATGGTGCATTATAAATAACAACATATTTTAGTTTGAGTTCCGAGCGTTATTTAAACCACCCAACATTTGGAATGTTGTATCAAGTATCTCCTGGGAACGATGGGAGAGATATATATGCGACTTTATATGCCCAAAAAATGTTTTTTTTGGTAGAAATTAGACAGAGAGAAGTTTTTTTTGAAGTAATACCTTATTTAGATGCGCGTAATCAGGCAGAATTAAACCTTCAGAGAGCCAGAAGAACAGCATCTGAGGATCTATCTAAGTGGGAAAATTTATTTTCACAAACTTTTTTATAAAATGTGAACCCTATAAATTATTTAAAAATAAAGAATAAAATACCCTTAAATGTAAATATTCTTGCAGTAAGTAAAGGATTTAAAAGTCAAGAAATCAAGACTATTCAAAATTTAGGTCAGAATGATTTTGGTGAGAGTAAGTTTCAAGAGGCTTTTAAGAAGCAACTAATCCTGAAAGACCTAAAAAAAATTAAATGGCATTTTATTGGTCGAATACAAAGTAATAAAGTAAGAAAGATAGTACAAAATTTTGAATATATTCATTCTGTAGATTCATTTGAAAAGTTGCAAAAGATTTCTCATATTTCATATGAAGAGAAAAAAAATCCATTAATAATGTTGCAGGTTAAATTAAGTGAAGACCCTACAAAAGGAGGCTTTAATCCTGACCTTTTAATATTTAAATGGAGAGAAATTCAAGAATTGAAAAATATTACATTAAAGGGTTTGATGACTATTAATCCCAAAGGACTTAGCTCTAAAGAAAATGTAGAATTGTTTAAAAAATGTCGTTCCTTAGCTGATTCACTCCAACTTCCAGATTGTTCAATGGGAATGTCAGGGGATTGGGAAGAAGCTATTGACGCTGGATCAACTTGGTTAAGGTTAGGGTCATTAATTTTTGGAGATAGATCATAATTACTGATTATTTATAAAAATCTTATTTACAAACTTGCAGTAAACTACAACTAACGTTATTTAAGTATAGGTAGTTTATTCATTTTAAAAATGAATTTATTACTTAAGGTTCCTAAACCTTAGTAATCAATTTCAAGAGGATTTTAAAGGTGTCACTTATTTCTAGATTAAAGGCTGTCGTCGCAGGAGATGAGTATCTCGAAGATGATTTTGATGAGTTCGATTATGCCTCAGAGAACGAATTAAATGATATTAATGATTTTAAAAAAAATCAGAGAAATTCAAATGCCCTTGCTAATTCAAATCCATTTGATTTCATGAACAACAACAGATCATCAAAAGTAGTTGGTATGCCTGGAATCTCAAATTCATCTTCAGAAGTAAGCTTGATGGAACCAAGAAGCTTTGATGAGATGCCTGAAGCTATACAAGCATTAAGAGAAAGAAAAACTGTAATTCTCAATTTAACCATGATGGATCCCGATCAGGCTCAAAGAGCGGTCGATTTTATAGCTGGGGGAACGTATGCAATTGATGGACATCAAGAGAGAGTGGGTGAAAGTATTTTTCTTTTTGCCCCAAGCTGTGTAAATGTAACTAGTTCTTCTTCAGAAGAAGCATCCCCTTCAAATTTGTCTTCAAAGAATACACCAAAATATAATTTAGAAAATAATACTGCTCCTGAACCAGCATGGGGTAATTCTAAAATAAGTGCTTTTTCATGATTAATCTGTGACTGATAAAATCGCTATTATTGGTTTTGGAAACATTGCAAATGCTATTATTACACCTTTATTGAATAAAAAATTAATACATCCTGAGAATGTATATTGTGTTGTAAATTCAGAAAAAAGTATAAATAATATAAAAAAAAATTATAAATATAATGTAAATGTTTATAAATCAGGTTCTAAAGAGTCAAAAATAATTTGGGATTGCGAATTTAAACTTCTTTCGATAAAACCCCAACATTTAAAAGATATAACTGAGGGCGGTTATATAAAAAATAAGGACAATTTCTTAGTATCAATCCTTGCTGGAGTTTCATTAAATAGACTTACTCAAAAGTTTCCTAACCATAAATGTGCGAGAGCTGTTACAAATATCCCAATCACTGTTGGGAAGGGTTTAACAGGAATTGCTTGGGGAGAAAGTCTTACAGAAGACCAGAAACAATTTACAAAAAAATTATTTAAAAATACGAGCAAGATCTATGAATTTACTGAAGATTACCTTGATATTTTTTTAGCTTTAACTTCATCAGGACCTGCAATTATTGCTTTAATCATAGAGGCATTAAGTGATGGAGGATTGAGCGGAGGATTACCAAAAATACTTTCAGAGGAACTTGTCATGGAAATGATACAAGGAACAATTAGTCTTATAAAAGAAAACAAACTATCTACTTCTGAGCTTAAAAATTTAGTAACCTCTCCAGGTGGAACAACTATTTCTGCTTTAAGGGTTTTAGAAAAAAAGAGTGTAAGGTCAGCGCTAATTGAATCAATAGTTTCAGCTAGTAATCGAAGTAAAGAGTTTCATTAGTTTTTGAAATTATTTTTTAAGTTCATATAAACTTTTTCAAGTGAATTTATATTTTTAGTAATTGTATATTTCTCAAGAACACGTCCTCTAGCTTTTTCTCCAAGATCTTTTGTAAATGAAGGATGTTCAATAAGAATTGGGATTATAGTTTTTAATTGTGCAGTCACATTATCAGTTGAAATTACTATTCCAGCTCCGTTATCTAAAACTTCACCATCAGCTCCGGCATCTGTAGCTACACATGCAGTACCAGTAGACATAGCCTCTAAGAGTGATAATGATAAACCCTCTACCAAGCTTGGCAAGAAAAAAACTTCTGCTATTTGCATTATCGCTACTCTTGTTTCTAAATCTAATTCGGCACCCCACCAAATTAATTTATCATTACCAAGGTTAGAAAAACTATTCTCAAGTGTTGGCTTCATAGGTCCATCTCCAACAATAACTAATTTGCAATTATTGTTTTTTGTTTGGCGCCAAGAACGTAAAAGTGCCTCGATATTTTTCTCATTAGCAATCCTCCCCATATATAAAAATATTCTTTCATTTCCAAGTCTTTTTTTTACCTGGTCATATTTTTTATTTTTTTCGCAAAAAGGTTTCCAAATATTTTCATCAACGCCATTTGGAATAATTATTTGTTTTTCTTTAGGTACTCCTAATTTCTCAAGAACATTTTTTTGAGGTTCAGAAAAAATGATTATTTTATCGAACTTCGCTAAAGAGGGCGCATAAAGTTGATATGTTAATTGTTGAGTACTCGCAGTTAAATTTCTATTTTTTGCATCAAATGGTGGGTGAAATGTCCCAATAAGTGGAATATTAATTTCATTACAAAGCTCTGGAAGTCTAAAGTCTAGAGGAGATAAAGTTAAACTTGCATGTACGATATCAGGTTTTAATCTTTCCAATGATAGCCTTAGCTCTTT
Organism: Prochlorococcus sp. AG-424-P23; assembly: GCA_003210135.1. GTDB lineage: Bacteria > Cyanobacteriota > Cyanobacteriia > PCC-6307 > Cyanobiaceae > Prochlorococcus_A. The sequence continues at coordinate 73,108 of QCNK01000002.1, read as the reverse complement.
TTCTGCTCTTGGTGAGGGTATTGTGTAAACCTGGGACTTAATTAAATATGGGAGACTCACATCAGGATCATTTGCTAGAAATAATGGTTTTGATGAATTAGAACTAGAGGGATTGTCGAAATGAATAAAACTAATTTTATGGCCTCTTGCCTTTAATTCCTCAGTAGTTGAATTTCCATAAGTTACATTTCCACAAAAAGGGGATTTCTTACCCAACCACGCAATATGAACCACATTAATTGAATTAACTATTTATTAAGTTAACAGTCAGAACCCTAAAGATCATAATTTTAAAAATTATTAACGGTTCATGAAAATGCTAACTATATATCTCTCTCAACATTTTTAGTGAAGATAGTTCCTTCTCTAGTTGAGCAGCGATCCAAGTCTCAATAATAAACAATAGTTTAAGCCAAACTTTTTTAGGTCCCAACAACTCTCCATTAGATTTTATTGGTAATTCGGGGAACAGAAGTCTCTGTAATAAAGCAACTTCAGATGCATTTATTTTTAGATTACTTTGAGGATCTTCTATAGTTGAAAATCCTTCACTTGGTAAATAATAACAAATCCATTCCCAATTCCCTAAGGGGGGAATAATAGGATCTCCTGTTTTACAGCAATGATGTATTGGTAAATTTATACCCCCGATAGCTAATAGATGGATTAAGGATTGAATACTCATTGAGAGCATTTTTATATCTTCTTCTTTAGATTCTTCATGTAAATAAATCCTGTCTAGATGTGCAAGAACGCAAGATAAATAGTTTTGCTGCTTGTCATTATTACCTACTAATAAGAATGTTAATTCAGTTATTGCTTGTGCGGCCGCAAGACATTCAATATTTTTCCCTAAACCAGAGTAACTTTTTAATATTTTAATTTGACGTACAGATTTAAGATTTCTTTTGCCAAAAATCTGCAGACTTAAATATGTTAAGGGAGCAGCTGCGGCAAGACTACTTTTTGGACGCCTAGCACCAGGTACCGCTAATCGCACAATCCCTTGCTCATCTGTAAGGATAGTTATTAATCTATCATTCTCGCCTAATGGAGATGCTTTAATACAGAGACCTTCTAGTCTGCACTCACCAGAACCAGACATTTAAAAAACTTTTACTTCTTGGAAAATCTCACAATAATTAGAAGTTCCCACACAACTAATTCCATTATTAAGCAAATCAATAACTTGTGTAAGTTTTTTTATACCACCTACAACTTTGATTTGATTTTGAGAGCCTGTAATTTTAAGTATTTTGGCTACATCATTCGATGTAATAGGATCCCCAAAACCGTCTCCAAATTGAAATTTTTTAATTCCTAACTCTAGTGATATTTCTATCGCACTATACAAAATTTTTTCTTCTATTTTTGATTTATTTAGAATTATTCTAACTGGTAATCCAGATAATTTAACTTGCTCAATTTCAGCAGCAAAAGTTTCTAATTTTCCTTTGGATAACTTAAAAAAGTTTGGGATATATTCAATTCCATTTGCACCTCTATCCTTTGCGAAACAAACTAATTCTTCAATAAATGAAACTGGTAAATCTGCTAAAGGATAAGAAATTAGTGCAGTTATATTCGCGCTGTAATTGCTCAAATATTTTTTTAAAGAATCTAAATAATTTAAAGAAGTAGAAATATTCTTGATGTTATATTTTTTAATTAAATCGCAATTTGCACAGAAATCATCCCAGGTAAGGTAAGGATTAATAATAATTGCATGAATTTTTTCATTTAATTCATATTCAATATTCGGCATTGATTAAGTTATCTAGATTGAATCAGTCCATAACCTCCATGATTCCTTCTATAGATAACTTGAAGTTGATTATTTTTAATGTTTCGAAAAACATAAAAATCATGATCAATTAGATCTAATTGTTTTCTTGCTTCGTCTGATGAAATTGGATTCATTTCAAAGTATTTATTTTTTATAGATGGCTCAGGCAGACTTGCTTCAGTTCCTTCTTTAAATAAAGCTTTATCTAAAAAATTTGATTCCATACTTTCAATTGGTAAAGAATCTTTATTTTTAAATTGTTTACTATGAATTGTTTTATTGTTTCTTTCTTTGTATTTGCGTAATTTTCTACAAAGTTTATTTGAAACTAAATCAATGCTTGAGTATAGATTTTCAGTTTTTTCTTCAGCTCTAATTACGGTTCCATTTGCAAAAATAGTAACTTCTGCAGTTTGGAACGAGACTCTCGGGTTCTTTTCAATTGAAAGGTGTATGTCAGCTTCTTTAACGATATCCTTATAGTGATGTGTTGCTTTTTCTATCTTTGCCTCAGTATATTCTTTTAAAGCTCCAGTGAGCTCAAGATTCTTTCCATGGATTAAAATTTTCATAACAAATCTAAAAATATTTACTTACTTTCTAAATCTACTTAAATATGGATAATAGAGCAGCAATAATTAAACAACCTGATAATATTTCTTTTTTTAATGATGTTTATAAATTACAAAAAGAATATCAGGAGGCATTGATTTTAGATAATTCTAACCCTAATTTTATTTGGATAGGGGAGCATCAACTCTGTTATACATTGGGGAGAGGATCAAATTACGATAATTTACTATTTTCTCTGAATGATGCTAAATATGATGTTTTTAAGATTGATAGAGGTGGTGAGGTAACTTGTCATATGCCAGGACAATTAGTAACGTATTTGGTTTTAGATTTGAAAAATTTTAATAAAGATTTAAATTGGTACTTAAGAAAAATTGAAGAAATTATTATAAAAATCCTTGGAGCTTTTAATATAGATTGTCACTCTAGAAAAGGGTTTACTGGTGTCTGGATAGGAAATAAGAAAATCGCATCAATTGGAATTGGGTGTAAAAGATGGGTTACGATTAATGGATTTTCAATCAATATCGACTGCGAATTAGAAAACTTTAATAAGATTGTTCCGTGCGGAATAGAAAATTGTCATATGGCAAATATGATTGATTACAACAAAAATTTAAATATTCAAGAAGTCAAGAGAATTGTTAAAAAAACCATAGAGGAAGAATTTAATTTTGATTTTATATCAAAATAGAAATTAAAATTTCAAAATCAATTTAATATGGGTGATTTAGCGTATTGGCCTGCAGCCAAACCTCTTTCTAAAAAAGATAAATTTGCCAAAAATAGAGATTTTATTAAGAACCTTGATCATATAGATCAAATTTGGGAAAAATTAAAATTTAAATGTGGTGATGCTTTAGCTGTTTGCGATTTAAGAGGGAAATATAAAGAAAAATTTTCTTATTCTGAGCTGGCTGATTTAATAACAAAAGTCTCTTTTTCTTTTAAAAATTATGGTTTAAAAAAGGGGGATGTAGTTACTGTCATATCTGAAAATTCTCCAAGATGGCTAGCAGTAGATCAAGGCTTAATGCGTTTAGGAGCTATAAATGCAGTGAGAGGTATTAATTCCCCTTCAGTAGAATTAGACTATATTATTGAGCACTCTAATTCAGTAGGTCTAATAGTTCAATCAAAGGAAATTTGGCTAAAATTAAACAACAAAGAAGAATTAAAAAAAAGACTGAAATTTATAATCAATTTAGAAGATGAACAATTTGAAAGTTTAATAAGTTGGAGTAAATTTATAAGTTCAGTAGAAAAAGAAAATTCACAAAATAATAATCTCGAAAAATTTAATCCAGAAATTGATGATGTCGCTACTATTCTTTACACTTCTGGGACGACCGGAAAACCCAAAGGTGTGCCTTTGACTCATGCAAATTTTTTACATCAAATAATCAATTTAGCCTATATCGCTGATCCAGAACCAGGGACCTCTGTATTAAGCGTTTTGCCTATCTGGCATTCTTATGAGAGGAGTGCTGAGTACTTCTTTTTTTCATGTGGTTGCTCTCAATATTATACAATTCCCAAATTTCTTAAAGATGATATTACACAAATAAAACCTGTTGTCATGGCTACTGTACCAAGACTTTGGGAAGCAATACATGATGGTTTTTTTCTGGCTTTGAAAAAAATGCCTTCCAAAAAGCAAAAACTTGTTAAGTTTTTGATAAATAATAGTTCGGTTTTCAAAAGAAGTCTAAGGAGGATAAGAAATAAAGATATAAATCAAATAACTTTTAAATCAAAAATCCCCTTACTGGGTGCTGTTATTAGCCGATATCCTTTACATAAATTGTCTACTATTTTTTTATGGCCGAATATTCTTAGACAACTATGCGGAGAAAAACTTAAATTTCCCATTAACGGTGGAGGTGCATTGCCAGAACATGTAGATCTTTTTTTTGAATCTTTAGGTGTAGATGTTTTGGTGGGATATGGACTCACAGAAACTAGTCCAGTATTAACTTGTAGGAGAAGAGAATTAAATGTTAGAGGATCATCTGGTCAGCCTCTAGCATTTACTGAAATCAAAATAGTGAATGAAGATAAAAAAAAGATTCTGAAGTTTAGAGAAGTCGGAAAAATTCTTGTTAGGGGGCCGCAAGTAATGAAAGGTTATCTTAATAATGAAATAGCTACAAAAGATGTCTTATCCAAGGATGGTTGGTTTGATACTGGTGATTTAGGTTTTCTTATACCAAATGGTTCTCTCTTCATAACAGGAAGAGCCAAGGATACAATAGTGCTATCAAGCGGTGAAAATATAGAACCGAATCCGCTAGAGACTGAAATCCTTAGTTCTGAATTTATTAATCAGATTCAACTCGTAGGGCAAGATAAGAAATGTTTAACAGCTCTTGTAGTGCCTAATATCGAATTGATTAAAAGCAAGTTTTTGGAAGAAGACCTTTCAAAATTAAACCTGAATAAGAATATTGGCACATTTTTTAAATCACAAATTAATAATTTGCTTAAAAGTCGATTAGGAGCAAGATCAGAAGAACAAATATTAGATTGTTACTTTGTTGATGCCTTTACTTTAGAAAACGGTTTGTTAACACAAACTCTTAAACAAAAAAGAAAAGAAATAGAAAAAAAGTATTCATTACAAATAGAAAATATGTATGAAAACAAATTTAGTAAGAAATTTTGATTTGTTCTATCTATATTGAAAAGGTAATTTAATTTTTTATGGAAACAAAAAACTCAATATCTATAAAGCGCTCAATAGCTATTAAAGCTGTAGTTACATCAACTTGGAAGGAAGATGCTGAAAAAGAATTAAGTAAAGCAATTTCAAACATTGATCAGCAATTATCGCAACTGGAGCAAGAGGGGCAGCAGATAGTAAATAATATTAGATCCCAATCAGTTAATCCTCTAGATCCAAGGGTTCAAGAACAGGTTAGTCAGGTGCAACAACAAGTTGCAGCAAAACGAAATGAAATTGAAGAACAAAAAAGAAATCTACTCCAACAACAGAGTCAAGTTCGCGAATTAAAAATGGACGAAATTGTTGATCAAGGGCAAGTGGATAGTTTCTGCGATGTCACTGTGGGAGACAATCTTATTGAGAAAATGCAAGTCTCGATTACTGTTAAAGATGGAGTTATTCAATCTATAGATAATAATTAAGAAGAAGATTTAGTATTTTTATAAATATAAGTAAATCTTAGTTTCGAAAATTTTTAAATTCTAATCGATCTAAATTATTACTTTCTTAAGTTTTAAGAGTTCCCACTGTGAACATGATTTCGTATAATAAAAACAAGAGTTTAAAGGGTTCTTAATCATAAAAACTTTAGGAAGTTTGGTAGAAATCACTTGAAACTCATGCAATAACAATTTTCTTATGTCTCACGAAATATTCATGCCGGCCTTGAGTTCTACTATGACGGAGGGCAAGATTGTGGAATGGTTGAAAAATCCAGGAGATAAAGTTGAAAGAGGTGAATCTGTCTTGGTTGTTGAATCTGACAAGGCAGATATGGATGTTGAATCTTTTCAAGATGGATATCTTGCGGCTGTTTTAATGCCTGCTGGCAGCACTGCACCAGTAGGAGAGACTATTGGTCTTATTGTAGAAAATGAGGATGAGATAGCTTCTGTTCAAGAACAAAATAAAGGAAATCAACCCGAAGTTTCTAGTTCGGATCAACTTGAATTGGTAAGCAATAAAACTGAAGAAAAACCTGTGATTAAAAGTGAAATTGTTGAAAAAAAAGAAAAAGAAGTCGTATTAATGAGTGAAAAGTCAGCCCCATCTTTTAGTAGTGATCAAATAAATGCTGCTACGAGTAATGTTTCTTCGAGGGTGATTGCATCTCCAAGAGCTAAAAAACTCGCCTCTCAAATGGGTGTTGATTTAGCAAAGGTTCATGGATCAGGACCTCATGGAAGAATTCAAGCAGATGATATTTTAAAAGCTAATGGCCAACCAGTCTCTATACCATGGATAGGCGAAGGTGGTTCTCCTGCAAGTATCCCTGGTGCAAATTTGGGAGTTGAAAGTAAACCAGAAGCTTTAGGAAATAGTTTTGGTAATCCCGGAGAAACAGTTCAATTTAATACTCTTCAAAAAGCGGTAAATAAAAATATGGAATCTAGTTTAGATGTGCCATGTTTTAGGGTGGGATACTCTATCAACACAGATAAATTAGATAATTTCTATAAAAAAGTAAAACAGAACGGAGTGACTATGACTGCTTTACTAGTTAAAGCAGTTGCAAAGACACTAAAGAAACATCCTCAAGTTAACTCAAGTTTTTCAGAAAATGGAATTTCTTATCCAGAAAATATAAACATTGCGGTTGCTGTTGCTATGGAAGATGGTGGACTAATAACTCCAGTTTTAAAAGAACCATGCAATACTGATTTATTTGAATTGTCTAGGGAATGGAAAGATCTCGTGAAAAGATCAAGATCAAAACAATTAGAACCTGATGAATACTCAACGGGAACCTTCACTTTATCTAACCTTGGGATGTTTGGAGTTGATAGATTTGACGCAATTCTTCCTCCAGGTACCGGTGCTATTTTAGCCATAGCATCATCGAAACCAACCGTTGTTGCTAATAGTGATGGGTCAATATCTGTTAAAAAAATAATGCAAGTAAATCTAACAGCTGATCATAGAGTGATCTATGGAGCTGATGGAGCTTCATTCTTAAAAGACTTGGCTTCCCTAATTGAAGATAAGCCAGAGACTCTTGTCTCCTAAATTTAATTGATTTCTCAAATTAATAATGAAGACAGAGATTATAAGCTTGAAGCTTATGATTATTTACTTGATCCTTCATTAATTGCTAGCAAACCTTCTGCAATTAGGCATGAATCAAGATTGATGATAGTTAGAAATAGTGTTTTAGAAGAAGACTGCTTAACTAATAAATTTACTAAGAATCTTTTAGATGAATTTAGAGAAGGGGATCTTGTAGTTGTAAATAATACTAAAGTAATGAAAGCTAGGTTAAAGGTTGAATTAGAAAATAAGATATTAGTCGAATTATTAGTTTTAGAACGATCCCATGAATGTGTTTGGTTATGTTTAGCAAAGCCAGCGAAAAAGTTAAAAATAAATAGAAAATTAAAATTAAAATCTCCTTTAGCACAAGATATTAATTTGATTGTTGATGGGGTTGATGAAGAAACTGGTGGGAGATTTATTAAATTTCCTGAAAATATAACTTGTCTCAATTCAATGAATGAACTTCTTGATAAATATGGGGAAATCCCTCTTCCTCCTTATATAAAAAATTCCGAAGAAGAATCTTTTCATGAGAAAAGTTATCAAACTGAGTATGCAACTAGTCCAGGGGCAGTTGCTGCACCAACAGCTGGTTTACACTTAAGCAAAAGTCTTATTTCCAATCTAAAAAAAAAAGGAGTAATAATTTTACCGATAACTTTGCACGTGGGTTATGGAACATTCAAACCAATTGATCAAGAAGATTTAAGTAACTTAAAACTTCATAAAGAATGGGTAAGTGTTAATAAGGAAGTAGTCGAGAAAATAAAAAGAATAAAGAAAACAGATAGAAAAATAATTGCTATTGGTACAACTAGTGTGAGAGCTCTTGAAAGTTGTTATTCTCACGAAATTAATGACTTTGTTCCCATAGCTAAATACGTAGATTTAGTAATTAAGCCAGGTTATAAATTTAAAGTTGTTGATGGATTATTAACTAATTTTCATCTCCCTAAAAGTTCATTATTACTTTTAGTAAGTGCAATGATTGGTAGAGAAAGATTATTAGATTTGTATAAGAAAGCCATAAAAGAAAAATTTAGATTTTTCTCTTATGGCGATGCGATGTATATTTCACCAGATTCACTACTGGAGAAAAATTAGATTTAAGCTTTGACTGGTTCTTGAATGATTCCGCTTGGAACTTCAGTAAACATAATTGATGATAAATATCTCTCTGCTAAATCAGGTAGAACAACTACGATGGTTTTACCCGCATATTCATCTTGTTCAGCTAATCTAACAGCCGCAGCAGCAGCAGCTCCGCAAGATATGCCAACTAGTAGACCTTCTTCTTTTGCTAATCTAAGAGCCATCTCGATTGACTCGTCATTTGTTACTTGTTCAACCTTATCAACAATTGACAAGTCAAGGTTTTTAGGAATAAATCCTGCTCCAATTCCTTGTATTTTATGTGGTCCAGATTTTACCTCTTCACCATTCATTGTCTGTGTAATAACAGGACTATGTGAGGGTTCTACAGCTACAGAAGTAATATTTTTGCCTTTCTCTTGCTTAATGTATCTTGAAACTCCTGTAATTGTGCCGCCAGTTCCAACCCCTGCAACTAAAACATCAATTTCACCATCGCAATCATCCCAGATTTCTGGTCCAGTAGTTTTGAAATGAATTTCAGGGTTTGCCGGATTATCAAATTGACCTGGCATGAAATATTGAGAAGGATTACTTTCTGCAATTTCTTTAGCCTTAGCTATTGCTCCAGGCATACCTTTAGATGCCTCTGTTAAAACAATTTCAGCACCCAACACTGCCATAACCCTTCTTCTTTCAATTGACATGGATTCTGGCATTGTAAGGATCAGTTTATAACCTCTTGCTGAAGCAGTAAAAGCTAGAGCAATTCCTGTATTTCCAGAAGTTGGCTCAACAATGGTTTTGTCTTTTGTAAGCTTCCCACTTTTCTCTGCATCCCAGATCATGTTTGCGCCAATCCTACATTTGACACTGTAAGCGGGGTTTCTACCTTCAATTTTTGCAAGTACTGTAGCTTTCGCGTTTTTAGTAACTGATTTTAATTTTACTAATGGAGTGTTTCCAATAGCAAAACTGTTGTCCTCATAAATTTTTGCCATTTATATTATTGAGAAAATATATATCAATTCTAACTATTATTCAAAAAAAGAGTATATAAGTTTCTATACGGTAAATACTAGAAATTTAGAAATTATTTAGTGCTTCAGAAAAGCTTTTCCATAATTGATCTTGGTCTTCTAATCCAACTGATACTCTAATGAGGTGCGAGGGTATACCAAAACTTTCAGCCCAATCCAACTCGTCATAATGAGCTAGTAAAACATAAGGACAAACCAGAGTAAATTTTGTACCTAAACTAGGTCCTTTAGATACTTGTAGAGAATCATAAAATTTCTTAGCTTTGTTCAACCCTCCCTTTAATTCAAATGATAATAAGCAGCCGTATCCTCCATCAGAAGTAAGTAAAGAATTGAAATTTGGACAATTTTCAGGATGGAAAATATTTTTAATCTCGCTATGGGTCTCTAATCTTTTTTTTAATTCTAAACATGCTTTATTTTGTTCAAAAACTCTTAGATTTACATCTCTACTAACTTTCTCTAGATAAACTGTATCTCCATCGGAAAGTGTTGGAAGATTAATCTCGTTTAATGCATTTCTAAATTGATCAACCCATTTGCTTTTTGGATTTAGTATTAATGATCCGGCAAGAATATCACCACTACCTGAAAAAATTTTTGTAAGTGAAGTAAAAACTATATCTGCATGTTCTAGGGAATTTATATTTAAATTTGAACCAATTGTATCGTCAACAATTATGGGAATATTTAACTTTTTTGCAATTTTTGAAATTTTTTTAATGTTTACACATTTGAGCATTGGATTACTTGGAAGTTCAATAATTAATGCTGATGGATTTATTCTTTTGATTTCTAATTCAATATCCGCGCAATTTTCTTCTGTAATTAACTTGGCTCCGTGAAAGATTTTCATTGGTAATTTAAGTACATCTACATATGGAAAACCAACTTGGAGTGTTGGTTTAGCTGGAAATAATTTATATATGATTTCTAATGATGTATGCAATGCAGACATTCCAGATGATGTTAAGTGAATATAATTAGAGTTAATTTTTGTAGATTTAGAAATTCTATTTTTTATTCTTTGAGAACATTCATTTACATAAGATTTTGGAGGGCAATCTTCAAGACCTAGTTCTATAGCGGCAGCTCTTGAAGATAGACCAAGACCAGTATGTTGCCAAAAATATTTTGCATAAATACTTCCTTCTTTTTCAGTTATTAAGAAAGCTAAATTACCTCTTTTTTCTATTAATGAGAATTGTTCAGAAGTATTTCTATCAATGTATTTTTTAGCTTTAAAAGCTATGCTTTCATTCGGATATGGCCAGATACTTTTATTGTTGTAGTAATTTTGCTTTTTTACTTTTTCGCATAATCTTTTCACTATGGGATTTAGCCCGAATCTTGGGTAAATGGACTTCAATAAATTCATGCATTCTTGATCTTTTTCCTCGTAATTTATTACATCATTCCAAGTTGGTAATGCTACGGAAACGGCATGAATACTATCAGGAATTGCATATCCCAACTCTAAATTTTTCCATATAGGTTTTTTAAGTAAATCTCTCAATTTTCAGAATTTATTTAAAGCAAATAAAATGTCTGAGATTAAATCGTTTGTATCTTCACATCCAATTGATAATCTTACAAGAGCATCATCAATCCCTAGCAGATTTTTTGTTTTGTCATCAACAGAAGCATGAGTCATTGTTGCGGGGTGACAAATTAAACTTTCAACTCCTCCAAGGCTTTCTGCTAAAGAGAAATATTTGAGAGATTTGCAAAATTTAAAAGTATCCTCTTTATTTAAATTTAATTTTAGGGTGATCATTGAACCTCCAGATTTCATTTGCGATTTTGCTAAATTAAATTGGGGATGTTCTGGATTAAAAGGGTAAATTACTTTACTAATTATTTTCTGATTCCCTAATTCTTCAGAAATTAATTTTGCACTTTGCGTTTGTTGTTCGATTCTTAAAGGAAGAGTTTTTACTCCTCTCGTAATGAGCCAACTATCAAAAGGAGATGGTTGAAGCCCTAGAGCTTTTTGAGAGAAAAGCATCTTACTATTCCATACCTCATTATTTGTCAGTACTGCTCCACCAAGTGCATCACTATGTCCATTGATGAATTTTGTTGTGCTTACTAGAGATAGTGTTGCACCAAGGTCCAATGGTTTTTGAATAAGTGCCGTAGAAAAGGTGTTGTCTACTACTACTGGGATTTGTAGTTTATTCGCTTCATTACAAATCGCCTTAATATCAAGTACCTTCAAAAGTGGATTAGTTGGACTTTCTAGCCATATCAAGGTTGGCTCGAAGTTTGAAATCTTTTTGATATTATTTTCGTTTGTAAAATCTGTGTATAAAACTTCTAGTCCAAATTTCTTGAAAACTTTTTCGAACATCCTTACTGTACAACCATAGAGATTTGACTCGCAGAGTATCTTGTCACCTGATTTTAGTGTTGATGAAATTGCAGTTACTGCGCTAATCCCAGATCCAAAAACTGTACAGTATTTAGAATCTTCAATTGATTTAAGGACGTTTTCTAGAATTCTAAAGTTTGGATTGCCTGATCTTGTGTAGTCGAAATTATCTTTATTTCCATGTTTAAAAGTAGATGTAGAGAAAATAGGAGGCATAACGCATCCAGTGTTTTCTGCAAATGTTTCCCCATGGTGAATAGATAAGGTCTTAAAACCTGGCTTTTTTATATTATTTTCCTTATTTCCCATTATTTTAAAAATAAGAATTAAATTAAATCTCTCATTTTTAAAAGAGAGATTTAATAATCCAAAGAAAAGTAGGATTAAACTTTTCTTGAATAATATTCAACAACTAGTAGTTCGTTTATTTCAAGAGCCACCCACTCTCTATCGCATTTACCGTTTATTTTTCCCGTTAATTTAGGTTTGTCTAAATCAAGATGAGGTGGGACATTTGCTAAACCAGGGAATTCTATATTACCTTCTACAAGTTTTTTGCTTGCTTTGTTTTCTTTAATTCCGATTACATCGCCTGATTTGCATTGATAACCAGCAATATCAAGAACCTTACCATTAACGGTTACATGGCCATGATTTACTAATTGTCTTGAGCCTGGAATGGTACCTCCAAAACCTAATCTAAAACAAACATTATCAAGTCTGTTTTCTAAAAGTCTTAGTAGGTTAGTTCCTGTAGATCCTTCTTGAGCTCTAGCTTTTTTTACATAACGGACTAGTTGTTTTTCAGAAACTCCATAATTAAACCTAAGTTTCTGCTTTTCTTCTAGACGAATTGCATATTCTGATCGCTTGCGACGGGCTTGGCCGTGCTGACCTGGAGGATTAGACTTCTTTGAAGCTTTCCTGGTGAGACCTGGTAATTCTCCCAAGCGACGCGTAACCCTTAATCTGGGGCCGCGGTATCTTGACATAATTTTAAATTAAATAGAAAATTGCAATAAATTGGATAATTGATTAAATTCAATTAAACTAAATTACTACTGAGCTACTATTTTACATCATTAAAGTGTTCAAAACTATTAATAAATCAATTACTTCTGTACTTCTTTTTATGATTTCGTTTTATCAAAAGTGGTTTTCTCCTTTTTTTGGACCAAGATGCAGATTTATTCCAAGTTGCAGCTCTTATGGATATGAGGCAATTACTAGACATGGACCTTGGAAGGGAGGGTGGTTAACTTTAAGAAGATTAAGCAGATGTCATCCTTTAACCCCCTGTGGATGTGACCCTGTGCCTGACTAAATGAATGAAAATATTTATTTTTGTTAGGCAGGGATGTTGCCTATGTGATTCATTAAAAAATAAACTAGCAAAAATAAATCTTAATGAGTTATTCCCTAATCTAGAGGAGCTCAAAGAAATTGATATTGATAGGGTCGATTTATATAAAGATAAATATAAAAAATATGATTATGAAGTACCTGTTATTGCTGTTGAAGGAATTAGGTCAGAGGAGATTATAGAATTGCCACGCATTTCTCCAAGATTAAAAGATGATCAATTAAAGAATTGGTTTCAAAAAAATATTAGTACCATTCTGGATAAATAATTTTTTATATGAGATCTATAAAATTACATAAACTTTTAGATTTGGTAGGAATTATTCCTTCATTAGATTTAATCGATCATGAAATCAATAATATTTCTTTTAACTCTAAAGAAGTTCAAAAAGGAACTTTATTTTTAGGTATGCCTGGTTTAAATGTTGATGGAGGAAAATACTGTATTGAGGCAATTGAAAATGGCGCAGAGGCAGCCATTATTGGGTCTGCGGCAAAAGAACAAATTGGATCTATTGATCGAGAAAGGATTTTGGTTATAGAGGATAATTTAGATTATATTTTTGGTCAAATAGTCGCTGAGTTTTGGAATAGGCCTTCAAGAAAACTAAAACTTATTGGTGTTACGGGTACAAATGGAAAAACGACAATTACTTTTTTATTGGAATATCTTTTAAAAAAATTAGGGAAAAAGACTGCATTATTTGGGACCTTGCTCAATAGATGGCCTGGCTTTTCAGAAGTGGCTTCTCATACAACTGATTTCGCCGATAAACTTCAAAAGAAATTAAATGCTGCTGTTGAGGCAGAATCTGAATATGCGATATTAGAGGTAAGTTCTCATTCTATTGCTCAAAACAGGATATCAGGATGCGAATTTGAGGCGGCTATTTTTACTAATTTAACTCAAGATCATCTTGATTATCACTCAGATATGGAATCATATTTTCAAACAAAAAGAAAATTATTTTTCCCACCTTACTTAAAAGAAAAAGATGGAATTTGTGTATTAAATCATGATGACCCTAGGATATCTAAATTATCATCTGATCTTGAAAAAAAATCTTCATTAGTCTCGACAAAGATTACTGACATTGAATTTGAAAATGATGAATGTTATTTCGTAACAGATAAAAAATTTACTGAAAGTGGTTCCACTTGTATTTTTCATACACCTAGAGAAAAAATTCAACTTTTTGTTCCACTTGTCGGTGAATTTAATTTAATGAATGCAATTCAAGCAATAACAATTTTGTATAAACTAAATTTTTCTTTAAAAGATCTATCAAAGTTAATTCAATCTTTCCCTGGTGCTCCTGGGAGAATGGAGAAAATACAAATTGATAATGATGTCGTTTTACGATCACTTCCAACAGTAATTGTTGATTATGCCCATACTCCTGATGGATTAAAAAAAGTTTTGCAATCAATTAAAAAACTTTGTAAAGGGAAACTCATAACTGTTTTTGGCTGTGGCGGAGATCGAGACCGTAGTAAAAGGCCTTTAATGGGATCAATAGCTGAAGAGTTTTCTGATCAACTTTTTATAACTTCAGATAATCCAAGATCAGAAGAACCCCAAAAGATAATAAATGATATTTTGATGGGTATAAAAAAAAGAGAAAAAATAACAATTGAAATTGATAGATTTAAAGCAATAAATGAATCTATTAAATGTGCCAATAAAAAAGATATTGTTTTAATTGCAGGAAAAGGACATGAAGACTACCAAATTCTCAATGATAAAGTTATTAATTTTGATGATAGAAAAATAGCTTATGAATTATTAAAAGAAAAAAGTAAATCTCAATAAAATTTCCTATTCAAATAAGAAAGATATTTACGCAAATCACAAGAAAAGTTTCTTAGAATCAATTAAGTTACTTTTAATAAAATGAAAGGCTTAGCCTTAGTTGTAGGCGCAGGTGGAATTGGAACACAACTAGCTAATGATCTGCATGAAAGTGAAAAAGATTTAGATGTTGTTTTGTGTGGAAGAAATAGTGAATTTAATTCTTTTTGGGAATTAGACATAGAGGATTCTGAATCCCTTTTGCAGTTAAAAAATAAAATATCAAATCACCCTTCAAAATTAAGGCTAGTTGTTAATGCTACAGGTAGACTTCATAGTGATTCTCTTCAACCAGAAAAAAGATTACAACATCTTGATAAAAAAAATATGATTGAAAGTTTTTCAATAAATGCCTTTTCTCCTATTCTATTAGCTAAAACTATTGAAGAATTTATACCAAAAGATTTTGATTTTAATTTTGCAAGTATAAGTGCAAGAGTGGGCAGCATTGGAGATAATCAAACTGGAGGTTGGTATTCATATAGAGCTGCAAAATCTGCGCAAAATCAGTTTTTTAAGTCTTTAAGTATTGAATGGGCTAGACGTTTCCCAAAGGCTACTATTACATTGCTTCATCCAGGGACAGTAGATACTGATCTATCTAGACCTTTTCACAAATTTGTTCCAGAACATAAATTATTTAGTAAAGAAAAATCATCCCAATTTTTGATCAATATTATTAAAAATCAAAATCCAGGATCTAGTGGAAAATTTATTGCATGGGACAGCTCAGAGATTCCTTGGTAAGATAAATCTTTTTTTATATTAAATAAGGCTGATTGATAAAGATTGTTGGGATCAGTTGCTTAAAAAGAAAAAACTTGAAGAAAATATTACTTTATAAATAGTATTTTGGAAGACTTAGAAATATTTACTAAATAAAGCATCAAAGGAACTTCTACTAGTACCCCAACTATGGTTGCCAAAGCAGCTCCTGAATTAACACCAAAAAGAGTAATCGATACAGCTACTGCGAGTTCAAAAAAGTTTGAAGCGGCTATCATCGAGCCTGGACAGGAAATAGAATACTTTTGCCCAAAAAACTTCATTGAAAAAGCAGTTAAATAAAAAATAAAAAGAGTCTGTATTATTAATGGAATTGAAATTAAGATTATATGAATAGGATTTTGTAATATAGATTTTGATTGAACAAAGAATAATAAAAAGACTGTAAGAATTAAAAAAAACAACGAATAACTTTTACTTTTATTCAAAATAATTTTTATTCTTTTTTCGCTATAGATTTTATTTTTTAAAAATATTGCTAGAAAAAGTGGTACCAAAATAAAGATTATTACAGAACCGAAAACAGTATCTAACGGGATATCTATACTATTAAATCCTAAAAGAATTTTTGACAATAATGGAAAGGCTAAAATTAATATTAGATCATTAATAGCTACTTGTATTAAAGTAAATAAAGGATCGCCTTTAGCTAGATTACTCCAGACAAAAACCATTGCTGTACATGGTGCTATTCCTAATAGAATCATTCCAGAAACATATTCTTTAGCAAGTATAGGATCTATCAACTTACCATATAAAAAATATAAAAAAGAAGCTGCGATGATTGCCATTGAAACTGGTTTTATTAACCAATTAATAAAAAGGATAATAGAAAATCCTTTAATCTTATATTTCAAATTTATTATTGACTTGAAATCTATTGATAACATCATTGGGAAAATCATTCCCCAGATAAGAATTGCTATTGGAAGATTTATTCTTGAGAGTTCTAATCCCCCTATAAATTGAGATAAATTAGGAAATAAATAACCGGATAAAGATCCAATACACATTGCTAATAAAACCCAAATACTTAGATATCTATCAGAAAATTGCATTTAAAATTTTTTAATCAATTATTAAATTTAGCAAAATTTTTTGGTCTTAATCTTAACTTAATTTATCCATAATAAGCTCTTAATAATAACTATTTTTATATGTCAATTAAGGCGAAATATGTAGGTGAATTTGAGAGTGAAATTATCCTTGAAAATCATTTAAAAATAAAAACAAATTCGAATAGAAATTTACATGATTCTTGCGAACAGACTAAACCCTCAAATCTATTGTCTGCATCTTTAGCTTCTTGTATTTCAACAACTCTTGGAATAATTCTAGAAAAGAATAATATTGAATCAAAAAGTTTTTATGTTGACATTATCTCTAAAAGTGATGTTCAAAATAATAAAATTTCAACCTTGCATTGTAAAATATGCCTTCCACTTATTAAGAAATTAAAAATAAAGAACTTTATAAAAGAAAAAATTGAATCATCATTCATAAGCAATTCTCTTAAAGAATCTATAAATATAAGCTATGAATATATTTTTAATAGATAGCTAATCTTTCAGCAACAATCATTTCTTTATAAGTATCTAATTCTTCAACTTCTTTTAGAGAAACCTTTCCTCTATCATCCCATTTTCTTAATCGAACTGCATCTTTGAAGTATTTATTATTTTCTAGTTCATTAATCTCTTCTTTATTTAAAGCACCACCTTGTACCTGAAAACTATTTTTAGATGCTTTAGATAAACTTTCATAATAAGAATTATCGATTGAGCATAAATATCTTTTTGCTACAACGTGTAAGCGAATACTTTCTGTAATTTCTTCAGAGAAAAAATCTTTTAAAAAATTTGAAGCAATATTTTCATGGTTAAGATCTTTTTTTAAGAAATCATTTTTTGAGTCATTTTCATCGATTAGAAGATGACCTATATCGTGTAACAAAGAAGCAATTACTATATGCCTTCTGCCATCTTCAGTGCGAGCGAGTGAAGCTGTTTGGAGACTATGTTGTAATTGAGTGACTGATTCATCATAATTAGTTTTTCCTTCCTCCTTAATAAAGTCAAATAATAAATCTACAAATTCATTGTTATCAGAATTTTGTAATTTGTTTTTGAAGTTTTTAATAGTTTTGTATTTCATTTAATTGTTTCTCCTTCAAAGTGACCTATTAAACTTACATATCCATCTTTAAGAGAGTTCTTTTTAAAGTCATAATAATCTTTTCTTAAATCGCCTTCAGTTTTAGCATTATAAGTAACATAGAGCGCTCTTCTTGGACGACTAGATTTATTTGTTGAACTTCTGTGAGGAACAAAAGAATCAAAAAATACTGCGCCTCCTTTTTTAAGAGGTATCTTCTCCCAAACAAATTTTTCTGCGGTTAGTGAATTTATACACCCCTTTTCATCAATATTTATTATGCCCTCATTATTTCTACCTCTTGCAAATTCCAAACATCCATTATTTATATCAGAGTCATCTATAGCTAATAGCATTGTTATGTGTTTTTTCCCAAAAGGATAAGCAGGAGCATCTTGATGAGGTGCATATCCAGCTCCCCCTGGGTATTTATAATTTATTTTTTCCTTGAATAATATTGGTTCATCATCAAATAGCATAGTTAAATAATCTTTTATTGATGAACTTAAAAGAAATTCCCTAAAAGATGTATGCGAGCTTACAAAGTTTTCTGTTCTTGAAAGCACTTTACCATTAACTGTTTTTTCATAATGATGGTTAACCTCTTTAGAGTCGTTAAGTTCACTAATCCATTTTTCAATTGCCTCTAAATCACTTTGATTTATTAGGTTCTCATTAACTATAAATCCGTCATTATCGAATTTTAATTTTATATTGTTCAAAACTGATTGCACCTCAATACAAGTCTTAACAAGATATTAAACATTTATGATTAAGATAAATTTAAGAAGAAAAGATAATTAAGAATGCCAATTTCAATTAGAAAAATATATTCTAATCAAACTATTGATATAAGGCATGAAGCTATTTGGCCAGATAAAAAAAGAGAATTTTGTATTCTTGAAGATGATAAAAATGGGACACATTTTGGTTTATATAAACAAGAGGAATTAATATCAATAATTTCACTTTTCATGAAAGAAAATAAAGCAAGAATTAGAAAAATGGCCACAAAACCTGCTTATCAAAAAAAAGGATTTGGGTCTAAATTAATTTGTCATTCAATTTCTTTCTTAGAATTAAAAAACATAAATTATATTTATTTATTTTCTAGAAAAAAAGCCCAAATGTTTTATGAAAAATTCGGTTTTTTATCTGAAGGTGATTATTTCAAAAAAGAAAATATCTCTTATATAAAAATGTATAAAACTATTAATGATATAAAAAGTTGATAATATTTTGAGCAGCTTCTAATTCAATAAAAAGTCTAACTTTATCAACTGCCGAGCCAAGATGAGGAGTAAAAAAAGTCTTATCTTTTAAATTTAATAATTCCTGATTAATTTTTTTTGGTCGATCTTTTATCGATAAATCTTCAAATTCAAAGACATCTGAAGCATATCCTCCTATGTGCCCAGAATTAATTGCTTGTGCAATTGCACTCTCATCTACTACAGAACCTCTTGAAGTATTAATAATTAAACAACTTTTTTTTATTTTTAAAATATTTTCAAAGTTAATAAAATGGTAAGTATCGTTTTTCAAAGGTAAAAGAATAACCAAATAATCAGCCTTCTCAAAAAGATCATTTAATTCCAGATATTCGGTGTTTAGTTGTTGTTCATCTATTGAATCTAATTTTTGTAAATCATGATAAAAAAGTTTTACATTAAAACCTTTAATCTTCCTAGCTACTTCAACCCCTAATTTACCCATACCCAGAAGACAAACATTTTTCCCTTCAATCCCATTTGAGAAGAATTTTGGTTCCCAACCTTTAAACTTTTCAGATCTAACATATTCATCACCTATTAGTAGATTTCTTGATAAACCAATAAGAAGTCCCAACGTTAACTCAGCTGTTGGCGAAGCAAGTAAATCTGGGATCATTGTAAATTTAATATTTCTTTTTATGCACTCTTCCAAATCAATATTGTCAAATCCTCTTAGTGCTCCAGAGATGATCTCTAAATTTTTTGAATTATCTAAAAAGTTTTTATCAATTCTATCTGGCATGAATACCATCACACCATGTGCATCTTTACATAAGAACTTTAATTTTTCATAAGTTAGAGGTTTATCATTTTGGTTACTAATTACTTCAAAATTTTTTTCTAATAACTCAATAACTTCAGTATGAACTTTATTGGAAATAACAACCTTTTTCATTTTATGAGAATTATTCAGATACTGATTTCCTGAGATAGTTACTCATGCTATCTAATACAGTTACTACGACTAAAACTACTATTAATAAAGCTGATACTTGAGCATAATCCATTATCCTCAAAGCACTTATGATCTCTAAACCTATACCACCAGCCCCTACAGCGCCCACAACCATTGAAGCTCTAAAGTTGTATTCCCATCTATAAAAAGTAACATCAGCCATAGCAGGAAAAACTTGAGGAAGAATGCTATGCACAATAACTTGTAGATCACTTGCGCCAGAAGCTCTAGCTGCTTCTATAGGTTCCTTGTCACAAAGCTCAATAGCTTCAGCATAAAATTTACCTAACATTCCAACAGAATGAAGACCTAATGCCAATGTCCCCGGTAGAGCACCAAAGCCAATCATTGCAACTAGAATAATACCTAAAATTAATTCAGGAACAGCTCTTGTGACGTTTAAAATTAGTGTTGCTAAGTTGTAAACAATTGGATTTATAGTTGTATTTCTTGCAGCAAAAAAACATAGAACTAAAGATAAAAAAACAGAAATCGAAGTTCCTGCGATACTCATTGCCAAAGAGTCTATTAAAGGTTTAAACCAAGTTCCAGCTCTTGAGAAATCAGGAGGAAACATTTCCGGCAGTAATTTTAAAACTGCCGGAATACCTGTACTTATCCTTTCAAAATCGAAAAGACCAACAACTGCTAAAGAAGAAAATACAAATATCAAAATTATGAGAATCCTGAAAAATTGTTTTTTCCAAGTCCTCCTTTCGACCTCTAAAATTCTTTTGAATTTATCCATTTAATAATTTTTTTATTTGTATTTTTAAAGTGATTTTTTACTTAACAAACTTAGAAAGATCAAGACCTAGAAGTTTGCCCGCTTTTCTAATACCGTCATAATCACTATCAGTTATAGATGCGAAACCATCAGCGTTAAAAGGTTTCAGGACTTTGTCACTATCTAGATCTAAGAAAGTAACTCTTATTTTTTCTTTTAATTCAGGAGATAAAGTTGAACGCATTGTCCATGGATATTGAGGAATAGGAGAAGATTGAGCAATAGTTGTTACTTTAGAAGGGTCAATAACTCCTTTCTTCTTTAGGGATTTAAGAATCGGACATGCCATTCCTCCTGCTTGAGCATTTCCATTTTGAACTGCTAAGGCAACAGCATCATGTGATCCTAGAAAAACTCCTTGAAAATCCTTGCCTTTAGTAAGTCCATTTTCAGCAAGAGTTAACTCAGGGAATAATCTACTAGAGGTTGAAGCTGGATCTCCAAGAGCAAAAGTAGTGCCTTTGATATCATCAAAACTAGTAACACCTTTTTTAGTGTTTCCAATTATGCAGGAATTATAAGTCTTAGTTCCTCCTTTAATCCTTGCTGCAAAAGGTTCAATATCACTTACTGCTTTAGCTAAAACATAAGATAAAGGTCCAAAGTAAGCTAAATCCAACCTATCGTTTCTAGCTGCTTCAATCATTGAAGAATAATCAGTAGTAACAACTAACTCTATTTCCTTATCAAAGGCTTCAGTTAAGTAATCTTTTAGACCTTGATTATCTTGGATAACGGTTGCAGCATTTTCATCAGGAATTAATGCAACAATTAACTTATCAGGATCAGTACTTGGTCCAGCATTTTTCGTAGAGCATGCCGAAGTAAGCGCCACAATAGAAATAGTAAAAACGCTTAAAAGAGATTTAAGTTTCATTTTTTTGTTTAAGTTTTTTTAATGAAGTGGTTTTAAACCATTACCACTTCATTTGAGGTAAAATTTGTTTCTTCTGTTATTGGTGAAGATGAATAAATATTTTTTAAAATCTCGTCTGAAAGTTGATCTGATTTACCATTAAAAACTATTTTCCCATGACTTAAGCCAATAATTCTATCTCCATATTCTTTAGCAAAATCAACTTGGTGAAGACTAGTTAATGCTGATATATTATCTTTCTTACAAATATCTTTAAGCATCGATAAAACTTGATGGGAAGTTTTTGGGTCAAGACTAGCTATTGGTTCATCTGCCAAAATCAACGAAGGATTTTGAGCTAAAGCTCTAGCAATTCCAACTCTTTGTTGTTGTCCTCCGCTTAATTCTTTTACTTTTACAAGCGCTTTGTCTAAGAGGTTAACTCTATCTATACAATCGAGAGCAAGTTCTTGATCAAATTTTGGAAGAGGTAAAATGCTTCTAAGTAATGAATGAAATCCAAGTCGACCAGTTAAAACATTTTGGAAAACAGTATTTCTCTCAATCAACTGATGTTGTTGAAATATCATCCCAGTTTTTTTTCTTAAATTCTGAAGATCTTTTTTATTTCTTATTTTTCCTAAATCAAAAAAATCTAACTCTCCTGAAGTTAATGGATTCAATTGATTTATTGTTCTTAGTAAAGTTGATTTACCTGCCCCAGAAGATCCAAGAAGGACTACAAATTCACCTTTGTAAATATCCAAGTTTATTGATTTTAAAGCTAGGCTCTCTCCATATTTGACATTAATATTTTTTAAGGAGAGCTTATTATTCACTAGGATTTAATTTATTAGTCCTATTGAAAACTGATTTGATTATCTTTTTTTTAACTTAAAATTAATAGAAGGTTAAGGGAATTAAAAGCTTTATTTAAATTGTAAAAACTACTACCTTTTCTTTTTTTTGAAATGAGTCAGATATAAATTTGTAAAATTTGCTATGACTAATAAGATAAGCAAGAAAGTATTTAGCTCCATATTTTTTTAAAAAGTTTTATACATTGTTAGCAATAATACCTACTCTTTTCAATAGAAATTGTTATTGAAAGAATTTAAAAATATTAGAAAAAAAGGTTGACCTAAATTATGTCTGTATGAAATTCACTCTCTGTTATTTTGTATAGTCTCCTTGATTGAGGTGATTTGAGAGAATTATTATAATTTTTGATTAATTCCGAATCATCCAAAAGAGATTTATTTTCTCTTTTAAAACTTTCTTTATTGGAATATTTGATTTGCTCCTTGTCTTTTGCTTGATTTGATCTTTTGGTAGAAGTTGAATTTTTTATAATCATTTATTTTTTTTTATATGATTGTCTTCAATATTCAAGGCGTAAAATAATGAAGACATACAAAACCTAAGATTTTTGAGTTAATAAGTTATTAAGAAAAAAATAAATTTATTTAAAGAAAATTTTTTTAAATTATTTAGTTATTTTATTTCTAACTTCTCGGCCTTCCTCAATATTTGATTCTTTAAAAAAACAAGCGCATCTAATTTTTCTTCTTTTTCTTCAATATTTTTAAATTTCATTTCTGCAATTTCAATAATTGCTTTATTAACATTTTTAAGCTGTTTCTTAATAATTCTTTTGGGAGTTTTAATTGATTCCATTTAAATTATCATTATCTTTATATTCTCTTTATTTTCTTGAAATGCAAGTGCCTCTCATCAAAAAATTTCTAATTATTTAATTTATAATTTTTTTAATTTCCTTAGAAAGTAAATCAATCTCATCTTCTGTAGTCATTTGATGTACGCATGCTCTAAACCATTTTGGATCTTCTAAAACTCTGATCCAAATTTTCTTTTCTCCAAGTTTCTTTACAAATTTATCCTTATCTTTAATATTTTCGATATTGAAACTAACAATACCATTTAAGTATTTTTTTTCTAAAACTAATTCAATTTCCTTTGATTGATTTAATTCATCCCAAAGTTTCTCACTTAATTCTTTTATATTTTTGGTTTTATCTTTTTCAGGGCAGTCTTTATCCAAAAGATCTAAAGAATTACGCAGCCCTGCAAGCAAAGGAATACAAGATGTCGCTACTTCAAATTTCCTTGCATCATTATGAAAAAGATTATCTGAAGGCTCATAGATTCCTTGTTCTTTTTTTAATGATTTCCAACCAATTATCGTTGGATCTGTTTCATGAATAAATTTATCCGAGACATAAATTGCTCCAAGACCTTCTGGTCCACATGCCCACTTATGAGAGGTTATCGAATATAAATCAGAATAAAGAACTTCATCTTCAATATTTATGTGCCCAAAGGTCTGAGCACCATCAACAAGTAGATAAGAGTTTTCTCGATTTTTTTTTAATTCGATAGAAATTTGTTTTAAAGGAATTTTATATCCAAAGTTCCATAAGATATGAGAAATAATTAGGATCTTAGTCTTACTATTTAGATTTTTCAAAAACTCTAAAATTATATTTTCGTCATTTAGATTTTTAATTTTTTGGATTGGCAAAATTTTGAATATTAATTTATTTCTTCTGCAAAATTCTCGACTTGCAGCCACTACTCCAGGATGTTCACAGTCACTTATTAACAACTCTTCTCCCTCTTCTACTTTTATTCCCCAAAAGGGCAAAATCATACCGGAAGAGATATTTTCGGTAAAAGCTATATTCTTTGAATTGACACCTAATTTTTGCGCAATGATTCTTTTTGTGGTCAATATTTCTTTGTAAATAAAAGGCCACATATCATTGGTAAATGGGCCTAAATCTTGGATGGTTTCCCAAGTTTTAACTATTGCTTCTAGAGAAGATTTTGGTAATGGTCCTTGACCGCCATAGTTGAAATAATACTTATTTTTTAATGCGGGTATTTGATCTCTTAGATTATTTCTCATGGAAATTTATATTATATTTTCAACTCTTGAATTTGTTAGATATTGCCTACCAAGGTTACTGTTCTAAACTCTATATCCTCAATTACTTTCCAAGGTTCAACACTCCTTTCTGCAAATTTTAAATTTTTAAATCCTAGTTCTTTAAAATCACTTATAAAGTCTGGCTCATACCATGCTCCACTAATACATCCTGTCCATAAATCATGATCATTTTGCAATCTTAAAGGAACTTTTTTGTTAGAGACGATATCGCTAATTGCAATTCTTCCATTATCGTTTAAAACTCTTTTTATGTTTTTTAGAAGGTTATTTCTAGATTCTGGACTTACCAAGTTTAAAACGCAATTACTTAAAATAATATCAACTGATTTATCTGCGATTAATGGATTTAAATCTTTATCTAATTCATCAAGTTTTTCAATTGAACCTTCTAGAAATTCTGTATTGTTGAAACCTA
Source organism: Prochlorococcus sp. AG-424-P23 (assembly GCA_003210135.1). Lineage (GTDB taxonomy): Bacteria > Cyanobacteriota > Cyanobacteriia > PCC-6307 > Cyanobiaceae > Prochlorococcus_A. The sequence continues at coordinate 48,072 of QCNK01000002.1, read as the reverse complement.
TATTTTTTGTAACTTCTTTAGAGGCTGATCTTGATAAAGAAAGCATGTCCGAATTCTGATCAACGCCAATAACTTTCCCTTCTTTTCCAACAATTTGGGCACAAATGAAAGCATTTTTGCCGCTACCACTTCCAAGGTCTAAGACTATATCATTTTTTTGAACATATTTTGTTGGATCACCACACCCATAGTCTCTTTCTATAACCTCTTGAGGAATTGCTTCAAGTAAAACGGGATTAAACCCAACTGGTGTACAAAGACAACTTTCTTTTTCTTGTGCGGCTGAGCCATATCTTTCTTGAATCGCATCTTTATGATCGAATTGATTAGGTGCTTTATTCGATGTGTTTGTATTACAGCAACTTTCAGACATATGTTTTAAAGGACTCTTGATAAATATAGCCAAAAAAAAAGCCCCTGAAAAAGGGGCTTTTAATTTGTTTAATTAAATTATTTAGTGTAATTAACACCTCTATAATTTAATTCTGCCTTTTCATTACTTGAAGAAGCGTCATCCATTCTGTTGGTGTATACGTTTCTTCTGTAGGTAAGTTCAACAAGTTGCTTTTTAGCAGCTTCTTTGTTTTGAACGTAGTTTTTACCTCTGTAAGTTAAAGTAGTCATGATTCGATTTGACAACACGGCCATCCCCCGTTCCATGGTATGACTCGAACTGCGCCCTCAAATGAGGGTGAACGAAAAAGTAGCAATTGCTACCAAATTATTATAAACTTATTTTTCTAGGGATGTCTAGCTTTTACAAATAGAAACGAAGATTTAATGTTTTTTTAATTATTATCTTAGGTAAATTTTTTTATAAATAGTCTCTAAAAAGGTTTATGTTTATATTTGGTTTAATCTTCATGTAACTATTTATTTATGACAGGTTTTTTATATTTCTTGGGAAATACTTTAAGGTGGCCAGTGTTAAAGCCAAAAGAATTTTTTTCACTGCATGCTTATTTTTTAATTATTTATTTGATAACTTTTACTTTGAGTAAATATGATGTAAGCCAATCAAATTTAGTTTTTACTTTAGGAATTCTTGCACCTCTTTTAATTGCTATTGGTCAAGGACTTCCAATTGATTGCCTTGATATGGAATCATCTTTGTTGAAGGAATTAAAAACTAAATAATATATATTGCAGTTAAAAATTTTTATAAAACCTGGACAACTTCGCTTATTTCAGGAATCATTTCTTTTAACTTTCTTTCAATACCCATTTTGAGAGTCATAGTGCTACTTGGGCAACTACCACATGCTCCTTGAAGTCTGACTTTGACAATTGGACCATCTATTTCTGCAATCTCTACATTACCTCCATCAGAAATTAAAAAAGGTCTTAGCTCGTCAAGGACTTTTTCAACATTTTCGTTTGTCAGCGAGAGTGTTTCAGTACTCATAATTTTGGATTAACTTTATAATAAGCCTAGAAAGAAATCTGATTAATTGCAAAAAAGATAATTTTCTGTTGTGACTTCATCTAAAAATCCCACCAATGACAATAGCTACTTTGATGCAGTCTTAGTAGGAGCAGGGATAATGAGTAGTACTTTAGCCCTCCTAATTTCAGAAGTTTTACCAGATATAAAATTTCTTATTATAGAAAAATTAAATGCTCCAGGAAGTGAAAGTACTGGCGCTTTTAATAATGCAGGTACAGGACATGCGGCTAATTGCGAATTAAACTATACCCCTTTAGATGAAAAAGGAAATCTAAAAATAGATAAAGCGCTCTCAATAAATCGTTCTTTTGAAACATCAATGTCTTTATGGGCCTCATTGTATGAAGCAGGGAAAATTGATATTAAAAAGTTTCTAAAATTTATTCCTCATATTAGCTTTGTTTCTGGTCAGGATAATATTTCTTTTTTAAAAAAAAGATTTCAGAAAATGACTGAAAATCCTGAATTTATCGATATGGAATTTTCTACATCTTTTGATGAAATTTCATCATGGGCTCCTCTAATAACAAAAGATAGAAATCCATCTACTCAAATTGCTGCTACCAGAATAGGTAGAGGAACTGATATTAATTTTGAGACTTTAACTAAAGAGTATTTGTCATTAGTTTCCTTAAATAAAAATGTTGAAATTAGATATAAAACAGAATTAGTAGATTTAAAGAAAATTGATAAAAAACAATGGGAACTAGAAATTAGTTCTGAAGGTAGAAAAACTTCAATTAGAACTGGCTACGTTTTTCTTGGTGCTGGTGGAAAAACAATTAATTATTTACAAAAATCAAAAATTCCAGAAGCAAAAAGTTATGGTGGATTTCCTGTTAGTGGGAAATGGCTTATTTGCGAGAAAAAAGATCTAACAGAAAAACATAACTCAAAAGTTTATGGTAAAGCTGATATTGGATCGCCACCAATGTCTGTGCCTCATTTAGACACCAGATGGATTGATAATAAAAAACTTCTTTTATATGGACCTTTTGCTGGATTTACAACGAAATTTCTAAAACAAAGTTCATACTTTGACTTATTTAGTTCAATTAAAAAGAATAATATATTCTCTATGTTAGACGTTGGTTTCAAGAACAACGATTTAATTAATTACCTAATATCACAATCATTAAAGAACCATAACTCAAGAGTTGAGAATTTAAAGAATATGATGCCATCAGCTAATCCTTCTGATTGGTATTTAAAGAATGCTGGTCAAAGAGTCCAAATAATTAAAAAAACGGAAGGTGGTGGTTCTTTGAAATTTGGAACGGAGATTGTAAATTCATCTGATGGAACATTATCTGCTTTGTTAGGAGCATCTCCCGGAGCAAGTACTGCGGTCTCAATTATGGTTGAGGTTCTAGAAAAATCAGTCTTGTTTTTAAACGACAAGCATAATCTTCAGAAAAAAATAAATGACTTAATTTATCCAGATCTATCAGCCTCTGAAAATAACAGTACCTTCATAAAAGACATTAAAAAAAGAAATAATTCCATTTTTGGTTTCCATCCATAATTCTAATTAGCTAGTATTAATCAAGATGTAATAAGAGGAGAATTTTCTTTCTATATGACTGATATATCGGTTTCGAAAATTAGAAATTTCTGCATAATCGCTCATATTGACCATGGTAAATCTACTCTTGCCGATAGATTGCTCCAAGATACTGGTACTGTGCAGCAAAGGGATATGCAAGAACAATTTTTGGATAGTATGGATCTTGAAAGAGAGAGAGGAATTACTATCAAATTACAGGCCGCGAGGATGAAATATAAAGCTGAAGATTCTCAAGAATATGTTTTGAATTTAATAGATACTCCAGGGCATGTTGATTTTTCTTATGAGGTTAGTAGATCTCTTCAAGCTTGTGAAGGCGCCTTACTTGTTGTTGATGCAAGTCAAGGAGTAGAAGCTCAAACCTTAGCTAATGTTTATCTTGCCTTAGAAAATAATCTTGAAATAATTCCTGTTTTAAATAAAGTTGATTTACCAGGGGCTGATGCTGAAAAAATAAAACAAGAAATAGAGGAAATTATTGGACTTGATACATCTAATGCAATAAACTGTTCTGCAAAAACTGGAGTTGGTATTAAAGATATTTTAGAAGCAATCGTAAGAAGAGTACCTCCTCCTCAAGATGAAATTAAACTACCTACAAAGGCACTGATTTTTGATTCTTATTATGATCCTTACAGGGGAGTTATTGTTTATTTCAGAGTGATATCTGGGTCTCTAAATAAGAGAGAAAAAATATTATTAATGGCAAGTAAGAAAAATTATGAACTTGATGAGATAGGAATAATGGCGCCTGATCAGCAGCAAGTTGATGAATTACATGCAGGAGAAGTTGGTTATTTAGCTGCTTCTATAAAATCAGTTGCTGATGCGAGAGTGGGAGATACGATTACTCTTTTAAATTCACCTGCCAATGATCCTTTGCCTGGATATAAGACAGCAAATCCTATGGTTTTTTGTGGCTTATTCCCGACTGATGCTGATCAATTCCCAGATTTAAGAGTATCACTAGAAAAATTACAATTATCTGATGCAGCTTTAAAATATGAGCCCGAAACCAGTAGCGCAATGGGCTTCGGATTTAGGTGCGGATTCCTAGGACTTCTTCATATGGAGATTGTTCAAGAAAGATTAGAAAGAGAATATGACTTGGATCTAATCGTGACGGCACCATCAGTTATTTATAAAGTTAATTTAAATCAGCAGGAACATATCTTTATTGATAATCCTTCTACAATTCCTGATCCACAACTTAGAGAATCAATTGAAGAACCTTATGTGAAAATGGAAATTTATGCTCCCAATGAATTTAATGGGACATTAATGGGTTTATGTCAGGAAAGAAGGGGAGTATTTATAGATATGAAATACATAACAACAGATCGAGTTACCTTGATTTATGAAATTCCATTAGCAGAAGTTGTTACAGATTTCTTTGATCAAATGAAAAGTAGAACCCAAGGTTATGCATCAATGGAATATCATTTGATTGGCTATAGAAGAAATGACCTTGTTAGATTAGATGTTCTAATAAATTCAGAAAGAGCAGATCCATTAACTTCTATTGTTCATAAAGATAAGGCTTATGGAATTGGTAGAAGTTTAGTTGAGAAATTAAAAGAACTTATTCCAAAACAACAATTTAAAATACCTATTCAAGCGTCAATCGGTAGCAGGATTATTGCAAGTGAAAGCATAAGTGCTTTGCGAAAAGATGTTTTATCTAAATGTTATGGAGGTGATATTTCTAGGAAAAAGAAACTTTTAAAGAAACAAGCCAAAGGTAAAAAGAGGATGAAGGCAATGGGTAAAGTTGAAGTCCCTCAAGAAGCTTTTATGGCAGTCTTGAAATTAAACCAATAATTTCTTTTAATTTAAAATTTATAGCTATTTATTTTTAAAAGAATTGGGTATATTTCATTTATATCTGTAAAAAAAGATTTTGGATATTAACTCATTTAATCGTGTCGGCGCAAATATCAGAAAAGCTGGATTTTTAATTGTACTTTTTTATCTTCTTGTTGTTTTAATAATGAAATTTTTAGAGGCCAATAATTTTTTTGGCTATTCATTTTCAATGTTAAGCAATGATATCTTTGCCCCTCCTTCTCTTAATCATTTTTGTGGCACAGATAGATTAGGAAGAGATGTTTGCTTAAGAACTTTGCAAGGATCATCATTAGCGATAGAAGTTGTATTCTTAGCTATTCTTTTTTCATTAAGTTTGGGTTTGCCATTGGGATTATTAAGTGGTTATTTTGGTGGTTTTTTTGACAAATGCTTATCACTAATAATGGATACTATTTTTTCAATACCTGTAATTTTGCTTTCAGTTGTTGTGGCTTTTGTACTGGGTAAGGGTATCCTTAACGCGGCTTTGGCATTGTGTATTGTTTACTCTCCTCAATATTTTAGATTAATCAGAAATCAGACAATATTGGTTAAATCCGAAACTTATGTGGAGGCAGCTCAAGTTGCAGGAGCTGATGTTAAAAAAATTATTTTTAAATATATTCTCCCAAATGTAATAACTCCACTGCCTATTCTGCTTACCCTAAATGCTGCAGATGCTGTTTTGGTATTAGGAAGTTTAGGATTTTTAGGCCTTGGCGTTCCTGCAGATGTCCCAGAGTGGGGAAGTGATTTAAATCTGGCTCTTGCCGCTTTACCTACAGGCATCTGGTGGACGGCTTTGTTCCCAGGTTTGGCAATGTTTTTTTTAGTTTTAGGTCTTTCTTTTATAGGAGAGGACCTTGAAGAAATTTTTGATAGACAAAATTCTGAATAAATTTAGTCATCTGAAATAGTATCAAGTTCTCCTTGATCATTCAACTTTGGATATTCTTTGGCTGACTTTTTATACACCGCAGCTAATTCTGGGTAACACCATTCAAAAAGTGTTTTTTGATATTCATCCATATTTAACCCTTCTCCATTAGCGGGCAATATACCTTTATTTTTTCTTTGGCGAACAGCTTCAAATAATAATATAGAAGCAGCAACTGAAACATTCAGAGATTGAACCATACCTCTCATAGGGATAAAAATTGATTGATCAACCATTGATATAAGTTCATTACTTAGTCCCCATTTTTCTGCTCCCAACACAAAACATGTATTTTGAGAATAATCAAAATTTCTATAATCTACTGATAAATTATTAAGAGTCGTTCCATATAATTTAAAACCCTTATTCTTTAAATCAGATATTGCCGTGATAGTGTTTTCATGATTGTTCAGTTTCACCCATTTTTGACTTCCTTGAGCAGTACTATTAAAAGTCTTAACGGCATTCGTTTTGCTAATAAAATTTGCTTCGAAAACTCCTGCTGCATCACATGTCCTTAATATCGCAGATAAATTATGTGGTTTATTGACATCCTCAACTAAAACAGTCAAGTTTTTCATTCTGGAATCTAAAACACTTTTGATTCGTTCAAATCTTCTTGGCAAAATTGACATTTATAATTTTTTCAAACTTTTAAAATTATATTCAAAAAATATTGATTACCTATTAAATCTCTTGGTTTATAATATTTTGGTAGTTTAAATTAACTCAATGGCATACATAGAATGGGACTATACAGTAATAACAAGTATGGTTGAACAACAAGGGTGGGATTTACCTGATCGTGAATCGGAAGAATGGAATAAATTTAACGATGAATTAGGAGAAAAAATGAGAGGTGTTGGACTTATTTTTGAAAAATATTGTAAATTTACTCCTGATGTAGGAGAAGGAGTTCATCTTCTAGATGACTGATCATAAAAAGTTTTAAACCATTGATGTATCCCTTAATCAATGGCTTATTAATTAACAAGATAATATATTTTCACTAAATTAGAACTGGCAATTATTAAGGCTTTATAAAGCTTGTACTCTAAAAAAAAATTTTTATTCCACAAAAAAGTTATTTAATTTCTATATTTGAATAAAAATATGAAAAATAAATTAATTTTTTTATTCGATGGTGGTTGCCCACTTTGTTTGAGAGAAACAAATTTTCTTAAAAAAAGAGATAACTTAAATCAAATTTCATTTATAGATATTAATAGTAAGGATTATGATCAAACTCTTTTTAATGACATCTCATATTCAGAAGCTATGTCAAACCTGCATGGAATTATTGAAAATGGTGAAATTATTAAGGGACTAGATGTACTTGCATATTCTTATGAATTAGTTGGTTTAGGTTGGGTTTATTATCCCTTGAAGATTAAGCTCTTATCTCCATTATTGAGATTGGTTTACAGATATTGGGCAAAATATAGACTTCAAATTACAGGTAGATCCGATATTGAAAAACTTTGTACCTCACAATGTGAACAATAAATATGGAAAGTATCGACATAGACAGAATTATAGAAATGTGTTGGGAAGATAGAACACCCTTTGAAGCTATCGAGTATCAATATGGTTTAACAGAGGAAGATGCGATAAAAATTATGCGTCAAAATCTTAAACCCAAATCCTTCAAAGTCTGGAGAAAGAGAGTTTCGGGAAGAAATACAAAACATATGGCGCTTAAAGATTCAACTAGATTTAAATCTACTCATAAAAGAAAATTATAAATTTTGAAAAATCTTTCTACTAAAACTTGTCCTGTTTGCAATAGGCCGTTCGAGTGGCGTAAAAAATGGAAAAACTGTTGGGATGATGTTATCTACTGTTCAAAAAGATGCAGTAACAGGAAGACGCAAAGATGAAAGAAGTATCAATTATTTTCCCGAATCAACTTTTTAGGGAAAGCCCAATCTTAAAAATAAATTGTGAAGTTTTGATTTTGGAAGACTCATTATTTTTTGGAAATGATAAATTTAATAAATTAATTAACCATAAAAACAAGTTAGTTTTTCATAGAGCATCTATGCTCGCTTATAAAAATTTTTTAGAAATATCTGGCTTTAAAGTTTTATATATCGAAAACAAGAATAATGTTTCTACAGTTGACTACTTATCAGAATTTATTAAAAATAAATTTCATAAAATAAATCTCATTGACCCTCATGATTTTTTAATAATGAAGAGGATTAATAATTTTGTTGAAAGTAATAATTTAGCTTTAAATATTTTGCCTTCTCCTATGTTTATGAGCAGTGAAGATTTAAAAGAGTTATTTGAATCAAATACAAAAAAACCTCTTATGGGGAGATTTTATGAAAATCAAAGAAAGAGTCAAAAGATATTAGTTAATTCGGATGACACACCTGAAGGCGGTAAATGGAGTTTCGATGAGATGAATAGAAAAAAATTACCCAAAAAAATAAGCATACCTGATACACCTAAATTTCCAAAAAATAAATTTGTAATTCATGCCGAAAAGGCATTGGCCAATTTAGATATTGATTTTATTGGAGAAAGTAATAACTTTTTATATCCAACTAATTTTGAAGAGGCAGATGAATGGTTAAATGATTTTTTTAAACATAAATTTTTCTTGTTTGGAGATTATGAAGATGCTATTTCTAAAGACAATACTTTTTTATGGCATAGTTTACTTTCTCCTCTTTTAAATAGTGGCTTACTAACTCCAAATGAAGTAGTAAATAAAGCATTACTTTATGCCGAAAATAATAATGTTCCAATTAACTCTTTAGAGGGTTTTATTCGTCAAATTATTGGATGGAGAGAATTTATTTGCCTTGTTTATAAGAAATATGGAACAAAAATGCGAAATAGTAATTTTTGGAATTTTGAAGATAAGCCAATTCCAAAATCTTTTTATCATGGAAATACGGGAATTGAACCAGTAGACGTTGTTATAAAAAATATTATTAAATTTGGTTATTGTCATCATATTGAGCGGTTAATGATTGTTGGCAACTTTATGCTTCTATGCAGAATTCACCCCAACCAAGTTTATAAATGGTTTATGGAAATGTTTATTGATTCCTATGATTGGGTTATGGTCCCAAATGTTTATGGAATGAGTCAATTTAGTGATGGAGGTATCTTTTCAACAAAGCCATATATATCAGGCTCTAATTATGTAAAAAAAATGTCTAATTTTAAAAGTGGACCATGGTGTGAAATATGGGATGGCTTATTTTGGAAATTTATTAAAGATAATGAAGGCTTTTTTAGAAAGCAATATCGTTTGGCAATGTTAACGAGAAATCTCGATAAAATGTCAGAGGAAAAATTAAATAATCACTTAAAAACTGCCGATAAATTTTTAAGAGATATTCAATAAATTAAGTGTATTAACCTACACTTGTCTTTGAAAAATTAAAAGAATATTATTTTATGACGAAATATTAATTACGGATGTTAAGTTAGGAAAAATTAGATTTATCTAATGGAAATTGGAACACTTTTTTTAAAAAGTAATTTGACAGGTATTATCACTTTTTCTGAATTAGATTGGATAACCACCCATCAATCTAATTTCCCAAGGTTGGAGGAATCCGTAGCAATTAAATTAAGCAGAATGCTTGATGCAGGAACTATCAATATTGGTTGCCGTTTGAAATCTTGATTAAGTTTTTTTACTAATTAAGTATCAAGAAAAGAGATAAAATTTTTTTTTCGGGAAATAATCTATTCTTTAAATATCTTTCTTTTTTTAGGATTTAATCTATCAGTTATTTCTAGCTTAGTTTTTATTTGGTTTAATTCGGCAATTGAAAAAGTAGTTTAAATTTTTAAATTTTTTGTATATTAAAGTTATCTTTAAAAATAAATTATATTTTGAGCATAGGATATTTACAAAGAAAGGCCGCTTGGGAAATTTTATTAAAAGTTAGTTCTGGTGATTTTTCTGATCATGCTCTTGAAAAGGTTTTAAAAAATTATCAATTTACTCCTCTTGATATAGCTTTTATTACGGAATTATCTTTTGGATGTATAAGGTATAGAAAATTTCTTGATCTTTGGACGGATCATACATCAAAAATTACTCATAAAAAGCAGCCTCCAAAGTTAAGGTGGCTTCTACATATAGGTTTATATCAAATATTGAAAATGGATAAAATTCCATTTCCTGCTGCTATTTCTACCACTGTAGAAGTAGCTAAAAAAACAGATTTAAATGGTTTAGCGGGAACTGTTAATGCGATATTGAGAAATGCATCAAGAAAATTAGAACAAAAAATTTTTCCGGAATTATCTTCTGATAAAAAAGAAAGAATTTCATATCTTGAATCATTTCCATTATGGCTTGTGAAGGATCTTTATAAATGGGTCGGCAACAGCGAGGGTGAAAATATTATTAAGGCATTTAATAAAAAACCTTCAATTGATTTGAGAATTAACCAATTGAAAATTAATTTAGATAAATTTTTGATACTACTTCATGAAAATAAAATTGATGCTGAAATTATTAAAGATTTACATAATGGAATTACTTTAAAATCTAATCCAAGATCTATAAAAAATTTACCTGGATATAGTGATGGACTTTGGACAATTCAAGATAGATCTTCTCAGCGGATAGCACCTCTCTTAAATCCAAAAGAAGGTGAAAAGATTTTAGATGCTTGTGCAGCTCCAGGAAGTAAGTCTACCCACTTGGCAGAATTAACAAATGATAGTGCGGAAATCCTTGCTGTAGATAGATCAGCAAAAAGATTGAAAATACTGCAATCAAATTTAGAAAGGTTAAATTTGAAATCTGTTAATACCCTTAAGGCTGATGCTACGAATTTGATTGAATTAAATCCCAAGTTCATATCTTATTTTGATAAAATTTTGTTAGATGCCCCATGTTCTGGGATTGGAACTCTTTCAAGGAATCCAGATTCTAGATGGTCTTTAAGTAAAGAAAAAATAAAATCCTTAACTTTATTGCAAGAAAAACTATTAGTGAAAATTTTTCCTCTTTTGAAAAAAGAGGGTACTTTAGTGTATTCAACTTGTACTATTTGTCCCGATGAAAATAATCTATTAATTGAACGATTTATTGAAAAAAACAAAACTTTAAAATTGGTTAGCCAAAAGCAAATTTTACCTAGCTTGGATTATCCTGGTGATGGATTTTATTCTGCAATAATTTCTTATAAATCTTAAAAATATAATTTATTTTTTAATTGGAATTTTATAAATTTCAGATATGAACTTCTTCCATAAATAAGCTGCATTTCCACTAGATAATTCAGATTCTTTGTTATCGTCGTAACCTATCCAGACTCCTGTTGTAAGGTTATTAATGGAACCAATAAACCAGAGATCTTTATTTCCATCAGATGTTCCTGTTTTTCCATAAATTTTCTTTCCTTTTATAGAGGCTGCTTTTGAAGTGCCTTCTTCTACAGATTTTTCAAGAAGTTTATTTATTTTTTTGTTTATTTTTAAATCTAATATTTTCTTGGAAATAAATTTGTTTTCCCAAATTGATTTATCATTTAATGATTCTATTTTTTCTAAGATTTCAGGGCTTTGAATTTCCCCATAATTGTTTATTGCAGAATATGCATTTGTAATGTTTAGAAGATTATCTCCATAGGCGCCAATAGCTAATGATGGAAATTCCTCAAACTCTTGTTCATAACCAAGTCCAAATGAATTCGCTAAATTAATAATCTTTTTTAAACCGATTTTTTTTGTTATTGATATTGGAACAATATTTGATGAACTTTTAAATGATTCAATCAAAGATATTGAACCTCTATAGTCTTCTGAAAAATTTTTTGGACAATAACTTTCCCAGCATCTTGGTAAGTCTTCAAATTTATCTTTTAATTTTGTTCCTTCTATTAATGCAGCGGCATAAGGAATTATCTTAAAAGTAGAACCTAAAGGTCTTACAGATTTAATAACTCTATTATATTCATTAATTGAGGGATTTTTGCTTGTTATCATTGTCCTAATTAGTCCTGTGCTTGATTCAATTGATAACAGAGCAAACTCAATTTCTTTAGGCCCAGCATATCCTGATATTTTTTGGGCTTTTTCTTGCCAATCTTTGTTGATAGAAGATTTAATTCTTAAAAACTTATAATCATTTTTATTTTCAATTTTTTTATCTGTTTCCTGAAGAATAAAATTTATTAGTAATTTATCATCTAAAAAATTATCAGCTTTTTGATAGTTTAAGTTTATTTTCTCTTTAATAGCCTTATTCTTATTTGCAAGAGAAATATATCCATCAATATACATTGATTCAAGGACTTTATTTCTATTTTTAATAGCTAGTTCTAAATTTTGATAAGGTGAGTAAATTGAAGGAGCTGGAGCTAATCCTGCAATTAATGCGATCTCTGATAATGTCAATTCTTCTATAAGTTTCCCAAAATAAACTTGGGAAGCCTCGTTAACCCCGTAGGCTCCTGATCCTAAATAAATATTATTTAAATATAATTTTAAAATTTGATTCTTGTTATATCTAAATTCAAGTAGGAGAGATAAAAATATTTCTTTAACTTTTCTTTGAAAACTTACATCATTATTTAGAAAAAGTAATCTGGCAACTTGTTGAGTAATCGTACTGCCTCCCTCCTTAACATAACCACTTCTAATATTTTGAATAAGAGCACGTGAAATGCTTTTTAAATCTATTCCATAGTGTTTATAAAATCTTTTATCCTCAGACGATATAAAGGAATGTTTAAGAAAAAATGGAATTTTATGTTTACTATTATCTATTTCAAATTTGCGGCTTAATTTGCTTAGTATCTCATTATCTGAAGATGATATTATATAAGAATAATTGGTTATCCTAGGACCTTTCTTGTTAGATACATCAAATTTTAATGTAGTAAATATTAAACTAAAAATATAAAAAGATATCCCAGAAAAAATTAATATTGGAATTATTAAAACAAAAGATTTGAATTTAATCTTTTGCACCTTAAGCAACTAAAAAACTATGTCCTATCGCTAAAGCTGTAACTAACATTCCAGTTATAAGAAATGGTTGGGCACTTGCTTGATATTTGACATCAAATTTTAGAGGATCTCTTAGTAACCACATATCTTGAAATGTAATTTGTGGTATTACCAATAAAACCAAAATTACAGAGGCTAAGTGTTGACCAATAATGACTAATACTACAACCATCGCTAATTGAAAAATGTCAATCAGTCCCGCACTTATTCTACTTGCATTTTTAATTCCAAATACTACTGGTAAAGAATTTAATCCTAGCTTTGAGTCTCCTTCAACACTTTTAAAATCATTAATAACAGCAATTCCAAGTCCAGAAAGGCTATAAGCAAGTGTTAGTAATGCCGTCACAATAGTTAATTTCCCAAACAAGGCTTGTCCTGCCCACCAAGGTAATGCTATATACGATGCTCCTAATGCATAATTTCCAAGCCAACCATTTTGTTTTAATTTAAGAGGTGGAGCAGAATATATATAACTAACAAAAGATCCCCCTAATGCTAAAAGTAAGACGGAAGGAAAGTTATGTTTGGCATATAAATCTAATAGAAAAGCAACAATTAAACCTGCAATAAGTAATACCCAGATTTGAATTTTTACATCTTTAATTGAAATCTTTCCAGAAGGAATTGGTCTATTTGGTTCGTTAATTGCGTCAATTTCTTTATCAAAAAAGTCATTTATGGTTTGTGTATAACCTGCTAGAAGTGGCCCGCTCATTAACATGCATGCTAGTGAAGCTAAAACATTGCTAAATGTCCATTCAAAATTTCCACTTGCAGCTGCACCACAAATAACACCCCATATCAAAGGGATCCACGTAATTGGCTTCATTAACTGTATACGGAGTTTCCATATACTTGAAGTTTCAGAGGCACCCTTAATTCCTAAAAGTTGTTTTGGATCATTCACTTTACTCTTTAACCTTTCTCAATTTCTTCTGGGAAAAACCAGTTTTGATCACCATTCTGAAATTTCGCTGTGATTCCAATACTCCTGCCGTCTGTCATTTTATAGCCTGTTATTACGGCTTTTGGATTAGAGGATATTTGATCAATTAATTTAGATGGTAGTCTATCTTTTACTTTGTTAATGTTAATTTTAATTTTACTACCGATTTTGGGTAATAATTTTGTTTCAGCCATAAGAGGTAAAATGGAAGCTATTATGCAAGATTAACAGCATTTGGACAATTTTTACTAAAATGGTAGCTCTTCGTTTAATTCCTTGTTTAGATGTCGCCAATGGCAGAGTCGTTAAAGGTGTAAATTTTGTTAACTTAAGAGACTCAGGTGATCCTGTTGAATTGGCTTGTAGGTACTCTGATGAAGGTGCAGATGAATTGGTATTTTTAGATATTAGAGCAAGCGTGGAAAATAGGAATACATTGGTTGATCTTGTTTCTAGAACAGCAAAGTCAGTAAAAATTCCCTTTACAGTTGGTGGAGGTATAGATTCTGTTTCTTCTATTAATGATCTTTTAAGGGCAGGAGCAGATAAAGTGAGTTTGAATTCCTCAGCCGTAAGAAATCCCGATTTAATTTCTGAAAGTTCTAGAGAATTTGGTACTCAATGCATCGTTATAGCAATTGATGCTCGAAGAAAAGTTAATAAGGTTGGTGAGTGGGAGGTATATGTAAAAGGAGGGCGAGAAAATACTGGTATAGATGTATTAAGTTGGGCAAAGAAAGTTGAAGAATTAGGAGCAGGGGAAATATTGCTTACTTCAATGGATGGTGATGGAACACAGAATGGATATGATTTGAATTTGACAGAATCCGTTGCAAATATTGTTGATATCCCAGTAATTGCATCAGGAGGGGCAGGCTCTCTAGAACATATCTATGAAGTTTTCAAAGAAGGAAGGGCATCAGCAGCACTTTTAGCATCATTACTTCATGATAGGAAACTTACTTTACAAGAAATAAAAACTTTTCTCCTGGGGAAAAATCTTCTAATTAGACCATATGAATAAAAATTTATCTCAAAAAAAAGTACCTTAAAATTTAAAAATGAAATTCAAAAAAACTATCGAAGTCAAAAATATATTTAATAAAATTTCTTATAAATATGATTTTTTAAATAATCTATTAAGTTTTGGGCTGCACAGATTATGGAAAAGGAAATTAGTTAATTTATTAAAACCTTTAAATGGTGAAGATTGGGCAGATTTATGCTGTGGAACTGGAGATTTAGCATTCTTAATTTCTAAGAGAGTTAGTCCAAGTGGTTCAATTACTGGGATTGACAGTGCAGAAGATATTTTAAATATTGCAAAGAAAAAATCAGAGATAAAAAAAAATAAATTTATAAAGTGGGAAATTAAAGATGTTTTAGAAATTAATGATTATTCAAAAAATTATGATGGGATATGCATGTCATATGGACTAAGAAACTTGAATAATGTTGAAGAAGGAATAAAAAAAGTTTTTTATCTTTTGAATGATAAAGGAAGGGCAGGATTTCTGGATTTTAATCACTCAACAAAAAATTCTTTATCTAATGTTTTTCAGAAATTATATTTGAGATTCATTGTAGTAACAATTTCTCGCCTTTTTAATTTAAGTCCGGAGTACGAATATATTGAAAAAAGCATTAGAAATTTTCCAAAGAAAAATGAGCTTATAAGAATTGCAAGGAAAGTTGGATTTAAAAAAGCTGAATATAGAACTATTTTGGGGGGGCAGATGGGAATACTAATTTTAGCCAAATAGAGCATTTAGTTATTTTTTTTTCTCCAACAAAAAGAACACTTTCCCCATCTTTTGATTTCGCCTTCAGGAGTTGGGGCATTACAGAGAGTACAAATGCACATATTATTTTGATGGATTCTGCTTGGATGCTTTGCCCAAACTATCTTTGCATTATTGGCTTTAATATTTTTATTTTTAATTTCATAATTTTGTATTATTTTTATTTCATTCAAAGTTATCCCAATTTTCTCGATCCTCTCTTTTAATTTATGCTTGTTGTAGATTAAGGCTTGGCGCCACTGTGGATGATTTACTGCAATAGTAAGTATTTTTTTTTCAATATTTAATGGTTTGCATTCTTGAAAAAGTTCCAAACCGATTAATTTCTTCCAGTTTTCATTGATTTTAGAAAGTTTATCTAAGTCACCCCATGATTTTTTGAAATTATCAAGACAATTTTTTAATGGATCTGGATACCTTCTATTCACTATTGGCAAATACTTTTTGTCCAATTTGTAAAATTCACTTATTAAGACTAAAGTTAGTCTAATCTTCAAAAAGATGCTTGTTGCTTTAATAAAGAATTTGTGAAATTTATTGGATCTGCAGCTGAGACAGTTTTTTATTTAAAAAAGATTCAGGGTCTATATCCAAGTTGGAGACTTCTTTATAAAATAAAATGTAAAAGTACCGAAAATGAGCTAACAAAATTACTTGGATATTCTGCAATTAAAAAAAACCAGCCAGTGGCAATAATTGCAAGAGAACAGTTCTCTGGGGTTGGCCAAAACTTAAAAACTTGGGTTTCTCCGAAAGGGGGGATTTGGTTAAGTGCAGCTTACCCAATATTTTCAAAAGAATTTGCAAGTCAAATATTTAATTTGTCATTAGGGATTAAGATATGTGAAATGCTTAGACAAGAGAATATAAATGTTAGTTTGAAATGGCCAAATGATATTTTTTTTGGTTCAAAAAAGTTGATTGGGTTTTTACCAAGAGTGATAACAAGAGGTAAGGAAATTATCTATGTAAGAATAGGACTTGGCATGAATGTTTTAAATTACACTCCATCAGAGGGTATTTCATTATCAAAAGTACTTCAAACTAAGAATATTAATCAACATTATTGGACAGCTAAAGTTCTTAAAGCTTTTCATGATTCAGTTGAATGTAATAACAAACAAGAATATGTCATTAAATCTGCAAATGAGTATTTAACTAAAAGATTTTTACCTAGTGGTTATTGTCCTAATACATGGAAAATTAAAGATATTGATTCGAACGGGAATTTAAGAATTGAAAATGAAACTCAACTAAAGATAATTAGAAGGTTTTGAATTTAATTAACTTTTAATTCAACTATTCTTCCATCCTTGAATTTGGCTATTTTTTTTGCTCGATTTGCAACTTCATCTTCGTGAGTAACTAAAACTATAGTTATTCCAGATTCATGAAGTTTGTCAAAAAGATCTAATACATCTTCAGTTGTTTTTGAATCTAATGCACCTGTAGGTTCGTCTGCCAACAGTATTGCAGGATTATTAATAATAGCCCTCGCAATAGCGACTCGTTGTTGCTGACCTCCGGATAATTGGTTTGGCCGATTATTCATCCTTTCGGAGAGACCAACTTTTTTTAACGCATTCTTTCCTCGTTCTAATCTTTGCTCAGGCTCAATTCCAGCATAAATCATTGGCAAAATTACGTTTTCAAGTGCAGTTGCATCTGAAAGAAGATGAAATTGTTGAAAAACGAAGCCTAATTTTTGATTACGTATTTCCGCCAGCTCATCATCACATAAATTTTCAACAGGTATACCATTTAATTTATAAACACCTTCAGATGGTCTATCTAGACATCCAATAATATTCATAGCTGTACTTTTGCCTGAGCCACTAGCTCCCATCACAGCTAAATAATCACCTTTATAAATTTCTAAGTTTATGCTGTCTAAGGCTTTAACAGTTAGATCTTCCTTCCCATATGTTTTAGATATATTTTCTAAACTTGCGACTTTCTTAGACATTTATTGAAAAATTCTTCTAGGAAATCTTGTTTGCAGTAGCAATAATATCTTGTAAGAAAGGAGTTTCTGAAACTGCGGTATTGGCTAATTTAAAAAGAGGGTTAGAAAGGATTCCTCCAAGAGCAGTTACTGCCACGCAAGTATAAAGTGCAATTCTTAAGGGAGGCAATCCTACAATACTCCAGTTAATTTCAGGATATGATTTGACAATTTCAGAAGCTTCCTGTGGTTCTTTAACTACCATCATTTTTATAACTGAAATGTAGTAATAAATAGATATAACTGAAGTAACTAATCCAACGATTACCAATAGATATTGATGATTTGCCCAACCTGCAAAGAACAAATAGATTTTCCCAAAAAATCCTAACATTGGAGGTAAACCTCCAAGAGATAGGAGACAAAGACTTAAACCTAACGTGATGAGAGGATCTTTTTGGTAAAGTCCAGAGTAATCAAGAATTCTGTCAGAACCAGTTCTTAGAGAGAAAAGTATTACACATGAAAATGCTCCCAAATTCATAAATAAATATGCAGCCAAATATAAAACAGCAGCTGATAAACCATCTTGTGTACCAGATACAATTCCTATCATTACAAATCCTGCTTGTCCAATAGAACTGTAAGCTAACATCCTTTTCATTGAGGTTTGAGCTAGCGCTACAACATTTCCTAGAGCCATACTCAAGATGGCCAAAATAGTGAATAAAAGTTTCCATTCTTCATCGAATGAAGAGAAAGTAGTGCTTAATATTCTTATCGCAAAGGCAAAACCTGCTGTCTTCGAACCGACGGATAAAAAAGCAACCACAGGTGTAGGTGATCCTTCATAAACATCAGGAGTCCATTGATGAAAGGGAACTGCAGCGATTTTAAAAGCAACAGTTGATAAGACAAATACGAGAGCTAAAGAAGTGATGAAGGATGGTTTGTTTAAAATCTCTAAACCAATAGTTGCTAAGTTTGTTGAACCACTTAATCCATAAAGAAAAGAGGAGCCATACAAATAAACAGCAGCAGCAGCTGACCCAACAAGCAAGTATTTTAAAGCTGCTTCTGAACTTCTTGGATCTCTCTTGAGATAACCAGAAAGTAAATAGCTCGCTACAGATAAAGTCTCAAGTGATATAAATACACTTATAAGGTCAGTAGATCCACACAAAAGCATTGCTCCAAGAGTTGCCGAAAGAACTATCGCTGCGAACTCGCCAATAGGGCTTCCACTTTGTTCTGTGTAACGCCAGCTAATGAGTAAAGAAACTAAAGTTGATAAAGCTATTATTGCTCTAAATGCGATTGCTAAATTATCTGAATTAAAGGAACCAAGAAATGCACTATTTACTGGATTAGTCCATTGCAAGGCCAGGCTTAAAAGAGAGCTACCAATTGATAAATAGCAAATTATTGGTGCCCACTTTGATGCAGTTTTTTCTCCCGCTAAATCTACAAGAAGTGTCCCAACAATGCCTAGTAAGATAAAAGCCTCTGGAATAATGGCTTGAGCATTTAAATTAATTGTAAAGATTTCGTTGGGCACTTTATTAAATAGGATTAAATTAGATGATTGATTGTAATGGTCAAAGAGTTAATCTTAACTTGATTATAATTTGTGGGTATGATTTTTGAAATTTTCAAGAGAAATTACTTGAAAAAGTTTCAAATAATCATAATATGCCCTAACTGAACAAAAACACCAATTTTTGAAATAAACCTTGGATCACACACTTGTTATTGTTGAAAGTCCCACCAAAGCAAAAACTATAAGAAAGTTTTTGCCTTCTAATTATGAAGTTCTTGCTTCAATGGGACATGTAAGAGATCTTCCAAAAGGGGCGGCTGAAATCCCTGCTGCAGTTAAAAAGGAAAAATGGTCAAGAATTGGAGTAAATACAACGGAAGATTTTGAACCACTTTACATAGTTCCTAAAGATAAGAAAAAGGTTGTTAAAGAGCTGAAAGATGCTTTGAAAGGTGCTTCCCAACTATTACTGGCAACTGATGAAGATAGAGAGGGAGAGAGTATTAGTTGGCATCTTCTTCAAATACTGAAGCCTAAAATACCTACTAAGAGAATGGTTTTTCATGAAATTACAAAAAAGGCAATTAATAAAGCTTTAGATCAAACAAGAGAAATCGATATGGAACTTGTTCAGGCTCAAGAAACCAGAAGAATCTTAGACAGGCTTTTTGGATATGAATTATCTCCTTTACTTTGGAAAAAAGTAGCCCCCAGATTATCTGCTGGTAGGGTTCAATCAGTTTCTGTAAGGCTTCTTGTTAGAAGAGAGAGAGAAAGAAGATCCTTTAAAAAAGCTAGTTATTGGGGAATTAAAGCTTCCCTAGTAAAAGATAATATAACTTTCGAAACTAAATTATTTAGTCTAAATGGTCAAAGAATTTCCAATGGTTCCGATTTCGATGAACAGACCGGAAAATTAAAACAAGGAAACAAATCTTTAATAATTGGAGAAGATAAAGTAAATGATTTATTGAAGACTTTTTCCTCCGAGGATTGGGTAGTCTCAAAAATTGAAAAAAAACCATCCACTCGTAAGCCAGTTCCTCCATTTACAACAAGTACATTGCAACAAGAAGCAAATAGAAAGCTTCGTTTGTCTGCAAGGGAAACTATGAGATGTGCACAAGGGCTTTATGAGAGAGGTTTCATCACATATATGAGGACTGATTCAGTTCATCTTTCCGAACAAGCCACTAGAGCTGCTAGAGAATGTGTCAGTTCTATGTATGGAAAAGAATATTTATCTAATTCACCAAGACAATTTAATTCAACTGCAAGAAATGCTCAAGAAGCACACGAAGCTATTAGACCTGCAGGTGAGGTATTTAAAACACCAAAGGAAACTAATCTGACTGGTAGAGACTTATCTCTTTACGATTTAATTTGGAAAAGAACTGTAGCTAGTCAAATGGCGGAAGCTAGGCTAACTATGATTAATACTGAAATTAGTGTGGGGGATGGATTATTTAAATCGAGCGGCAAGAGTATTGATTTTGCTGGATTCTTCAGAGCTTATGTAGAGGGTAGTGATGACCCAAGTTCATCCCTTGAACAACAAGAAATTATTCTTCCAAACCTAACAACTGGAACAAAGCTTGAAGTTACTAATAAGGAATCTACTTTTCATGAAACCAAACCGCCTGCAAGATATACAGAGGCTGCATTAGTAAAAGTTCTTGAAAAAGAAGGGATTGGGAGACCTTCTACCTATGCAAGTATTATTGGGACAATTGTGGATAGAGGTTATGCAAATATATCTTCAAATACTTTAGCTCCAACGTTTACAGCTTTTGCTGTTACAGCACTATTAGAAGAACATTTTCCTGATTTGGTTGATACCACTTTTACAGCAAAAATGGAGTCTTCATTAGATGAAATATCTTCAGGCAATCTTGAGTGGCTTCCATACCTCGAGACTTTCTATAAAGGTAAAAATGGCCTTGAGGTAAAAGTTCAGAAAACAGAGGGTGATATTGATGGTAAAGCTTATAGACAAGTTGATTTCGAAGACCTTCCTTGTGTTGTCAGAATAGGCTCTAACGGACCTTGGTTAGAGGGTACAAAAATTGATGAATCTGGTAATGAAATTCAGGCAAAAGGCAATCTTCCTATGGATATAACTCCTGGAGATTTAGACATAAAGCAAGTTGATCAAATTTTAAGTGGCCCGTCAGATCTTGGAACTGATCCAAAAACTGGGGAAAAAGTCTTTTTAAGATTTGGTCCTTATGGACCTTACGTACAATTGGGAAATAATGATCAAGATAAAGCTAAACCAAGAAGAGCTTCATTACCCAAAGAGTTGAAAACTGATGATTTAACTCTAGATGAGGCACTTGTACTTTTGAGTTTGCCTAGATTATTAGGAGTTCATCCTGAAGGAGGTGTTGTTGAGGCTGATAGAGGAAGATTTGGACCTTATATTAAATGGATTAAAAATGAAAATGAATCTGAAAACAGATCATTAAAGAAAGAAGATGATGTTTTTAAAGTTGATATAAAAAGAGCCTTAGAAATTCTTGCGATGCCAAAAATGGGTAGAGGCGGTCAAGAGGTACTTAAAGATTTTGGAAAATCGAATCAATTTAAAGAGACAATCCAAATACTAAATGGAAGATATGGAGTCTATTTAAAATGTGGCAAAACTAATGTTTCGATTGCAAAAGATACTGACTTAGAAAAATTCTCCATTGATGATGCTATATCCCTTTTAGAAGAAAAACTAAAAGATAAAAAAGGGTCTATTTCAAAAAAAATAAAAAAAAGTAAAAAAAAAATTATAAGAAAAAAGAAAAGTTAAAAAAGTATGATTTTTAAAAAAAAAGAATTTTTTTTATTAATTTTTTTAATTTTATTGCAATCATGCTCTGGAGGGAGGATTGGAAATTTTCTTGAAAGTAGTTTTAATGATTTTGAAAAAACAAGCCAAGATGAAGTTTTACAAGATAATCTAGTAAATAAAAAAATTGTAGAAAAAGAAAATAAAGAAATTAATGTTGGAAAAAATAAAAAAATAAAAGAAGAAGAAAATCCAAAAAATGTACCAAAAAATAAAAAGGATATAAATTTAGAAAAAGAAAATAAAGAAATTGATGGTAAAAGTAATAAAAGAATTAAAAAAGAAGAAAAGCAAAAAAATATTCTAGAAAATAAAGAGGATTTAAATTTAGAAAAGATATCAAAACAAAAAAATAACAAAATTAAGAATTTTCCAAAAAAAAGAAAAATTGAGCTTCAATCTTACAAAATAATATTCATCCTAAAAGATGTAGATCCAAAAGATCCTACTGAAGAGTTAAATTCCATATTAAGTAATTCTGAGGTAAATTTTGAAATAGAAAAGATTGAACGTATCTTAGATTCAAAAAATAAAAGTATGAATAAAATTAATTGAAATTTTTTAGGAAAAATGAAAATAAAAACAAAAAATGAAGCATTAAATATCGTTGAGACCTCATATCTGGCATCTCTTTCTTCTTTATTATGGGTTGCACTATATTATTTGCCAATTGGGGGAGCTTTATTAAGGTTGATTTTACCCCTCCCAATGATCCTTTTGCACTTGAGAAGAGGAACCAAAACTGCATTGGAAGGACTTTTAATACAATTTCTACTTTTATTTATAATTATGGGTCCTGTCAGAGGAACTTTATTTTTGTTCCCTTATGGGGCACTGGCTTTTTGGTTGGGTTGGTGTTGGTTTAAACAAAAGAGTTGGAAACTTAGTGTAACTGTAGGAGTTATTATTGGTACTCTTGGCTTCTTATTAAGAGTAATAGCATTATCTACATTGGTTGGAGATAATCTTTGGGTGTTAATCACTAGAGCGAGTTATGGTCTAATTGAAAAGTTCATTGGATTACTTAATTTACCTTTATCACCTTCAATTTTTAGTATCCAATTAGGTGCAATTTTATTAATAATTTTTCAAGAAATAGTTTATGTTTTAACGGTACATGTAGTTGCCTATTCTCTTTTTCCAAGATTTAAATTAACTATCCCAGATCCTCCAAGATTATTAAATAGCTTAGTTGATTTAAATAATTGATATAAAGAAAAAATGTATAGTACAGAATTAGGGATAAATTTTTTTGGTAATGAATCCAATATAAAAAGACAACTTACAAAGATAGAAATACTGAAAAAAAATATAAAAGATTTCAAAATATTTCTTGTAATTGCTAGTACTAATACATCTCAAATTCCAGGAATATCGGCTGCAGGTATTAATGCAAAATCAAGGCGAAGAACTGCTCTTGCAGATGCCGAATTTTTGCTTAAGGGTGCTTCAAAAGATCATAAATATAAATTACCTTTCCTAAATGCAGGGGTAACTCCTGCCCTAATAAGTCATGTTTGTTCAAAGCTTATTAATATTGATCCAGTGATTGTTCCTCTGGGTATAGAAGTAAAACCTTATTTTAATCATTTGGTTATAGAAGATAGAGATTTGGGCCCATCAAATTGTCTTACTACTGGTAAATCTATGCCCAAAGAGAGAGTTGTGAATCTCTACGAAAGAGGTCTTGCGATAGGAAAATCCTCAAAACAACCCATCTTAATTTCTGAATCTGTACCAGGCGGTACTACAACTGCTCAGGCAGTAATGGAAGCTTTTGGTTTACAGGTATCTAATTTAGTAGGGAGTAGTCTATTTAAAGCTCCAAGAGAACTAAGAAGAAACGTAGTTCAAGAAGGACTTTTAAATTCAAATTTAAAGACTGATTTTGACTCTTTTGATGTTGTTGCATCTTTGGGAGATCCTTTCCAAGCTTTCTCAATGGGTTTATTAATTGGTGCTAGATTAGCAAAACAACCCGTAATTTTATCTGGTGGAAGTCAAATGTTGGCTGTCATTGTGCTTGTATTAGAATTCTTGGGTGCAAACAATAAAGATAACTTTATTGAGGATGTTTTTGTTGCAACAACTGGTTGGCTCTTAAAAGATAATTCTCTAAGTGATTTATTGAATTTAATTAATGAGAAATATCATATTGACTTATTGGGTCTGGCAAGTCCTTTAAATTTCAAATCTTCAAAATACAAAGAATTGAATGAATATGAATTAGGTCATGTAAAAGAAGGTGTAGGTGCTGGTGGGATATCATTGCTTGCTTTTTTAGATGGATTCAAAAATGAAGAAATAGTTTCATTGTGTCAACAAAATCTGGAAATGATGAAGAGCCTAGGTCAAATTTCTTTAGAGAAGGATTGCTGAATGTTTTCAAAATTTGCAAACAGAAGAGAATTTTTAAATTATGGTAAGCTTTCGCTTTTATTTCTCTTAAATTCTTGCAGTAATCTTCCTAATAATTTAAAAATTGCGCTACAGAATTCTTTTTATCCAAAATCTTTTAAAGATACGATTCCAAAAGATTGGAAACAGGAAAAAATTAATTTTGAAAATATTAAGCTACAAAAAAACAGAGACATAATTCTCAATTCAGATTTTACTTTAATAAACGATGGATGGATTACTAGTTTAGATTTTGCAGAATTTGAAAAAATAAATGAATATCAACTGATAGAAAATCTGGATAAAAGATCGATAGATTATTTAGGAAGTTTTAATCAAAATCAGAGAAGTAAATTATTTCCTATTGGCGTAGTGCCATACACTATTGTTATTAAAAACAATAAAGAATTAATAAATTCAGCCAGAACTTCATGGGACTTTCTTCTTTCTAAAAACTTGACAGGGAAAATCATTTTTCCGCAAAGTCCAAGAATAATAATGTCCATTGCTAAAAAAATTAATTCATCTAACTCCTTAAAAAAAATAAAAGACCAAGCAATGGTATTTGATGATAAAAATATGCTCAATTGGTTGATTAATTCTGATGCTTGCGTTGCTATAGTTCCTTATAGTCTCTGTTCAAAATATTTAAAAATAGATCCAAGGCTTTCTTTAGTTTTCCCAAACCAAGGAGTGCCTTTAATGTGGCATTTTATTCTTAGTCGATCAAATCTAAAAAATCAAATATTAATTAAATGGATTAAATCTTTAGAAAATAAATCAATAGTAGATAAATTAGTAAGTGAAGGTTGGTATCTGCCATTCAATAATGATTATTTACAAAATAAATATAAATCTGAGATTTACCCTATATCAGGCCCTTCTAAGAAATGTTGGGATAATAGTTGGTCTTTCCCTGTTCTAACAAATGAAGAAAAAATTAATCTTGAAAATTCCTGGAATAAATCTTTATCCCCATAATCTTTTTGTAGGAGTTTCAATTAAGAAGTTATGGGTTTGCTTTAATAAATTTGGTATATCTAATTTACTAGGACATTTAGGAACACATTCATTACACTCTTGGCAAAATGAGGAATTTTTTTCTTCCCACCAGTGGCCAGCTTTTCCTATTAAATTGTATCTTTCTTTTGCAAATTCTACTTGTCCATAACCAACAAATATATTTCTTAAACGAAGTATCTCTGGAATAGGTATTTCATTTGGGCATGGAAGACAACACCTACATTGTTCACATTTGGTTGCGTTTAATCTTTCATTAGCAACTTTCTCAATTTTATTAAGCGCGTTTTTTTCAAGTTCTGTAAGCTTCTCGAAGGAGTTTCTAAGTTTATACGCAAATTCAAAATCGTTTTTGTTTTTCGCCCCCAAGGACAAAGTTGTAATTCCTTTTGCCAACAAGAATCGATAAGCTAGTTCTAATGGATGAAAAGGCTTGGAAGCCTCTAACAAAATATCACTTGGAGAATATAATCTACCTCCTTTATCAGCAGGCGATATTGCTAATACTCCCATACCTCTTTTTATAGCTTCCTCTGCCAAAGTAATTTTAGATTGATCTAAATAATGTAAATGTAGACTGCAAAAACTAAAAATTTCAAAGTTAATTGCTTCTTTAATTAGTGAATAACTCCCGTGTGAAGTAAAACCAACTTGATCAACTAGTTCCTTCTCAAGTATCCATGATATGAATTTCTTGCCCTCTCCAGCAAGAACCCAATCCAGATGTTGTTTTATGTTGAGTCCATGAATTGCAAGATTATTAATTTTCTCGCGTTTTAAATTTTTAAGAGAATTTTTAAAATTATTTTTTAAAAAGTCAAAATCACCCCTTGGTAAAATTTTGGTAGTAATGACCCAATTTTCTTCTTTTATATTCTCTTCTATTTCTAGTTTTTTTATTGAATTTCCAATAAGTGATTCAGCATCACCATAAGAAGGTGCTGTTTCTATATGGTTAATTCCTACATAATATGCATTTTTTATCATGCTATACATTTTTTCGAGACTTTCAGTTGCTCGCATTGTTCCTAAAGTGAATAAGCTCACTTTCTTCCCTTTACCAAATGATCTTTTTTGTGAGTTAATAATCATCCAAATATGATTAATTTTTTTTATTCATTCTTTAATTTATTTATAGTTGAAAATGATATAAAGTAAATTAAAGTAAATACAAAATTTTGCAAAAATATTTCTCTTAAATCTATGTTCACAGGAATAATTCAATCAATTGGAAAACTAAAACAAGAAAAGAATATTTTAGAAATTGAAATTCTAGATAACTTTTTTGATATGACAATCGGTGACAGTATAGCCGTTGATGGAATTTGTTTGACAGTTAAAGAGATTTTTCAAAATAAATTTACTGTTGACGTTAGTGAGGAAACATTAAAAAAAACAACTTTAGGATTAAAATCTAAATTGAATCAGATTGTGAATTTGGAGCCGGCTCTTAGGGTGTCTGACCGTCTAGGAGGGCATATAGTCAGTGGGCATGTTGATGGTCTTGGGATAGTTGAGAATATTGAAAAATTAGAGAAATCTTGGCTTTTATCCATAAAGTGGATAAATAATAATTTTTCGAAATATGTAGTTAATAAAGGTAGTATTTGTGTAAATGGTATAAGTCTTACAATTGCAAAATATGAGCAGGAAGGAGAAATATTTACTATTGCAATCATTCCTCATACTTGGCATAACACAAATCTGAATAAATTAAATATTGGTGACAGCGTAAACCTTGAGGCAGATGCACTAATTAAATATGTAGAGAAATTACTTTTGTTTAATAAAAATAGAAAAGAAGATTTTTCTTCAAATAATATTTCTTCTGAGTGGCTTAAAGAAAACGGTTGGTAAAAAATATTTTTTAATTTAATGGGATCAGATAAATTGTTTTTGATTCTTTTTTTAGATCGATTTTAAATTCCTGACCAGGTTCAAGACCTAATTTTTTGGTGTAGGCATGACCTATTAATAGGTTCCCATTCCCGTGAACCTTAGTTTTGAATTCTGTCTGTCTGCCTCTTGAAGCTCTATTACCATTTTTCCCCTTACGACCATTTCCTATTTTGTATCCTTTGGCTTCAATAAGCGCCTTGTAAAAACTTTTTCTTAAAATTCTTCCGCTAGGGCCTATGTAACCACAACCTTTTGCTATCTCATCTTCAGATTTTTTACTTAATAATTTTGCTTTTTCAAGAAGTTCTTTTCCTTCTAGCATTATCTGACAAATTTCTAATTATATATTCTTACTAAAAAGGAGAACTGTGGCAATATAAATTAATAAAAAATATATTTAATTTTTTTAATTTTAGTTTTCTATAAAAGATACAAGATAATAAATAAAACAACCCATATTCCATCTACAAAATGCCAGTACAATTCTACAGCTTCCAATGGGAACATATTTTGACTAGTTAATCTTCCTCCATTGATTCTCGATTGCCAAGCAATAATTAAAATCATTAAAGTGCCTAAAGTCACATGTAATCCATGAAAACCAGTAAGAGCATAAAAAGTACTTGCAAATAAATTATCTGTTAATCCAAATGGTAAATGAAAATATTCAAATAATTGACATATTAAAAATATAATTCCAAGAAAAGCAGTAAAAAACAACCATTTTTGGGAATCAGAGTTTTTATCTTTTAAAAGTGCTTTACCTGCTTTATGGAAAGTTGCACTACTAACAAGTAATAAAATTGTATTGAGTGTAGGTATTGGAAGTTCTAATTCATAAATAGCACCATCAGGTAATGGATTTACTGCTTTATAAGTTAGATAAGCAGCAAAGAATCCTGCAAAAGTCATTCCGTCCGCAATTAGGAATGTTATAAGACCAAACATTCTGAAGTCTTCATGAGTTTCATTGACTTCAGAATTATTTTTTTGAATTTCTTTTGAGCTATCTAGAGTTGTCATATGTTTTTATTTTTGTTCAGAAATTTCTTTACCATAACCATAAGGTTCTTCAACTAATGGTGCTTCTCCTTCCCAATTTTCAACTGGAGGTGGAGAAGATGTTAACCATTCAGGTGTAAGAGCATTCCAAGGGTTATCTCCAGCATCTTTTCCATTTCTAACACTAAGGAAAACATTAATTAAAAAAGGAATTGTGCTTATAGCCATTAAAAGAGCCCCAAGGCTACTAATTTGATTAACGAACTGGAATTGAGGATCATATTCTGCAACTCTTCTTGGCATTCCATTTAAACCAAGCCAATGTTGAGGAGCAAAGCACAAGTTAAATCCAATAAAGGTAATGATAAAATGTAAAATTCCTAATTTTTCATTGAGCATTTTCCCAGTTACTTTTGGGAACCAATGATAAATTGAAGAGAAAATAATAAAAACAGTCCCTCCATAAACTATGTAATGAAAATGGGCTACAACGAAATAGGTATCATGTACGTGAATATCGAAAGGTACCTGTGCCAAAGCAACTCCTGTGATACCTCCAAAAACAAAATTTATAATAAATCCGCAAGAGAATAACATTGCACTATTGATGGAAATTTTACCTCCCCATAATGTTGCAACCCAATTGAAAAATTTTATACCAGTTGGAACAGCAATGAATGCCGTGGCAATAGTAAAGAACAATCTCATCCAAGGGGGCGTTCCACTCGTAAACATGTGATGAGCCCAAACAACTAAACCTAAAACTACTATCCCCATTATTGAAAAAACCATTGTTGTATATCCAAAAAGTGGTTTTCTAGCATGTACAGGAAGTATTTCACTAACTAAACCAAAGGCAGGAAGGACCATAATGTATACAGCTGGATGAGAATAAAACCAAAATAAATGCTGATAAACTACGACATTGCCACCCAAGACAGGATTGAAAAACCCTGTATTAGCAATAATATCGAAGCTAAGTAGAATTAAAGTGCCAGCTAATACAGGAGTTGACAAAACAACTAATAGACTTGTTCCAAGCATTGCCCAACAATACATTGGCAATTGCATAAGTTTTAATCCTGGCCTTCTTAATTTGATAATGGTCGCTATAAAGTTGATTCCACCAAATATAGAACTGCCTCCAAGTAATAGAACACTCAGAATCCAAATAATTTGTCCCGATTGAGGAGTAGTTATGCTCAAAGGTGGATAAGCAGTCCATCCAGCTTGAGCAGCACCATCAACAAAATAGCTAGCTACCAGCATCAAACCTGAAGGAGGAATTAACCAAAAAGCTACTGCATTTAATCTTGGGAATGCCATATCTCTCGCACCTACATAAAATGGAATTAAATAATTTCCAAAAGCACCGTTAACTACAGGAACTATCCAAAGGAATATCATTATTGTTCCGTGTAAAGTTAAAACTTGGTTATAAACATCTCTTGGCATAAAATCAGACATTGGGCTGGCCAGTTCAATTCTTATAGCGCTCGCTAAAGTTCCTCCTATTAAATAGAAGAGAAAACCGCAAACCAAGTATTGAATCCCAATTACTTTATGATCAAGGCTAAAACTAAAATATCTAAGCCAGCCTTTGGGTTGAAGACTTTCATTATTAGTTTTTTGTGGATCAATTGATATTGTCATAAATTTACCTCGGGTTTTTTATTTTTGTTAAACCATTCGTTGTAATCAGATTCATCTTCAACAACTATCGAGGCTCTCATTCCTCCATGATATGGGCCACATAATTCTGCACAAATTATCGGATATTTTCCTACTTTTGTAGGAGTGAAATTTAGGATAGTTGGTTGTCCAGGAATAATATCCTGCTTAATTCTGAACTCTGGTACCCAAAAAGCATGAATTACATCTTTGGATTCCATTTTCATTGATACTTTTTGATCAACAGGAACGTGTAGTTCTCCTGATATGAAATTGCCCTTGGGATAATTGAATAGAAATGCAAATTGCATAGCCGAGACTTCAATTGATAAATTATTTATAGCTATTTCATTATCAGAAGTTTGACTTATTCCAGCCCATATTTTTTCAGTATTAGAACTCATCATTTCATGGTTATGATTTAGTTCTTTCATCCCTCCCATTCGATCGTAGATGTTGTAGCTATATAGACCTATTAATAAAACAATTATTGAAGGGATAATTGTCCACACAATTTCTAAGCTTAAATTTCCCTCTAAAGCTATACCATCGCCTATCTGATCATTTCTTTTCCTAAATTTAAATAAGCTATAAATAACTGCTATTGTCATTCCTATAAAAATAATTAATCCAATAATGAAAAGAATTTTAAAAAGTTCATCGTAAATTGGTGCATTAATACTTGCCTCCGCTGGGAGCAAATTTACATTAAAACCAATCCAAAAAGATATAGCAAAAACGAGAGAAATAATTAGTATTAAATAAATGTTTTTATTTAACAATTGATTCCTTAAAAATTTGTATTTATATCCTCAAGATATTCAATTTTTTTAATCCTGCATCCTTTGTTAAAAGAAAAACATTTAAATTCACAACTTCTTAAGATTTATGAAATAAAAGGCGTATTATTAATAACTTTTTAGAGTTAATTGTCAGGGAAAAAAGATTAAATTAGTAAATTATTTTTTAAATTAAAGATATTAATTTTTAATTAATGTTTGGTTTTTGAATCTAATTTATTATGCAAAATAATAGGTTTTATCCATTTGATTAATAACCAATTATATAAACCAAAATATCTGACAATTTTTAAAAGGTTGGGAAATCATAGTGTACTCGCACTCATCGCGCTAATAGTAATTGGAGGTGCTACCAGAGTCATGGAGGCGGGACTTGCCTGCCCAGACTGGCCATTGTGTTATGGATCTTTTTTGCCTTTTAATCATATGAACTTAAGAGTATTTCTAGAGTGGTTTCATCGTCTAGATGCTTTTCTGGTTGGAATATTAATTCTTTTTAAATTTATCCTTTCAATAATCTGGAAAAATGAAATTCCAAATTGGTTACCTAAAACTTATTCATTATTACTTTTTCTCGTTATTGTCCAAGGATCTTTTGGAGCTTTAACAGTAATAAACCTGCTTGATTCATATACTGTCACTGGCCATCTTTTAATAGCTTTTCTACTTCTCATCACAACAATTTCAATAAATCAAAATTTAGAAAATGACGACATAGAAGAGCCATTAATTTGGTGGAGATTATTATTGTTTGTTCCTCTTTTACTTACTCTGATTCAATCTTTTATTGGTGTAAGGCTTTCCTCTACTTGGTCAGCACATATTTGCTTATCTTTTAATAAACAATGTCTAATTCTAAATACTCATAAATTATTTGCTTTTCCAATTGCTTTTTCAATTCTATTAATTATTGCTACTGCAATTTATAAGAGAAATTTACTTAATGAAAATTGGAAATATCTCTCAGCACTTATTGTTCTCTTGTTTTCCCAAATTGCTTTGGGTGTTTTAAGTCTTAAAACAAACTTAAATGAACCTATTTTTATTATCGGTCATCAACTTAACGCCTCTTTATTTATTGCGATATTAACAACATTAATTTTTAGAAATCCTTTTACCAAAAAAGGTCTAAACCACTCCTTAAATTCTCAAATGGTTGGTGTCAATTCATGAACAGTAGTAACTTAGAAAACTTGAAATATAAATCTTCAATTAGGGATGAAGTTGTACCTTCAAGAAAAAGATTAACTTTGCCACCTTGGCTTGAAGTAGCAAAACCTAGATTAATCCCACTTTTACTGGCAACAACTTTAGGAGGAATGGCTTTAACAGAGGAATGGCCTTTGTCTTCACCGAAGCTTATCTGCACTTTAGGAGGCGGCGCTTTGGCAGCAGCAGCAGCAGGAGCTCTTAATTGCTTGTGGGAAATGGAATTAGATAAAAGGATGACAAGAACTAGCAAAAGAGCCTTGCCAGCAGGAAAATTGTCATCTGAGACTGTATTTTTAGCTGCCGTATCATGTACTTTGGCAGCTTCGATGCTTTTAGTAAGTGGTGTAAATTATTTGGCTGCGGGATTAACTCTTCTAGGCTTATTTAGCTATGTAATTTTATATACAGTTATTTTGAAACCTCGTACAACCAAAAATATTGTTTTCGGAGGAGTTGCTGGCGCGATACCACCTTTAGTTGGTGCATCTGCTGCCACAGGGCATGTAGGCCTAAGTGGTTGGTGGTTGTTTGGTTTAGTAATGTTATGGACTCCAGCTCATTTTTGGGCACTTGCAATTTTATTGAAGGACGATTACGCATCTGTTGGTATTCCTATGCTTCCTTCTGTTAAGGGATCTGTTTTTACTGCTAAAGCGATTTCTCGTTACGGATGGGCAACAGTTTTGATGAGTATTATGGGAGTCTTCGCTTTACCTGAAGGGGGTCTCTTATACGGAATTATGTTATTGCCATTTAATGGAAGACTTTTGCAATTAATAAATGAATTAAAGAAATCTCCTGATGATCTTTCAAGAGCAAAGTCTCTTTTTAGGTGGTCTATTCTCTATATGTTTGGTATTTGTCTTTTGTTATTAATTTCCAGAACCCAACTATCCGTAGAATTTGAGCAGCAATCTATGCAAATATTTTTATCTATAGTATCCCTGCTTAGTAATTAAATTAGATGTAAAATGTTTTATAAGAAATAGTAAGTTTGATGAATTATATAAAAGTTAAAGGGCTCTCAAAATCTTATTCAGAAATCAAGGCTTTAAAAAATTTATCAATGGAAATTGAAGCTGGCACATTATTCGGAATACTAGGTCCAAATGGTGCTGGCAAATCAACACTTATAAAAATACTCGCTACTTTAATAGAGCCTGATAGTGGAGAAGTTTTAATAAATAATATTAATCTGATAAAAAATTCAAGGAAAATTAGAGAATTAATTGGTTATGTTGCCCAGGACATTGCACTTGATAAAATATTAACTGGAAGAGAGCTTTTGGATTTTCAAGCAGATTTATATCACATCAACAAAAACAAAAAATTTGAAAGAATAAATAAATTAATAGATCAATTAGAAATGAATGATTGGATTGATCGTAAGTGCGGAACTTATTCAGGTGGAATGAAAAGAAGAATAGATCTTGCAGCTGGACTTTTACATTTGCCCCAAGTATTAATATTGGACGAACCTACAGTAGGTTTAGATATTGAAAGTAGAAATATTATATGGCAACTTTTGAAAGATTTGAGAAATAATGGAATGACTATTATTTTAAGCAGTCACTATCTTGATGAAATAGATAAATTGGCAGACAGATTAGTGATAATTGATGATGGAAGAGTTATAGCACAAGGGACTCCTGCAGAACTCAAAAATAAATTAGGAGGAGATAGAGTAACTCTGAAAGTAAGGGAATTTAGTAATCAGGAAGAAGCAAAAAATATATGTAAAATTTTATCTTCAATAGATGGAATTAGTCAGATTATCATAAATGAAGCTCAAGGTTTCTCGATAAATTTTGTAGCAGATAAGGAAAAAGATTTACTTACGAAGCTCAAAGTGGAATTGGCCTTCTCAAAGTTTGAAATTTTTTCTCTTACACAAAGTCAGCCAAGTTTGGATGATGTATATCTTCAGGCAACAGGAAAAACATTATTGGATGCTGAAATTTCTATGGCAGGGAAAAGAGACTTTAAAAAAGAATCAAAGCAATCAATGCGATAAAAAAACTTTTGGATAACTAATTATAATAAAAACTAATTACTGCTAATTATGGAATTACAACATTATAATTTATTTTTTTTATATCAAGAAACATTTGCCTTAACAAAGAGATTATTTATTCAATTAAAAAGGAGACCATCAACTCTTTTAGCTGGAATATTACAACCCATAATTTGGCTTTTTTTATTTGGGGCATTATTTTCTAAGGCTCCTGAAGGTTTTTTACCAGGAGTAGATTCATATGGCAATTTTTTAGGAGCGGGACTTATTGTTTTTACTGCTTTTAGCGGAGCCCTAAACTCTGGTCTTCCTTTAATGTTTGATAGAGAGTTTGGATTTCTTAATAGATTACTTGTTGCACCTTTAACCAGTAGATTATCCATAGTTTTATCTTCTTTTTTTTACATAACAATATTGAGCTTTGTCCAAAGTATTGTAATAATGGTTGTTTCATACATTTTGGGTTATGGATGGCCCAACTTATATGGTTTAGGAATTGTGTTTACAACGCTTATTCTATTAGTTCTTTTTGTGACATCAATAAGTTTATGTTTAGCGTTTGTTTTGCCAGGACATATTGAATTAATAGCTCTTATATTTGTAATCAACTTACCTCTTCTTTTTGCGAGTACAGCTTTAGCTCCAATATCTTTCATGCCAAATTGGCTTGGGTGGTTAGCTTCATTAAATCCATTAACTTTTGCGATTGAACCTATTAGGACTGCTTACACAGAAACTATGAATTTAGAATTAGTGGCTTTACATGCCCCATATGGTGATTTAACTTGTAAGAGTTGTATAGCAATTTTATTTTCTTTAACAGTTTTTTCCTTGATTATCATAAGGCCTCTGTTAAATAGAAAGTTAAATTAATAAAGTTATGCTTTTAAAAAATCATCTAATAGAAGTTTTTAAAAAAGCCTCTTCAGAAAATAATATTTTGCTTAAAGAAAATATTGTTCTTAAGTGGGTGCATAGATTTGGTATTGATTCTTTAAATGATTTATTAATCCATAGCTCAGCACTTAGGGAATATCAGTATGAAGAAGAAAATGAAGAACAAATAACTTTAATTGATGAAAATCATGAAGAAGAAAATGAAGAACAAATAACTTTAATTGATGAAAATCATGAAGAAGAAAATGAAGAACATATTAGGCTTGAA
Organism: Prochlorococcus sp. AG-424-P23; assembly: GCA_003210135.1. Classification (GTDB taxonomy): domain Bacteria; phylum Cyanobacteriota; class Cyanobacteriia; order PCC-6307; family Cyanobiaceae; genus Prochlorococcus_A. Next base: position 13,019 of record QCNK01000002.1, on the reverse strand, counting down.
TCTTTAAAAACTTCTGAAAATCTAGAAGAAACAAATTGTGAATCAAATTACTTAAAAATTTCTAATAATAATAAAGTCTTTAATATCAAACAAGATTCTAATGAAGTAAATCAATATATTAAAACCACAAAATTACCACTACCTAATATTAAAAGTTTAAGAAGATGGATTAATAAAGATAAAAAAGCTAGTTAGTTCTTCACATCATACCTGGCATACCCATGCCACCCATACCTGGCATACCCATGCCACCCATACCTGGCATACCCATTCCGCCCATACCTGGCATACCCATGCCACCCATACCTGGCATACCCATTCCGCCCATTGGATCTCCACCTGGTCCTCCTGGGGCTGCAGCTTCAGGCTCTGGTATGTCAGCCATCGCAACTTCTGTTGTGAGGAGCATAGCTGCAATAGATACTGAATCTTGAAGAGCTAATCTTATTACTTTGGTTGGATCTAATATTCCTGAATCTTTTAAATCCTCATATTTTCCTGAATTAGCATTGAAGCCTTTGTTAAGTCTTTTAATTTCAGCGACAACTACATCACCATTAAAACCAGCATTTTTTGCTATTTGTTTGGTAGGTTCCAAAAGGGCTTCTTTTAATATATTTATCCCTGTTCTTAAATCATCGGAAGATGTTTGACTTAAATTTAGAAGGTCGTCTGATATTTCAATTAAAGTTTGTCCTCCTCCAGAAACTACACCCTCTTCGATAGCAGCTTTCGTAGCATTAAGGGAATCTTCGATTCTTAACTTTTTGTACTTCATCTCTGTTTCTGTTGCAGCTCCAACTTTGATAAGTGCTACTCCTCCAGCTAGTTTAGCTATCCTTTCATTGATTTTGTCCTGATCATACTCTGAGTCTGTTATGTCAACTTCTCTCTTTAATTTTTCTACTCGCGCTTTAACTAAATCTTTAGTGTCTTCGAAGGCAACAATTGTAGTTTTATCCTTCGTGATGGTTATTTTTTTTGCTTTGCCTAAATCATTAATCGATACTTTATCAAGTGTCATCGATTTATCTTCACTAATTAAATTAGCTCCAGTAAGAATAGCAATATCTTCAAGAGCAGCTTTTCTTCTCTCTCCAAATAACGGAGCTCTCACGGAAGCTACGTTTAACACTCCACTATTCTTATTCAAAACCAAGGTGGTTAAAGCCTCTCCTTCGATATCTTCAGCAAGAATTAGAAATGGTGAGCCTGATTTCTGAATTTCTTCAAGTATTGGAACTAGATCAATTAAAGTTGAAATTTTTTGATCAGTTATTAATATTTTGGGGTTTTCAAGTTCACAAACTTGTCTTTCTTGGTCTGTTACGAAATATGGAGAACTATAGCCTCTATCAAAAGACATTCCTTCAGTTATATCTAATTCTGTATCTAGTGATTGAGATTCCTCAACAGTTATTACACCATCCGAAGTAACAATATCCATTGCCTTCGAAATTATAGATCCAATTTCTTCATCGCCTCCAGCACTAACTGTTGCAACTTTTTGTATATCAGAACCACTTAATGAAATACTTTTGGAACTTAATTTTTCTAGAACAAAAGCCAGGCCTACCTCCATACCTTTTTTTAACTCCATAGGACTGGCACCAGAAGCAATATTTTTTAATCCCTCTTGAACCATCTTCTGAGTCAAAATGGTGGCTGTTGTTGTTCCATCTCCAGCACTCTCTTTTGTCTTGGATGCAACTTGTTCTATTAATTTTGCACCCAAATTAGAAATAGGGTTCTCAATCTCAATCTCTTTAGCAACTGTGGATCCATCTCTAACTATATCTGGTGAACCAAATTTTCTCTCTATTACTACGTTTTTTGCTTTTGGCCCAATAGTAACCTTTACCGCATTAGCTACAAAATTTACACCTTTTTCTAGAGCTTCTCTTGATTCATTAGAAAAACTTAACTGTTTAGCCATGTTTACACAATCTTTAGTCTTATTCTAATCTCCCATAGAATCATTTTTAAGGGATATTTAATTAAGTGGGGAAAGCCGAATTTCTTTTAATTAGACATACAAATTAACTCAAATAAGAGTATCTTTAAATTATGGAAGAAACAAATAATCTTATTTTTACTCTTACCGCAATTCTCGCGATTGCTATGACACTGATATACTTTCCATTAAGATTTTTCTTGACATTAACCGCTAGAAGTCGAAGGTTAAAACTTTTACAAAAAATTAGAAGGCTGAGAGATGAATTAGGCCAGCCTTATGAAAGTACATAACTAAATACTCATACCCCCGTCTATACTTATTGTTTGCCCTGTAATGTAACTTCCTGCATTACTTGAAACTAAGAATGACACTAAGTTTGCAATTTGAGTACAACTTCCTAATTTCCCTAAAGGAATAACTTTTAGAATCTCTTCAGTATTGAGTTTTTCAGTCATCTCTGTTTCTATAAAACCTGGAGCTATTGCATTAACGTTTATACCTCTTGAGGCAAATTCTTTAGCGCAAGTTTTGGTAAATCCAATAACACCAGCTTTGGCTGCAGAATAATTTGCTTGCCCAGGATTACCAATTATTCCAACAACAGATGAAATATTTACGATGCTTCCACTTCTTTTTTTCATCATAAATTTTGAAGCATATTTTGTACAAAGAAAAACTCCTTTTAAGTTTGTATTTAGTACATCATCCCATTGTTCTGATTTCATTCTCATCAATAGTCCATCTCTAGTAATTCCAGCATTGTTAATAAGGATATCAATGGTGCCATTAATTTTGATTATTTCTTCAAAAGCTGAACTGACAGAATCCTCTTTTGAAACATCAAATTTTAATTTATGAGCTTTACCTCCCGAATTTTTTATTAAATTTACAACTTCTTCAGCTTTTTCATCAGAAGAAGAGTAATTAATAAAAACTTCTGCTCCTAATCGGCTTAGTTCTAAAGCAATTTCTTTACCAATTCCTCTGCTAGCTCCAGTGACTAAAGCAACTTTGCCTGATAGTGAATCTGTATTAGACATTATGAAATTTTATAATTTTCAATCGTAGTACTATTTGTGTAAAGATATTGCTTTTATTTATAATTGTCTAGAAAATATTAAGACCTTCTATTGTGCACTTTTTAATACCAGCTGCAGGGAGCGGTAGCAGAATGAAAGCTGGAAAAAATAAATTACTTATTGATTTAAAAGGAGAGTCTTTGATTTATTGGACACTTAAATCTGTATTTTCTGCAAGCACAACAAATTGGGTTGGAATAATTGGGCAACCGAAAGATAAAAATTTATTATTAAATTCAGCAAAGGATCTTGCCCATAAAGTTCATTGGATAAATGGTGGTGAAACCAGACAACAGTCAGTTTTTAATGGTTTAAAAGCGCTTCCAAAAGATGCTGAAAAAGTTTTAATACATGATGGTGCTAGATGTCTAATTAATCCTGAATTGATAGATCTTTGTGCCAAGCAATTAGATGAAAATGAAGCTGTAATTTTGGCTACTAGGGTAACTGACACAATAAAGGTTGTTGATAATGAGGGATTTATTAAAGAAACACCAGATAGAAATTATTTATGGGCAGCGCAAACTCCTCAGGGCTTTTTAGTAGATAAATTAAAAAAAGCTCATAAGATGGCAATTGATAAAAACTGGAAAGTCACAGATGATGCCTCACTATTCGAAATGCTTAATTGGAAAGTTAAGATTATTGAAGGAACTTACTCAAATATAAAAATTACATCCCCTATAGATTTGAAAATAGCAAAACTTTTTGTGAAGAAACCCTAGTTAAAAAGGTGTATCGATACTAAGAATGCCATCATCACCATTTAAGGTGGCTTCGTATCCTAAAGGAATGCAAGCATTTCCCGATATGTGGCCTATTGGGAGGTCAAAAAGAATAGGAAAATCAAACTCTTGGAGTCTTTCAATGATGCAGTTTTTTAGTAAATCTTTCCATTCAAGGTCGTAGGAATCATTAGAAAAACTTCCGAATCCAATACCAGAAATTTTAGAGAGTGTTTTAGTCATTCTGAGGTATGTCAACATGCGATCAATTTTATAAATATCTTCATTAATATCTTCAAAAATTATTATTTTTCCTTTGCAATCTGGAAAGTGATTAGTACCAATTAAAAAAGTAGCAATAGTTAAGTTAGAAACGATAATTTCTCCTTTAGCTTTTCCAGCTCTTAAAGGAATTCCTTTTATGTCCTCAACATATCCCTCAAAAAGTAAATTTCTTAATCTCTCAAGACTCCATTCTGGCTCTTTGAAAAGGCCAGTAACCATTGGGCCATGAATAGAACCTATAAATCCTTGAGAATATTTAGATAGTAATAAAGAACATGTATCTGAGAATCCAAGCATTAAACCATTCTGCCAAGAAGGTTTTTTTTCTAAAAGTCTTGCTGAACCCCAGCCTCCTTTTGCAAAAATGATTAGCTTACTATTTTGTGCTTTTTCCAGTTCTTCAAATCTAGTTAGATCATCACCTGCAAAATAACCAAATTTTTTCGAAAGAGAATTATTTTCATTAATTTCCAAACCCCAGTTTTTTAAGATTTCTATGCCTTTTTGAAAATTTTCGTCTTCATCAATAAAGGAGCCTGGAGCTAAAATATCTATTAGATCCCCTTTTTTTAATCTAAAAACCATATTTAGAGTTTATGAGGCAATAATAATTCCTAATAAAAGGAATCCTCCATAAATTGATTGATTTTTGAAGTGATTCCCAATATTTTTTATTGATTGCTTTTCCTCAGGAAATACTTTTAGTATATCTCTCTGCATTAAGATTGACGTTGTAAGCCAAATCGGCCAAAAAATAAAATCCATTTGATTCATGAATCCGCATAATGCGAGAAAAAAAGAAGTTAAAAAATAACAAATTTGAATGGTTATTCTTGTATTGTTTTGGAGGTTAACAGCGGAACTATTTATTCCAATTTTGATATCATATTTTTTATCTGCTAAAGCATAAATTGTGTCAAAGCCAAAAGTCCAAAAAATTGTAGCTAGCCAGCAAAATAATAAAACAATACTATTTAAATTGCCTTCATTTGCGGCCCAGGGAATTAAGACAGCAAAACCCCAGCATATGGATAAGATTAATTGAGGATATTTAAACCATCTTTTGGCAGAGGGATAAATTAAAATAATAGGTAAAGCTAAAAAAGCAAGTGAAATGGAAAGGATTCTTCCTGGCTGAGGTAGTGACAAAGTTAAAAAGAAGCTACATAAAATTAAAAAGAAAAGAATTGAATAAGCTGTTTTAAGACTGATTTTATTTGAAGCTAGAGGTCTATTTTTTGTCCTAACAACTCTTTGATCAATTTTTTTGTCCCAAATATCATTAACCACGCAGCCTAATCCACTTACTAGTAGTCCTCCAAGTATTATTCTTAGCAACATTAAAAATGTTGGATTAGAATCTGGGGTTAAATATAAACTCCATCCAGCTGGAATAAGTAAGATCATTCTTCCAGTCGGCTTATTCCACCTTAATAATTCAAAAAAAGTAATTAATTTAATTTGTCGATCTTTATTTTGCATATGACCTATTGTATATTTCATAACTTTAAATAATCTTACTAGGATTAAATGATTTCTATTATTTAATAATCAATCTTGGGTATATTTATTAATGGATCAAAGATATTTGCGTCTTATAAAAAGAAATGATAGAGAAACAAGATTTAAGATATTTTCAAGAAAAGCATATTTTAGTTGCTTCTATAGATATTGGAACTAACTCTACACATCTATTGGTAGCAGAAATTAATCTAGAATTAAAATCATTTTCAATAAAATTCACTGATAAATCAACCACTCGTCTTGGAGAAAGAGATGAGGAAGGTAATCTTACTGAAGAATCAATCCAAAGAGCATTAGTTACTCTTAAGCGATTTAAGGAATATTGTAAAAGTAATGGAGTAAAACAAATAGTAACAGCAGCAACAAGTGCAGTTAGGGAAGCTCCAAACGGTCAAGATTTTATTAGAAGAGTTCTTGATGAAACTGATATTCAAATAGAAATGATAAGTGGTTCTGAGGAAGCCAGATTAATTTACCTTGGTGTTCTTTCTGGTATGGCTTTTGAAGATCAGTCTTTTGTAATCATAGATATTGGAGGAGGATCTACGGAATTAATACTTGCTGATAAAAAAGATGCTATAGCTCTTACAAGTTCGAGAATTGGTGCGGTAAGACTTAAAAATGATTTTTTAAATAAAGAGGCTATAAATTCAGAACGATCGAGTTTTCTAACAACTTTTATTAAAGGATCTTTAGAACCATCTATTAGAAAAATAAAGAGTAGATCTAAGGGAGATAAAACTTTAACTATGATTGCAACCAGTGGCACTGCAACTTCATTAGGTAATTTGATTTCAGATGATTTGGGAGAATCTAAACAAAAGTTGCATGGTTATAAATTTAAAAGGGAAAATTTACAAAATGTATTGGAAAAGCTAATTAAATTGCCAGTTTCGGAAATTAAGAAAATACCTTCATTAAGTGAGAGAAGAGCAGAAATAATTATTCCAGGAGCATTGATATTAAACACCGCAATGGAAATGTTGAACTTTAATGAATTAACTATAAGTGAGAGGGCCCTTAGAGAGGGTTTAGTTGTTGATTGGATGCTTCGTAAAGGGATAATAAAAAACGAGTTAAATATTCAAAGCAATATTAGAAAAACAACCATAGTTCATCAGGCCAGAAAGTTTGGCGTAGATAGTACTAGAGCTGAGAAAGTTATCGATATTGCCTTTCAAATCTACGATCAGACTAAAAATATCTTTCATAGCGATAATGACCCTAAAGCCAAAGAACTTCTCTGGGCAGCTTCTAATCTTTATACTTGTGGGAAATACGTGAATGTTGGTTCATATCACAAACACTCTTGGTACTTAATAAAAAATTGTGAGTTGTTGGGATATTCTGAAGCAGAAACAAATATTATTGCTTCAATTGCTAGATACCATAGAAAGACTCTACCCAAGAAAAGACATGAGTCTTGGCAAAATTTAATATCCAAAGAAGATAAAACATTAGTTCTTGAAATGTCATTGATTTTGAGACTAGCAGCATCTCTTGATCAGAGACCTGACAAGGTGATCTCCTCAGTTCAAATAAAATTGCAGGGAAATTTTCTTACATTTGAACTATTACCTTTAAATAGAAATCATGATCTTCTTCTTGAAAAATGGAACTTAGGATTATGCCGTAATGTAATAAAAGAACTAAAGAATTTGGATTTAAAAGTTATTTAGTTTTTTTTAATAAGTTCTTGTTTTGGAGTTTGATTCTGAGAAGAGTCTGAAAATAAATTGAAAATTAAGGATGATGCGATTAGTCCGAGAAGGCCTGAAATTAAAATAAATATCCAAAACCCAACTGGACTTATATCCTTAGATTGTCTGGTTTTAATGGTTTTTTTAGCAACTTCTTCAACTATTTCTTCAATTTTTATCTCTTGCCTTTCTGTCATGAATTCATTCATTATAAATTCTGTATCAAGTTTCAGCTTCTGCGAAATTCTACGAACCATTGCTTTGACAAATACTTTTTCAGGTAGTTCTTCTTCATTACCTTCTTCAATGGCTTTAAGTTGATGAGATCCAATTTTTAAATCAGAAGCCAATTCTTCAACAGATTGCTCTCTACTTAACCTTGCCTCTTTAATAAAATTTCCAATTCTCTTTAAAGAGGATTGTTCTCTTTTGATATCTTCTTTTGGGTTAGATTTTATTTCTTTCAAAGCAAATAAATTTTTACTAATTATAGTAATTAATATTTTTCTATCAACTTTAAGATTATTTATTCCTAAAGAGATGCCTATATGATGGATTATAAAGATTAGATCTTTTTTGAGAATTACTAATTGCTGGGCTAATAATGTAAATGGTTGTTCTAATTAGTTTTTTCTCAATTGAAAATTTTTCCATATCTTTTAAATCTATTAATGATGTCCAACCATCATCCCAAGATACTCTAAATCCAACAATCACTTTAGTATCTGGAGGGTAAAACTCTAGTAGAGTTTCTTGAGACCTTTTCACATGCCTAGCACTTAGATAAAGACATATAGAAGAATTGTGTTTCGCAAGATCTTTCAGAGATTCTTTTTCGGGCATCCCTGTTCGCCCTCCTGCTCTAGTTAAAATTATTGTTTGGGTTATGTCAGGGATGGTTAACTCAGCCTCATGATATGCTGCAGCAACTTGAAAAGCACTTACTCCAGGAACAACCTCGATTTCAATTTTTTCGTTTTTTAAAATTTCGATTTGCTCTCTAATTGCTCCAAAAAGGCAAGGGTCTCCATCATGCAACCTTACAACAGTTTTCCCTGCCTGAAATTTTTCTATCATAATTGAGGTGATTTGCTCTAAGTTGAGCGAACTAGTTTTTATTTTTTCAGAACCTTCTTTACAAAAATCTAAAATCTTTTCAGGGATTAGAGAATCAGTCCAAATTATGATATCTGCAATTTTTATCTTTTTTAATGCTTTTAAAGTTAATAATTCTGGATCACCTGGACCAACACCAATAAACGATATTTTATTATCCATTCTTTCTATTTTTCCCACTATATGTTCTCAATCTTAAAAAAAATATTCCAATGAATCCAGAAGAAAATAGAAAAACACTTATAAATTGTGCAATTCTAATACCGCCATCACAGAAAGGCGGAAGCCCACCAATGCATAGTGGGTCAGTTCTTAAACCTTCAATCCAGAATCTTCCAAAGCTATAAATTATTAAATAAAGACAGCTAATAAAGCCAGGCCTGAAAAAATCTGTTTTATTTTGTTTATTAAAGGTAATGATAAGTACGAAGAAAATTAAAAGATTCCACAATGACTCATAGAGAAATGTAGGATGAAAAAATTCATAATTAAGAAATTCTAAAGGCCTATTTTGGATAGGTATAAATAATTTCCAAGGCAAATTTGTAGGAACTCCAAAGGCTTCATTATTGAAAAAATTTCCCCACCTTCCTATTGATTGCCCAAGAATAATGGAGGGTATTAGAATATCTATAAAAGTTTTTAAATTAATTTTTTTCGACTTACAGAAATAGATAATAGATATTAATCCTCCAATTAGACCTCCATGAATTGCTATGCCTCCTTCCCAAACCGCAAGAAAAGAAGGTATTTGAATGATGTTATTGAATAGTTCAATAGAAGTAAAAAAGTTCTCTCCGCTATATTGCCTCCACTCAAAAATTACGTAATAAGCTCTAGCTCCAATTATTGAAGAGATTATTAATGATGGAAGTATTTCACTAATGTACTCTGGGTTAATATTTCTTGCTTTTGCTAGTTTTTTAGAGACAAATAGGCCTATTAAAACTGAAGCCGAAATAAGCAGTCCATACCATCTAATAGTTATAAATCCTAAATTTAAAAAAGTTTCTCCTGGAGATTGTATAAAAGCTTGAAGTATAAGCATTTAAAGAAAGTTAGATACCCTCTGCTGCTTGCACTTTTTCTACTTGTTTTTTCTTTAATACTAAAAGTATTTGTGTTAGGCCTACACCAATGAAGAATGCAATCAATCCAATAACTCTATAAGGGCTCTGAAGTACAACCTCAGCATCTAGTTGTCCAAAGCCGCCAACGTTGGGATCATTAGTAAGAGGGTCACCTGCATTAATTTTGTCTTGTGCTTTTACGATAAGTTGAGGACCTACAGGCACTGCTTCGGTAGTTATCTCACCATTATCGTTTTCTATATTGACCTTATAGCTACCATCTTCAATTGTTTCTATTGAATTTATGGTTCCTGAGGTGGAAGAAGTGAAAACTACATTATTGCTTTTGTCTCCAGTTGGGTATACCTGACCTCTACCTCTATTGCCTCCGATATGTAAGGAGTATTTCCCATAGTGATATTCTTTATTGGTGGATGGATCAGGGGAAAGTACAGGAAAAACTATTTCTTTATTTGTATCGCCAGGTAAAGGTCCTACAATGATGATATTATCTTTCTCTTCACTGTAATTAGTGAAATAAACCCCTTCTGTCTCCTCTTTGATTTCTTCGGTCCATCTTTCTTGGGGAGCAAGTTTAAATCCATCTGGCAGCATTACAACAGCACCAACTTGTAATGGGACTTGGGAACCATCAGCACCGATCTCTTTTAAGTCATTTTTGTAGGGTATTTTGACCACAGCCTTGAAAACACTGTCTGCTCCAACAGATTGTGGAACCTCTGCAATTGTAGGCATCTGAGCTAGATGACAATTTGCACAGACTATTTTTCCTGTGGCTTCTCTTGGGGATTCATAGTTTTGCTGAGCCCAAAATGGATAAGCAAAAGTCATCTTTGGATAAAATACCATGCTCGAAATGAAAAGCAGAGTACAGATAAATAAACTTGTTTTTTTCATGATTAGATTTTTAAGACCTTTCATTTTTATGCCCACCATGGATTTTCATTAGTTCTAAAGTCAGTTTCTGACCATTGTTTGACAAGCACAGCATCATCTTCAATATCGACATGCGCTAGGGCTAAAGATAAAGGAGCAGGCCCTCTGACTACTTTCCCATTAGTATCGTACTGACTGCCATGACAAGGACATATGAATTTATTAGCACCACTATCCCATGGGACAACACAACCTAAATGAGTACAAATTGCATTTAAACCAAATTCTCCTATTTCCCCACCCTCATTAACTATTAAATAAGTTGGATCTCCCTTTAGACCCTGCACTAGACTTCTATCTCCTGCTTGATGGGTAGCTAACCAACCTGTCTTAGTTATTGGATTCCCTAATTCATCTTTAGCAGAAGTTCCACCTCCACCACCGCCTGCTCTTAAAGGCATAAAATAATTTGCTACGGGGTAAAGGGCTCCTAACGCTACACCAGTTGCAGTACCAAATGTAAGAAGATTCATAAATTGCCTTCGACCCATAGAAGGGACATCATTGGAACTTAATTGAGTCATTCGTTACTTGATTCTGTTATTTATTAGTTATTATGGAGCAAATTGTTCAATTTCTGTTGCAAATAGATAGGACTTTTAATAATTTAAAGTAAAAGTTTAGGAAGTCTTAATTAATTGATTTAAATGAACCCGTTGCTAGTAGATGAAGTTATACATTATTTGATTCATCGCTGGGGAAAAAAATATGATTTTAGACTCTTTAGAAGAGGAAAATTCGTTTATTTTCAAATGATGTGGGGATTTCTTGGACAAGAATCATTCCCTTTAAGTGAAGATGAATATAAAAAATCGATAGCTGATAAAATCGAGATTTTAAATAGATGTGGATATTCAGAAGAAGTAAGGGAATGGCTAAAGAAAGTCAATGCTAAGCCAAGGTTAGGTAGAGCTGTAAGCTTGCAATTAGATCTTAATGAGAAGATGAAAGAGTTTTTGACTTAAGATTTTCTGATAAGTAAGTTAATCCAGTACCCACAAAAAATAAAAACACAATCGATATAGATAGCAATGACATAGTTAATGGGTCTGTTGAAGGGGTAATCACTGCAGATAATATTGCGGAGGAAATTACAACTATCTTCCAATTCGAAATCATTTTTTCTGTTGTGATTATTCCAAGAGAACCAAGAATAAATTGTAATACTGGCAATTGAAAAGCTATTGCAGTGCTGGACATTAATAAGAGAACAAAATCAAAATATCTTTCTATAGACCAAGTTGGTTCAACAATATCAGCACCGAAACTAATGAAAAAATTTATCGCTGCAGGGACTAATATCCACCATGAAAAAATTAATCCTAAAAAAAATAGCAGACCTGAACCAAAAACTGCAGGCAAGATAAGGCTTTTTTCTTGTTTTGTTAAACCAGGAGAAATGAATAATATTATTTGATAAAAAATATAAGGCATAGAAACTATCAATCCGCTGTAACCTGCAACTTTAATAGCAACAAATAAAAACTCTCCTGGAGCAAGTTGTAGTAAATGAATATCACCAGCTGGAATTTCTAAAAAAGATATTAATGGCTTTATGATGAGAAAACTAAAGAATATTGAAATAATTATTGAGTAAATTGAGTTTAGTATCCTTTGACGAAGCTCCTCTAAATGATCACTAAAAGTCATCGAATCTGATAATTTTTTATCAATTTGACCTTTACCTCTCATTATTATTTGATAAAAATTGTGTAAGAAAAAGGTTTAAAACTACTATTGTCAAAGTCCAATTTATTTTTCGATAAACTTAATTATTTGCTTAATTTGGGATTTGTTGGATCTGGTAATAAGAAAGGAGGAGCATCATTTAAGGATGATTCACCATAAGTTTCATACTCTCTGTATCCACCCATTTTCCCATTTGTTTTCATTAAAGCACTTACGAAGGCAAGTAGTAAGAAAACAGTAGGAGCTCCAATTATTAGTGCAGCACCAAATAGATATCCAACAATAAATTCTGGAAAACTATGATTTCCTAAAAATTCATGAGTGCCTAACAGAAAATCCAACATTTAGATTTAAAAATTTTTTTTATTATAAACTAAATTACTGTTTTAAGATTTTTTTTAATGTAATCTTCTCCTCTTGTAGGATTTCCCCAAATAATTTCTCCATTTTTAAAGGAAACGCAACCCGGTCCTCCGTTTTTGATTTTTTGCAAATCTTTAATCTTTACTAAATTAATTGGAACCTTAATGTTTCTTTTTGCCTTACTAAATAAAGCAGCTAAATCTGCAGCTATTTGAAGATCTTGTTCAGATGCTACTTGAGATGAAGACTTCAAAACTACATGACTACCTGGTGATTCCTGTGCATGAAACCATAAATCGCCTTTTTTTGAGAACTTAAAGCTTATTAAGTCATTTTGCCTCATATTTCGCCCTACCTGAAGCTTTAATCCTGTGGGAGTATCAACTTGAATTGGTGAAGACTCTATCTCATATGTACTTTTCTGATCTTCTCTTTGCTTCTTGATATTGATATTAAACTCGTTACAAATTTCTTCCATAATTTCTTCAAGTAGTTTGATTCTTATAAAAAGTTTTTCATGATTTAAAGAATTTAAATTTTCTAGAAGCGTAGTG
>QCNK01000001.1 GCA_003210135.1 Prochlorococcus sp. AG-424-P23 | reverse complement strand
AAGTGAATGCCGCCTAATTTTGTTACACCCTCTACAAGTATTTTTACTTCTAATCCAAAATTTGTTTCTATTTCGGATAAATCAATGCCAGTATCTTCAACTACATCATGTAAAAGGCCTGCAGCAATAACAGATGAACTAGCACCTATTTCTTTAAGGAGATTTGCAACAGCAACCGGGTGGATAATGTATGGCTCGCCGCTCGCACGGAATTGTCCATCATGAGCTTTATAAGCAAGTTTAAAAGCCTTTACTATAAGGTTTTGATTCTCATCATTTTCTTTATTTGATTTTTCAAAATTATGAATATCTTTAAGAAGCCAATCGGGAATGTTTATTTGATAATTCAAAGATTCACTTTCATATTTTTTATTTTCAGGCAAAATAGTTTTGGAAACTTCAATTCCGTTTTTTTCTTTTGAATTTGCAGCTGCCTCGGACATTTTATATTGCTTTAGATGTATTTTATTTATGTCTAGAAAAATTTGCTATAGATCATGGGAAAAAATAAAGAAAAAATTATTGTAGTTGAAAACCTTACTGTTAAATATGGTCTAAAACAGCAACCTATTATCAAAAATTTTAATTTGGAAATAGATAGTGGAGATCATTTGGCCATAGTAGGACCTTCTGGATGTGGAAAGACCACTTTTGCAAAAACATTAGTAAATATATTGCCTCCAAAGGCCACTTCTAAAGGGTATCTATCGATTTCTAATGTAGATCCTAGGAAAATTAACAATAACGATGCACAATTATTTAGAAGAAAGAATTTTGGATTTATTTATCAAGACTCTATAAAAAAACTTAATCCGCTAATGAGAGTTGGGGATCATTTATATGAATTATTTAAAACACATGATCAAACTAAATCATCTTTAGCTATTAAAAAATTAGTAAGAGAAGTTTTTCAAAAAGTCGGAATTGAAGAAAGTAGACTTGATTCTTTCCCACATCAATTTAGCGGCGGAATGAGACAGAGAGTTTCTATAGCAATGGCACTTGCTTTGAAACCTAAATTATTAATAGCTGATGAACCTACAACAAGCTTAGATACCAAAACAAGTTTTGAAATCATGCAAGAAATAATTCATCTATGTAATGAATTTGATACAACTTTAATTTTAATTAGTCATGATATTAATCTTGCAGCAAAGTGGTGTAAAAAAGTTGCAATAATTGAAAAGGGATCGATTGTTGAAAAAGGGAATATATTAGATATTTTTCAATCACCAAAATCAGATATCGGGAAAAAGTTAGTAAATGCTTCAAAAATAGTATTAGAACCAAATACTAAAAATAATGCTCGAGATCAGGTCGTTCTAGAGGTAAATAACCTAAGACATTGGTATAAATTAAATTCTTCAATTTTCATTAATAAATGGAATAAGGCTTTAAATGAAGTTAGTTTCAAGTTATATGAGAATGAGACTCTTGGAATAGTTGGTTCTTCAGGGAGTGGTAAAAGTACATTATGTAGGGCTTTAATTGGACTTCTTAAAGTAAGAGGTGGTGAAATCAAAATTTATGATAAAAATCATGCATCGAAAAAAAATAAATCTTACAAAAAGAACAATAAAGTGCAAATTATTTTTCAAGATCCTTTTTCAAGTTTGAACCCGAAAATGACTATTAAAAATATTTTGGAAGATATATTTTTTATTCAAAAAATTTCAGATAAAAGAAAAATTGAAAAAGAAATAAAATTTATGTTTAAAAATTTAAGTCTTCCTTTTAAGAGTGAATTTTTAAATTCTTATCCTAGCCAATTATCTGGAGGTCAATTGCAAAGAATTTCATTAGCCAGAGCGCTATTGTTGAAACCAAAAATTTTGATTTGTGATGAGAGCGTTAATATGTTAGATGCTTCAGTAAAAATAGAAATTCTTGAATTACTTAGAGTCTTGCAAGAAAAAATGGATCTAACCATTATCTTTATCACACATGATTTAGGTATTGCTAAAAGATTTTGTAATAGGTTGCTAGTAATGAATCACGGGAAGATAGTTGATGAAGGAGAAAGTTCTACAATATTCACTAAAACAAAAAACACCTATACTAAATCTCTTCTAGATTCTTCTTTAAATCTTATTTAGCTTTAAGAACGTTGAGTAATTTTTGAAAATCTAATGGTAACTCTGCTTCAAATATCATTTCTTTGCCACTGATTGGATGTATAAGGCCAAGCTTAAAAGCGTGTAATGCTTGGCCCTCTAATTTACATGGAAGTTTTTTGCATCTTCCATATAAAGGATCACCCACAATAGGATGATTAATGTGAGCGCAATGAAC
This sequence comes from Prochlorococcus sp. AG-424-P23, assembly GCA_003210135.1. Taxonomy (GTDB): domain Bacteria; phylum Cyanobacteriota; class Cyanobacteriia; order PCC-6307; family Cyanobiaceae; genus Prochlorococcus_A. The sequence continues at coordinate 131,249 of QCNK01000001.1, read as the reverse complement.
TCTTATTTGATGCGTTCGACCAGTATCTAATTTGAAATTCATTAATGAGTAATTACCTAATCTTTCTTTTAATTTCCAATAAGTGCAGGCATATCTTCCTGAATCTTCTTCAACTACTTTATATTTCAATCTGTTGAATTTATCTCTACCAATATGCCCCACAATTTGGCCTTCTTCAGAATTAGGCGCTCCATGTATTACTGCAATATATTCGCGTGAAGCTATTTTTTCTTTTATTTGTTTCTGGAGATTTACCAATGCTTCTTGGCTTTTTGCTACCACCATACATCCGGAGGTATCTTTATCTAATCTATGAACTATACCAGGTCTTAGTTTCCCATTAATTCCAGGCAGATCATTACAGTGAAATAGTAATCCATTTACTAGAGTTCCTGATTTGTGTCCCGGGGCTGGATGAACAATTAGTCCTGATTGTTTATTGATTACTATGATGTGCTCGTCTTCAAAAAGGATTTTTAAATCCATTTTTTCAGGTTTCAAATATACAAGAGGTTCAGGAGGAGGCATCCAGATTTGAACATTGTCCCCATTTTTTAATGGGGTCTTTGCTTTCGCAGTTTTATAGTTTACAAGTACTAATCCTGAATTTATAAAATGTTGAATTCTTGCTCTACTTTGTTCTGGCCTTTTACTTACCAACCATCTATCTAGTCTCATAGGGAGAGGTAGCTCATAAATAATTTCAATAAGTTCGCCCTCTCCAATGCCGAAAGAATTTTTTTTATTATCTAATTCCATGGTGGGACTTCTAAAGCAATTTTACCAAGCATTTGATTTCTATAATCCTCCAACAATTTATGAGACATTCTTCTTTTATCGCCTGAGGTATGTTTCGAAGCTGCTTCATCGATCCAATCAGAAGGACTCACAAAGCCTTTTGTAATATCAACTCCATATCTATTAGATATTTGTCTTACCGAGATATTCGCATGCTTATCTTTATTTAGAGTGGACATAATTTTGATGAATTCAATTGCGACACTCTCTATTTCATAAGCAGCCTCTCCAATATCGTCGCATAGTGCAAGATTAAGTGCTGATTTTTGATTTTCTAAATTAGGAGGTATAACACCAGGAGAATCTAATAGATCAATACCACTATCTAATTTTATCCATCTTAAATTTCGTGTCACTCCAGCCTTCCTAGCACTATCGACAACTCTTTTTTTTGCAATTCTATTAATTAACGCTGATTTACCAACGTTTGGAAAACCAAGTGTAAGGGCTCTTATTGGCCTTATTCTCATACCTCTAGAAATCCTTCTAGCATCAATTGATGATCTAGATTCTTTTGCAGATTTACAAATTTCGTTAATACCTATACCTCTTTTAGCATCACACCAATGGGGATATTGATCCTTTTCATTAAACCATTTATTCCAACTGTATATTGTTTGAGGAGAGATCATGTCTGATCTATTAATAACAAGAATATGTTTTTTATTGTTGATCCATTTATTTAAATGTGGGTGCCCTGTTGATATTGGGATTCGTGCATCCCTAACTTCTATAACTAAATCTACTTTATTGATTACTTCAGATAATTTTTTTTCTGCTTTTGCAATATGGCCTGGATACCATTGAATTTTGGGTATGTCCACTTCAAAAAATAAATAAAATTTTTGTATTCCTTTTAATTTTTATTAGTTTCAAAAGTATTTACTTTTAAATTTTAGTACAAATTTAATAACTAAAAAATTTTTATCATAGTTAATTTTTAAAATTTATTAAGGCATGGGTAACAGTTACTACTTTTTAACCCAATAAGTCCAAATAAACGTTAGGGTCTTAAGATTGAAATAGGATGCTTAATGTCAAAATTATCTCTTTCCAGTCTTGATAAGACACATTTAGAAGGCAAAAAAGTTCTTGTAAGAGTAGATTTTAATGTTCCATTAAATGAAGGTGGCCAGATAACTGACGATACACGCATTAGAGCAGCGATCCCAACAATTGAATATCTCATTAATAATTCTGCAAAAGTTATTTTAGCTGCTCATTTTGGAAGACCAAAGGGTCAGGTAAATGAAAAAATGAGATTAACTCCAGTAGCAGCAAGATTAACTGAATTGTTAGGAAAAAATGTTGCTCTTACTAATAGTTGTATAGGTGATGAAGCAGTTGCAGAATCAAATAGTTTAGATAATGGAGATGTTCTTTTACTTGAAAATGTTCGTTTTTTTGGAGAAGAGGAAAAGAACGACTTGGATTTTGCTAAACATCTAGCATCACATGCAGATATGTATGTCAATGATGCTTTTGGTGCTGCTCACAGAGCTCATGCTTCAACTCAAGGTGTTACTAATTATTTAAGTCCCTCAGTAGCTGGATTCCTTTTAGAAAAAGAACTGAAATACTTACAAGGAGCAATAGATTCTCCAAAGCGCCCATTGGCAGCAATAGTTGGAGGATCTAAGGTTAGTAGCAAAATTGGAGTGCTTGATTCTTTACTAGATAAGTGTGACAAAATCATGATTGGTGGAGGTATGATTTTTACTTTTTATAAAGCTAGAGGTCTAGATGTCGGAAAAAGCCTTGTAGAAGAAGATAAACTTGAGCTTGCTAAAGATTTAGAAGCAAAAGCAAAAGCAAAAGGAGTTGAATTATTATTACCTACTGATGTTGTTTTAGCTAATGAATTTTCTCCGGACGCCGAAAGCAAAATATCTCAAATTGATTCAATTAGTGGGGATTGGATGGGTCTCGATATTGGTCCAGATTCCATTAAAGTTTTTCAGAATGCTCTTGCAGAATGTAAGACAATTATTTGGAATGGTCCAATGGGAGTTTTTGAATTTGATAAATTTGCAGAAGGTACAAATGCAATAGCTACTACCCTTGCTGACTTAAGTGCTTTTTCCGAAGTTTGTACAATAATTGGTGGTGGAGATTCTGTCGCAGCAGTAGAAAAAGCAGGATTAGCTGAGAAAATGTCTCATATATCTACTGGAGGCGGGGCTAGTTTAGAACTTTTAGAAGGTAAAACTTTACCTGGTGTAGCTGCTTTAAACGAAGCTTAGGCTAAATCTCATCAACTATATCGATACTTTTTGTAAAACTAATTATTCCGTTAGGGTGAGCAATGACACCTGACCAAATTTGTATCCCTGATTTTGAAGGGGCTCTTGTCATTTTAAAAATCCCCCCAGATGTTAATGGCTCCAATAATATTTCTTGTTCAAAAAATGAATCTACTTGATGAGGTTTTATTGATCCAGCAATAATCACTTCCTCAAGTGGTTTATTTAGAATAATATCGATATCATATTTTGAACCAGTAAGAACTTTATCAGGGATTTTAAAACTAATATCTATCTTATTATTATCATTCCTTATTGTTGTAAATAAATTTTTAATTGTACCTTCATCAATTTTTCCATTCAAAATTGAAAAAATGTAATCGAAATCGGATTTAAGTATATGCATTTCTCCATTAAATATTTTTTTCCCTGAAACTTCTATTCTTAAAATTTCTTTATTTGGAATATTTGATTTTAATCTTTTGATCTTCCATTTACTGTCAGGGAAGTCATTAAGAATTTTTGAAAACTGTTTTGGTATATTTTGGTTTTCATGATTTCTGAAATTTTTTCTTATAAACTCTAAATTTCTCGTATTTAAAGAGTTTTCTAGATTTCTTATAAAATCAATTTGTAAAGTTTCTGTTATTGCTGAATATGGAAAAATGAGATAAATAAATAAGTAGAGAGGGAATCTTATATTTTTGATTAAGTTTAAATTAAACATATTTATCATTTATTATTTTTATTCTACTAATTTCAGTTTTTATGGCTAAAAAAAATAATTTATTAGTTGCAGCAAGTGGAACAGGAGGCCATATTTTCCCAGCTTTAGCGGTTTCTAAAGAAGTAGAAGATGAATGGAATATACATTGGTTGGGGATTTATCAAAGACTTGATGCAGATTTTATTCCTAAAAAATATAATTTGAAGACTTTGAATATAAAGACACCAAGAAAAAATATTTTTTTGTTTTATCAATATATAAAAATTTTAATGTCAACTTTCCAGATAATTAGGATCTTAAAAGAAAAAAAAATTAATTTAGTTTTTACGACTGGGGGTTATATATCTGCCCCAACTATTGTTGCTTCAAAACTTCTAGGGATACCTGTCATCATTCATGAATCAAATTTAATCCCAGGAATGGTCACTAAGTATTTTGGTTTTTTGTGTAACTATGTTCTTTTAGGATTTAAGAAAACAAATTCTTATTTAAGAAATTGTAAAACTTTTTTCACTGGCACGCCTTTAAGAGATCAATTCTATAAATCTAATCCCTTACCAGAATGGGTTCCAAAAGGAGAAGGACCTCTTTTGATTGTTATGGGAGGTAGTCAAGGAGCAACAGCTATAAATGAAATTCTTTATGACTCTCTGGAATTTTTAATGAAAAAAAAGTTTCGAATAGTTCATATTATTGGGGAACATAATGAATATGCCTTTAATGAAAAAAATTACAAAAATTATGTTCAAAAGAAATTTACTAATGAAATCGCAGCTTTAATTCAAAACTGTGATCTTGTGATATCGAGATCTGGTGCAGGAATAATTAATGAATTAATAGAAACTCAAAAACCTTCAATTTTAATTCCATTTCCCTACTCTAAAAATAATCACCAGGAGAAAAATGCATTGATTCTTGCCGAAAGTGGAGGCTCAGTTTTAATGAATCAAAAAACAATTTCTAAAGAAGTTTTTGAAGAAACTCTAGAAAGAATTTTTAAAATAAAATCAAAAAAAGGAAAAAATTACTGTGAAATATTAGATCTTATGAAGAAGAATATGGAAAACAATAATAAAATCAAATCTAAAATTGATATTAAAAATTTTTTCAATTATTTTTTAAAAGAATTTTGAATTTCTTTACATATAAGAGTGTTATTTTTTCTACTCTGTAAACTTATTCTTGCCCACTTTTCGTCAAGAAATCTAAATGAAGTACATTCTCTAATCAATATCCCCTTATTTTCTAAGTATTTTATATTGGGTAACAAGGATGTTTTACTCTCTATCAAAAAAAAGTTTGTTGAAGAGTCATGAACTTTAAGGTTATCTATTTTTGATAATTTTTTAAAAACTCTTTCTCTTTCAATATTTATCCAGCGATGAATCTGTCTTGTCCATTTATCATAGAATTTCTTATTACTTAGTAAGTCAATTCCGGCTTTAATTGCAAAGGAATTCAAAGGCCAAGGATCTCTATTTATTTTCCATTTTTTAAGCTTTTTCGATGAGCCAACAACGTAACCTAATCTAAGACCAGGAATATTGAAGATTTTGGTCAAGCTTCTTAAGACTAATAAATTATTGTACTTTTGGGTTAATGGTATTAAGGATTCTTTTTCTCCATTGGGTGTTAACGATAAGAAAGCTTCATCACAGATAACTAATTTATATTTTTTTATAATATCCTCTAATGAATTTTTACCCCATAATTGGCCGGTTGGGTTATGTGGATTTGTTATCCAAATAACATCACCTTTAGGATTGAGCGGAAATGATTGAGGAAAAATATTGTTCCATTTTTTTGGTAATTCGCAATGCATGAAATTACCATTCCAACAATTTAAAGATCTTTCATAATCAACAAAGGATGGAGAAGGAATACAATTCATTCCAAATTTGGAAGCTTCATAACCTGCCCAGGTTATTAGCTCAGAAGCTCCATTACCAGGCAATATATTGTCTGGATTTATTCCATGAAATTTACCGATTATTTCTTTTAAATCATTCAAGTTTCTATCAGGGTAATATCTAAATCCAAGATTCTTAATTTCTTCATTTAATGAATCTATCAGGATTTGTGGCGTATCAAAGGGAACTAAGGAGGCACTAGCGTCAATTATTTCAGAGGGTAATAAATTTAATTTTTTTGCATTTGCATATACATTTCCTCCATGCTTTAAGTTTGATATTTGCATGGCTAATGTTGAGTAATCATTAGTTTTCGGATTTTTCATTATTCATTTTCTAATTTTTATTTAACCCATTTTAAATCTGATCCAATGGCCTCTTTTATATTAGATAATTGATGTTTATTGAGTTGCATTAAAATCCCTTCAAGTATATTGGGGACTAATTGTGGCCCCTTATATATCCATCCCGTATAAAGTTGAATTAATGATGCTCCAGAACAAATTCTTTCCCAAGCCGACTCTGGACTATAGATTCCGCCAACGCCAATTAAAATAATCTTTTTATCAATATTATGAATATGTTTTATTATTTGATTTGCTTTTTTTTGTAGAGGCTTTCCACTTAATCCTCCATTTTCTTCAGAAAGTAATAATCCTGTTTGCCTGATCTTCCTATTTTCAAGACCTAATCTATCTATGCTGGTGTTAGTAGCAATTATCCCATCGATATTTTCCTCAATTATTAACTGGCAAATATCTTCAATATCTTTAAGGCTTAAATCTGGCGCAATTTTTACAAATAATGGAGGACAATTAGGTAAGTTTTTTATTTCTCTAAGAAGTTCTTTTAAAAGAATCGGATCTTGCAACTTTCTTAGTCCTTCAGTATTTGGGGAACTTACGTTTATTGCTGCATAATCACAATATGGAATTAATAATTTTAGAGAAGTTAAATAATCATCTTTTGCTTGAGATAAATCTGTAATTTTAGACTTGCCAAAATTTATCCCTAAACAAATATTCTTTCTATTTTTTTTTAACTCAATTCCTTGTTCTACAAAGTTTTTAACTAGATTTTCAGCGCCATTGTTATTAAAACCCATTCTATTTAATGCTGCTTCTTCCTCTGCTAATCTAAACAACCTTGGTTTGGGATTTCCATTCTGAGCAAATTTGGTTACTGTACCAAGTTCGGCAAATCCAAAACCAAAATCTTTCCATACATTTGCAGCATTTCCATTTTTGTCAAAACCCGCAGCTAAACCAATTGGATTACAAAAATTTATTCCACATATGTTTTGGCTTAACCTTTTATCAACTATAGAAAATTCTTCATTTAGATTTTTTAAGATAGATGAAACTACAGGCCAATTATATTTTCTTGAACTGAATGATAAAAGGCTAAGAGATAAATTAGTTAAGTATTCTGCATCAATTCCAGAGTCTCTTTTTAATACAGGGGTAATCAAGTTTTTATAAAGATTTTTAAATACCCCTTTCTGTTCATTCATAAAAAATTAGGCTTCTTTTTTTTCTATTATCCAATATTTTTTATCTTTAGGAATCAATCTCCAATTACGCCATTCAAAAATTGAATATAGTTTGATCTTTAAGTGGTTTTCTTCACCTAATAAGGTGCTTAGTTCTGGTGAACTTAACAAATACTTTTTGTCGGCAAATTTTTGAATTAATTCATTCCTTGAAAATAATTCCTGAATTTCTGAAGGGGCATTTTTTTCAAAAAAGTCAGCTGAAGATTCTGACTCCTTTAATTTACTTTCTAAAGATATACCTTTACTATAGTTGGTTGCGATTTTATCAACCCTATCATTTTGTTTGTCACCACTATGACCCTTAACATATTCCATTACAAGGCCATGAATTCTTAATTGATCAATTTTTTGCCATAAATCAAGATTTTGAACTGATTTTCCTGAGCTTGTTTTCCATCCATTTCTCTTCCAATTAATAATCCATTTTGTATAACCTTCTATGACATATTTACTATCAGTTCTTAATTTAAAGTTCTCCTTTAATTTATAGGTTTTTAATTTCTCAAGTGTTTTTATAGCCGCGGTGAGTTCCATTCTATTATTGGTAGTATTTTGCTCGGAACCACCTATTTCTAATTCACTTTTGTCGTCAAAAATTATTAGTCCACCCCAACCACCTGGACCTGGATTACCACTGCAGGCTCCATCAGTTGCAGCTTCAATTGCAATACTATCAATATTCATAATTTTTGAAGCCGATATAAAATCTATCGGCTTGAAAAAATATTCTCTTACTTAAGTGTAACTTTACCGCCAGCTTCTTCAATCTCTTTCTTTAAAGATTCTGCATCTGCTTTAGCAATTCCTTCTTTTACTGTTTTTGGTGCAGATTCAACAAGTGCTTTTGCATCGCCAAGACCAAGACCAGTTGCATTTCTTACAACCTTAAGTACTTTGATTTTTGCAGCTGCATCAAAGCTTTCGAGAACTACATCAAATTCAGTTTTTTCTTCAGCAGCGCCACCATCTGCGTCACCGCCAGCTGCTCCTGGAGCTGCCATAACTACACCTGCAGAAGCTGCAGCAGATACACCAAAAGCCTCTTCAATTTGCTTTACAAGCTCAGATGCTTCTAAAAGTGATAAAGATTTTAATGATTCAAGAATTTCTTCAGTTTTTGCGGACATTTTCTTAAAAGTTAATTAGGTTTTGAATTTAGGATTCTGATTTTTCAGAATGTTGTTTAAGTGATCTAGCAAGTCCAGAAGGTACTTCATTAATAGAGATCGCAATTTTTGTTGCTACGCCATTAAGAGCGCCAGCAATTTTTGCCATCAATACTTCTTTAGATGGAAGACTTGCAATTTCTTTTATTTCAGAATCGCTAAGAAGTCTGCCTTCAAATAAAGCTCCTTTGGTCTCGGATTTTTTGGTGTCTTTTTGAAATGATTGGATTGCTTTTACAGCACCACCAACATCTTCTTTAATTAAGACAAAAGCATTTGTTCCGGTCAGTAAAGATTCAAGATCGTTCCAATTACTATTTCCATCAATAGCTTTGCGCATTAATGAATTTTTAGTAACTTTGCAAATGCCGTTAGTGGTTTGCAATCTAGATCGCAAATCTGACATCTCTTTGATAGTTAAACCTTTATAGTCAAGAACTACAGCCATTTCCGAGTCGTCTAAAAGAGATTTAATCTCAGTAACGATTTTTTGCTTATTCTCTAGTGTTCGGCCCATTGATGTTTTTTGGATCGTAATTTAGGGAGAGCAGGAAATGCGGCAAAGTTCTTTAAAAGAGGCCGCTTTTATTAGATCCAAAAAGAAATAATTTAAGACGAGTCCTCGGTAGGAATTAAAAATTTAGAATAACTAAATCAACCTACTTTCTTTGGCCGTATTATTGCAATTTAAATTATACTACAAAGCGTTAACCTTCAGGTTGGTAATCTTGTACAGCATTTACGTCAACTTGAACTGAAGGTCCCATTGTTGAAGTTACATAAAAAGTTTTCCAATACTTTCCTTTAGCTCCACTTGGTTTATTTTTATCAATTGATTCTTGTAAGGTTTTTAAGTTATCAAATAGAGCCTCTTTTGTGAAACTTGCTTTTCCAAAGCGGACATGAACTATTCCAGCCTTATCTGCTCTAAATTCGAGCTTACCAGCTTTGAATTCTTTTATTGCATTATCAATGTCATTAGTTACTGTCCCAGCTTTAGGATTAGGCATTAAACCTCTAGGTCCTAAAACTCTTCCTAATTTTGCAACCTTTGGCATCATATCTGGAGTTGCAATAAGTAGATCAAACTCCATATTTCCTTTGTTGATGCTTTCTACAAGATCTTCTTCCCCAAATAAATCTGCACCAGCAGCCTTAGCTTTCGATACATTCTCACCGCTTGTAATTACTGCAATTTTGATGCTTTGGCCAGTACCATGTGGTAATGCAACAGTGGTCCTTAATTGTTGATCAGTATATTTTGGATCAATACCTAGACGTATATGTGCTTCAATAGTTTCATCAAATTTTGCATTAGCATTTTCCTTGATAATACTAAGAGCTTCAAGTGGAGCGTAAATGCGATCTTCTATCTTTGTTGATAGAGCCGCCATTCTTTTAGATAGTTTTTTCATAATAATATTGGGTGCAAACGGTTATTAAAACTAACCTCCCCTAAATAGTGAGAAATTGTGTATTGAACTCAATCAGTGATAGAGACGCCCATATTACGAGCAGTACCCTCAATTACTTTCATTGCTGATTCAACACTAGAACAGTTTAGATCAGGAAGCTTAGTTTTGGCTATTTCTTCTAATTGAGCTTTACTTATATTCCCAACAGAGCCTTTTGCGGATTCACCTGAACCTTTCTCTATACCAGCTGCTTTTGTTATTAAGACGGAAGCAGGAGGTGTTTTTGTGATAAAAGTAAAGCTTCTATCTTCAAAAACAGAAATCTCGACTGGAATTACAAATCCTGCTTTATCTTGTGTCCTTGCATTGTATTCTTTGCAAAATGCCATGATATTGACACCATGTTGTCCTAAAGCTGGCCCTACAGGAGGAGCAGGATTTGCTTTGCCTGCTTGTAGAGCAAGCTTGATAACTGCAACAATTTTTTTTGCCATTAGATTAGATAATTTAAGCTGGAGTAGAAAATCATAATTTTACTCGATAAACAAGAACAATTAGAAATTAATTTTGTTTATTGATTTGGGAGAATTCTAATTCTACAGGAGTCTCGCGCCCAAATATTGAAAGTAATGCTTTTAATTTATTTCTTTCTCCGGAAACTTCTATAACTTCTCCCTGGAAATCCTTAAATGGACCGCTAGTTACAATGATTCTATCTTTTTCTTCAATATCTAACTTGATTACAGCTTTTTTCTCTGATGCGCGCTTAAAGATTCTATTAACTTCTTGTGTTGATAATGGTCGAGGTTTGATATGACCTCGCGATCTTCCGCTGGCTCTACCGTCTTCAGCACCGACAAAATTAATTACATTTGGAGTACTTTTAACAGCCATCATTGTATCTTCATCCAAAATCATTCTTACGAGGACATAACCTGGGAAAACTTTTTCTTCAGTAGTTTGTCTGCTTCCATCTTTTTTTAATTTAATTCCTGGAGTTTGGGGAATTTCAATTTCAATGATTCTATTATTAACACCTAAAGTTACTGATCTCTGCTCAAGAGTTGCTTTTACTTTTTTTTCACAGCTTGATGCTACTTGAACTGCATACCATCTTGCGATGCTTGTATTTGCTTTTGAAGAAGCTAGGTTTGTAGTTAATTCGTTACTCATTTTTCTGGAAGCTTAATTAAGATCTTTATTAATGGATATTCGGGAGATAATTCAACCAAAAATTTGCGAGGCTGCCCATCCATAGAATCTGCTAACAGAAGCAATGGCTGCAGCAGAAAAAGATACCATAATTATAACTGCTACTGATTCGCTAAAAAGTTGTTGTTTGTTAGGCCACACGACAAGTTTAAGTTCATCGTAGGTAGATCTAAAAAAATTATTCTTTTTTTTAGGCTCTTCAACTTCAGGAGAATCCTTTTTAAGAGGTTCTTTATTAGTAGTAGGACTTGTCACAAAATTTTTTTGAAATTAAGCTTTATGCTTTAGTTTTTATTTTAGCTTATTGATTTACTCCTCAGCTAGGTTTGAAAACGATCTCATCTTTTTTATTAGGGTTTAGTTTAATTGTTATATTTTTTTTATTTTTGAAGTTATCCTCTAAAAGTTTTGCAGCCAAAGGATTTTCTATTTGTCTTCTAAGTTCTCTATTAAGTGGCCTAGCACCATATTCAGGTTCGTAAGAATCGTTTGCAATTTTGTTGATAACTTTTTTGTCTATAGCGATATTTATTTTCTGCTCAAGTAGCAGGTTCTTTAAATCTTCTGTTTGTAGAATGATTATTTTTTGAAGTTCATCAATAGATAATGGATCAAACTTTACCACTTCGTCAATTCTATTTAAAAATTCAGGTCTAAAAATTGAAGACAATGCATTACTAATTGAATCATCTAGAGTTTGTTGATCTTTTTCTAACTTTCCCTCGCTTTTAGAAATCTTTTGTGAATACTCCAGTATAGATTTACCAGCTAGGTTACTTGTCATAATGATTACCGTATTTTTGAAATCTACGGTCCTTCCTTGAGAGTCCGTTAATCTTCCTTCATCTAAGACTTGCAAAAGTATATTAAATACTTCTGCATGTGCTTTTTCTATCTCATCAAGAAGTATTACTGAATAGGGTTTACGTCTTACAGCTTCAGTTAATTGACCTCCCTCTTCATAACCAACATAACCTGGGGGAGCTCCTAAAAGTCTTGCTACAGCATTTTTCTCCATATATTCACTCATATCTAATCTTAAAAGTGCGTCTTCTTCATCAAATAAAGCTGTTGCAAGAGATTTTGCTAATTCTGTTTTACCAACACCAGTAGGACCCATAAATAAAAAAGATCCAATAGGTCTTTTAGGACTTTTCATACCAACTCGAGCTCTTCTAATTGCAGCAGAAACAGCTTCTATGGCTTTTTCTTGTCCAATAACTTTTTCACTTAGTTCTGTTTCTAAATTGACTAATTTCTTACGTTCATTTGAAACTACTTTAGAAATTGGAATACCTGTGATTTTTGATATAACATCTGCAATATCATCAGATTCAACTTGATATTTAAAAGGGAAATTTCTATTTTTCTTTATTTGATTAAAATTCTCTTCAACTTTTAGTATGTCATTCTCTATTTCACTTAACTCTTCTTCAAGCTTTTCTAAATAATTTAGATCATTTTCAATTTCGCGATTTGATTTATCTTTAATTTGTTTGGTTAGCTTATCTTCTTCTTTCATTAGAATAGATAATTCCTCCATTTCTTCACGTAAATTGTTCCAATTTTCCAAAAGAACGTTCAATTTTGCCTCTGATTGTTGTCTATTATTCAATAGTTTTTCTTGAGCTTCGATATTTTCTCCTTGCAAATTATTTAATTTTTCATCAATAGTATTAAGTTTGTTTTCTTGTTGGAGAATGATTTGAGGCATATTATTAGACTCGATTTTCAACTGTGCAGCTGCTTCATCAATTAAATCTATTGCACTATCAGGGAGACATTTATCGCTGATGTATCTATCGGCCAATTTTGCAGAATAGTTTACAGCCTCTTCAGAAATTTTTATGCCATGATGTAATTCATATTTCTTTTTGATCCCTTGTAATATTTTTGCGCTTAATTCTACTGAAGGTTCATTAACAGCTATCTTTTGAAAGCAATTATTTAATGCCTGATCTTTTTCAATAGTTTCACGAAATTTCTCAGGTGTTGTTGTACCGATACATCTTAGTTCTCCTTCAGCTAGTAAAGGTTTTAAAATATTACTGATGTCGGTAGAAGATCTGTCAGAACTTAATATTGAGTGAATTTCATCAATAAATAGAATCATTCCTTGGTTAGGATTACTTAGTTCCTGCATTATTAAGCTTAGTCTCTCTTCTAGTTGACCTCTAAATTTGGTCCCAGAAACTAATGCACCTAAGTCAAGTGAAATAATTTTTAAGTCCTTTAAAGTATCAGGAACTTTTTTGTCTACAATTAATTGAGCCAGTAATTTTGCAATTGAGGTTTTACCAACTCCAGGATTGCCAATAAGTATAGGGTTATTTTTGTTTCTTCTGCAGAGTACCCTCATTACATTATTGATCTCATTTTCTCTTCCTAAAACTGGATCCAGTAAGCCTTTTTTAGCTGATTCTGTTAAATCTTTTCCATAAATTGAAAGAGCATTTTCATCTTTTCCAACTTGTTTTTTGGTTTCAATTTGAAGTTTACTTTTCGGTAATGGAACAATAGATTTTTTCAATTTTTCTTCTTTATCAAAAGTGTCTTTGTCTGCTTCAAAATTAGATTGATTATTTATTTCAATTACATTCCCATAATTAAAAGAATCTTTTGATTGATTAATAGAATCTTTTGATTGATTAATAGAATCTTTTGATTGATTAATATTTGGGTAAAACTTTAATTCTTCCTCTAATTTTTCCATTGAAAGGTTTCCTTCTTCAAAAACATAATTTCCAATTCTTAAATCTCTTCCAAGAGCAATTAGTAAATGAGGGATTTCTATTAATCTCGATCCCCATTGAGTTTTAATCTGATTCGCGTTATCTAATAAAATTTCTAAGTCTTCTCCGATAGTAAAAATATCTGACTCATTTGTTGGTGTCTCTTCTAAAAAATCTTCTGTTATGTCTAAAACTGTATCTTGGTCGATTGATAATTTTTCAACGAAAGCAAAGAATTCACTTGATGAGAACAATGTATGAATTATGTGCTCAATATTAAATTCGCTATGATCCCATTTTTTTGCGGTTTCTTCCCCTAATAAAAGAAGGTTCCAACTGATATCGCTAAATAGTTCAGGACTGGATGTAAGGGTTTCTCTCATAAACTATAAAACTACAATTGATTATTAATTAATATTCTAAATAGGATCTGCATTAATAATCATCCAATAATTTTCAAATTGTAAGATGAATTTGAATATTATCTTTACGAGAGGAATTGCAGGGACTTTGGAATTAATAAAAGTATCAATTAAGATCTAAACTGTCATGTAATAAAAAATTATAATTGGTTAACATATATATTTCAGATATTAGCCAAATAGTTCAGCTATTAATAGGATTTAAATAGTAATAATTAAATTGTGAAAGAAACTATTGATTTTCTTATTGATTCTGTTGAAGCAAGGCAAGTCCTTGATTCAAGAGGTAATCCAACTGTAGAGGCAGAAGTATTTTTGGAATGTGGTGCTAGCGGTAGAGCAATTGTTCCCAGCGGAGCTAGCACTGGTGCTCATGAGGCACATGAATTAAGAGATGGTGGTTCGAAATATATGGGGAAAGGCGTTTTGAATGCTGTTAATAAAATTCATGAAACAATATCGCCGGCTTTATGTGGTTTGTCATCTTTAGATCAAACTGCAGTAGATAAATTAATGATTGAAATTGATGGAACTCCTAATAAGTCTAATCTTGGAGCAAATTCAATCCTTGCAGTAAGTCTTGCATCTGCTAGAGCATCAGCTAATGCTTTAGACATTCCCCTATATAGATATCTTGGAGATCCATTATCCAATCTTCTTCCAGTCCCATTGATGAATGTAATAAATGGTGGTGCTCATGCTCCGAATAGTCTTGATTTTCAGGAATTTATGCTTGTCCCTCATGGAGTTAATAATTTCAGTGAATCATTAAGAATGGGTACTGAAATTTTTCACTCATTAAAATCATTACTTGATCAAAAAGGTCTATCTACTGCTGTAGGCGATGAGGGTGGGTTTGCACCTAATTTGTCATCAAGCGAAGAGGCAGGGGACTTATTATTAGAAGCAATTCAACAAGCAGGATTTAAGCCTGGTGAGCAGGTATCTTTAGCTTTAGATGCTGCTAGTACTGAATTTTATAGCGATGGTATTTATAAATATGAAGGTAAAAAATTAAATAGTTCTGAAATGATTTCATATCTTTCAAGATTAGTTTCTAATTATCCAATAGTTTCAATAGAAGACGGTTTAGCAGAGGATGATTGGGAGGGTTGGTCAGAATTAAACAAAGAATTAGGAAATAAAGTTCAGCTTGTGGGTGATGATTTATTCGTTACTAATACAGAAAGGTTAAGGAAAGGAATTAAGGAAAAATCAGCTAATTCAATCCTAATAAAGGTAAATCAAATTGGAACATTAACTGAAACTTTGGAAGCTATTGAGTTAGCTAAAATGTCTGGTTTCACAAGTGTTATTAGTCATAGAAGTGGTGAGACTGAAGATACAACAATTGCTGATTTATCTGTCGCCACAAGATCGGGACAGATCAAGACCGGCTCTTTGAGTAGAAGTGAAAGGATTGCAAAATATAATAGGCTCCTGAAAATTGAGGAGGAATTGGGAAATCAAGCAAGATTTGCTGGAGCTTTAGGTTTAGGTCCTAAAAATATATAGTTTTTTATCGCTTAAGTTTTTCTAAACGTGAGCCTTTTCTCATACTTAGTTGGCATTTTATCCAATCAATACTTATTGGTAGTGCAAAAAAAAGTGGCAATAATGCAAAATTATTTTGTTTGTTGCTTACAAGTAAAGCAGATGCAATTGATAAGCTTCCTATAAGAATTGAATGGCCTAAAGTTTTTTGAGCAGTAAACATTTTTTTGAATTGTCTATCAGACTCTCCCATTCTTATTTGTAATTGTAAATCGCCCTGCTCTAATCTTTCTAAACTTTCATCTATTCTTTTGGGAATTCCAACAGCTTTAGATCCTAGTTCACCCACTTGCCTTCCAAATTGGTTAATTAAATCATTGGGAGTTTGATTGTTTGAAGTCATAAGTTCTATTAAATAAGGCTTGGTAACTGATACAAGGTTAAACCCTGGGTCAAGCATTCTACCAACTCCTTCAAAAGTTGATAGAGCTCTCATCACAAAGATTAAATCTACTGGTAGTTGAAATGGTGTTTCATAGACAAGTTCATATAAATCGCCAGATAATTTTTCAATAATGTTTGGACTAAATGGTGGAGTTAAGGCTTCTTTGAGCATCAATCTGACTAATCTTCTGACTGGTCCTACATCAATATCTTTTGAAATTAGCCCAGATTCTTGTAATTGTGTAACAAGTGATGCGGCGTCTCTTAATGCAGCAGCCTTAACCATCCCCCCTAATCTTGTTTGAAGATTATTGGAGATATTTCCCATCATTCCAAAATCATAAAAGATTAATTTACTTTCATTTGAAACTGCTAGATTTCCTGGATGAGGGTCTGCATGAAAAAAACCATAATTTACTAATTGTTTTAAATAGCTGATTGCTCCTATTTCTGCAATTTTAGGTAAATCAATTTCTTGTGATTTTAATTTTTCTAAATCGCTTATTTTTGTTCCTTCCAGATAGCTTAAACAAAGCACTTTTTCACTGCACATATCCCAAATTACTTCAGGAACTTCTACATTTTCATCATCAAGAAATTGCTGTCTAAATCTTGCTGCATATTGTGCTTCACAATTAAAATCAAGCTCCTTCATGAGAACTTTCCTACACTCTTTAGCAATCTCAACCCAGTTTCTACCTCGACTCCAATTCTTATTTTTCTGCAATAATCCTGCTATTTGCTGCATTATACCCAAATCGATAATAAAAAATTCTTTTAAATTTGGTCTCTGAACTTTAAATACTACTTTCTTACCATCTTTTAAAGTCGCCCTATGAACCTGAGCTAGTGATGCTGATCCAACCGGTTCGCCTATTATTTGATCTATTTCATTAAACTTGTACCCAAGTTCTTCTCTTATAGTTTCTTCAACTTGCGCAAATGAAAAATTAGGAACTTGATCCTGCAATTTAGATAATTCCTGTATCCAGGTATTAGGAATTAAATCAGGTCTCGCTGATAATAATTGTCCAATTTTAATAAATGCTGAACCTAGCTTTATTAATTGATTAGTAAACCACCTTGCCCTTTTAATTTGGACCTTAATTTTTTTATCACTCTTAGTTTGAAAGATTGTAAATCTAATATTATCTATCCACAAATTTATTAAGAGTGAAATCAGAGTTATCCAAATAAGAAAGGCTCTCTTCAATTTTTTTAAACGATAATGAAGAATGTAATAATTCATTTAATTTCATTATTTATAGTTTTATTAAAGAGATCAATTTGACTATTGATACCTTCAATTTCATTTAAAGCTTTTTTTATTTTGGAATCTTGATAAGTATTTGTGGACTTATTTTCTTGAACATTTTCGGCTTTTTCCATTCTTGAGGCTTCTTCGATTATAGATTTTTTCAAATTATCAAATTCTTTTTTGAGAATTTCTGGAGCATCCTGAGCAATATTTGTTGCCTCTTCGATTTTTTCAACCAATACCTCGTTTAATTTTTCGGTTACTTTCTTAATTGCAGCTTTTAAAAGGTAATCAGAGTTGGTCATGAAAAATATAATGTTCTACGGCAATTGATTTTTTGATATGACCTAATAATAGATCAATACAGAACATTTCACGAAACAGAGCATTTTGATAATTAATTTTTTATATTTTCCTATGTAAGTTTGTTTCTATATTATGCTTTTTTCTCTTTTTTCTTTTAACTTATCTATATACAAGGTTAGGTATTTACATTAAAAACAACTTCTAACCAAGAGCTCATCTAATTAACTACTAAAAAGGGAGTTTTATTAAATTGGAAATCATTGAGTCAGATGTAGTTATTGTTGGCGGAGGACCGGCCGGATGTACTTGCGCACTTTATACATCTCGTTCCAACTTAAAGACAGTAGTTTTAGATAAAAATCCATCTGTTGGCGCCTTAGCAATAACTCATCAAATAGCTAATTATCCAGGTGTTCCTGTTGATATAAGTGGGGAGAAGTTACTTACTTTAATGAGGGAACAGGCTGTACAATACGGCACAGACTATAGAAGAGCGCAAGTGTTTGGAATAGATGCTAGTGGAGAATGGAAAATGGTTTATACACCCGAAGGCACTTTCAAGGCTAAAGCACTTGTACTTGCAAGTGGAGCTATGGGGAGGCCTGCATCATTTAAGGGAGAAGCGGATTTTCTTGGCAAAGGAGTAAGTTATTGTGCTACATGTGATGGGGCTTTTTATAAAAATAGAGAAGTTGCAGTTGTTGGAGTGAATAAGGAGGCAATTGAAGAGGCAACTGTTTTAACTAAATTCGCATCAACTGTGCATTGGATCACATCAAGTGATCCTAAATCAGACAATGAAGAAGCTATGGAATTGATGGATAATTCAAATATAAAACATTGGAGTAGAACAAGATTATTGGAAATATTGGGTGATGACATGGGTGTTAATGGGGTTGTTGTAAAAAATAAGCAAGAAGAAAATCCTATCAATTTAAATTTAGATGGAGTCTTTGTATATATGAGTGGTTCAAAGCCGATTACAGATTTTTTAGGTGATCAAATTGCCTTAAAAGAAGACGGAGGAGTTATTGTGGATGACTTTATGTCTACAAACTCTGATGGAGTGTGGGCTATTGGAGATATAAGAAATACACCATTTAAGCAAGCAGTCGTTGCTGCTTCTGATGGATGTATTGCTGCAATGTCAATTGATAGATATTTAAATAGTAGAAAAAATATAAGAGTAGATTGGATTCATTCTTAAAAATAATATTTCTTTCTTAATTTAAAGAGGTGTTGCTTCAGAAATATAAGCGACTCCTCCGTAATAGCTTAAATCGTCCCTGATGTTATCTCTCATTTTATCTATTAATTCTTGCTCACAAAAAACAATTACATGAGCATTTGATCCATAACCAGTAAATTCCATATCTTCAGTAACAACTCTTTCAGGCCCTCTGCCTGTGGCGTGTTTCATAACTGTATATCCTGGAACATTAGCTTTTTCTAATGTTTTAATGATTGCGTCTAGTTCTCTTTCACTGAATATCAAGTCTAATCTTTTCATTGTTATAGAGAGGAAAGTGGGATAATGGTATTTACTAAACTCATATATATGGGAATGCCGAGAACTATGTTGAATGGAAAAGTTAGACCTAGTGTAGTTGATATATAGTAACTAGATTTAGCCTCTGGAACTGTCATCCTCATAGCTGCAGGTACTGCTAAATAAGAGGCGCTTGCACATAAAACCACAAATAAAAGAGCGTTGCCAGGTCCTAAAGACAAAAATCTTGCAACGAAAACACCAATAAATGCATTAAATAAAGGCATAAAAATAGCAAAGCCAATCAAGAACGAACCCGCATTCTTCAGTCTTGGTAATCTTTGAGCAGCGACAATTCCCATATCTAACAAGAAGAAGCATTCTGCTCCATAGAATAATTGTCCAGTAAAAGGTTCCATTTTTGCAATCCCTGAGGGATTACTTGAAGCAGTCAGAAATCCTACAATTAAGCTTGAAAGCAATAAATAAACTGATCCATTCAAAAGGGATTCATGTAATATTGCGCTTAGATGCATTTTTCTTGATTTAGGTCTATTTTTTGGGGCTGCAAATTTAACAAGTAATAATCCAACAATGATTGCAGGAGATTCCATTAAAGCTAAGGCGCCAACCATAAACCCATCAAAAGCTATTTTTTGACTTTCTAAAAAACTTTCTGCAGAAATAAATGTAACAGCACTTATTGAGCCGTATGCTGCTGCTATTGCAGCTGAATTAAAGACATCAAACTTAAATCTTAAAATTAAGAATCCAATCAGGGGGATCACTAGTGACATCAGTATTGCAGCACTTAAAGTCGGCAATACTTGCTCAGTAAACCCACTTTTCTGTATTTCTATACCTCCTTTAAACCCAATAGCTAGGAGAAGATATAAAGAGAAGAGCTTAGGTAATGGAGCTGGTATTTCTAAATCAGATTTAAAGAGTACTGATATTGCTCCAATTAAAAAGAAAAGAACTGGCGGGGCTAGTACATTTTGCAGAATTGGATTTATTTCCATAAATTATTAGGTTATTTCGTTTAGAGCGGTTTCTAAAGCTTCTTTTCTTGTCTCAATGATGCCTTCAACTCCAAACTTAGCTAATCTATCCTTTACTTTTTCATTTGCCCCTGCAACAAATGCTTTTCTGGAATTATTTTTTGCTTCTTGCATCATATCCTCTATTGCGAGAGTCGCTGTCACTCCAAGTCTTGGTACATCAGTGATATCTAATATCAAAACCTTGTAGTTTCTTACAAGCATCATTCTCTCAGATATGCCTTTAGCTGCTCCAAAACTTAGTGGTCCTTTAAGTCTAAATAACATTACTTCTCCTGAGCATCTATCTAGTAGTGCTTTTTCATCAGCAGGTAATGCATTTTTAACTTGATCATCTTTTGATAAAGGATTATCCTCATCCATACCTTCTAGTTGAGTTTCGGTTATTGAATCAATAGTGAGCATATTGGCTATAAATACACCAACTAAAACTGCCCAAATTAAATCCCAAAAAACAGTCATTAGGAGTACTCCGTACATTACAACTGAAGTTTTTAAAGATAATTTGTGAGCCCTCCTCAAGAACCCCCAATCAATAATATCTAGACCAACTTTTATAAGAATTCCAGCTAGCAAAGCAGTTGGTATTTGCTCAGCTAAAGGACCTGCGCCAACTAAAACTATCAACAAGACAACTGAATGAACCATACCAGAAATGGGAGTAGATCCTCCAGATTTAACATTAATAACGGTCCTCATTGTTGCTCCGGCTCCAGGTAGACCTGAAAACAGACCTGCAACTGCATTTCCTATTCCTTGACCAATAAGTTCTCTATCAGAATTATGTTTTGTTTGGGATATATTGTCTGCTACGAGAGATGTTAGTAGGGAGTCAATTGCGCCAAGTACTGCAAGGACTAACCCTGCCTTAAAAATGATTGGAAAATATTGATTGAAGCTTGGGAAATTTAAAGATGGAACTCCCCTTGGGATTTCTCCAATTCTATCAATAGCTCCATCTCCAAAAATTAATATTGATATTGGCGTTACTATCAATAGGGCTAAGAGGGGAGAAGGAACCCATTGACTTATTTTTCTAGGAGTTAGAAAAACTATACCTAGTGTCATTATTGCTACTCCAATAGCAGCACCGTTTGGCTGGAAATTTGAAAATACAGTTGATAAAGATTCAACTACTCCACCTCTGGTACTAATTCCTAGTAATGGCCCAATCTGAAGTGCAATTATTATTACTCCAATACCAGACATGAATCCTGAAACAACAGAATATGGAACTAAAGTAATGTATTTACCTAGTTTCAGAATCCCAAATAATATTTGTAGTACTCCACCAATTACTACCGCTGCCATCACTAAAGGTAAAATTTGTCCTGCAGAAAGATCTCTTGGGACACCTACTGCTGCTAAGCCTGCTACTACTCCTGCAACAGTTACACTCATAGGACCGGTGGGTCCACTAACTTGAGCAGGTGTTCCGCCGAATAATGCTGCTAAAAAACCAACTACTACTGCCCCATATAGTCCATAAATTGCTCCTCCAGGTCCTAACGCAGCATTACCAAAAGCAAGAGCTAGAGGTAGAGCAACCACAGCAGCTGTGATCCCTCCAAGAATATCTCCTCTTACATTTTTTAGATGAAATCCATTAATTATTTTCAAAGATACTCTCCTTAAAATAAATACTTAACTAAAAGATATTATCTCTTAATGACGTAAATTTGTGAAAAATGAAGTTTGTGCAAAATATTTTTGTAACTTTTTCTGCTTTTTTTAAATAAATTTTAGTTACTTTTCCTGAACAAAAGTAGTCTCTGATTGATTTATGTGCGAGTCAAGCGATTAATGTATTAGATAAATATTTTTCAATTTAATAATATTCAAATGAATTCGATTATTCGTCCAAGAAGATTAAGAAGAACTGAGGCAATTAGAGAAATGGTTAGAGAAAACCATTTGGCGGCATCGGACTTTATCTATCCACTATTTATTCATGAAAAAGATTTGAAAGAGGAAATTTCCGCAATGCCAGGAACTTACAGATGGAATATTAATGGCTTATTAAAGGAGGTAGCTAGGGCATGGGAATTGGGAATTAGATGTGTGGTTCTTTTCCCAAAAATTAAAGATAGCTTAAAGACTGAAGATGGAGCAGAATGTTTTAATGAGAACGGTTTAATACCGAAAGCTATTCGAATATTAAAAAAAGAGATTCCAGAAATGGCAATAATGACAGATGTTGCCTTGGACCCTTACTCGTGTGATGGACATGATGGCTTAGTTGATGAAAATGGAAAAATATTGAATGATGAAACGATTGAAATTTTAAAAAAACAAGCTTTAACTCAAGCTAGAGCTGGAGCAGATTTTATTGGCCCTAGTGACATGATGGATGGGAGAGTTGGAGCAATTAGGACTGCTCTTGATAGTGAAGGATTTAGCGATGTAGGTATTATTAGTTATACAGCTAAATATTCATCTGCTTATTATGGTCCATTTAGAACTGCTTTAGATTCGGCTCCTAGAGAAAATAGTAAGAAAGTAATTCCAGGCAATAAGTCTACATATCAAATGGACCCTGCCAATTCAAAAGAGGCTTTAATTGAATCTGCATTGGATCAGTATGAAGGAGCTGATATTTTGATGGTAAAACCAGGAATTTCATATTTGGATATTGTTTATAGACTAAGCACATTTTCAAATAAGCCCATAGCTGCATACAACGTTAGTGGGGAGTATTCCATGGTAAAGTCTGCTGCTATGAAGAACTGGATTAACGAAAAAGATATTGTTTTAGAGACATTGCTTAGTTTTAAAAGAGCAGGAGCAAAATTAATACTCACTTATCATGCTTGTGATGCATCACAATGGTTGCAGGATACTTAAAAACTCATTATTAACAAAAATTTGGTTTATTCTTAGATAAGTAATAAATTAATTGCTTTGTTTTGAAGTTTTCACAGGGAGTAAATAGGATTGGTCACATTGCACTTAGAGTAGAGAATCTCGAAAGGGCGAAATCTTTTTATATTAAGCTGGGTATGAATTTGGTTTGGGATGATAAAGATTGGTCTTATTTAGAGGCAGGTAAAGGGAAAGATGGACTTGCTTTGTTAGGACCTAGCTACAAAGCTGCGGGACCTCACTTTGCTTTTCATTTTGAAAATAAAAAAGAAGTGGAAAATATTCAAAATGATTTAAAAAATTCTGGTGTAAAAGTTGGTCCTTTACATGAGCATAGAGATGGAACAGCATCTTTTTATATGAAGGATACTGAAGGAAACTGGCTTGAGATGCTTTATGTTCCTCCTGAAGGGATTCAATCGAATGTTTGATTCTTTTTTTTTGTATGCAAGAGAAAAGTTACTCTAAAAAATCATATTCTGATAACACCTTAGAAAAAGAATCTATAAACCTTTTAGAGTGGGATTCATTAAAAACGCATTTATCTTCATTCGCCTCAACGGAAATGGGTAAACGATCAATTTTAAGTTTTGTTATACCTTTAGAATACGAGGCATCTAAAAGACTTTTAAATGAAACGGTTGAAATAACTGAGTTAGAAAATACTTTAGATAAATCAATTAGTTTTTCTGGTGTTTTTGAAATTAGTAGAAATATTGAAATTTGTTCGAAGGGAGGTGTAATTTCATCTTCTGAATTGTTAGAAATAGCGAAAACAATTGCTGCATCAAGAAATTTAAAAAAAATTTTATTAGATTTTGAAAAAAGGCCTTATATTTCATCATTCACAAAAAATTTAATTGACCATCAGAATATCGAAACGATTTTTAAAAAAGGCATTGAATCTAATGGAAGGATTTCAGACAATGCTAGTAATGAACTATATATTCTTAGAAAAGAATTTTTATCTAAGAAACTTGATAGAAAAATATTAGTTGAGAAATTTATTCAAAAGAATTTAGCTTATTTGCAAGATACTACTATTGGAGATCGATATGGAAGGCCTGTTTTGGCAGTGAAAGTTAATTATGTAGATAAATTTAAAGGAATAATTCATGACTCTTCATCTTCAGGAAATACAGTATATTTTGAGCCTGAAAGTGTAGTAACTAAGGGTAATAAGATTGCTTCTTTGGAGGCTAGGATCACAGCAGAAGAATTTAAATTACTTAAGAAATGGTCTCAGGTTGTTAGTGATAATTCAAAAAATCTTATTGAAATGGCATCCATTTTATTAAGATTAGAAAATGCCCTAACTCGTTCAAGATATTCGAAATGGATTGGAGGTAAAACTCCTAAATTTGAGAAAAATCCTATTATTTCTTTAATTGGTTTTTCTCATCCGTTATTGATATGGGAACATAAGAAAAAAGGAGCCCCTCCACCAGTAGCTGTCGATTTTCATATAAATAGAAACATTAAGGTTGTAGCTATTACAGGTCCAAATACTGGAGGTAAAACAGCAGCTTTAAAAGGTTTGGGCTTGTCTTTACTTATGGCTAGAGCAGGATTATTGATACCTTCAACTAATAATCCTATTATCCCTTTTTGTCCAAATATATATGTGGATATAGGAGATAATCAATCATTAGAAGAAAATTTATCTACCTTCAGTGGGCATATATCCCGCATAAAAGAGATATTAGATTCACTTGATCATAAGAAAGGATTATCAGTTGTTTTGTTAGATGAGATTGGATCTGGCACAGATCCTCTTGAAGGAAGTGCTCTTGCGATGGCTTTATTAAAAGAATTTGCAAATAAATCTGATATCACTTTGGCAACTACACATTATGGAGATATTAAGTCTTTAAAATATAACGACTCAAGATTTGAAAACGTATCAGTTGCCTTTGATGAGGAATCTTTGAAGCCAAAATATATACTCAACTGGGGTATCCCTGGGAGAAGTAATGCTTTGTCAATTTCAAAGAGAATTGGTCTCGATGAAAGCATACTCAATGAAGCTGCAAATTATCTAAAGCCAAAAGAAGTTGACAATATTAACAGTATTATTAAAGGACTTGAGGAAGAGAGGATTAAACAACAAAATTCTGCAGAAGCTGCTGCAGAATTGATTGCAAGGACTGAAATATTACATGATGAACTCAAGAGAAATTACGAATATCAAAAAATAAATGCTCAAAAAATCCAGGAAATAGAAAGGTCTAAATTATCAAAAAATATTATATCCGCTAAAAAAGAGGTGATAGATTTGATTAAAAAATTAAGAGATAAAAATGTTAATGGAGAGGATACGAGAATTATTGGAAAAAGATTAAAGGAAATTGAGACGGAACATTTAACCCAAAAAAAATCTGAAAAGTCAATTTCATGGAATCCTCAGATAGGCGATTTTGTAAAGATTAAAAGTCTAAATAGTACGGGACAAATTGTAGATTTTGATAAAAAAGGTGGTTTTTATGAAATTAAATGTGGTTCATTTAGAAGCACATTATCTGTAAATGACTTTGAAGGTATTAATGGAGAAAAGCCTAATTTCAAAAGGTCAAAAATTGAGATCAAGTCTACAAGAGAAGATTTTTCTTTTTCAAAAATTAGAACGAGTAAAAATACAATTGACGTAAGAGGGTTAAGAGTTCATGAAGCTGAAATAATTATTGAGGAGAAAATTAGAAAATTTCATGGACCTTTATGGATTGTTCATGGAATTGGCACAGGGAAATTAAAAAAAGGACTAAGAAATTGGTTATCAGGTTTAAATTATGTTGATAAGATTGAAGATGCAGCCAACAACGAGGGCGGCCCTGGTTGCAGTATTGCGTGGATAAAATAAAATTTAAAATACCTAGAAAACAATTTAATAAACGTACTTAAGTGCAATTTATTGATCAAGCCAACATTATTCTTAAAGCTGGAAAAGGTGGAAATGGAATAGTTTCATTTAGAAGAGAAAAATTTGTTCCTGCTGGAGGACCTTCGGGGGGAAATGGTGGTAGAGGGGGTTCAGTTATTTTGATGGCTGATAATAATCTACAAACATTATTAGATTTCAAATTCAAACGTGAAATAATTGCTGAAGATGGATGCAAAGGAGGTCCTAATAAGAGATCAGGTGCTTCAGGTGAGGATACAATCCTTAAAGTACCCTGCGGTACAGAAATAAGGGATATTAAAACCGGCATTATTTTAGGAGACTTAACTAAACATAAACAGAGTTTAACTATTGCCATTGGAGGAAGAGGTGGACATGGTAATGCTTACTATTTAAGTAATCAAAATAGAGCTCCAGAATCATTCACTGAAGGAAAAGATGGCGAAATATGGGAGGTTCAATTAGAACTAAAACTTCTTGCAGAGGTAGGGATTATAGGCCTTCCAAATGCTGGGAAAAGTACCTTAATTTCTGTTGTATCATCTGCCCGTCCAAAAATCGCAAATTATCCTTTTACAACTCTAATACCTAACTTAGGTGTAGTAAGAAAAATTGATGGGAATGGTTGTCTTTTTGCGGATATTCCTGGATTAATATCAGGGGCAGCTGATGGAGTAGGTTTAGGGCATGATTTTTTAAGGCATATCCAAAGAACGAAGATACTTGTTCACTTAATTGATGCAATTGCAGAAAATCCTTTACATGATTTTGAGATAATTGAGCAGGAATTAAAAAAATACGGAAAAGGACTTTTAGATAAAGAGAGGATAATAGTATTGAATAAAATGGAGCTGGTAGATGATGATTATTTGAAAATAATTTCAAAAAAGTTAGAAGATTTATCTAAAAAGAAAGTTTTAGTTATTTCTTCATCTTTAAAAAAAGGTTTATCTTCACTGCTTTCTGAAGTTTGGAAAAGGATCTAACTTAAATTTAAAATTTATTTATAAAAAAACACTTGATTTAATAATGAAAATTAGTCATAAATAAGATACCTCTTTAAACACAATATGAATTTCTATACTTGCTTTGATCAACAAGGAAAAATAATAGCTAGATGTCAAACCATTCAAGATATTGAGGTTTTGAAGAAAATGGGAAGACCAATTGTAGAAGTCAAGGAAATGAAAAATGAAGAGTCGGTTGTATGTTCACTTACAGGAAGTCCATCCGACTTTAATAGAGATTACTAATAGAATTCAACAAATAAAAAAAGGGCTTTTTAAGCCCTTTTTTTATTGTGCATTATCTATCAAAAAAACTTAATCATCATAAACAAGACATTCTGGTTCATCCGGGTTGGCATCGCAGAATAGTTCCAAAGCATTAGGGTCATGTTTATCATCTGGATGATGATCCTTATATTCTTCGAGTTCTTTTAGCTCTTCAGTTAAATGTCTGACCTTTGGAAGATTGCCCTCTGCTTTTGCAGATTCGATTTCCGATTGATCTTTTTTGATGTGTTCGTCAATGGATTTCATTTTTAAGCTTTTCGTACTTTAGTAGACATACTTAACATAGTTAATTTCTAATGAAATTGCATTATCTATAAACTAAATAAGTGTTCATTACAACATCATTTTTTTTTCGAAATTAATTTATGTATTTTTTTAGGACTCTAATCTTATTATTTTTTCTAACGATGGTAAAACTGGGATTAGTTGATTTGGGTTTAAAGGGAATAAAGCTTTGTAGTAATCTTTTTTCCATTCATTGTCGAAGCATGTTCTATTTACGTTAGATAAGTTAAAGAATTTTAATCTCCATTCAATAATTTTTTCGAAACTTGATAGTTCTTGTTCAGTACATTTGAAAAGTTTGCTATATATCAATTCCCATCTTATAAGCGTTGGGAAAAGGTAAATATCTGCGTAGGTTAACTCGTCCCCAAATATCCAGTCCCCTTTGTTTTTATGTAGTAAATTTTCAACTTCATTTATAGCTGCGAAAAGATTTTTACTTGCTTTTTCGTAAGCTGACTGGTTTCTGGCGAAACCACATTTATATACGCCATCATTAATGCTGTTATTAATTAAATCTAAAAATTTTTGATTACAATCTTCAATATTTAAAGTCTGATATTTCGATTCACTTTTTATTGAATTGAGTAGTCTTATAATCTGTGAACTTTCATTAGACAAAATATTTACTTCATCTTTTACAAAACTAATTAAAAGAGGTAATGTCGCTCTAAAAATAATCTTTTCATTAGCTTTTTTGTAAAGGTCTGAAAGTCTTATACATCCTTTAATTTTTGTATTGAAAATCCATTCTCCATGCTCAACATCTGCTTTTAAAAAAATAACCTTAACTTTTTTTGATAAATGTTTTATTTCGTGGACTAGTAAAGTTCTTTGACACCATGGGCATGAATTGCCTACTAACAAATAAATTTGTCCATTCTCATTATTAATATCGTATTCACTATCAATTGTTATCCCTTTAGGCCTTTTATAATTACCATGTAAATCTGATGGTGCGAAGCCATTCATTAGTTGGGTCCAAAACCAAAACCAGAATTTTTTGGAAGCCTTAATAAGGTATTTATTTTGCATAAAATTTTATTTTTACAGAAAAAATGACTGTTCAAAGAATACTTATCGTTTCAGGCACTCATGGGAATGAAATTAATCCTGTTTGGGCGGTTAAACAATTTAATAGAGAGCAAAATACTTTAAATCATGGTATTGAGTATGAGTACATCATAGGGAATCCTGTTGCCTATAAAAAAGGTTGCAGATACATAGATGTAGATTTAAATAGATCTTTTAAAGAAAATAAGAATTTTGATCAATATAAGAATAACTTTTATGAAACTAATAGAGCCAATTTTTTAATAGATCAATTTGGAATTGACGGAGTTAAACCCTGTCAAATTGCAATCGATTTGCATACTACTACTGCAAATATGGGAACTAGCATTGTTTTGTATGGCAGGAGATTCAACGATTTTTGTTTAGCTGCATTACTGCAGAACAAATTTGGATTGCCAATTTATTTGCACGAAAAAGATAAAGCGCAAACAGGCTTTCTTGTAGAAGCTTGGCCATGTGGTCTTGTTATTGAAATAGGAGCTGTAGCACAAAATTTTTATGATCCAAGTATCATAAACAGGTTCTCTCTAATAATTAGCTCCCTTAGGGAAGAGATATATAAATTAAAAAACAACCTTATAGAACTTCCAAACGAATTAGTTGTTCACGTACATCAAGGTAGTATAGATTATCCAAGAGATGAAAAAGGTGATATTGATGGCCTTATTCATCCTGAGAGAATAAACCAAGATTGGAAAATGATTAAAAAAGGAGATCCATTATTTCTGGATAGCCAAGGAATAATTCACAAATATGAAGGAGACCAATTGATTTGGCCTGTTTTTATTGGAGAAGTTGCTTATAAGGAAAAAAAAATTGCCATGAGCTATACAAAAAAAGAGGTGATTTGTTCCAAAAAACAATGGGTTCAAGAGTTCGAAAGTCTTTAAATTAAGAAACCGGAACAATAAATCGCTGAAAACTAATAAGGATATTTTATTTAATATATAAGTTTATTTAATATTCAATACTTCCATTTTTTTTGCTAACTCTTAAGTCTTAAATATCTAAATTCTTTCACTCCAATAAATAACAGCTCCAAAAGCCTCTAATTGCAGTCTTCTATGCTTAGCATCTCTTAAGGAAACTACTTCTCTAGATCTTTTTCCGTTAAGAAGCCATTCGATAATTACCAAGTTGAATCCTCAATAACAAAGAAAATCTTAAGACATGGAAGTTCTCTCTTTCTATTTCCCAAAAAATAACTTTACTTAAAGAAAAAATATTTACACATTTTTAGCGATTTTGGTCTAAAATCTTCGAAGCGGAATATATTTTCCGTTTTTACTTACACGTCTCACTTTAGAGACATACTTTACGAACTCATGACAACTATTCAGCAGCAGCGTTCTTCGCTGTTAAAAGGTTGGCCACAGTTTTGTGAGTGGGTAACATCAACTAACAACAGAATTTACGTTGGTTGGTTCGGCGTCTTAATGATCCCATGCCTACTTACAGCAGCGGCTTGCTTCATCGTTGCATTCATCGCAGCACCACCAGTAGACATCGACGGAATTAGAGAGCCAGTTGCTGGTTCATTCCTATATGGAAACAACATCATCTCAGGTGCAGTTGTTCCTTCTTCTAACGCTATTGGTCTACACTTCTACCCAATTTGGGAAGCAGCTACTGTAGATGAGTGGTTATACAACGGTGGTCCTTACCAGCTTGTAATTTTCCACTTCCTAATTGGTATCTCAGCATACATGGGAAGACAGTGGGAGCTTTCATACCGTCTAGGTATGCGTCCTTGGATCTGTGTTGCATACTCTGCACCAGTTTCAGCAGCTTTCGCAGTATTCCTTGTATACCCATTCGGTCAAGGTTCATTCTCTGACGGAATGCCTCTAGGTATCTCTGGAACATTCAACTTCATGTTTGTTTTCCAGGCAGAGCACAACATTCTTATGCACCCATTCCACATGGCTGGTGTTGCTGGTATGTTCGGAGGATCTCTATTCTCAGCTATGCATGGTTCACTTGTTACTTCATCTCTTATCAGAGAAACAACTGAGACAGAATCTCAGAACTATGGTTACAAGTTCGGACAAGAAGAAGAAACATACAACATCGTTGCAGCTCATGGCTACTTCGGTCGTTTGATCTTCCAATATGCAAGTTTCAACAACAGCAGAAGTCTTCACTTCTTCCTAGCTGTATTCCCAGTTGTTTGTGTATGGTTAACTTCAATGGGTATCTGCACAATGGCATTCAACCTTAACGGTTTCAACTTCAACCAGTCAGTTGTTGATGCAAACGGTAAGATTGTTCCTACATGGGGTGACGTTCTTAACAGAGCAAACCTAGGTATGGAAGTAATGCACGAGCGTAACGCTCACAACTTCCCACTTGATCTAGCAGCAGCTGAGTCTACAACAGTAGCTCTTTCAGCTCCAGCTATCGGTTAAGCTTAAAGTTCTTAAATTCACAAGCCCCCCTTATGGGGGCTTTTTTTTGTTTAATTTTCAATTAGTTTCATATAATGTTTATATATAGATAAAACATTTGATATTTCTATGAGTAGTAGTTTTGGAAAAATTTTTCGTGTTAGTACTTTTGGAGAATCACATGGTGGTGCAGTAGGAGTTATCCTTGATGGATGTCCACCTAAGTTAAAAATAGATATGAATCTGATACAAAATGAATTAGATAGGCGCAGACCTGGACAAAGTGACATTACAACACCCAGAAATGAAGAAGATAAAATTGAAATATTAAGTGGGATAAAGGAAGGGTTAACACTTGGAACTCCAATAGCAATGTTGGTAAGAAATAAGGATCAAAGGCCAGGAGATTATAATAATTTGGAGCAGGTATTTAGACCTTCTCATGCAGATGGTACATATCATCTGAAATATGGAATTCAGGCAAGTTCTGGCGGTGGAAGAGCCTCTGCTAGAGAAACAATTGGGAGAGTAGCTGCTGGTGCTGTAGCAAAACAATTATTAAAAACCTTCTGTAACACCGAAATACTATCTTGGGTAAAGCGTATACATGATATTGATTCTGATATAAATAAAGAGAAGATTTCTCGCAAAAAAATAGATTCTAATATTGTTAGATGTCCTGATGAAAAGGTATCAACAGAAATGATCGAGAGAATTAAGGAATTAAAGCGTCAAGGAGACTCTTGCGGGGGTGTTATTGAATGTTTAGTAAGAAATGTTCCCTCTGGTCTTGGAATGCCTGTTTTTGATAAATTAGAAGCTGATTTAGCAAAGGCTTTGATGTCTTTGCCTGCCACTAAAGGCTTTGAAATAGGTTCAGGTTTCTCTGGAACTTATTTAAAAGGCAGCGAACATAACGATGCCTTCATCAAGTCTGATGATATTAGTAAGTTAAGAACAACATCAAACAATTCAGGAGGAATACAGGGCGGAATAAGTAATGGTGAAAATATCGAAATGAAGATAGCTTTTAAACCTACAGCAACCATCGGGAAAGAACAGAAAACAGTAAATGCTGAAGGTAAAGAAGTACTTATGAAAGCAAAAGGGAGACACGATCCATGCGTTCTACCAAGAGCGGTTCCCATGGTGGATGCTATGGTAGCTTTAGTACTTGCTGATCATTTGCTTCTAAATCATGCTCAATGTGACTTAATAACTAAGTAGTAGTCTTGTTGAATAAATTTAAATTATCTTTGATTTAATTATTTTTGAGCCATTCATATATTTTTGGATCAAATTTTTTATTTTTGATAGCTTTATCTCCAATCACGATTGCTTTATATCCTAAAGATTTATAAGTTTTTACATCATTTATTGATAAGCCTCCAGCAGCAATAAAATCAATACTTTCAAAGTTGATAATATCTATGGAACTAGCTTTACTTTTTATTGGGTAAATTTTGATAATCTTGCAATTTAAATCTATTGCTTCCTTAAGATCTTTTAAATTATTAATTCCTGGAATTAATAAATAATTTTTTGACTGTGCATAATTGAAAAGATCTTTATCCCAAAATTTCATCATCGAAAAATTTAATCCAATTTTCAAAGAATCTTCTATTGATTGCTTATTCACTATGGAGGCAGAGCCTAAATTAATTCTTGGATATTTAATTTTGATATCGGATACAAAATCGAACCAATTTTCGTTGTTAGACCAACTTATTTCGATATTCTTCAATCCTAATTTTACTAAGTTTTCTAATTCTTCAAAAAATGAATTTCTCATA
This sequence comes from Prochlorococcus sp. AG-424-P23, assembly GCA_003210135.1. Taxonomy (GTDB): domain Bacteria; phylum Cyanobacteriota; class Cyanobacteriia; order PCC-6307; family Cyanobiaceae; genus Prochlorococcus_A. The sequence continues at coordinate 98,425 of QCNK01000001.1, read as the reverse complement.
GAAATATTTGAGTAAATATTATCTTCAGGTTTTATAAGTAAAAAAAAAGACTCAATTTTCAGGTACTCCGAAAAAGAATCTTCTTTATTATTCATTAAAAATTTAAAATTCCGCGTTAAATATAGTTTGCGACTTTTACTTCTGAGCGGTTAAGCAAATCTTGGATGTCTTCAGTATCTATAGTTTCTCTTTCAATTAGCATTTGAGCCATTTCGTCTAGAACAGTTCTATTATCTGATAAAACTTTTGTAGCTCTTTTGTAGGCAACATCAACAAGCTCTGAAACCTCCTCATCAATTGTTGCGGCTGTGTCTTCAGAGAAGTCTCTTGTAGAACTCATATCTCTTCCAAGAAACATTCCACCTTGAGATTGACCTAGAGCGACTGGGCCTATTTTGTCACTCATACCAAATTTTGTGATCATTTGTCTTGCTACATTGGCAACTTGTTGTAAATCATTCGAAGCTCCCGTTGTTACCTCTTCTTCTCCATAGACTATTTCTTCAGCAACTCTTCCACCAAGAGCTACAGCCATTTGATTTTGAAGGTAAGAACGAGAGTAAAGACCAGATTCCATTCTTTCTTCACTTGGAGTAAAGAAGGTTAAACCTCCTGCTTGACCTCTAGGGATTATTGAAACTTTTGCTACGGGATCATAATCAGGCATTAATGCTCCTACTAGTGCATGACCAGCTTCGTGATAAGCAACTAATTCTTTTTTCTTATCACTGATGACTCTATCTTTCTTTTCTGGACCTGCCATTACTCTTTCAATGGCATCACCGACTTCGTCATTACTTACTTTATCTAAATCTTTTCTAGCTGCTAATATTGCTGCTTCATTTAAAAGATTAGCTAAATCTGCACCAGTAAATCCTGGTGTTCTTCTAGCAACTTTATCTAAATCAACATCTTTTGAAAGTGTTTTATCTTTCGCATGAACATTTAATATTTGTAATCTTCCAGCGTAATCGGGTCTGTCTACTGTTACCTGTCTATCGAATCTTCCAGGGCGCATTAAAGCCGAATCTAAGACATCTGGTCTATTGGTAGCAGCAACTATTATTATTCCTGAATTACCTTCGAAACCATCCATTTCGGTTAGGAGTTGATTTAATGTTTGTTCTCTTTCATCATTTCCTCCGCCCATACCAGCACCTCTTTGTCTGCCAACTGCATCTATTTCGTCAATGAACACAATGCAAGGAGCATTCTTTTTAGCTTGTTCAAAAAGATCTCTAACTCTACTAGCTCCAACTCCTACAAACATCTCTACAAATTCTGAACCAGATATTGAGAAAAAAGGTACACCTGCTTCTCCAGCTACTGCTTTTGCCAGCAATGTTTTTCCTGTACCAGGAGGACCAACCAGAAGAACTCCTTTTGGGATTTTTGCTCCAACTGCAGTAAATCTATCTGGACTCTTAAGAAAATCTACAACTTCTGTAAGTTCTAATTTTGCACCTTCAACTCCGGCAACATCTGAAAAAGTTACTTGTGTGGATGGCTCCATTTGCAGTCTGGCTTTGCTCTTGCCAAAACTCATGGCAGGGTTGCCGCCTCCAGCATTACTACTTTGGGATCTTCTGAAAAGAAAAAATAGGCCTCCAATCAAAAGTACTGGGAAAATCAAGCTGCTTACAGCTTGTTGCCATGGATTGGCTAATTTTGTAGGAGTTACAGCTATATCTACATTATTCTCTGTCAGTATTTTTAATAAATCTTTGTCAGGAGCTAAGTTGACCTCAGACCTGCTCCCATCATTTTCAACAACCTGAGCTGTAGCATTATCTGGAGATATTAGGACTCTACTGATTTCTTTATCTTGGACTGCCTCTATAAAATCACTATACCTTAAGGTCTTTGTAGAACTTTCAGTACTGGGTTTATCAAAAACTGAAGTACCAATGAAAATGACAGTAATTACAGCTAGGACATAAAGTCCTACGTTTCTCCAACGTTTGTTCACGATAAAAAATCTTTAATAAATCTATAATACTAATAATAAAACAATATTAAGAGCGTCTTAGAACATCTACTACACTTTTGAATGCAAACCATTCAGGAATTGGTTCGCCATTTCTCAATTTCTTTCTAAATTCAGTACCACTAAGTTTCATGATTTCATAATTAAATTCTTTAGCCTCTTCAGCTGTTATGTATCCTTTTTCCTTCGTATAAACTAAATTTTTTGAAGGTACAGTTTGCATCATTAATTCATCTGCACATTTATTCGCAAAATTCTGGGCGTCATATGGGCCATAAAAATCTTCACCAGTTGATGATGACTTACAGCCAGCCATATCTCTACCAATAATAAAATGAGTGCAGCCATAATTTCTTCTAATAATCATATGTTGAAGAGCTTCTCTTGGCCCTGCCATATGCATTGAATAAGGTAAAAAGGCCCATTTTATTCTTTCATCAGATATTTCCTCTTCTAATTCTTTATAGGTCAAATATCTAACTTTTCCAGGAATATCATCTTGTTGAGTTGGCCCACAAGTTGGATGAACTAAAACAACTGAGTTAGAGGAGACATTATCTGAGAGTAAGGCATTAGTAAATAATTCATAATGTGCTCTATGAATTGGATTTCTGCATTGAAATGCAACTACGTCATGATTTGATGGCAGTGTAGATCTAACTTCTTCTGGGGTTTTGCAGGGGAATTCTCTAATTGGTAGTTCGAAACCATAAACTCTTCCTCCTATATAAAATCTCCCTCTCTCGTTAAAAATCATCTTGACAGCAGGATGATCTAAAGAATTTGTACCATAACAAAGTTCAGCTTCTAAGGATTTATCAGGCTCCCATTTAGAGCTAACTTCTAAAACTGCTATTTTTTGTTTTTTATAAGTAAGCAATATTGTCTCTCCAGCTTTTACTTTTTCATTATTTGAGTCAAATACAATAGGCAAACCAAAAAGCAACCCGTTTGTATCTCTATTATTTTTAATTACCGAATTGTAGTTATTTTCATCCATAAAACCTTCCAATGGGGAAAAAGCTCCAACCATCAAAAGTTCTACATCGCATGCATTTCTTTCGCTACATTCAAACTCATAAGTAGCTTTAGAGATAAGATCATTTTTAAGGTTTTGATCTTTGCTAATTAAATTTTTTAGTTCCCCTCCATAAGGCGGTATTAGTCCATTAGTATCTGTTTTAATTTTTTGTTGTAATTCCATTTTTTAAATTGATAAATTAAAATTTTGAAAAAAAAAGAGGGGTTTAACCCCCTTTTTCTCTTAAGTAGTATCTATGCCTTTCTTCCGTAAAGCTCTCCAATTATTTTTACATCAAGTGGATCTTTTGAACCCATATCTGTATCTGAAGGTTGGATAGCTTCAAAAGTACCAGCAAATTCATCTGTGTCAGAATCTACATTGTTGATTGAAAGAGTAATAACGCCAGTACCGTTTACATCAACTTTAATATTTTCTTTTGCAAGTTCTTCGTCATCTCCTCCTAATGCAACTAAGCCTTGAGCATATTCAACGCCAGTATTTTTAGCTCTTGCCTTAGGATCTAGAAAATCACCAGTTCTGTAGTTAGGTGTAAATGTTGAACCACTAACCTCAGTGCCTGGCTCAATAGATGAAGGTAAATCAGCTGTAAGATCTTTTGCTGAGAATGCAAATGGCACCTCTAAACCACCAGGAGTTAATACAGTAATAAGTTGAAAATCAATTCCACCTTTTTCTGTGAAAGTTCCTGAATCTATATCTCCATAAACTTCTGTAACTGTGGTGTTATTTCTAGGACTAATAATTTTTGTAGAAACAAATTCTGCAGCTTTTCGTTTTGTACCAGGAACTTTTACATAAACTTCTGTTGGATGCATGCATATTCCTTTAAGGCTATCTCCATTCCCTAGAGATATTGACCCGACAAGAGATGAGTCTAATGTAGGGCAATCATTAGCTTTTCCTGTGTTAACAACATCTGTGAATTGGGCATTTCCTCTTTCAGAGAAAGCAAATGTTTTAACAGGTACGAAAGCAAAAGTTATACAAATTGAAATAACAAAAGCTAAGAAAGAACGAATTCTCATAATTAAAGTTGCAGTAAATTTCTGTGACAATAGATTAAAGGTCATCTAATAAGTTCAGTACGGATATTACAAGGGAAAGGACCATAAAGGATAGGACTTTTAAATCCTCGAAACAACCCGTAGCTTTTTAGATTGTAAAAAACTGGAATCATTTTAAGCTATCACATTATTTTTAATGATTAAGATTACAAAAAAATACAAATTAAAAAATTTTTTAATTTTTTTTTATGAAATAATTTGAGTTATTAATTTATTTGCTAAATCAATTTTTGATGTTTTTTTAATGTAGTGTTCCATATTGTTCCTATCGAACAGCCAACCTTCATTTTGTGCCAAAAAGCCAAATCCTTGGCCTTCAAGATCAATTGGATTTGCGAATAGATAATCACAACCTTTTTGGATAATCTTTTCTTTAATTGTTATTCGTGCTTCTTCGATAGATCCTGTAAAAGCACAAAAGCCTACAAAAACTTGGTTATCTTTTTTTGATTTACTAAATGTTTTAAGAATATCTGGGACTAGCTCAAAGTTTTTATTCAAATGAGCATTAATTTTATTTTTAGGAATTTTATCTGAAGTATCAGAGGTTATCTTGAAATCAGATACTGCAGCATTCATGAAAAAATAATCACAATTTGATATTTCATTATTAAGTGCCCTAATTAAATCAATACTAGTTTCAATTTCATATCTTTTTATTCCATCAGTAAGATTCTTATCGATTTTCAGAGGTCCATGGACATATTTTACTTGTGCTCCTCTGAACCTCGCTACTTGAGACAGAAGTAGGCCCATGGCTCCAGAACTTTTGTTAGTAATGTGTCTTGCCGCGTCAATTTTCTCTGAGGTGCACCCTCCAGTTATCAAAATTTCTTTGTTAAGTAAATCTTTACGATATTCATTTTGTTTGTGTGAAGCTATAAATTCAAGAGCTAATTGGATTAAATCATTTGGAGGTATCTTGCCGATGCCAATAGCATCACACGCTAAGAGGCCTTCACTTGGTTGTAAAGACAAAACATTTTCGTAATTCTGTAAATTCTCATAATTTTTTTGGACAGCTTTATTTAGCCACATTTGTGTATTCATTGCTGGTGCAACAATAATTGGCTTTATATTTGCTATTAAGATGCTTGGAATCAATCCCTCTGCATTTCCAGTTACCCATTTTGCTAATGTTGTTGCTGTTAAAGGGGCAATGATTAAAATATCAGCCCAATTACCTAGTTCTATGTGAAGAGGTGTTGATTGATTATTTGACCATTGATCATTTTCTAAAATGCAAGGGTTTCTACTCAAGATCGAGAGAGAAAGCGGCTTTATTAATTTTTCTGCATTTTCAGATAAAACGCATCTTATTTCATAATTTTCTTTCGCTAATTGGCTAACTAATAATGGAATTCTTACAGCTGCAATACTCCCCGTTATTAATAAAAGAACTTTTATTTTGGAGTCCTTACTTTTAGTTTTCATCGAAAGGTTCCTGATCGAGAAGATGGATATAGTTAGTTGTTAATTCAGGTCTATTAATTGCAAGAGCCCTCAGTAAGTGCCAGTCTTTTAAACCATCAAATGGAGTATTGTAGTTATCTTCTTCTAGCCTTTTAGCTAGCTCAAGGGTCATTTCTTCGTCAAAAGAATTTACTAGTTCCTCACTTATTTGATTTTCAGAAATGGATTTCATCTTGAGAAAAGCCAATATTCTTTAATAATAAAGCTTCAAGTAATTATTTAAAAATAAATAAAAGTGTTAATTACAAACTTTCAAGAATATGCAGATTTTTAGAAAGACAATATTTGTATTAAAGCTTTTTTAAGTCAATTATCTTCATTTTCAGTCATAAATATGCAAATTCTCTTTGATCAAAAAATTCTCATTTAATATGTTAATGGTTTGAATCAAAACTATGTCGCAAACTAAGAGAGAGCAAGTAATTAGTCACATTCGCTATTTAAGGCAAGAACTAAGAGAAATGCAGTTAAGCATTAAAGAAGACGACCTTTTTCCTGAACCAGGAGAACTAAGAGGAATTATGGCTCAGCTGGAGGTATTACTTGAATTAGTAGAGGGTAATACTAGAATTCAATCAAACTCTGAAGCGGCTTAATTTAAAGCATAATGGTTTTAAGACCTCAAAAGACAAAATTTCAATTAAAGATTGTAGAAAATATTCAGACAATAAGTATTTGGGCTAATAATCCATGGCGAAGATATTCAACATCAATAATTATACTTTTGATTGGCTACTTTTTTGGAAGTTCTCTTGGAATGGTAAGTGCTGTTGTGGAAATCATGGACCCGGTAGCTGCTTTCTTATCAGTAGTTTTTATTGAAATTTTAATAGTTCTAAGAAGAAGTTTTCGACTAAAGAGGAAAAATAAATTTTTGGTTCTTTTATTGGATTCTTTAAGATTGGGATTATTTTACGGATTCTTTACTGAGAGTCTTAAGTTGCTATAAATTTATTTGTTGTATTTCTGTAATAAATAAAGTAAAGCCATTCTTATCGGTATACCATTCGAAACTTGATTATTGATTAAACAATTAGGATATTCATCTACTATTTTACTGCTTATTTCAATACCTCTATTAATGGGTCCAGGATGAAGAATTGGAATTTCCTTACTATTCAAAGATAATTTCTCTGGGGTTAAGCCATAATCCAAACTATATGAATCGATGCTGCTTAATAAATTCTCCATCATTCTCTCTTTCTGGAGTCTTAAAACAATAATTGCATCTGCAATTTTTATTGATTCTTCTAATGATCTAGAAATTTTTATAGAGCCTCTTGATTTAACAGGATCTTCTTTTTGATTGGGCGCAGGGGTTTTTAAAAAATTTATAAATTCATCAGGTATTAAAGTCTTAGGACCACATAAGATTACGTCAGCGCCGAATGCACTCAAAGCCCAAAGATTTGATCTTGCGACCCTTGAATGATTAACATCGCCAATTATTAAGATTTTTTTGGAATTTAAAATCTCTGGATCCAGTGATTTTTTGGAAAAGAATTTTATTAATGTATAGATGTCGAGCAATCCTTGACTAGGGTGACTATGTAATCCATCTCCCGCATTAAGAACCGAAGTCTTAGAATTTATCGCATCAAGTTTTTTAGCGATCTCAAAGGTTATGTAACTTGATGAATGTCTTATAACTAATGTATCTGCCCCCATAGCAGAATAAGTTATGGCAGTATCAATTATTGTTTCACCTTTTGTTAAAGAACTAGAGGATGGCGCAAAAGTTTGTACATCTGCCGATAATCTTTTTGCTGCAAGTTCAAAGCTATTCTTTGTTCTTGTACTAGCTTCAAAAAACAATGATGTTACCAAAGTGCCTTGTAAGGCAGGTATCTTTTTTGTTCCTGCATTCTTTAATGCATCAAATTTATCAGCTAATTCGAATACTGATTCATAATCTTGAATTGAAAAATTAGCGAGTGTGTGGATATGTTTATGAGGCCAAATTTGCATTACGTTTAAAAGATAAATGATTATTAAAATTTAGGTGTTCTGTCACCTTTTAATCTTTTACTTACACTCCTACTATTTTTGAGATACCAACGCCATTTTATATTTTTTGCCTTTGATATGCCAATTCTTGTAGTTTGAATAAGATCTTTTTCCTCTATCTTCGAGTCTCTTTGAGTAATACATAAAGATTTGTTATTTATAACTTCAAGTGAATTAAATGATAAGTCTACACCGAATGTCTTAGTAACTAGGCCAGGTCCAGAAGCTAATCTTTCATTTTTGTTAGAGATGAAAACTGCCCTGATTAATACTCCACTCGCAAAATTTTCTTTATCAGTAACTATATTTAAACAATGATGTATGCCATAGGATTTATAAATATAGAATGTTCCAGGTTTACCAAACAACGATTTATTTGATTGAGTTATTTTCCGAAAGCCATGACAGGCCTCTTCTTCCTGTGAATAAGCTTCGGTTTCAACAATTATCCCCTTAACTTGATCTTTCTCATTGTTGTTTATGAGATAGCAACCTATCAAATCAGGGGCAACAAGTTTAGAGTGCCGATAAAAGAAATTTTTTGGAAATATGTCTTCTTTTATTGTTTTAGACTAATCCTATATTATATTTAGCTGAGAAAGATAATATAGTCTATACAAATGAAATTGATTTTTAAAAAGAAGTGAATACTGCTTTATATTTGGAAATTTACAAGTAACATATATAATTATTTTAAAGAAATTATTTTTTATAAAAGTATTAAAGGCATGACAAAGATAACTAAAGATGAAGTAAGAAAAGTTGCAGAATTAGCGAGATTGGAACTTAACGAAAATGAAATTAATAATCACGCAGAACAATTAGAAAAAATATTGGAATATATAAAACAACTTGAAGAAATCGATACAAACGAAGTGCCTTGCACTACTAGGGCAATTGAGGTAATCAATGTTTTTAGAAAGGACAAAAAACAAAATTTTGATTGTAAAGAGGAGCTTTTAGACTTAGCACCCTCTAGAGAAGATGAATACTTTAAAGTCCCAAAAATTTTGAATGAATGAGTTAGCTGCTTCCTATAAATGTTTTATTGACAATCTTTAGTAAAAATTTTTTCATTTTAAAGCCAGGATATAGATTTATAATTTTTCTTATTTTTCCTCTCTTCTTGCTATGACTCCTAACACCTATTAATAAATCATAAATAAAGTTAAAAATGTCTTCTTTGCTTTCAAATATCCCAACCCTTTGAGGTGAGCCTTTCATATCCAATAGTGGCTTCGTTTTTTCGTAGGCTACTTTGTATTCAAACCAAGGAATCGAGGGCCAAAGATGATGGATGAGATGGTAATTTTGTCCCATTATTAATAAATTCATAAACTTGCTTGGATAAACTCTAGAATTTATCCATTTATTTCTCGATCTAAAAGGTCTATGGGGCAGATAATCAAAAAATATTCCTAAAGTGACTCCCACCATTAATGCTGGTCCGAACCATAAATTATAAATTAAATTCATAAAGTCAAATTTCAAACCTGCCAAGATAATTGTTATGAATATGGATCTTTCAATTCCCCATTGTAGTAATTCATATTTTCGCCAAAGTTTTCTTTGAAAGAAAAACACCTCATGATAAAAGAATCTTGGAGCAATTAGCCAAATGGGACCAAAAGTACTGACAATATGATCTGGATCATTTTTGGGGTGATTTACGTGAATATGATGTTGTAAATGAACTCTCGTAAAAACTGGGAAGCTAAAACCTAACAAAATAGCTGAACCATGGCCCATGGCTTGATTTATCCAAGGAACTGGATGAGCAGCTTTATGACATGCATCATGAATAACAGTACCTTCAATATGTAAAGCTAAAAACGCAGTGGCTACAAGTAAAGGTAAAGGCCAAACACCCCTATACCATTGCCATATGCTAAGAAAAGCAAGAAAATAACCGCCAAAAAATAAACCTAATGTTGGATTCCAAAAACTTGGCGGATCTACGTAATTTTTAATCTCTTTTTGCCAGTTAAATGTTTTTGATGAATTAGTATTTTTGATTGTATTTTTACTGGTTAAGTTTGAAATCGTTTCTTATATTCTTAGAACAATATAACTAATATTTTAAGAGGATTGCATGAACAAACATAAAAAATTTCTTTTAAGAGATTTTTAATTTAATTTTAATGTGTCAAATTAATCATCTTTGAGAAAAAAAATTTTAAAAATAAACCTCTTTCAATTATTATTTTATTTGAGCGGTCGTGGCGGAATTGGTAGACGCGCGAGTTTTAGGTACTCGTATCTTCGGGTGTGGGAGTTCAAGTCTCCCCGACCGCACTTAGGGAAATTCTGATAGATAGTTTGCTTATCTATATCAAATCTTATACTTTAATTAAGTAGTTAAATTAATGAATAGTTTGGTATTTTATTTGGGAACCTTTTATATTTTAGTTGGTACCATATATTTAACTGTTCCTATAATTTATCTTGAGCTCGGTAAACCAAAAGACTTAATAAGAGCTTTTTTAAATTTATTAATAGGATTGATATTAATAATTAAAAATAAAACATTAGATGAATCATTTTTTGTAATTTTTCTTTTTTTAACAGTACTAGTTATTTTTTATCTAGTAGAACTTTTTTTATCTAGATGGTTCCAATTGACAGATAACGAAAAGAAAAAAATAACTACGTTTTTGGAGTTTAAAAATAACTTATCGAAAATATTAGGATCTATTAATTTGGGATTTGGTGATTTTAAGAAACCTTCAAATTTTTTTAATTTTGGTAGCAAAAATAAAAATACAACCCAAAAAAAGTGGGTAAGAAATGATAAAAATGATAATATAAAAGTCTGAAATCAAGTAAACTAGTTATTTTAAACATCCCCAAAAAACTACAGTTCATTTAAGAAAGAATATAATAAATTAGATTTATTTAAACAATTCTTTTGATCACCAATATTTCTTATATCGTCGTATGAAATCTCAAAATAGCAAAGAACAAAAATCAGACTTTTCTTATAAAGAAACTTTAAATTTATTAAAAACTGACTTCTCGATGCGTGCTAACTCAGTTTTGAGAGAACCCGAGATTCAGAATTTCTGGGCTAACAATGATATTGATTTCCAATTAGGTTCAAGTAATTCAGGCGAAATATTTACATTACATGATGGCCCTCCTTATGCAAATGGAGCGCTTCATATGGGTCATGCCCTTAATAAAGTTTTAAAAGACATAATTAATAAGTACAAAACCTTAAGAGGATTTAGGGTTCATTTCGTACCTGGCTGGGACTGTCATGGATTACCTATTGAATTAAAAGTTCTTCAAAATTTAAAATCTGATGAAAGAAAGAATCTTGACACTTTAAATTTAAGAAAAAAAGCTACAGATTATGCACATATCCAAATTAATAATCAAAAGGAGGGTTTTAAAAGGTGGGGCATATGGGGAGATTGGAATAATCCTTACTTAACTCTTAAGAAAAGTTATGAATCTGCTCAGATTGGAGTATTTGGAAAAATGTTTTTAAATGGCTATATATATCGAGGTCTTAAACCTGTGCATTGGAGTCCAAGCTCAAGGACTGCACTTGCAGAAGCAGAATTAGAATATCCTGATGAACATTATTCAAAAAGTATTTATGTTTCATTAAAAATCACAAAAATACCTGAGGAAATTTTATTAAATTTCATCCAAGAAAATCTTAATATCAAAAAAGATTTTTTTCAAAATAATTCTTTCATAACTATTTGGACCACTACTCCTTGGACCATACCTGCAAATGAAGCAGTTGCAGTAAATCCAAAAATAAATTATGTTTTTGCTATCGATGAAGAGAAACGAATTTATCTTTTTGCACAGGATTTAGCTTCTGAAATAAGTAAGAAATTTAATAAAGATTTCAAGGTGCTTCTAGAAGTTAAAGGCTCTAAATTGGAAAATATTGAATATCAACATCCTTCTAAGAATAAAAATTGCAGAATTGTAATTGGAGGAGACTATATTACTACAGAATCAGGGACTGGAATTGTTCATACTGCTCCTGGCCATGGAATAGATGATTTTAATGTAGGTCAAAAATATGAATTACCAATAACATGTGTTGTTGATGAAAAAGGCAACTTAAATGAATATTCTGGTCAATTCAAAGGATCAAATGTCCTGAAAGATGCAAATGATTTAATTATTGAACATTTAAAAGGAAATAATTTGCTTTTATTACAAGAAAACTATAAGCATAGATATCCGTATGATTGGAGAACCAAAAAACCAACTATTTTTAGGGCAACAGAACAATGGTTTGCATCCGTAAATGGCTTTAGATCATCTGCTTTAAATGCAATCGAAGATGTTGAATGGATGCCAGAGACTGGAAAGAAAAGAATTTATTCTATGGTTGTTGGTAGAGGAGATTGGTGTATTTCTAGACAAAGGTCATGGGGAGTACCTATTCCAGTTTTTTATAAAAAAAATGGTAATGACATTCTCCTTAACAAAGAGATAATTAATCATATTCAAGAACTTTTTGGTGAACATGGAGCAGATATTTGGTGGGATTGGGATGTTAAAGATCTTTTGCCAGAGAATTATGCAAAAGAATCAGATCTATGGAAAAAAGGAACAGATACAATGGATGTTTGGTTCGATTCAGGATCTAGCTGGGCGGCAGTATGTGAATTAAGAAGTGAATTAAAGTATCCAGCCGATCTTTATTTAGAGGGCTCAGATCAACATCGAGGATGGTTTCAGTCTTCTTTGCTAACATCTGTTGCAGTAAATAATAAACCTCCATATAAGAAAGTATTAACTCATGGTTTTGCACTTGATGAAAACGGAAGAAAAATGAGTAAATCTTTAGGAAACGTTGTTGATCCAAATATAATTATTAATGGAGGTAATAATAAAAAAACTGACCCTGCTTATGGTGCGGATGTTTTAAGATTATGGGTAAGCTCTGTAGATTATTCTGTTGACGTTCCAATTGGCTCAAATATACTCAAGCAACTTTCAGACGTATACAGAAAAGTTCGTAATACTGCAAGATATCTTCTAGGTAATATTCATGATTATGATCCTAAAATTGACAGTTTTGAAATTGATCAATTGCCTCTCTTAGATCAATGGATGTTAGGCAGATTAGTTGAGGTTACAGATCAAATATCAAACGCTTATGAAAATTATGAATTTTCAAAATTTTTCCAAATTTTGCAAAGTTTTTGCGTTGTAGATCTATCAAATTTTTATTTGGATATTGCGAAGGATAGGTTATATGTCAGTTCTAAATCAGAATTTAGGAGAAGATCTTGTCAGTTCGTCATGTCAAAAGTTGTTGAAAATTTAGCCGTACTTATTTCTCCAGTGCTTTGTCATATGGCTGAAGATATTTGGCAAAATATTCCATATTCAACTAAAGAAAAATCAGTTTTTCAAAGAGGATGGCCGGTCTTTTCGCAGTCATGGAAAAATGAGACCCTAAATGAACATATTGCAAATTTAAGAATTTTGAGAGTTGAAATTAACAAGGCAATAGAAAATTGTAGAAATAAACAAATAATTGGCGCAGCTTTGGAAACAGAAGTGAATTTTTTACCTGAAGATAAAGTTGTAAATGATTCTCTGTCTTGGCTAAAAAAATTTGGTAATGAAGAAGTTGATTTATTTAGGGATTGGCTTATTGTTTCAAATTTTCAAGTGGTAACTGATTTGGTCAATGATTCTCTAATTATTGATAACAACGGACTCGGGAAGATCCAAATCTTAAAATCTGATGGCCAAAAATGTGATAGATGTTGGCATTATCAAAAAGAAACCTTTACTGGCATCCAAAACACCAAATTATGTAAAAGATGTTCTAATATTATTAATCTTGAATTTACTTAAATCCAGTTTTTTTTATTTAAAAAGAAAACTGGATTTTGATTTTCTCTTATAAAGTTACTTTTGGTTTCTGTTAAGGGTGCTTTATAAAGTTTAAAGTTTGTAATTATGTACTTTGATTCAATAACTTTTTTTTCTAAATCTATTTCAATTGGATGAGTAGTAGAGCTACTGAACCCTTTGAAAATAATTATTTCTAAATGTTCTTTTTGATTTTTATTTAAAATATTACCTTCAATTTTAAGAATTCTATTTGGTATCAAGGAACTTATTTTTTCTAGATTATTTAAAAAATCAATTTCCTTCATTTTCTGAGAAGCTAGAGTTTCTTCCATTTTTAGGTAATTTTATTATTGACCATTGAATCAGTCCTAAAGTAAAGATTAATAATGAAAATAATCCTAAAAATTTAGCTATCGGCTGAGTAAAGTTAGCTCCGAACAGGAAATTAAACAAATTTTTGATGATAGTATACAAATTTGAAGAAGGCTTAAGCCATATTTCACATGCAGCAGAATTTACAAAAGAAAAGCAGTTCAAGTTTCGTAAACTTTGTATTAGGAAATTGAGAGATATAAAAGTCAGACACCATCTCCATACTTTTGTCGTTGTGGTAAGGGCGTAAGAAAGATTATATTCTTTTAATTCATCATTAATATCATTCCAAAACCAAACTGAAATTGTCATCAATAATGTTGAAATATTTGTAATAACAAGGGCATAATTATACTTACCTATTAAAAGTAGAAGGCTTATAAAAAATAAAGGGGATATTTTCCAATAAATTGATAGAAGTTTATTTACTGCTTTATTTCTTTTTTTAATTGACCAAACAAATAATGTAATAGGAATACCAATAAGGAAAATTATTGAAAGTTGAAAAGATAGCCAAATAGAAAGTTGATTAAAAACGTTCAAAACTTTTGCTTTTTATATACATAATAATTAAACATCAAACTGTTACTCATTAACTTACTATTGTCATAGTTGTGAATATTATGCATCTTTATATTATCACCATGGAATAGATTGATAATTGCATGAGACAGCACGTAAATCCGCTAAGTAGAAATTTCAACGAAATTGAGAAAATCCCTTCTTTGGTTGAAATGTTTGGTGATTCTAAATTAAATCTTCATTTGGATATAGGTTGTGCTGCTGGTGAATTTCTATTTGATTTGGCTTTAATTAACACCAGTTGGAATTATTTAGGAATTGAAATTCGTGAGAAATTAGTTAAAACTGCTAAATTAAAAGCCCGAGAAAAAGAAATTAATAATTTATATTTTGTATTTGGCAATGCCCATAATATTTTGAATGACGATCAGAGTAAATTTATCATAAGCAATTTAAAAAGTATTTCTTTTAACTTTCCCGATCCATGGTTTAAAAAGAGACATTATAAAAGGCGCATAATTCAGCCAGAATTTATTAATATTCTCTCAAATTATTTGCAACGAGGAACACTAATCTTTATAAAAACAGATGTAAAGGATTTATTTGATTATATGGATTTCACCATAGCAAGTAATTTTAATTTTAAAAAAACAGATCAACAGGACTTTAATTATTCTGATAGTTTTAATCCAAATAAAATTAAAACTAACAGGGAGAAGTATGTTATTGATAATCAACTTGATATTTTTGAAAGGATTTATATAAAAATCTGACTCGGAATTAATTCATTATTTTCTTGATTTCAAAAGAGAGTTTTTTTGTTATTTCGCCTGATAAATAATGAACTTTTTTCTGATTCTTAGCCTCAACAAGAACTCTCATTAAAGGTTCTGTACCACTAGGTCTTATATAAATTCTAGAGTCATCTGAGTTTTTTGTCTGGTAACTTTTTATAGTTTTATCAATTATGGATTTGGTTTTTGGATTTATTTTATGAAAGTTAAAATCTAAATGGATGTTGGTTAGTTTTTGAGGAAAAGGTTCAAAACTGCTTTTAAGCCAATCATTTAAAGTAATATTTTTATTTTTACAATATTTTGCAATTTGAAGTGCGGTCAATATCCCATCTCCGGAAAAGTCATTAATTTTTGAGAGTATATGACCTGACTGCTCTCCTCCTAAAACAGCTCTTTTTTCTCTAATTGCGTCATGAACATATTTATCACCTACATCAGTTCTATATAAAGTCCCACCAATTTTGTTCCAAGCCTTTTCAAAACCTAAATTTGCCATTTGAGTTGATATTAGTAAATTATTTGTAAGCATCTTTTGATCCATAAGCTCTCTACCCCAAAGAAAAAGAATATGATCTCCATCTAATACATTCCCTTCAGAATCTAGTCCAATTACTCTATCAGCATCACCATCAAAGCTAAAACCTATATCTGCAGGATTTTTTTCTAATGCTTTTTTTAATGGTTCGAGATTAGTAGAACCACATTTCATATTAATTTTTGAACCATTTTTTGAATTATTGATTACTTTTACATCAGCTCCAAGGTTCTGAAAAATTTTTTTTGCGCAAGTTGTCGCTGATCCATGGCATGTGTCTAATATTATTTTCATACCGCTTAAATTTCCTCCGCCCATTGTTTGGGTGAGGCTTTTCATATAAATACTCATAAGCTCTTTATTGGTACTTAAAGAGCTCTCCCTCGACGAAACTGATTGATTTTGATGCTGTTCTTCAACACATTTTTGAATTTTATTTTCAAAATATTTGGTGATTTTTTGACCATTATGATCAAAGATCTTTATGCCATTATATTCGGGGGGATTATGACTGGCAGATATCATAATTCCGCTACTCATTTGTTCTTGTTTAATTAAAAAAGGGATAGCTGGGGTGGGGC
The DNA here is from genome assembly GCA_003210135.1 of Prochlorococcus sp. AG-424-P23. Lineage (GTDB taxonomy): Bacteria > Cyanobacteriota > Cyanobacteriia > PCC-6307 > Cyanobiaceae > Prochlorococcus_A. Next base: position 82,198 of record QCNK01000001.1, on the reverse strand, counting down.
ATATTCCAAGATTTATAAATTTTTTGCCACTCGCATTTATACCATTTGTTATCGCTTGAAAAAGAACATCTCCGCTAATCCTCGTATCTCTTCCAATTAATATTGGATTTTTGTTTTCTAAATTCAAACCTAAAGCATATCCAACTTTATAGGCTAGAGAATAAGTTATATCTTTATTAAATATTCCTCTTATCCCATCAGTTCCAAAGATTGATTGCATAATTAGATTCCAGGAATAGAGGGTATTTGGGTAATTATTTTTTTCTTATTTTATCAGTTGATTAAAAGGTGACCGACTTTAATTCTCTTTATTTGTTGAAATTATCTAAGATATCCTTAGTTAATAAAAGTTTATAATGCAATCTGAGAGTGGAGAGTCGCTATTAAAAAGAAGTTATAAACTAATACTCGTTTTGCTAGTTGCAGTATTTTTTATTTCTTTGGTTTTGTCTCGAAATCTCTTTTTTCAATCAACTTTCCTTCTTAAGAGTTTTGGCGAATTATCTGTTGATCCTGAAATAGCTTTTAAAAACAACAAGCCAACCTTTCTTGAATTTTATGCTGAGTGGTGTGAAGTTTGTAAAGAAATGGCTCCAAAAGTGTCTACTTTAAAAGACGAATACGAAAAGGATATTAATTTTGTTTTTTTAAATGTTGATAATCAAAAATGGGATAATTACATACGCCAATTCAGCGTAAATGGTATTCCTCAAGTGAATCTTTTTGATGAAAAAGGTAATCTAATATCTACTTTTATTGGTAAACAAGAAGAAAAAACAATAAGACGTTCTATCGATCAACTTAGTAGAGAATCAAAATCTCAGGAAGAAATCCTTAATACTGAATTTTCAATAATTAAAGAAAATAGGAATATTCAGGTTAATCCCCGTAGTCATGGATAATTCTTACCAATCTAAAGATTTTGATACAATCGGAAAACTTTTTTTGAAAATAGACTTGCAATTTTGAGCAATAGACTTGTGCTCTTCTTGCGTACCATTAGCCGATCTTAAATGAATGTAATGTATCCATGATCTGCATGATCCAGACATGTAGATTCTCGTTGGAGTCGCTAATGGTAAAACAAATCGTGCACATTCTTTAGCGATTCCTTCAGCAAGTAAATCTTCATATAATTCTGAAGCAGCTTGAAAATGTGATGCAATTTTTGCATTGAATCTATTTTTTAATTGATCAGGGAGGTCAGGAATTGAATTTTGCCTATTTTTAAAATCTTGCCTTCTCAACTCTGGTAAAGGAATATTACCCAATTGAGAACTATCTGCGTATCTCTGTGAAAATTCCTGGAAAGTAAATGATCTATGTCTTAAAATTTGAGCTGCAATCCCTCTATTGGTTTCTATTTGTAAGGTCATAAATGACTGTTCAAATACACTCCAATGTTCATTTTTAATGCAATAACTCAATAATTTTGAAAAATCTTCGTTTTTTTGATTTTTTGGATTACTAACTCTTGCAATATAAGCCATTGTTTTTTCTGCATCAGGAGTTAATGAAATCAGTTCAACTTTACTCATTTTAAATCTTTGCTAGCGTTACTTTCTCTGGTTGATTTTGATATTTCCCTCTCCTATCTTCATATGTAGTAGCGCAAGGATCACCTTCAAAAAAGAGTAGTTGACAGATGCCCTCATTAGCATAAATTCTGCAATCCGCACCCGAACTATTGCTAAACTCCAAAGTTAGGTGGCCTTCCCATCCTGCTTCTGCAGGTGTTGTATTAACTATAATTCCAAGTCGGGCGTAAGTACTTTTTCCTATGCATATTACAGTTATATTTTCTGGTACTTTCATTTTTTCTAAAGCCACCCCTAAACCATAGGAATGTGCAGGAAGAATAAAGTAGTCTCCATCATCATCATGATGAAGAATAGTTTTTTCTAAGTTATCAGGATTAAACCTTTTAGGATTCATAACAGTACCTGGAATATGTCTAAATATTAGGAATTCTTTAGATGAGAGTCTTAAATCATAGCCATAGGATGAACATCCATAACTTAAAACTGGTTTTTGCTTATTATTAGGTTCAAGATGCCTTACCAAATTTGATTGGAAGGGGCTTATCATTCCTTCGGACGCTTTTTGATTTATCCATAGATCATTTTTAAGCATTGGTTTATGAGCGAAGTTCGGTAATTTGGTTGGCCATTAATAATAAATCTTTAGGAATATCTGTACCAGTAAGGATTACATCTCCTGATATAAATCGGTTTTCAAGTGTTGAAATCAAGTCATCCTTATCGATAATTTTCATCTCAATTGCAAGAAATATTTCATCCAGTATGATTTGATCATTTTCACCAGAAAGTAATTCTTTTTTGCAGAAATTCCATAATTCATAAGTAGATTCATGAATAGATTTTTTTAAATTGGGATTATTTTCAATTTCTTCATGATGATATTGATCAAAGGAATGTTCTGATCTTAACCAAGTTAAATTTCCACAAAGTTTGACTTTATTAGAAATTCCTTGTTTTACCCCTCCTTTCATAAATTGCACTAAAAGTACCTTTCTGCCTATTGCTGCGTTTCTTAAACAATCTCTAATGATAGAAGAGTAACTCCCTCTATAGGAAGATCGATAGATTTGTATTTGCCCGTTTTGTGTAAATTTTTTTAAGTTTATTTTTTTAGCAGAACTTATATTTACTAAATCAGAATTACTTTTGGAATAACTATTAGATGAACTAATTAGCATTATTTTAGATTCTTTTCTACATGCAGTATAATTTGAATTTATTCACACTGCATATAGTGTAATTTTACTTAAAAAAAGCTTTGAAAAACTTAGAAATAGCGAAGAGAATCTCATATGGAAATGAAAAGAATTGAAAATTGTTACTGTTGATACAAGATATTTTATGGTGTCTTCTTAAGTTTTTTATTAGTAAAGATATTTATGATACCTTCTTCTCGAGGATTCAGCCGCTTTAATTCGCAACAATCCGGACAAAGTAAAATTAACTCTGTTGGAGAACGCTTTCCAATCAATAGAACTTTAATGGAAGTAATTAAAGGTCTAGAGGGGGCAAGTACAGAAATGGTTGAGAGATCTAAGACAATATTTTTCCCTGGAGATCCTGCTGAGAGGGTGTATTTGATAAGGAGAGGAGCAGTAAGATTGTCGAGAGTATATGAGTCAGGCGAAGAGATAACTGTTGCTCTATTAAGAGAAAATAGTCTCTTTGGTGTTTTATCTCTTTTAACAGGTCATAGATCTGATCGTTTTTATCATGCCATAGCATTCACAAGAGTAGAAATGATAACAGCACCCGCGAATTCTGTTTTAAGAGCAATAGAGGAAGATGCTTCTGTAGGTCTATTGTTATTACAGGGTCTTTCAAGTAGGATATTACAAACAGAAACGATGATAGAAACTCTAACTCATAGAGATATGTCTTCTCGTTTGGTAAGTTTTTTAATGGTCCTTTGTAGAGACTTTGGAGTTGCGAGTGAAAAAGGTATTACAATTGATTTAAGACTTTCACATCAAGCAATTGCGGAAGCTATAGGTTCAACAAGAGTAACGATTACAAGATTATTGGGGGATTTAAAGGATTCTGGGCTCCTTAATATCGAAAGAAAAAAGATTACAGTATTTGACCCAATAGCTCTTGCAAAAAGATTTAATTGATTCATCATTAATTATGATGTAAAGAGTGTATGAAATAGTGTGGCCTGGATTTTAATTACTTTTTTAATATTACTTGGAGGATTAATTGCACCATTTGGGGACCTACTTGGTACAAAGATTGGTAAAGCCAGATTTAGTATTTTAAAATTAAGACCAAAGAAAACTGCGACAATTGTAACGATAATAACTGGAGGTTTTATTAGTGCAATATCTATTGGATTATTGATTTTAGTTAGTGAAGAATTTAGGCAAAGACTTTTTGTTGATATTCCTTTTTTACAGAAAACTTTGGATGAGAGTAAAAAGGCGCTTCTTCCTCTGCAAGAAGAAAGGAAGAGGCTAGAAGATAAGATTAATAATAAAGAAAAAGAATTAAATAAATTAAAAAGTGATGTTAAAGAATTTAGAAGTGGAAATGTAGTTATTAAAAGAGGACAAACTTTATTTATTGGAGAAGTTATTTCTAATCCAAATATAAAATTAGATCTCGGAAAGATCTACAATAGTGCAGATAGATATGTTCAGAAAATTGTCATTCCTAGTAAAAAAGAAATAAAAAATATTCTTTTGTGGAGACCTAGTGATATTAATACAATTGAGAGAGTTACGGAAAAAGAAGGGAATTGGATCATATTGATTAAAGCAGCAACAAATGTTTTGAAAGGAGATAATTTTGTTTTTGTATACCCAGAATTGCTTGAAAATCAAACTATTGTGAGTGGAGGGGAAGTTATAACTAGCCAGATTCTTGAAAACAAAAATTCCGATTTTTTAAATATCAAATCAACAGTCACCAATTTGTTGAAAAAAACTAGAGACAAAATCAAGTCAAGAGGATCTATCGTCAATGAAATTAATACCAGAGGGGATTTTATTAAAAAAACTGGAGATTATATAAAAATAAACCAAAAGAATAAATATCTTTTAGAGGTTGTATCTTTAAGAGATAGTAAAACTGCAGAAGCAATAATAGTTGAGTTAAATGTTACTGGACTTTAATCTATTATGTTTAAATTGATATCTATTGATCCTGGTAAATGTAAGTGTGGGTTGGTATTGGTTGATTTGCCAAAAAAAAAAGTTGATCAAGCAATAGTCCTTAATACTGAATTCCTCCCAAATTATGTAAAAAATTTAAATGGTTCTGAAAATATATCAAAAGTTATAATAGGTAATGGAACTACTAGTAAACAAAATATAGAAAAACTTGATTTTATAGGGAATGATCTAATTATTGTTGAAGAGAAAAATACAACTTTAAGAGCTAAAAAAAGATATTTTGAAATTTTCCCAACTAGAGGTTTAAAAAGTTTTTTACCAAAAGAAATTCTCATTATGAATAAAAATCTAGATGCCTTGTCAGCCTTAATAATCTTGGAAGATTATTGTAATCATAAATTCACTTTGTCTGAAAATATTGATATTAAAACTTGGCTGAAATAGTAAATTTATATTCATTACCTGCTTCTAGTTTATAATCTTTTTTCAATAAAAACCTTAATAGGGCATCCTCAATTAATGCTCTTCCTAAAGGAGGATTCACTAATAAAGAACCTTTATTAAAGGACCATGTGAAGTTCCATTTAAATTGACTAGCTTCTACAATCCCCTTAATTTGTTTTTTTGAAAAGCTATATTCTTTAACGCTTACATTGGCAATTGTTTCCGGTTTTGAACGCATTTTTATGGTTGGTCTTTATTAAAAGAATTCAATTTATTTATAATATAATCATCTTTTTTTGCATGTAACTCTTCAAGAGTATCTATTACCCTTATGTATACTTTGTCCAATACTGATTTTTCTTCTGAAGAAATATTGCCTAATACATGTGAAATTGTATTGAAATGATTGGTTTCTCTTGTTGAAGGAGGAGCACCAATTCCAATTCTTATTCTTTTAAAGTTCTGAGTATGTAATTTTTCAATGATGCTTTTAAGACCATTATGGCCTCCTGAACTCCCTTTTTTTCTAAATCTTATTTTTCCAAGTGGAAGATCTTTATCATCTAATATCACAAAAATCTGGTCTAAATTAATTTTGTACCAATCTACGATTGCTAGAACTGCCTCACCACTATTATTCATAAAGGTATTGGGTAAAAATAACCTGTAAGTGGAATCATTGATTTTGAATTCTGAGCAGAAACTTTTAAGTTTATTTTTTAATAAAAAATTTGTATTATATTTTTTCGAGAAATTTTCAAGAAGAAGAAAACCTATATTATGCCTACTATTTGAATATTTTTTTCCAGGATTCCCCAATCCAATTAAATATATTTCATTCATGAGCTATTTTTAAATCTTTCCTTCATTGAGAATTATAAATATCTCAAAACCTATAAATAGCAAATTAAAACAAAAAATCCAATAAAAAACTAATTGGAATTTTTATATAAATTAAGATAACTTTTTAAAAAATTTTCAGGAAGTTAGTTTCCGTTCCAATCCACTGAGAAACCCTGTAGAAGAAGAGATTGATTATAAATCTGTAGAAGGATAACTAAAAAAACCAGTAGTAATAATCCTATGACTGTCATAACAGGTACTGCTCCCCAGCCAGGTACAACTTTTCCTTGACCTGAATTGCCAATTGCTTTTAAAAGACTTCCTAAAGCTGTTTTTTGACCCATGTTAAATTCACTAAATCGGTTATTATTTCGCTATTGTATAAGAACTTATACATAAAGTGTTTACAAACTTAGCAAAATTGATGCAAACTTTATCATCTGCTCCCGATCCTGCTGTCTCTGTAGCAGTAACTATCCTGGCATTACTTCTGGCTCTAACTGGTTTTGGACTTTGGACTGCTTTCGGACCAAAAGCTGCAAAGCTTACAGATCCTTGGGATGATCATGATGATTAATAATTAATGATTAATTTGTATAAAGTATTTCAAAATTTTCCAAAAATACAAAAAGTAAACCTTTTACCATAAATTAAATATAAATTTAATAGGATATAAATCTGTCAGCACACGTTTTTCCATGCTTGCCTTAAAAATTTCTGTTTACACCATCGTTTTTTTCTTTGTTGGAATATTTCTATTCGGATTCCTAGCTAGTGATCCTACAAGAACACCAAATAGAAAAGACTTAGAGAGTCCTCAAGATTAATTAATTAAAAATTTTATTGATTTTGATTTCAGATATATTAAAAAAAATAATAATCACTTCTCTTTTATTTATTAATTTTACACAGCCATCAAAATCAGAAGATTTAGAAAAAACTAATAGAAATGAAAATAATTTAAGAATTAAATTAAGTCGTTTAAAAATTCCTTATTCTGAGTACTCAACAAATTTGCTAAGTCTTTCATTTAAAGAGAATTTGGAGGGAATTTTATTTGAGAAAAAACTTTTAAATCAATCAAAAGCAACTCTAGCTTTCATTAGCGAAAAGCATAATGAGATAGTAATCCAATCTGATAAGCAGTCCGAAATAAATGACGTTATTTATGCAGAAGGTAACGTATCTGTTTCGTACAGAGGAAAACTTCTTAAAGCTGACAATTTAACCTACGATAAGTCAAATAAAGCAATTAGTGCTCAAGGAAATGTCATCTTGATCATTGGGGATCAAGTATTTAAAGTTTCACAATTACAGTACAGCTTTATTAGTAAAAAAGGTTACTTATTAGATGTTAAGGGATCTATAAATACAAATGCTTTGATAGATGACTTGTCGTCAAATTTCAGCGTATCAGACTCAAATAAGATTGAAAGTTTACTTAAATTAGAAAAAAAGGAAGTTTTAAATACTCCTGATAGGGTTAATAATTGGATTTTTTCTACTAAAAGAATCACTATAGACGGGAAAAAATGGAAGAGTAATAAAGCAATATTTTCTAATGATATCCTTCAATCTAAACAAGTAAAATTAGAGATTAATTCATTAGAAGCTTATTCTTTGAAGGAACAATTAAGATTTAGATCATCTTTGAATTATTTGGTTTTGGATGAAAATGTTTCAATCCCATTTTGGTTTGGTAATAGAGCACTTAATAAATCTGGACAAAATGATCTAGAAAGTAGTTGGACAATTGGTTATGACAAGCTTGATAAGGATGGGTTGTTTTTTGGCAGAAAACTTAAATCCTTCAATCTATCTGATGATTTTATTATTAATTTAGAACCACAATTTTTAATACAACGCTCACTTAATGGAAAGACAAAGAGTTTTGTAAAGAAAGGAGATTCAATAACTGGAGAAAAAGTAGAAAGAGATACCAAATTTGCTGACAATTTTGGATTGAAATCAGACATAAAAGGTAATGTTAATAATTGGGATTTGGAAATTGTTAACGAAATAAACTCTTTAGATACTGATAAATTTTCTGATGCGGTTAGATTTAAATCTATTTTGAAAAAAGAAATAAATTTACTAAATTCAAAATGGGATAAAAGCTTTTACGGAGTTTATAGAGACAGAGTATGGAATGGTTCATTGGGGGAAACTGAGATTTATGCAGGATATGGTTCAAAATTAGAAAAAAAACATACTTGGGAAGTAAAGGGTATAAATAAAACTGAGGTTTTATCTTTAGGTTTAGCACATTTAAAAGGAGAGGCTTTAAGTAGTAAAAACTTAGTTGATAGTCCCAAAGCTAATTTGTTTTACTCCTTAGATCAAAATATTCCATTAAGTGTTGATAAACCTAAAAGTAAAATTATTGATAGTTCCTATGAGTACATTTATGAGCCTATTAAAAAAGGTCTAAGTTTAAATACGAGACTAGCAGGATCATATTCTTTATATAATAATGGAAATCATCAAGAATATATTGGTTTCGGTTTTGGCCCAGAGTTAATCTTAGGAAATTTCAAGACAAAGACATTTGACTATACACGTATAAGTTTATTACCTTTTTATAAGTTTAAAAACGGAGACAGTATATTTAAATTTGACCAGATTTCTGACAAATTTACTTTGGATATTGGTGTTGATCAACAACTTTATGGACCAATTATGCTTAAAGGTAGTGGAACATTAAACTTAGATAGCGATTCAAATGATTATGGAGAATTCATAAATTCAAAAATATCATTAAATTGGAAAAAAAGATCCTATGAATTTGGTGTTTTTTATCAACCTCATAATCAAGCTGGAGGAATTTCTTTTAGTTTATTTGGATTTGAATAAATGCAATTAATAATTAAAATTTTAAATAGGGTAAATTTTTAAATTTATCTTCAATTAAATTCTCATTCTCAAGTAGTGTTGAAGTTGCATCCCATTCTCCTGATAAAAACATTTTTCTTGAGCTTTCCTTGATTTCAAGATTAAAATTTAAATCTTTTGATTTTGCTAAGGAACTTTTTAGTTCAATTTCTAAGAATAAACTTTTATTATCGATATATTTTTGAATAACTTGTATTGATTTTTTAGAAAGCGTGAAGCATGGAATTCCTATCGCAATACAATTGCTATAAAAAATTTCGGCAAAACTCTCTCCTATTATTGCTTTTATGCCCCATCTCATGAGTGCTTGGGGAGCATGTTCTCTGCTGGAACCACATCCAAAATTGCTATTAACGATTAATATTGAGGCATTTTTGTTTTCCTTTAAATCGAAAGGATGCTTTCCTTTTAAAGTTTCTCTATCGTCTTCAAATACAGATTTTCCCAATGAATCAAAATTAACACACTTCAAGAAACGTGCAGGAATTATTCGATCAGTATCAATATCGTTACCAATCAATGAGATGCATTTCCCAACTATTTGCGTAATTTTTCCAAATGGTGGGGTAAATTCTGATTTCATCTCTCTATAAATTCTCTAACGTCACTTACTTTGCCATTTATAGCAGCTGCAGCAACCATTGCTGGACTCATAAGAAGTGTTCTTCCGCTTGGAGACCCTTGTCTTCCTTTGAAATTTCTATTGCTTGAACTAGCACTAACTTGATTACCTATTAGCTTATCTGAATTCATTGCTAAACACATTGAGCAGCCTGGCTCTCTCCATTGAAATCCGGAATCCTTAAAGATAATATCTAGACCTTCTTTTTTTGCTTCATTAGCAACTTTCTCTGAGCCTGGCACTACAAATGCTTTTACTTTGTCAGAGACTTTTTTGTCTTTCAATACTTTTGCTGCAACTCTTAAATCACTTATCCTCCCATTTGTGCAACTGCCTATGAAACAAACATCTACTGGAGTATCTTTTATTGATTGCCCTGGCTTGAAACCCATATATTCATAAGCTTCTTCAGCAACAAATTGGTCATTTGGTGATAATTCTTCTAAAAGAGGAATCTGTTGATTGATCCCTACACTCTGACCGGGAGTAATTCCCCAGGTTACGGTTGGTTCTACTTTTGAGGCATCAAATTTAATTACATCATCATAAATAGAATTTGCATCACTTTTTAAAGATTTCCACCATAAAAGCGCTTCATCCCAATTCTCATTTTTAGGCGCACATAATTTATTTTTAATGTAATTAAAAGTCTTTTCATCAGGATTTATATAGCCACATCTTGCGCCCCCTTCTATAGACATATTGCATATTGTCATTCTTTCTTCCATTGATAATGCATTGATAGCAGGGCCTGCGAATTCATAAGCGAAACCTACACCAGCTTTTACACCAAGTTCATTAATAATATGAAGCACTAGATCCTTAGCGTAAACCCCATGAGATAACTTATTTTCGCACCAAATTTGCCTTACCTTCAATTTATTCATGGCTATGGTTTGGGTAGCAAGAACATCTCTCACTTGGCTTGTACCTATCCCAAAAGCAATAGAGCCAAAAGCTCCATGAGTTGAAGTATGGGAATCGCCGCAAGCGATTGTCATACCTGGCTGCGTTAGCCCCAATTCTGGAGCTACTACATGTACTATTCCTTGATTTCCACTACCAATATTAAAAAATCTTATTTTATGTTGTAAGCAATTCTTTTCAAGTGTTTCAATCATCTGCTCTGCAAGATTATCTTTGAAAGGTCTGCTTTGATTATCTGTTGGCACAATATGATCGACTGTAGCTACAGTTCTAGTAGGGAATTTTACTTTTAAATTTTTGTCTTTTAAAGCGCCAAATGCTTGAGGACTTGTTACTTCATGGATAAGGTGGAGACCAATAAAAATTTGATCTGAGCCACCAGGAAGACTGGAAACTTTGTGTAAATCCCAAACTTTATCAAATAATGTATCTTGACTCAATTTGTAAAAATAGTTACTTACTATTCGATAATAGGATTAATCTGAGGCTGTTCAAACACACATTTACACTTAGTGTCTGAATTTCAATTCTGTTTCGGGTTGAGTTAAATATTTTTTTGATATTGGTAATGTGATTATTTGGTCCTGCAATCGAAATATATACTAGTCCAACAGGTTTTTCTTTAGTTCCTCCATTGGGACCAGCAATTCCACTGATAGCAATTGCCCAGTCTGCTCCTAATCTATTTTTTACATTAATTGCCATGGCTTCGCAAACTTCTTCAGAAACGGCTCCATATTTATTAAGCTTGTATTCAGAAATATTTAATAATAAATTCTTTAGCTCATTACTATAGGAAACAATACTGCCCTGAAAAACTTGAGAAGAGCCTGATATTGATGTTATTGATGAAGATAAAAGCCCTCCCGTGCAGGATTCAGCAAAAACAATAGTTTGGTTCCTCTTGGTTAATTCTTTTATTAAAACGCTAGAGAGAGTATCATTATCCTCTCCAAAAATAAACCTTGAGAATTCTTTCTTTAATTTTTCTTTTACAGGTTTAATAATATTTTTTGCTTCCTCTTCATTTTTTGCTCTAGCTGTGATTCTGAGTTTAACCTCTCCTAAATTTGCATATGGAGCAACAGTTGGGTTTTTAAAATTTAATAGATCGTTAATTTTTTCTGCAACGCTAGATTCTCCAATACCAGCAAATTTAAGAGTATTAGAAAAAAAGGAATAACTATCTGAGAATTTGGTCTTAATGAATTCACACGCCGTCTCTTCCCACATAGTTTTCATTTCACTGGGAACTCCAGGGAAAGTAAGAATAGTAAATCCTTTTATTGGCTCCCATATCATTCCTGGGGCAGTGCCCCTTGGATTATTAATTATTTGAGCATTTTTTGGGAAGAAACATTGTTTCCTTAAGCTAGAGGAATCGTCCTCAAGCTTTGAGTTTGAAAGTTTTTGTTTCATTTCATCCCATAAGTAAGGTCTCTCATATAGAGACACATTAAAAGACTTGGCTATTGCTTCATTAGTTAAATCATCTGGAGTGGGGCCTAAGCCACCCGTTGTAATAAGAAGATTACTTCTTTTTGATATTTCTTGAATTACTTTTATAATCCGATCACAATTATCACCTACAGTTGATTGCCTAAAGTGATTTAAGCCTAATTGAGATAACTGCTCGGAAATCCATTGAGCATTTGTATTTATGATATTTCCTAAAAGTAACTCTGTTCCAATAGAAAGAATTTCAACTCCCTTGGAATTAGGACTCATTTAATTGACGCTTCAAGTTTGCTTTCATAAAGAGGGAAACGATTACATAAGGTCAATACTCTTTCCTTACATTTATTTTCTATTACTGAATCATCTGGGTAAAGCAATCTATCAGCAATAATTTCGCCAACTTCAGTAAAAGCATTCTCATTAAAGCCTCTAGTAGTTAAAGCAGCAGTACCCAACCTTAGTCCGCTGGTTACAAAAGGTGATTCAGGGTCAAATGGAACAGTATTTTTATTTGCAGTAATATTTACTTCACTTACGAGCAAGTCAGCAATTTTACCAGTCATATTTATACTTCTTAAATCGAGTAAAACAATATGATTATCACTGCCCCCACTAACGATATCAATACCTCTATTTATTAAAGTTGAAGCTAGAACTTTGGCATTTTTTATTACTTGTTGGGAATAATTAACAAAATCTGGCTGTAAGGCTTCTCCAAATGCAACTGCTTTGGCGGCAATAATATGTTCTAGGGGCCCACCCTGAGTTCCGGGGAAAACAGATTTATCAAATTTTTTTCCAAATTCTGCATCTTTGCATAAGATAAGTCCACCCCTAGGACCTCTTAATGTTTTATGAGTAGTTGTAGTTACTACATCACAATGAGGTATAGGATTTGGATGAAGTTTACTTGCTACAAGACCTGCGATGTGTGCAATATCAGCCATTAAGAATGCACCAACCTCATCTGCAATTTTTCTAAATGATTCAAAATCGATTGTTCTTGGATAAGCAGAATATCCGCATATGATTAATTTTGGTTTGGTTTCTAGTGCTATCTCTCTTATTTCATCAAAATTTAATTCACTAGTTTCTTTATTTACACCATAGTGCACAGCATTGAACCACTTGCCACTCATATTTACTGGAGATCCATGAGTTAGATGTCCACCATGAGATAAATCCATGCCCATGATTGTATCTCCAGGTTTAAGGAGACTTAGGAAAACAGCAGCATTTGCCTGTGCTCCACTATGGGGTTGAACATTAGCCCAATTTGCATTAAATAATTTTTTCGCTCTTTGAATGGCTAATTCTTCGATTTCATCAACAAATTCACATCCTCCATAATATCTTTTTTGAGGTAATCCCTCTGCGTACTTATTTGTAAGTACTGATCCTTGAGCCTGCATGACGGCAATTGATGCGAAATTTTCGCTTGCGATTAACTCAAGATGAGTTTCCTGTCTATTTTTTTCTGAGTTAATAAAATTTGATATTACTGGATCACTTTCTTTAAGATTTTGAAGGATATTCATTGAATTTGAAAACTAATAACCATAATATAGACGATATTTTTTAGAAAGATATAAAAAGAATATTTCATAATTTTAAACGCGCCTGGAGAGATTCGAACTCCCGACACCCTGATCCGTAGTCAGGTGCTCTAATCCACTGAGCTACAGGCGCATAATTATGTAATATCTCTGTTTCAGGGTCTCTTAGTCAACTAGATTTCAGGTAAAATATCTATTATTAACAATCTAATTATTAATATGCCTATAAAGTGGTACGGAAATGGTGATTTAGAAGATCCCATCTATAAACATTTTTCTCGAATAGTAAATTTTGTCATTCATTGCATGATATTTACTGCGATAGTCAGTGGCACTTGGCTTTTGAAAGAAATTAAATATGAAATCGCTTTTTTTGATAATTTTGCAATTTTCTGGTCAATTCTTTTAGCCTCCCATTTACTATTTGTAATTATAAAAAAACCTAAAGATACTTCAAAACAATCAACTTAATTAATTTTTAATTTATGGACTCTCAGATACGAATAAGTGATCTAGAAAATATTATTTCAGAAAAGGTTTTTATAAAAATAGAAAAGTGGAATTTATATCTTGGAGATGCTGGCCTAGCTAGAAATCTTGCTATTGAATGTATCAGCAATAAAGATCAATGCTCATTGGAGGCTGCGAAAATCAGTTTGAAAGCAATAAATGTAAAAGTAGGGGATGGTGTTAACACTATTCCACTGATCAATTTAATAACTAACTCACAAATTCTAGAATTAGAGGAGATTTTGGAAAGTTTTTTTGAAAACTAAACCTTTTTTTTATAAACTTTAAATTTATTTACTTTCAGGCATTTTGTAAGAAAAAAATAGATTACAAAAAAAGTTAGAGATCCAAATATTAATAATAAAAATTCTCCTAGATTTGAATTGAAGTTATTTGTAGTTTTAAGAATATTAAAACAAAGGGTGCTATCTATAAATGCCGATAATGACATGAGGATAATTTTCCTTAATAAATCCAAGTTAGGCAAATGGATATTTTCATTACTTAGATTGAAAGAAAGCAAAACACAAACTATAAAGTTGACTATTACTGAAGATAAAATTATTCCTACAACTCCAAAATTATATGGAGAAAGATTCCCAAAATTATTTATTGGGGCACCAATTAAAAACCAATCAAAAAAAATATTTAATATTATCCCTGCAAATGATGACTTAAAAGGGAAGTTTGTTTTTTCTATTGAATAGTAAGTTCTTACTAATAAATCTCTATAAAGATAAAAAGGTATGCCAACTGCATAAGCAATTAATATATTCTTTACTTTTAAAGCTGCTGAGTAATCAAAAGATCCTCTCTGAAAAACTAACTGTACTATTTGATTATTAAATGTTATGAAAAATGCGGTTAAAAAAATAGTTGTCAAGAAGCAGTACTCTATTCCAGAGATCAATTTTTTTTGGAGGCCTATATAGTCTTTATCACTTCTCAATTTAGAGAATTTTGGAAGTAATGGCAAAATCAAAGAGTTAGATAATATGCCTAATGGGGCTTGTATCAGAAAGTTTCCGTAAGCTAGTCCCGATGCTGCTCCTTGAAAACTTGAAGCGAAAAACATATCGATAAAAACATTAATTTGACTGAGACCTGATGAGATAGATGCTGGAATAATTAGTTTGAAAATCCTCCTCTCTTCATCTTTAAATAATTGAAAGTTTGACTTTAATCTCAGGTAACCGATTTTATTTATTTCCGAAATTTGAACAACAAACTGAATTAAAGTTCCGGTCAAAGTTGCAAAAGCTAGTAATCCCGTATAAGTAAAGAAATGAGAATATGCATTTTCTTGGTTGAAAATCCAACTTATTAAAATAAAAAAAACAATAGTTAGGCTTGTTATCGCTGGACTTATGCTTGATAAAAAGAATTTTCTTTGGGAATTTAAGGCGCCAAAACTTAAACCGATGAATCCGGATAAAGGGATACAAGGTGTAAGTATTTTTAATTGGTAAGTGGCAATAGATTTAGCTTCGTAACTTAAATTGGGGGCTAATAATTCAATTAATAAACTGGAATTAAAGTATATCAATATAGCTAAACCAATTAATAATATTGAAAGTTTTATGCTTACTTGAGTTAAAACAATCCCTCCATTTTTTTTGTTAAGGGGAGTTAGAACTGCAACGACTGCGTTATGTAAGGGACCATTAATACCTCCTATGATTATTAGCAAAAAGCCAGGGATTATATAGGCATAATTAAATGCGTCGTATGTTATCCCAACTCCAAAAGCAGCAGCTATAAATATTTGTCTTATACATCCAGCTAATTTGCTAAGACTAGTACCAAATGAAATTGAAAAAACATTATTTTTTAAAAATGAATGCATTTGGATTTGTCTAAATTTTTCAAGAAGTTTAAGTTTCAATTATATTTGATTTTTAACTAAAGACATATTTATGAATGATCGGATAATTGAATTTGATCCATTAATTGAAGGAGTTTTAATCAAGAGGTATAAAAGGTTTCTTGCAGATATAAAATTAGAGAGCGGAGAGGTAGTAACTGCGCATTGTGCCAACACAGGCCCAATGAAGGGACTTTTGAGTGAGGGAGCCAAGGTAAGAATAAGTGTTTCCCCTTCTCCAAAAAGAAAATTACCTTTTACTTGGGAACAGATATGTGTTTTAAATGCAAAAAATGAGGAGGTTTGGGTTGGTATTAATACTCTATTTGCAAATAAGTTAATCAAAAAGGTTATTGAGAAAAATTTGCTTGACGAAATAATAGGAGAAATAGAGACAATTAAATCTGAAGTTCCTTATGGAAAAGATAAAAAAAGCAGAATTGACTTTTTTTTAACTCCAAAATCTTCAAATCCTGATAAACGTAACATTTACATAGAGGTTAAAAATACGACTTGGATTAGAGAAAATGTAGCTCTATTCCCAGATACTGTAACGAAAAGAGGCCAAAAACACCTTATAGAATTAAAGGAGTTAATCCCAGAAAGTAAAAGTGTTTTAGTACTTTGTATTACAAGAAAAGACGCTTGTTTTTTTGCCCCCGGAGATGAGGCAGATCCCTTATACGGCAATCTTTTTAGAGAATCTTTAAGTGCAGGAATGATAACGATTCCTTGTTCCTTTGAATTTCATAAAGACCACATATCATGGAGGGGAATTAAACCTTTGAAATAAATAAAATCTTGATATTTTGAAACTTCTAAAAATAAAATTTTTTAATTTAACAAATAATTTTTTGAGGTGCAACTATAAAAATGGTATCAACAACTACTAGACACCGATAAGTTTTTTGAATAAATTTAAATTTGAAAGGAAACAGTAAAACTGTTTTTTTGCAGATCTAATTTTTTTTTATGACCACTGCTTTGCAAACGCCTCAAAGGCGCTCTAGGTCCAAACTTCAAGATGCAAGTCTTGTTAATGGACCTATGCTCCTTTTGAGGAGTATTCGAGGATTTAGTTCAAACCGCTCCATGTTGTGGCTTGCAACTGTTCCCCTAGCTTTGTTTGGTTTAGGTATTTTTAATCTTTCAGCTCACGCAGCTGATTTACCTGAGTTGAATGCAGCTTTTCTTGCTAACAATTTATGGCTTTTGATCGCTACTATCTTAGTGATCTTCATGAACGCCGGTTTCGCTATGGTTGAGGCAGGTATGTGCCGTTCTAAGAACGCTGTTAACATTCTTGCTAAAAACCTCTTTGTATTTGCTCTAGCTGTAACTTCTTATTGGTTTATCGGCTATTCATTAATGTACGGAGGTAGTGTTGCTGACGGGTGGCTGTATTTTGGAGGCTTATTTTTTGATCCAACAGTTACTGCAGATATGGTAACTGATGCTGGATTAGTCCCAACTGTTGATTTCTTGTTCCAGTCTGCTTTTGCAGGAACTGCAGCAACTATCGTTTCCGGTCTTGTTGCTGAAAGAGTTAAATTTGGAGAATTTGTTGTTTTTGCTGTTGTATTAACTGCATTTATATATCCAATTGCTGGTAGCTGGAAATGGAATGGTGGTTGGCTTGATTCTTTAGGTTTTGTTGATTTTGCTGGTTCTTCAATTGTTCACTCAGTTGGAGCATGGGCGGGTCTTGTAGGAGCTATGCTTCTTGGACCAAGAATTGGCAAATACTCTGATGGAAAACCACAGGCTATGCCAGGACACAATATGGCTATAGCTACTCTAGGTGCATTAGTTCTATGGATAGGTTGGTACGGATTTAACCCTGGCTCTCAACTTGCTATGGATCAATGGGTTCCATATGTTGCTGTAACAACTACTTTAGCAGCAGCAGCTGGAGCTATTGGTGCAACTATAGTTTCAACATTAACTTCTGGTAAGCCTGATCTTACAATGATAATTAACGGAATCCTAGCTGGTTTGGTTAGTATCACTGCTGGTTGCGGGGATATGACTCTTGCTGGAGCCTGGTTTGCAGGACTAGTAGGTGGAATTATCGTTGTATTTTCTGTTGCAGCACTTGATGCCGCTGAGATCGATGATCCTGTAGGTGCATTCTCTGTTCACGGAGTTTGTGGTGTATGGGGTACTGTAGTTATCGGTCTTTGGGGTACAGCTGTACAAGGTGATGGAGCAGGTATGGGATTGTTCAATGGAGGAGGTATTACCCTTCTTCTAGTTCAAGCTCTTGGTGCCGCAGCTTATGCTATTTGGACACTAGTTACTTGCTGGATTGCCTGGTCTGTAATTGGAGGATTGTTCGGAGGAATCCGAGTATCTGAAGAGGAAGAGACTCAAGGTTTAGATATAGGAGAGCATGGAATGGAAGCATATCCAGACTTTGCATCTGCTAAATAATCTAACTTAAATTATTTTTTAGGAACTTGACTTATGTCAGGTTCCTTTTTTTTTTCAAAAATTATTTAAAATGTTGTAATATCTTTAAATGGATACTCAAGCTTTTAGAAGATCTCTTCATCATTCTGATAGATACAATAGAAGAGGTTTCGATTCTCCAACAAAAAGAGCACAAGCTTTAGAAGAAGCTTACGAAAGTGATTTGATAAGTTCCATAAGGGATAATAATTTTACCTACACTAATGGCAGACTAAAAATTAAATTGGCTCAAGCCTTTGGCTTTTGTTGGGGAGTAGAAAGAGCTGTGGCAATGGCTTATGAGACTAGGAGACATTATCCTAACGAGAATATTTGGATAACAAACGAAATAATTCATAACCCTTCAGTTAATGATCACCTGAGAAAGATGAATGTAAAGTTCATTTCAGCTAAAAATGGGATAAAGGACTATTCATTGGTTTCTGATGGGGATGTAGTTATTCTGCCTGCTTTCGGGGCTACTGTTCAAGAAATGAAACTCCTTCATGAGAAAGGATGTCATATTATAGACACAACTTGTCCTTGGGTTTCTAAGGTTTGGCATACCGTTGAGAAACATAAAAAACATGTTTTCACATCTATAATTCATGGAAAATTTAAGCATGAAGAGACTCTGGCTACAAGCTCATTTGCAGGTAAGTATTTAGTTTTACTTGATCTAGAGGAAGCAAATTATGTATCTGAATATATTTTGGGCAGAGGTAACAGAAATGAGTTTATGAACAAATTTGCTAAGGCTTGTTCTAATGGATTTGATCCAGATAAAGATTTAGATAGAGTAGGAGTTGCCAACCAGACAACTATGCTTAAGAGTGAGACCGAAGAAATTGGTAAGGTTTTTGAAAGAACGATGCTAAGAAAATTTGGACCAGAAAAACTTAATAGTCACTTTTTAGCCTTTAATACAATTTGTGATGCGACTGAAGAAAGACAAGATGCAATGTTTTCTTTAGTTGATGAAGAACTCGATATTATGGTCGTTATCGGAGGTTTCAACTCCTCTAATACTACTCATTTGCAGGAAATAGCAATTACTAAGAATATTGCTTCTTTTCACATAGATACACCAGAAAGGATATCAGTTGAAGAAAACTCAATATTACATAAACCTTTAGGTTCAGATTTAGAATTGAAAAATAATTTTTTACCTAGTGGAAATATTAATGTAGGAATTACATCAGGTGCATCTACACCTGACAAAGTTGTTGCGGATGTTATAGAAAAGTTGATTAATATAGCTTCCTGAATTTGTAATGTCATCTGCAAGTTTGCTTAGTTTTTTTAATTTATTAATCATATTCTTCCAAAAGATCTACTTTATTAACTAGAATAATTAAAAAAATTTGAAGTATGGAAGACAAAACACAAACTAATCAGGTTCAAACAGCTAGCATGAATAGGTCTAAAGCTCCCCAAAAAGTTGAAGTAGTAGTAGCTAATTCCTCTTCCGGATCAGAAGTAAATATTCTTGGAGAATTATCAATTTTTATTTTACGGATCGGGTTTTGTACTTTAATGATTCATCATGGCCTTGAGAAACTTCAGGATCCTCAGGGTTTTGCCGAGTTTGTAGTTGGCAAGTATTTCCCATTTTTGCCAGGCGATCCAGTTATTTGGACTTTTGGAGCAGCTATTACTCAATTAGTTTGCCCCGCTGGATTGGCTTTGGGCATTTTTGCAAGGCTTTCTTCATTGGGACTATTCTCGACAATGGCATTTGCTGTTTATTTTCATTTCCTCGACACAGGACTCGAAGGTTTTCCTCTCGCAGTAGTAGAAGGTCACAACTATGCATTCGAATTGTCATTTATATATGGTGCTATTTCTCTATACTTTCTATGCGCAGGCCCAGGAAGGTTATCTTTATTTAGGAAGACTAATAAAATTACCTATTATCCAAAATCATCCTAAATCAATGCAAAAAATGCCTTTTTTGGGTAAATATCATTGATATTCCTTTTGAGTTGCACATATCAATACTTTCTTGGTCTCTTAAACTCCCCCCAGGTTGAATTATAGCTTTTATTCCGTAATCATTTGCAATTTCTACAGTATCTGCAAATGGGAAAAAGCCATCACTAGCTAAAACTGCCTCAGAACTCATTCCTTTGGCTGCTTTTAATGCAATTTTTGCTGCTCCAACTCTATTCATTTGTCCAGCTCCAATACCAATAGTTTTTTGGTTTTTTGCAATAACAATTGCATTTGATTTTACATGTTTACAAATTTTCCATGCAAAATTTAGATCTAAATTCATTTGACTATTTGGAGTTTTTTTAGTAACTGAAATCCAACTTTCAGTTTTATCTTCACTATCGTCAGTATCTTGAACTAATAATCCTCCCATTATTGATTTAGTAGAGGTTTCGTTTTTATTTGGAAGTTTATCTTTTGATAATTTTAAAATTCTTAAATTCTTTTTGATTTTTAGAATTTCTAAAGCTTCTTCCTCAAACGATGGAGCAACTACACACTCTAAGAAAATATCTTTGAGATTAATTGCGGTTTTAGTATCAACAATTGAATTAAAAGCAACTATTCCTCCAAACGCACTTACTGAGTCACATTCAAGAGCATTTAAAAATGCTTGAGATGCGGAATTACTTATAGAGGCACCACAAGGATTATTGTGTTTTAAAATTACAGAAGCATGTTTGTTTGTTGTAAGAATATCTTTTTCCTCATAGCCAAATTCTAAAACTGTTGAAAGCGCAGATTCAAGATCTAATAAATTGTTATAACTAAGCTCTTTGCCTTGTAGTTGTTCAGCTGAGTTCCATCCAATATTATTTAAACCATACCAAAAAGCCTTTTGATGAGGATTCTCTCCATATCTTAAGGTTTTGATTAGTGGATAAGATTCAATATATTTGGAAGCCTGTAAACCTCTTTCTTTACTGATCCAATTAGATATCGCACTATCATAATCAGCTGTATGTTGAAAAGCTTCAAAGGCTAATTTTGCTCTATATGATTCATTTATGCTCCCTTTATTTCTTTCTTCGAGAAATTCTTTATATTGACTAGGATCTACTAAAACTGAAACGTCTTTGTGATTTTTAGCAGCTGAACGAATCATTGATGGCCCTCCAATATCGATATTTTCAATAGCTTCTTCCCATTTACATCCTTGTTCAACAGTGTTTTTGAATGGATATAAATTGACAACTACCAAATCAATTAATTCAAGATCGTAAGCTTCTATGTCTTTTTTATGTTCTTCATCAGTTCTCTTAGCTAATATTCCTCCGTGTATTTTTGGATGTAAAGTTTTAACTCTTCCTCCAAGGATTTCTGGAGAATTAGTAAAATCTGCAACTTTAATAACTGGTATATTAGCCTCTTCTAGATGTTTTGCAGTGCCTCCACTTGATAGAATTTTATAATCAAATTGTTTTACCAATTCTTTGCACAATGGGATTATATTTTTTTTATCAGAGACACTTACTAATGCTAATGATGACATTATGGGAAAGTTTACTTACTTAAGAATATAAACATGAAATACGATATCAATCATGAATTTGTCTCGATAACCTCTCAAACTGCAACTCATAGAATTATTTTGATACATGGTTGGGGAGCAGATGCAGATGATCTGCTATCTCTTGGTAAGGAGATTACAGATAGAATTAATTTTGATTACGAGGTAATTTCTTTGAGAGCTCCTGGATTACATCCAAGTGGTCAAGGAAGACAGTGGTATGGATTATATCCACATGACTGGAGTGCCGCTGAGATTGAAGTAAATAAACTTTTAGTTACTTTAAAAAAATTTGATACTAATCATATTCCACTTAGAAAAACAATTTTGTTGGGTTTCTCTCAGGGGGCTGCAATGGCTATAGATGTAGGATTTAAGTTAAATTTAGGATTAATTGTTGCTTGTAGTGGTTATCCTCACCCTACCTGGTTTCCAGGAGAAAAATGCCCACCATTGATAGTAAGTCATGGCTTATTCGATGATGTGGTTCCTATAGAAGCTTCTAGGACTATTTATGAAAAAGTTAAAATTAAGTCTTCTAAATTTTGCGAATTATTAGAGTTCGATGGATTCCATCAAATTGATTCAAATTTAATTAATTTTATAAGTTCAAATGTAAGCAATATTTTTTAAACGAAAGCATATTCGTATTCTTCAATCTCTTCCCAATCATCTGCAGTAAGTTCTAGACCTTCAAATATTTTTTCTTCACCTATCCCTTCAACTACGACTTTTAGTGATGGAAATAAAAAATGATTTTCTTCAGCATATTGCGCGCTAAATAACCCTTTTTCACCCCAAAAAAACCTATCGGTAGTGTGTTCATTTCTGCGAACGTTGAAAACTGAGGGAGCAGAGAGACCATTTTCAGCTATAAATCTTCTCGCTGCTGTAACTGGCTTATGTTTGCCAGTTTCGATATGATAAATAGGTACATGTGCCATAACTCTTTGGCCAGCCAATCTTCTTCTGCTGATTCTTTTTCTTTTTTTTGACATTGATTGGTACTCCTGAAATTATTAATGAGATTAGTCTTATTAATTTTTACTAATCTTATATCTGTGATTTTGAATTCACTTAAATTACATAGAGGACCCATCAACCCCTGATGTAGCTTAAAATATGATCAAACGTTCATATTTAAGGCTGCCTAAAGTCAGACCTCTTTATATATCTTAATACTTTTTTCATATTTTACAAGCCCTTTTCAAATTTTTTTTTAAAAAATTTCTCAGATAATTTAATAAATCATGAATCTCTCAAAAAAATTTGAAGAATTAATCACAAAACAGCTTGAGAGTTTTGGTTGCTCAATGGGAGTGACTCATTTGGTTATGTATCTTGCTTCAGCTAAGCAAGGAACTAAAGCATCTTTTGAAATGATTGGTCAATGGCCACAAATTGATAAACTTCTCTTATCAATAGAAGATAATCCTTCACTGAAAGTTTCCTCTCCTAATAGAAGGTGGTACCCGCTTCAAGAAAACGACATCCTACTTGGTGTTCTTAGGGTAGAAACTGATTTGAAAGGGGGAAATTGGCCAGTTTCTCTTGATTCTAGATTAAAAGCACTTTCATTATCTTTAGCTAAATGTGTTTCTATTGAATTAGAACGTCAAAATAAAAGTGAAGAAATCAATTATTTAAAAAATCAGGTTAATGTCATAATCCATCAATTGAGAAATCCATTAGCTGCTATTAGGACATATGCAAAATTATTAATAAAAAGACTTGGTTCAGATGATGACTCTATTGAAATAGTTCAACGAATGATAATAGAGCAAAAACAAATTAATCAATATATGGACTCTTTTGCGCAATTAAATTCACCTATTCAACTTCCTCTAGAAATTGGAGAAGAAAGATTACTATTACCACCAAATTTAGATAATAAAAAGGTAATAACTATTCAGAGTTTATTACGGCCAATTTTAGAAAGGGGTAAAGCAAATGCGAACTTAGAGAATAGAGATTGGAATGAACCCTCTATTTGGCCAGATTGGACTTTGTCGCCATTAAAAGCAAAATATGCTGTGATTGCTGAAATTGTGGCTAATTTATTGGAAAATGCGTTTAAATACGCCCAAAAAGATTCTGAGATTGGAATCACAATTACGAAAAAAGGTCTGTGTATATTTGATGATGGTAAAAAAATAAGCAAAAAAGAAAATGAAAAAATTTTTCAAAAAGGCTTTAGAGGATCTGCCGCTAAGAAGAAGGACGGCACTGGTGTAGGACTTTTTTTAGCGAGGAAATTAGCAAAACAAATTGGAGGAGAGTTGAGATTACTGGAAAATTATTCGATTGACAATACTGAGGAATTGAAAAATCATAAGAAGAAAAATATTTTCTATTTAGAACTTCCTATAAAAGAATTGCATGCATAAATAACATTGCTGTTTCTACTAGTACAACGCTTGCACCGCAAGCATCTCCATTAAAGCCTCCAATTTTATTCCCTAGAATGTTTGGAATAAAATAACTTAAAAAAATACCAATCAAAATAAGAAATAAAAAATTAATTAATATCGCTTGTGATGCAACTGAAAATATTTGGTATGCAATGAAAATTAAAAGAAAAATTATGGAAATTAAAGATTCTTTTTTAAATCCATTCCAAAACTTTTTATGACTAATAGATTTTTTCTTATAACTCATATATTTAAAGTTTTCTATAAAAAATAAATTTGAAAATCTTCCCCAAAATAAACATATTGGTAAAACAATAATTATTTGGTTTTGAATTTTGAGTATGCAAGCAATCTGAATAAAAGTTATAAACACTAAAGATTGAACGCCAAAGGAGCCAACTTTACTGTCTTTCATGGCTTTTAAGCGTTTCTTTTTACCTGCAAAAATACCATCGAAAGTATCCATTAAACCATCAATGTGTAGACCACCAGTAATTAAATATCCTGAAGCCAAAGAAATTAATGCAGATGCATAAATTGACCAAGAGTTTGTTCTTAAAAAAAGAAAAATATAACTCTGTATTGTTCCAATAAAAAATCCTAAAGGCGGCGCAAATTGTGCAATATTTTTAAATTCGGGATTAATTAAAGGTATCTTTGGAAATGTCGTATAGAAAATCCAAGATCCTGCCAAATTTTTGATTAAATATTTTTTGATGAGATAAAAATAGATCCAATATTAAATAATAGGTTAGATTAATTAAAAATGATCAAAAAATTTTATAAATTATCGTGTTTGAATTTGAAATTACATCGAATTGCAGTAACACAGGAGCAAGAACTGGTGTTTTTCATACACCAAATGGTCAGGTAAATACACCAAAATTTATGCCTGTAGGTACTTTGGCAACGGTTAAAGGGATTTCATCTAAGCAGTTAACCTCTACAGGGTCAGAAATGATTCTCTCAAATACCTTTCATCTTCATTTACAACCGGGAGAAAAACTAGTTAAAGAATCTGGCGGAATACATAAGTTCATGAATTGGCCAAAGCCTATTCTTACTGATTCAGGAGGATATCAAGTTTTTAGTTTGGCCAAATTAAATAAAATTTCTGATAAAGGTGTGGAATTTCAAAATCCAAGAGATGGTAGTCTTGTATTTTTATCACCTGAAAAAGTAATACAGATTCAAATGGATCTGGGATCTGATGTTGCGATGGCTTTTGATCATTGTCCTCCGCATACTGCTAACGAAAATGATATTGAGGACTCTTTAAAAAGAACTCATTCATGGTTGCAAAAATGTGTTGAGACTCATCAAAAATCTAATCAAGCATTATTCGGCATAGTTCAGGGTGGTAAGTATCCGAGATTGAGAGAGTATAGCGCAAAATATACAAGTTCTTTTGATCTGCCTGGCATAGCAGTGGGAGGTGTAAGTGTTGGCGAGGCAGTCGAAGAAATACACAGTGTAATTAATTACGTCCCGAAATTCTTACCAATAAATAAACCAAGATATTTAATGGGAATTGGCTCTTTAAGAGAAATTTCTTTAGCTGTTGCTAATGGATTCGATATATTTGACTGTGTTTTGCCTACAAGACTAGGGAGACATGGTACTGCATTTTTTAATGATGAAAGATTGAATTTGCGAAATGCTCGATTTAAAAATGACTTTTCTCCTATTGACAAAACTTGTAAATGCGAGACCTGTAAATCCTATTCTCGAGCCTATTTGCATCATCTAATTAGAAATGACGAAATATTAGGCCTAACTCTCATAAGTTTGCATAATATTGCTCACTTAATAAGATTTACCAATGCAATTTCTACTGCAATTAGAGATAATTGTTTTACAAATGATTTCGCTCCTTGGAAAACATCCTCTATTGCTCACCATACGTGGTAACGTCTTATCATAATTAACTAATTATTAAAAAGGTGCTCATTCTATTTAATACATTCGCTGAATTGCCCGAGGCTTACAAGGCCTTTGCTCCTACGGTTGATGTTCTTCCACTTATTCCTTTATTTTTCTTTTTATTGGTATTTGTTTGGCAAGCTGCAGTTGGATTTAAATAAAATTATTTTAGTTTAGATTGTTAGTATTAGAAGGGATTTTCAAGTAAAATCGCATCCCCAGAATTATCTACAGCACTTTCTATAAAATCAGCAATTTTTAATGCTCTTGAGGCTTGCTCACCATCTACCTCAGGTATTTCTTTACCCTGAACGCATTTAAGAAAATGCTCCAGTTCTGCATAAAGAGGTTCAATGGAGGTTGTACTAACTTCTTCGACATATCCATCATTTCTATAAACTAATTCTCCATGCTCTGCCGTGTATGATTCATGAGAT
The DNA here is from genome assembly GCA_003210135.1 of Prochlorococcus sp. AG-424-P23. Lineage (GTDB taxonomy): Bacteria > Cyanobacteriota > Cyanobacteriia > PCC-6307 > Cyanobiaceae > Prochlorococcus_A. The sequence goes on along the minus strand of QCNK01000001.1, from coordinate 55,701 downwards.
TTTCTATGGATTTGTAAAGAGTGATTTAAGAAATCAGTTTCTACTAGGCTATTTTGGCAGTGAGCACTTAAATTTCTAATTTTTTTATGACTCATTTTGCTGGCAGTTAAGCTTGCAATAACATTATTTTTAAAAACTAAAGTAGCATTAACATAATCTATTAATCCTTCGCTATTCTTTCCTCCAACAGCTGCTAATTTTTGTATTTTTGAGTTTACAAGCTCTAAAATAAGATCAATGTCATGAATCATTAAATCCATTACCACAGATACATCATTTGCTCTGTCTGCATGAGGACTATGCCTCCTTGCCTCTAAAACAACAATTTCTTCATTATTTATTATTTTATTTAATTCTCTAAAAGCAGGATTAAATCTTTCAATATGTCCAACTTGTAATAGGCATTTACTTGCATTAGCGGCCTCTATTAAGGATTTTGCCTCCAACTCATTAGCTGCAATTGGTTTTTCAATGAGAACGTTAGTACCTGCATTTAGACAATCTATTCCTACCTTATGATGAAGTAGTGTCGGGACTGCGATACAAATAGCATCAACTTTTGGAATTAAGTCCTTATAATCTTTGAACCATTCACATTGAAATTGTTCAATCGCTAATTTACCTCTCTCTTCATTTGGATCTGCTACTCCAATGAGATTTGCATCTTTGAGTAAACTTAGTACTCGAGCATGATGCCAGCCCATATTACCTATACCTATGACTCCAACCTTTACGGGTGATGAGGTCGGTTTCATAATTTAAAAATCCATGTATTTATTATCATTATCCTCCATGGCGAGCCACATCTAGCTTTTGGGAAGAATCATTTTAACACGATCAATTTTTGGACCTGACATAGAAATAACTTCAAATTTAATGTTATTAAAATCTAAAACGTCCCCAATCTTTGGAACCATTTGAAATTTTTCTAGCAGAAATCCAGCAAGAGTATAATAATCTGCGCCTTCTGGAATGGAACATCCTAACTTCTTATTTATATCAATAATTTCTGATTTTCCAGCTATTGACCATGTTTTAGAGAAATTATCTAACATTCTCATGTCTGAATAAATTCTATTATTGAGCATTTCCTCTCCAACTATTTCGCCATTTAGATCAGCTGCAGTTATGAGCCCCTCTGTTCCTCCATGTTCATCAACCACTAGTAAGAAAGGATTGTAGTCTCTTACTATTGGAAATATTTCTGCTAGTGAACATGTTTCTATAATTTTTGTCACTGGTAAAAGGAACGGCTCTAGCAATGTATTGGCTTCCATTTCACCTTTTGAAATTGGCTTAGCTAGATAACGCAAATCTAATACTCCTAATACATCATCTAAAGACTCACCAATCACAAAGAAGCGAGCATGGCGAGTTTTATCAACTTGTTTCATAAGTTCTGAAAAGGTTATGTTTTTTGGCAAAGTTACCATTTCAGATCTTGGAATCATTACTTCTTTAACTTGTGTATCTTTTAAGGCAAAAACTCCTTCAAGAATATTTTTCTCATCTGGTTTTAAACCTGTTACATTATCTGTTTCTATAAGAGTTTCTAATTCTCCTGCGGATAAACCCGAATTTAAAGAATCCCATTTGTTATTTAAATTGAACAAGGCTAAACACGCGCTAGCAAAAAATTCTATTGTCTTAACTATAGGATTCATTCCTTTTCTTACGGCATCGAATATTGTGGTTAACTTTAATGCAGCAGATTCTGGATTGTTAATTACTAAAGCTTTTGGAATAAGTCCAGAAACAAGAGTAACAACTAGAACAACAAATAAAAACAATAGAAGATCATAAAGTCTATTTGACAAAATATTGCTTTTCCAATAATCATTAGCCAGGTTATTGCTGAGCCATCCAATTGCAATTAATGAAATTGTTACTCCAAATTGAGAAGCAATTAATGAAGATCTAAAGCGTTTTTGAATTTTTAAAATTGAAAATGCTCCCTTCTTTTTTTCTTCAATTAACCTTAAAACTTTACTGGGCCTAATTAATAAAAAAGAGAGTTCACTCGCTGCGAAAAAAGCTGGTAAAAATAAAAGAAATAAAAGTAGAGTTATTTTCATTCAATAACAAATGAATAATGGGGGTGGCGAGGATCGAACTCGCCTTAGCCAAATTATGAGTTTGGTGCATTCACCAGATTGCTACACCCCCAAAGGAATTTATGTAATTTTAATTACATTGAATTTCAATATACAATATAAAAATAATATTTCAAAAAACACCTCATTAGGAAGTTTTTGTGAGATTTCTTTTTTTTCTTCTAATCTTTAAATATAAATTTAACTTTTACTAATGGCCAAATTCTCGGATAAGTATGATTTAAATAAAGCAAAATTGTTAAAACAGTTAATTGAAAAATCTTACAAGAAAGGAAACTTCACTTTATCTTCAGGAAAAAAAAGCAGTCATTACTTGAACTGTAAACCAGTTTCATTAAATGGCGTAGGCTTAAACTTAGTAAGTGATTTATTTTTAGAGTTAAAAGACTCAAGATCAAAAGCTGTAGCAGGTTTAACATTAGGTGCAGATCCTATAGTAAGTGGATTAATTGTCAAAGCAGCTTTGCATGGCCTTGACCTTGATGGTTTAATAATTCGGAAAGAAACTAAAAAATACGGTACCAGAGCTGGAATAGAGGGCCCTACATTAGAAGAAGGAACTTTGGTAACTGTTTTAGAAGATGTCGTTACAACTGCTGGTTCAGTTATAAAAGCTATAAAAAAGTTACGCGAAAATAATTATGTTGTTGAGGAAGTTTTGTCTATAGTTGATAGGCAAGAAGGGGGATTAAAAGCACTTGAAGATGAAAATGTTACATTAAAGAGTCTTTTTACAATAAAAGATTTTTTATAATTATTTCAAAATGCAAGATATAAAAAAGTTTTGGCTTGAAAAATTTGATTGTTTTTCAATTACTGGAAAAGATGCCAGAAAATTTTTAAATGGAATAACAACTGGTAATATTCTTAATTCAGAAAATAAATTTATCAAAACTTGTTGGTTAACTCCAAATGGAGTTCTAAGGTCATTAATTGAAATTATTTTTTTAGAAAGGAGCTTAGAACTAATTATCTTGGCGGGTAACACAAATGAAATAATTGATTACTTTAATCAAATTATTTTTCCAGCGGACGATGTAATTCTGAGTGAACCTACCTTAATAAATAGAATTCAGGAAATTGATGAATCTAGTTCATGGAGAACTTACCAGCCTATTTTCTTCAAAACAGAAGATAAAGAATTTGAAATATATAAAAATAAACTAAATTTACTAAATCCCAATGATTTAAAACTTTGGAAGATTAATCAGGCAATACCCTCATTAGAAATGGAAATAAACGGAAAAAATAATCCTCTTGAGCTTGGATTACAAGATCTTATAGATTTTAATAAAGGTTGTTATTTAGGACAAGAAACAATGTCAAAAATAAAAAATGTTTCTTCTTTAAAACAGGAAATAAGAATTTGGAAATCAATTGAATCTAATTTCAATTTAGACTTAGAAGATAAAAATTTATATACAAATTCTGCTAAGGATATTTCTGTAGGCAAAATCACTAGTTTTTTTAAATCAGATTCTCAAATAAAAGGTTTAGCTATGATAAAAAGAAAATATTTAGAGGAAGAAAGTTATTTTTTTTCTGAAATTTTTGGAAAAATTAGTATTAATAAATCTGTAGGATCAGTTTTTCTATAATTTATTTTTGATTAAATATTCTGCAATTTTTAGAGTAGCCAAACAATCATCTTTGTTGTATTGGATAATTTTTTTTAAAAATATTTCGTTCTCTGTAATTTGATATTGAATCCACCAATAAAGGGCTTTTGAGCCACTTACATTTTTCTGCATCCATTCAAATCCAAGCCAATTAGAAACAGTTTTTAAGCTATAGTTTTTTAGTGGTAATATCCAAGACTTTCGTATTAAGTTATGTAAGTCTATAAATCTTGACGCAATTAAATCAATTTCTTCAAAATTAAAATTTAGGTTTTTAGCAATATTAATTATTGCTATCTTTTCAGTTTCTCCGTAATGTAAAACTGGCCATTCCTTTTGTGAAAAAAGTATTTCAATAATTTTTCTGTAAGATTCTCCTTTATTGTTTTTGAGATTTAAAACTGGTTTATAAATAAGATCTTCTTTTTTTGTAAACAAATTATTTATTTTTAAAAAACCATATAAAAAGTCATGCTTATCATCTGGATTTGACTCAATATCAAATATATAAAATCCCGAACATGTTTTTTCTATTAGATGGTTAATATCATATTTATTTGAAATGCGATAAGGTTCCCCAGAAATATAAGATTGTGCTTGCTTTATAAATACTGACGCTTTTTCATACTTCTGATGGTTGAATTTAGATAATTTCTCTCCAAGTTGTTTTTTGCTACAGGAAGCTAATGTTTGGGTATCAAATATTCCATTTGATATAAGTAATGAGGCTGTTTTGGATCCTATTCCATCTATATCTGTTAGATATCCATTTTCTTGTGCTTCTTTGTCACAAAATTTTTGCCATGAACAAATACTACATTTTTTTCTATCCTCAGTTATTTCTGGCATAAATCCCTCCAAGCATTCATTCAAACTTAATAAGACATTCAAAACTTTTTTTCTTAATTTTTTATTTAAATGAATTTCTTCAACATTAACTTTTTTATTAAAACTTGAAATTACTAATCCTTTCTCAATTTTAGATTCTTGAAAAGATTCCAACAGCATAGAACTAAAAGCTAAGTCGAATAAATGTTCTCTCGTGGTTTTGTGGCCTAACTTATAAACAGCAGGTAAATATTTATATCGTCCCCATTTACTTTTACCTTTAGTCTTTACAAGTAATTGCGGACGAATCTCTGCGTTAATATTTTGGAAAAGATTACCTTTGATTTTTAATCCAATTACCCCTTGATAACCATTTTCACAGGCTTTTAATCCTGTATATATTTCACTATTACAAAATTCAGAGAAAATTTGAAACTGGTTAATTTTATCTATAGCTTTATGGGGAGACCAAACTTCACAAGATTTTTTACCCTTAAAATCTAGCCATGCTTTTCTTTTGCATCTTGTAAAACTTTTTAAATGAAGAGAATTCAAATTATTTTATTTGCGGTTTTAAATTTCACTAATATAAATTAATATAGATAGTTAAATGAAATCAAGGAAGTCTTCAATTTGCAAGGTAACACATTAGAAAATATAAAATTTGGAACTGATGGTTGGAGAGGAATAATTGGATTTGATTTTAACCTGTCCAATCTTTCAAGAGTTGTTGTGGCTGCCTGCCAGGAGTTGCATTATCAATACTATAAAGAAGTTAATTCAAAGAAAATTTTAATTGGATATGATCGTAGATTTATGGCAAGTGAATTTGCCAAGCATGTAGTTCCTTTTGTAAGGGGATGTGGTTTCGAACCTATCTTATCTAGTAGCTTTGTCACAACTCCTTCTTGTAGTTTCTATGCCAAAGAAATGGGATGTTTGGGAGCGTTAGTAATGACAGCAAGTCATAATCCATATAATTGGCTTGGTCTGAAAATAAAGAGCTTTAATGGATGTTCTGTTGACGAATCTTTTACAAGTGAAATTGAAAAAAGATTAATGCTTGGAAATTCAATTGAAAAAATAGATGGTGTTAATCAATTGGTAGATATCAAGAAATTTCATTTAGATAGAATTAAATCCCTTTTTGATATTGACTTTATTTCCAATAGATTGAAAAAAATGAAATTGAGAATTTTTGTAGATTCTATGCATGGTTCAGCTGCAAATTGTATGGCTGAGATTTTTGCTTCTAATGATTTAGAAGTTATTTCAGAAATTAGGAAAGATGCTGACCCTTTTTTTGGAGGAAAACCTCCTGAACCTCTTTTAAATTATGTAGATGATCTAAATCAAACACTAATGAAAAATTCAACAAATGAAGCGAAAACTCTAGGAATTATATTTGATGGTGATGGTGACAGAATTGCGGCAATTGATGAAAAAGGAAGATACTCTAGTACTCAAGATTTACTCCCATACTTTATTAGCTATTTAGGCCCAATTAAAAAAAATTCTTATCCAGTTTTAAAGACTGTTAGTGGTTCAGATATTATTAAAAATATATCAGAGAGTCAAAATAGAGATGTTTTTGAACTTCCAGTTGGCTTTAAATATATTGCTGAAAAAATGATTAAAGAGAAAATATTTATTGGAGGAGAGGAATCTGGAGGAGTTGGTTTTGGTGACTTTATGCCTGAAAGAGATGCTCTATATGCAGCGATGGTTTTATTAAATGGAATTGCTGAAAAATCTCAATATTTATATGAAACCTTAGATGAAATTCAAAAAGATTTTGGGCCAAGTTTTTATAAAAGAATTGATATTAAATTTCCAAATCAGTCAGAGAAAAATAATGTAAAAGAATTTATCATAGATAATATTCCTGAGAATATTAATAATCATAAGTTAAAAAGCATCTCAAAGATTGATGGAATAAAGTTGAGGATTGATAAAAATTTTTGGCTTCTTTTTAGGTTTTCAGGAACGGAACCTCTTTTAAGGTTATATTGTGAAGCACCAAAAGAATCTTATTTAGATGAGTTATTAGATTGGGGTCAAGTATTTATAAATTTGGCAGGAAAATAAGGATGAAAAATTTATATTTAGCAAGTAAGAATAAAGGTAAAATTGAAGAATATAAGAAATTGCTTGCTGGAGTTAATTGTAAATTATTACTCCAACCAGAATCATTAGAAGTTGAAGAGGATGGACTCACATTTAGAGATAATGCAATTAAAAAAGCGAGTGAAGTTTCGAGAAAAACAAATAATTTCTCAATATCAGATGATTCAGGAATTTGTATTGAAGCATTAGATGGTAAACCTGGCATTTACTCATCTAGATATGCAGAAAATGATCAGAAGAGAATTGAACGAGTTTTAAAAGAACTTGATGGAGTTCAAAATAGAAGTGCTTTCTTTATTGCCAATATTTGCGTTTGTTCTCCAAATGGTGAAGTGATTATAGAATCTGAAGCTAAATGTCATGGCAATATTATTTTAAACCCAAGAGGAAAAAGTGGTTTTGGGTATGACCCAATTTTTGAGGAGATTTCTACCAGATTAACTTTCGCAGAAATGAATAATGATATTAAAGACTCTTGTAGTCATAGAGGTAAAGCACTAAAAAAAATTATTCCAGATTTAATTGAAATTTTTTCTTAAATTCAATTAACCCAAGATCCATGTAGGCCATGAGGAATTGAAATGGGTAATTCATAAACAGCTAATTCTTTTAAGTCTTTTGCATCTAATATCACTAAATCGCTTCCTCTTCTTTCTCCGTTCCATAGAAGTATAAATAAAAATCCCTCATCTTCTTTTGAAGAGTTTTCTGATGGAACCATAATTGGTTCACTGACAAATCCACTTGGACCTGCTGACCAAAAAATCTCTTCCTTAGAAGTTAAATTTATTTTTTTTATTGCTTGAAGTGGAGCGTTCCCAAGCTTTTGAGATGTGCTTGCCATCCAACTAAAGGTTGCTTTTACTCCTAAGTTTCTAGGGTTAACAACAGCAAATTCACAACATTGTTCACTGAAAGTTTCAAGTTCACAAACTTTTGTCTTTAGATCGATAATTGATCTTTTCAGTTTTCCTTCTGGATATTTATCAAAGTCAATATCCCTAAAATTCTCGTCTGGACCAACGGATGGGAAATCATCATAAAAAATACTATCTAATACGATTTTGGAATCTTTTTCAAATGAGTTTACATGATGAAAAACGAATCCTTCTGGAGCATCTATTGTTAAAGGAGGCTGTCCTCTAAATAATCCACTTTCTCTGGGGATGATAAAAAACTTTGCCTTTTTATTTGGGTTTGACTTTAGACATTGTGCTGCTCCTCTTTGACCCATCACAAACGGAAGAGGATTGAAATCAATAGCATTCTGTAAAAATATTGCCCAATTAGTTGTAATTGCGAAATCATGAAGGAATGCAAAACCATTAAAGGTATCTTTTCTGTCAAAAATGAGCTCTCCAGAATTTGTACCAGCATTATCAAATTCCATTAATCTAATGGTACTTTTTGGCCCGGTTTGTACTCCAAAAGTGACTAAAAGTTCTGAAGATGTATTTGAGTTTAGGTCTGTTTTGGGATGAGCACTGAATGCTTCGTTAGGCTTGAGTACTCCTTTTAATGTTGATAAACCAATAGTTTCAAGACTATCAGGATCCATTGCATGTGGACCTGCTGCTTCCCATAATGCGAGAATTTCATCTCCTAATTTAATAACATGTGTATTAGCGATATTCTTAAATTTTAGATCTAATGCATTATTTAAAATTCCTCCATTTTTTTGTGTTCCAAAAACACCTCTATAAATAAATTTATCTATTTTTTCTTCTTCCAAATAGCCTTTAGTTTTAACAAATCTATTTGTTAAGAATGGCTGACCATTTTCGAATTTTATGGATGTTATCATCCCATCACCATCAAATGGATGATGAACCCATTGTCCACCTCTCTCTAATATTCCTGGTCCATTTCTTAATAATGTTCCATTTAAATTTTTAATATTATTACCTTTGCTAATTTTTAGAGGCTCTTTAGTTAGCTCTTTTTCTACATTTTGATAAGCACTTGACCAATCTTCTTTTTTAAAAATATTAAATTTATCAATTTTTTTATCTTGTAAATTAGTCACAACAAAATAATCACTTTATATATCTTCGCCAAAAATCAACGGAATTGTGGCTGATTCGAAAAATTTCCTATTTTATTGTTTTTCCAACATTCCTTTACTGCTTGGAATTGAATCAGATCTTCTTGGATCTATCTCGGTAGCCATTCTCATTGCTCTTGAAAAAGCTTTAAAGCACGCCTCAACTATGTGATGTGAATTAGTTCCTCGTATTTGATTAATATGAAGAGTAATACCGCTGTTATTTACAAAGGCAATAAAAAACTCTCTTACTAGTTCAGTATCATAATTTCCTATTCTAGGGGCTTTTAATTGAAGATCATAAGATAGATGCGGTCTACCAGAGCAGTCTAAAGTGACTTGAACTAATGCTTCATCTAATGGGGCAAAGAAATGTCCAAATCTGCTTATTCCTTTTCTTTCTCCCAAGGCTTTTGAAAATGCTTTGCCTAATGCGATTCCTACATCTTCATTTGTATGATGATCATCAATATGGGTATCTCCAATTGCTTTTATTTTTAAATCGAACAAACCATGACTGGATATCTGATGAAGCATATGATCTAAGAATGGTATCCCGGTATCAATCTCAGAAATTCCATTTCCATCTAAGTTTATCAATACAGAAATATCTGTTTCATTCGTTTTTCTTTTTATTTCAGATTGCCTTAGAGATGACATTTTTATGCAAAAAACTTAGTTTACATTCCATTAATGCAGTAACCCGCATCAACATAAATTGTTTGGCCTGAAATGCCGCTAGAGAGATCACTTAATAAAAAAGCAGCTGTATTACCTACTTCTATTTGAGTGACTGTTCTGCGTAAAGGAGCCTTTTCTTCAACATTGTGAATCATATCTAAAATGCCACCTATAGCAGAACTCGCAAGTGTTCTTATAGGCCCTGCACTTATTGCGTTAACTCTGACTTGTTTTTCGGGACCAAGTTCTGCAGAAAGATATCTTACTGAAGCTTCTAAAGCTGCTTTAGCAACTCCCATCACGTTATAGTTGGGAATCGCCCTTTCTGAACCTAAATAAGTTAATGAGACAACTCCAGCACCATCACTAAAAAGTGTTTTTGCTGCTTTACATAAAGGTGCTAACGAATACGCACTTATATTAAGAGCCCTATCAAAACCCTCTGAAGTGGTAGCACTATAATCTCCAATCAATTCATCGCGTCCTGCAAATGCTAGGCAGTGAACTAATCCGTCAATTTGCCCCCAATTGTCTTTTATATTTTTAAAGATTTCTTCAATTTGAGCTGGATTTTGAACATCAAGAGGCAAAAATAACGACGGGTTTAAAGGTTCAGTTAGTTCTCTAACTTTAGACTCGAATCTTCCCTTATCATCAGGCAAATATGTGATTCCAAGTTCTGCGCCAGCTTTTGAAAGTTGTTGAGCGATACCCCATGCTATTGAACGATTGTTGGCAATTCCCGTAACAAGAATTTTTTTGCCAGTTAGATTTAGAAGCATTTTGTTTCTTATTTCTATTATTCTCCTATATAAAAGTACCTATCTTTACGGATTACTGCAAAATATACAATAATTTTCAAATATCAAAGAATTTTTAACTTGAAAATGGTAAGAACAAATTCTATGGTTTTGGAATTAGGTTTTCAATTACCGAATTTCGAAATGTTAAATGCTAATTCTTCAAAAAATGAATATTTTAATTGTCATAATCTAGATAATCGGCATTTACTTTTAATGTTTATTTGTGCTCATTGCCCATTTGTTAAATATATTGAGAATCAAATTTTCATCTTAAGTAAAGAAATTGAAAATACAGTTCAAACAGTTGCAATTTCTAGTAATGATATTGTCACTCATCCTTCAGATTCTCCTAAAAATTTGAGATTAAAAGCACAAACACAGGGATGGAGTTTTCCTTATCTATATGATGAAAATCAAAATTTTGCTAAGAAATTAAAAGCGGCTTGCACCCCAGATTTTTATCTTTTTTCAAATGAAGGAGATGGTGATTTTTTTTTGTATTATCATGGCCAATTAGACGATAGTAGACCAGGTAATAATATCCCTCTATCTGGAAAAGATTTGCGCTCTGCCGTAAAAGATTTGAATCAAGATAATTCTTATCCTTCAAATCAGATGCCTTCTTTAGGTTGCAATATAAAATGGACTCCTGGTAAAGAACCAAGTTGGTTTAAATGAATTAAAAATTTTTTTTACCCATAGAAATATGGTTTAGGGTTAATATATTTAATATGCAGATACCTCCATTTACTTTAGATAGGCAGTTCCAAGAAATTGGCTCTGAAATTGAGCGTGAGGTTTCAAAAGTTCTAAAAGGGGGCCAGTATATTGGAGGACAAGAAATTGACAAATTTGAGGAGAGTTTTTCAAATCTGATTGGTGTTGAAAATACTATTGGATGTAATAGTGGAACTGATGCTTTAGTATTAGCTTTGCGCGCATTAGATATTGGTGTGGGTGATGAAGTTATTACCTCATCTTTTAGCTTTTTTGCAACTGCAGAGGCTATTAGTGCAGTTGGTGCTAATCCTGTTTTGGTAGATATAGATCCAGAAACTTATCTCATTAATACTGAACTAATAGAACAAGAAATAAATTCTAATACCAAGGCAATTATGCCAGTTCATCTATTTGGTAATGCAGTGAATATGACCTTAATAAAATCTTTGGCCAACAAATATGACTTAAAAGTAATCGAAGATTGTGCTCAGGCAACATGCACAATGTGGAAAACTTCTAAAGTTGGTAGTATCGGTGATATGGGCTGTTTTAGCTTTTTCCCTACTAAAAATTTAGGAGCTGCTGGAGATGGTGGAGCAGTAACAACTTCGGATCAGAAGATTGCAAAAAAAATTAGAGAACTGGCTGTTCATGGCAGCCCAATAAGATATCATCATACCCAAATTGGATATAACAGCAGACTTGATACTATTCAAGCTGCCATATTAAACATTAAAATTAAATATATTTCTAAGTGGATTAATAATCGCCAAAAAATTGCTAAAAATTATATTGATTTATTAGAAAAAAATCCATTTATTAGTTTGCCAAAAATTAGCTCTGATTCAATTTCCCATTCTTGGAATCAATTTGTAATCAAATTAAGAAACGATAAATATTTTTTAAATGAAGATTTTTCAAATTTATTTGATACTGATTGCAAAAAATACTATTCCTTAAGGAATTTGGTAAAACAACAACTTTATGAAAAAGGTATTAATTCAATTATTTATTATCCAATTCCAATACACGCACAAATAGCTTACAAAAATAAAAATTTTTCTAGAACAAAACTCATTAATACAGAGAGAATTTGTACAGAAGTTCTTAGTCTTCCAATGTTTCCTGAAATTTCTAATGAAGAGCAAGTTTATGTAGCAGAAAATTTAAATAAAGTTTTAAAGAATTGTATAGAGGAAATTCAAATTTCAGCATAAAGTGATTTAAATAATTGTATAGAGGAAATTCAAATTTCAGCATAAAGTGATTTAAATAATCTTTGTTGTATGTTGTGATTGACAATAGGGCTTGAATAATTATTTTTTTCTAAATTAGATATTTCCCCATTTAATAATTCTGAATTTGGTACTTTAGATAATTCAGGAATCCAATATTTTATATATTCGCAAATAGGATCAAATTTTTTTGCTTGGGTATATGGATTAAAAATTCTAAGTGGTTTTGGATCCATACCGCTACTGGCGCTCCACTGCCATCCCCCATTATTTGCAGCTAAGTCTCCATCAACCAAATTCTCCATAAATTTTTTCTCGCCCATTTGCCAATTGCATATAAGATCTTTTACCAGAAATGAAGCGACTATCATCCTACATCTGTTATGCATCCAGCCAGTACTATTTAGTTGACGCATTGCAGCATCAACTATAGGTACTCCGGTCTCTCCGTTGCTCCAATGCTGAAACCATTCATTATTATTTTGCCATGGAAAGTGATCCCATTTTTTTCTATATGGACCTTTCTCTAGCTCTGGGAAATGGAATAAGGAATGTTGATAGAATTCACGCCAAACAAGTTCTTTTTGCCAAGTTTCAATTGATAGATAATTTCCTTGATTTGCAAAATCTGAATTTAAATTTAATGTGGCGTTCCAAATTTTTCTAATGCTAATGGTGCCGAATCTGAGAGATGCACTTAGAAAAGATGTCCCATTATGGGAGGGGAAATCTCGTGCAGAATTATAAGAATATATTTTTTTTTCGTTAATGAAGTTTTCTAATAATGTTTCTGCAGCATTCTCTCCAGGTCTACATGGACAAATATTCGAACCAGGAAATTTGATATTTTTGATAAATTTCTCTAGAACCGAATCAGATGAATTTATTGTCTTATTTTCTTTGAGTTCATCATCTATATCTTTAAACTGGAAAACAACTTTATCTTGGTCATATGGACCTAACAAATTCATTTTTGATTTAAGGTTTTTATAAAAGGGCCCATAAACTGAGTAAGGTTTATTATTTCCGGAATATATTTTTAAAGGTTCTACTAATAAGTGATCCCAAGTTTCAATAACTTGAATATTTTGTTCTTTTAAATTTGTTTTTAGTTTTAAATCGCGATTAATCTCATAAGGTTCAATTGATCTATTCCAAAAAACAAATTTAGCATCTATTTTCTTTGCTAATTGAGGAATTATTAATACTGGATCTCCTTCTTCCATAACTAATCTACTACCCATTTTTTTCCAGTTATTTCCTAATTCTTGAAGCGAATTTCCTAGAAACCAAGCTCTTGAACTTGCATTGAAATCGTGTGAGTAATTTTTATCAAATATATAAGTTGAAGTAATAGCATTTGATAATGAAAATGCTTTGATTAAAGCTTGATTATCAAATATTCTTAAATCCTTTCTATGCCAAAAAAGTATTCTAGGTTTATTCATAATTTATCTAAAAATTGTTTAGCTCTAAACCAAGCCGTCACGGTTTTTGCGTCAAGAACTTCATCCCCACTAGAAATAAGATTATCTAGTTCGTCGGGACCTAAAATTAATACCTCTATATCTTCATCTAAATCTCCTTGAACCTCGGAATTTAGTTTGTTTAAATCACGAGCTAAAAAAAGATAAATTTCTTCATCTGCATACCCAGGAGCAGGGACAAGAGTGCCTAGTTCATCCCATTTTTTTGCACTGAATCCAGTCTCTTCTTGTATTTCTCTTTGAATTGACTTAATAGGTGTTTCACCTATTTCTAATGTGCCTGCTGGAAATTCTAATAAATACCTTGAAATAGCAAATCTATATTGCCGAAGAATGATAACTTTATTGTCTTTTGTAATAGGTACGGCTAATGCTGCCCCTGGATGCTTAATGTATCCATATTCACCTTCATGTCCATTTGGAAGTTCAATTCTATTTATTTCGAAACTAAATTTTTTTGATTTTAACTCAGATATTTTTTCTTTAAAAATGGATCTTTTTAGAAGATTTTTGTTGCCCATGAACTTTAAAATAAAAATAGCCTAACAGTTATTTTTTGGTTTTGTAAATCAATTAATAGACCATTTTGGATCATCAAACTTTGTGATTTTTTGGCTTCTACTTAAGATTTCAGATAGTGGTGTAATAACGAAATTCCGATTCATGAATCTAGGGTGAGGTAATGTTAATTCCTCGTCAATCGTATGAAAATCTTCCCACCAAAGAATATCTAAATCGAGACATCTTGATAACCATTTCTTACCCTTTGGCGTATTTTCTCGTCCGAAAAATTTCTCTAACTTTTTTAGCTCTTTTAAAAGTAACTTCGCCTTTTTATTTGAAGGTTTAGGGAAATAATTACTTTTAATAAGTAATAGAGTATTTAAATAATTTGGCTGCTCATTTTCAACACCATGAGGTAATGTCTCATAAATTGAAGACCAAAAAAAGTTTGCATGAAATTCGCTTTTCTCTTCTTTTTTTTCGTTGGAACTATCTCCCCACTCAATTATTATTTCCTCTATTTTTGGTTTGCAAATTAATAGTGACTCTAGAGGGCTGCCGAATTTACTATCAATATTTGCTCCGAGGGATATACATAGTCCATTTTTGATATTAAGATTTGATAATTCCACTACAAAAAACAAAGTTATTGGATAAATTCTATATCAGGCATTTTTAAAGTGATTTTGAACCCCGAGTTAAAAGAAAAAGGAGAGATAAAAGATTTAATGAAGTCAAAGGATTCTTTTAGAGCTTTCCCTTTGGCGGCAATTACAGGCCATAGCTTATTAAAATTATCTTTACTTTTAGCAGCAGTTGATCCCAGTCTAGGAGGAGTGATTATCGCTGGAGGAAGAGGTACTGGTAAGTCAGTATTAGCAAGGGGTTTGCATACTTTACTCCCTCCTATAGAGGTATTGGATAATGAATCAATATTGGAAAATCTAAATAAGGGAAATAGTAATACTTCACTAAGACCTATTGGTAGGAACCTAGATCCAGGTAAACCTGAGGAATGGGATATTAGTACAAATAAATTGTTAGAACAGGCAATTGGAAGTGATTATTTGGATCAAATTGAAGAAATTCCAAAAAAAGTAAGAGAGGCACCATTTATTCAAGTTCCTATAGGAATAACTGAAGACAGACTTGTTGGATCAATTGACGTCGCTGCCTCATTAAGTACGGGGGAACAAGTTTTTCAGCCTGGAATTTTGGCAGAGGCCCATAGAGGTGTTCTTTATGTAGACGATATAAATTTGTTGGATGATGGTATCGTAAATTTAATTCTTGAAGCTACCGGAAGAGAGAAAAATAATATTGAAAGAGATGGTTTAAGCCTTTCTCATCCTTGTAAGTCACTTTTAATAGCAACTTATAATCCTGAAGAAGGTGCTTTAAGAGATCATGTTTTAGATCGTTTTGCGATTGTACTTTCCGCGGATCAATCTATTGATAATTCTCAAAGAGTTCAAATTACAAAATCTGTTTTATCACACGCAGAAAATAACATTAAATTTTCAGAAAAATGGTCGGAGGAATCTGACAATTTATCCACTCAATTAATTTTGGCAAGGCAATGGTTAAAGGATGTCAAGATAACAAAAGAGCAAATAACTTATTTAGTGAATGAAGCTCTTAGAGGAGGAGTAGAGGGTCATAGGTCAGAATTATTTGCAGTCAAAGTAGCAAAGGCTAATGCAGCTCTTCGAGGAGATGAGAATGTAAATTCTGAAGACCTTAAGGTCGCAGTAAGGTTGGTTATCCTTCCACGAGCAATGCAAATACCTCCTGAAGATGATGATATTCAACCACCCCCTCCAGAGGATCAAAGTCCCCCACCTCCCCCTCAATCAAATAATGAAGAGTCTGAACCTGAGACTAATGAAAATGATAATGAGCAAGACCAAGAACAAGAAGAAGATAATTCTGATGGAGAAGAAGAATCTACTCCCGAAATACCTGAAGAATTTATATTAGATCCTGAGGCATGTATGGTTGATCCGGATTTATTACTTTTTTCATCAGCTAAAGCAAAAGCCGGAAATAGTGGAAGTAGATCAGTCATATTTAGTGATAGTAGAGGAAGATATGTAAAACCAATTATTCCAAGGGGTAAAGTAAAAAGAATTGCGGTAGATGCAACTCTTAGAGCTGCTGCTCCTTATCAAAAATCAAGAAGATTAAGGAACCCTAATAAATCAATAGTCATTGAAGAAAATGATTTTAGGGCGAAGCTTCTCCAAAAAAAGGCAGGTGCCTTAGTTATCTTTTTGGTCGATGCGAGTGGCTCTATGGCTCTTAATAGAATGCAAAGTGCTAAAGGTGCAGTAATAAGACTCCTAACAGAGGCATATGAGAATAGAGATGAAGTAGCTCTCATCCCATTTAGAGGTAATCAGGCAGAAGTTCTTCTGCCTCCAACAAGATCTATAACTGCAGCAAAAAGAAGGCTTGAAACAATGCCTTGTGGTGGTGGATCGCCTCTGGCACACGGATTAACACAATCAGCGAAAGTGGCAAAAAATGCACTTTCAACAGGAGATATAGGTCAAGTTATTGTTGTAGGGATTACTGATGGAAGAGGAAATGTACCATTAGGATTATCCCTAGGACAAAGTGAGGTAGAGGAAAATGATAAAGCAAATGATAATGTTAACTTAAAGCAAGAAGTTCTTGATATAGCTTCAAAGTATCCAATGCTCGGCATAAAACTCTTAATAATTGATACAGAAAGAAAGTTTATTGCAAGTGGATTTGGTAAAGAATTAGCAGAGGTAGCTCAAGGTAAATATGTCCAACTACCCAAAGCTACAGATAAAGCAATAGCAGCTATGGCTTTAAATGCTATAAATGAACTCTAAAAATATTTATGGATAAATTTCGTTAAGGAATTTTGAAAGTCCAATAGTTAAATCTCGTATAGATTTAGTTAACTCTTTATCTTCCGTTAATTTTTCAAAGTCATCACTCATATCATCTACTTTGCTAGATATCGATTTTGCAGCTTTTATTGTCAATTTAATGTCATTTAGAGTTTCTTTGTCATCGATAGTAGATAAAATATTGTTCAAATGGTTAGCCGCAGCTGTGATTTCTGTTATTAGGGGTTCAATTCTTACTATCTCTTTTCTAGATAAATAAATTAATTCATCAAGGTTTTCTTGTGTTCTATCAAACTGGTCAATTGAATTAACGATATTCTCAATTAAATTTTCTTGATTTGTTTCTTTTAAGATTTGACTTATTCTACTAGTTATATTTGAGAGACTTGATAATTGTTTCCCTGTGATAGTGTCTCCCTGACAAATAATTAATTTGGTATCGCATTTTTCAGATGTAGGTTTTTCAATATTTTTAGGAATTGTTTTTTCGCTAGCTTCTAAAGCGACTTGCACATCTCCTCCAAGAAAAGAATTTGTGACTACCCTTGCAAATGCTGGCCTTGGAAGAATAATTTCAGGATTATTTAAAACTATCTTTGCTTTAATTGAATCATTTGTAAACAAGATATCTTCAATTGACCCTACTAAAATTCCTCTATAAGTAACTGGAGATTTTTTTGATAAGCCGCTTGCGTTATTGAATTCAGCAAAGAGATGCCAATTTTTTGAGGATAATTTTACCCCTCTCAGCCAAAAAGAAAAAAATGTGAATATTAAAATTCCTCCTAATAAGGAGAATCCAACTATTGAATCTCGTAAGCTTCTACGCATAATTTTTAAATGTCTTTGGGTTGCATTGGGCCATCAAGTTTCCCATTTCTAAATTGAAATACAAAAGGATCATTACTTTTTTTGAATTCATCAATAGAACCTGACCATCTAAATTTGCCTCCGTAAAGCATTAAAACTTTATCTGAAGTCCTCTCTATAGTACTAAGAACATGGCTAACTACAATAGATGAGCCATTGGCTTTTTCATTTGTTTTATTTATTAAATCTTCAATTCTTGATGAGGCAATTGGATCAAGACCTGCAGTAGGCTCGTCAAAAAGTAATAAAGGTTTAGTGTTTGCATTAAGAGTTTGATCTCTAATTAAGGCTCTAGCAAAACTTACTCTTTTTTGCATTCCTCCACTTAATTCATTTGGAAGTTTATTATTAACATTAAATAAACCTACCTCAGCTAAACATTCATTAACTATTTCATGAATTAATTTTTTAGATAGATTTTTATTTCTTTTAAGGAGAAAACCAACATTTTCTTCAATAGTTAAAGATCCTAATAATGCTGGATTCTGAAAAACCAGCCTTACATCAGGAGGATTATTTTGATCAAGTCTTAAATATGTTTGTTTTTCACCGAATATCCTAAATTCTCCTTTGGTAGGTAAAATTAGACCCGCTAATATTTTTAAAATAGTTGATTTCCCTGAACCTGATGGGCCAACAATCGCTAATTTCTCTCCACTGTAAAGTTCAAAATTTATTTGATTAAGTACATTAACTTCCCCCCAGCTTATCGAGAGGTTTTTAGTTTCAACAGCATACTGTGATTTTTTCAAAACTTATATAAAGAGAAGTCATCTTCTATTACATTTTGCCTATTTTTTGAAATAAAAAAAGGATGTGTGAATTTCATTTATAATGAATTTATGAAAATATTCAATTTAAGAAAAATAATTTAAGGGGCTATTTAATGAATAATCGTAAAAAAAGAATAAGAAGATACTATAAAAATTTTAAAAAGACTAATTTTAACCTTTTGAGTAAAATTTTAAGAATTTTGAGTTGGCTTTTGCCTGGACTAGTCATAAAAAGATGGTTGATTACGTCTGCAATAGGATTTTTAACTACATTATTAGGCCTTGTAATTTGGACGAATTTAAGGCCACTGTATTGGATTATTGAAATATTTTTTGGAATTATGACTGGTTTAACTAGTGTCTTACCTGTTTCAATACTAGGCCCATTAATTTTTGTCACGGGACTTTTATTAATTGGAATTGGGCAAAATAGAAGTATCAACTCTATTCAAAAAGCGCTTGTTCCAGAAAAAAATACTTTCTTAGTTGATGCCTTACGATTTAAGAGTAAATTAAATAGAGGTCCCAATATAGTAGCAATTGGGGGAGGCACAGGCTTATCTACCTTATTGAAAGGTTTAAAAAATTACAGCGGTAATATTACAGCAATTGTTAATGTATCTGATGATGGTGGAAGCAGTGGGATTCTTAGAAAACAATTAGGAGTGCAACCTCCAGGAGATATTAGAAATTGTTTAGCTGCCTTATCAAACGAAGAACCTACTTTAACTAGACTATTTCAATATAGATTTTCAGGAGGAAGTGATCTAGAGGGACATAGTTTTGGAAATTTATTCTTGTCAGCTTTAACAACAATCACAGGTAGTTTAGAAAAAGCAGTTCAAGCTTCTAGTAAGGTTTTGGCAGTACAAGGTCAAGTTTTACCGGCAACAAATACTGATGTAATGTTATGGGCTGAATTAGAGGATGGTAAAAAAATTTTTGGAGAAAGCAAGATTGGCAAATCCAAAAAATTAATTTCAAAAATTGGATACCTTCCAGAAAATCCTTCTGCACTCCCTAGTGCTCTTGAATCTATAAAAGACGCTGATTTGATTGTTCTTGGTCCAGGTAGTTTATATACTTCTCTTTTGCCAAACTTGTTGGTACCAGAAATAGTAGATGCTTTATTGCAAAGTAATGCACCTAAAATTTATATAAGTAATTTAATGACTCAACCCGGAGAGACAGATGGACTTGATGTTTATCAACACATTAAATCAATAGAAAAACAACTATCAAATTTTGGAGTTAATACTCGAATATTTAATGCAATTCTATCTCAGGTCCAATTTGAAAAGTCTCCGCTAGTAGACTACTACAACAGTAGAGGAGCAGAGCCTGTTAAATGTAATAAAGCAAAATTAATATCTGAAGGTTACTATGTCTTGCAAGCACCTTTGTATTCGAAGAGAATAACCCCTACTCTTAGACATGATCCTAGAAAATTGGCAAGAGCAGTTATTTTTATGTACCGCAAATTAAAGAAATTAAGCTAATAAGCATCTTGAAGTTCGTAAAAATCTGGCTGAATATAGTCTTTTCGCAATGGCCAGCCTCTCCAATCTTCAGGCATTAATAGTCTTTTGGGATTGGGATGATTAACAAAATTTATTCCAAACATGTCATATGTTTCTCTTTCTTGCCAATCACTACCTTTAAAAATCTTATATAAACTGGGGATCGATAAATCTGAATCTCTTTTTAAGAAGACTTTTAGTCTAACTTCTTTAATCTTTTCAATTTTTTGTAAGTCATCAACAGTTATAAAATGATAGAAACTAACGAGATTTTTGCCTGGCCCCTCATCATACCCACCTTGACATTGGAGATAGTTGAAACCGTAATTTCTTAAAGCCGATACTGCTTCGCATAACTTGCTAGGTTCCACAGAGATGTTTTCTATATCTAGGTGATCATTAGCTAAGGATTGATTTGGAATACCATCCTTTGATAAATTTTGACTAATAAATCCACTTGGCTCTATGGATAAATCAGAAGATTGAGGTATATTGTCTTTTTCCATTAATCCTATTCAGTATCAATAATTTCAGTTTTAATATTTTCAGATAAGTCTGCTATTTTTTCTTTTTGGGAGGAAGAGAACACTTTAGCAGAAGTTTTGTTTAGATATTTACCTGTATTTTCTGAGAAAACAAGATTCATTTCGTGATCTGATGTTATGTATCTATGAGTTTGCTCTGTTCTTGTGCGCTCTAAAATTGATTCATTACCAACTTTTTTTCTTAATTTTATTACTGCATCAAAAATTGCTTCTGGTCTTGGTGGGCATCCTGGAAGGTATAAATCAACTGGTATTAATTTATCAACCCCTCTTACAGCAGTTGTAGAATCAGCGCTGAACATTCCTCCTGTGATTGTGCAAGCTCCCATGGCAATCACATATTTTGGTTCAGGCATTTGTTCATAAAGTCTCACTAGGGCTGGCGCCATCTTCATAGTTACTGTTCCTGCAACTATCAGCAAATCAGCTTGCCTTGGCGAGCTTCTAGGTACTAATCCAAATCTATCAAAATCAAATCTGGATCCTATTAAAGCAGCAAATTCTATAAAACAACAAGCTGTTCCATACAAGAGAGGCCATAGACTGCTTAGTCTAGCCCAATTATGAAGATCGTCTAAACTTGTCAATATAATATTTTCGCTTAAATCTGTAGTAACTTGGGGCGCACCAAGAGGATTGCAACTTCCTTCTCGGATTTCTCTTATTGCTTTTGGGGATAATTGTGGATTCAACTTTTTAACTCCATTCTAAAGCACCTTTTCTCCATGCGTATGCTAGGGCAATCACAAGTATTGCGATGAAAATTAAAGCCTCAATAAAAGCTAATAAGCCCAACCTATTGAAGGCAACAGCCCAAGGATAAAGGAATACTGTTTCTACATCAAATATAACGAAAACCAAGGCAAACATGTAATAACGAATATTAAATTGAATCCATGCTCCTCCAATAGGCTCCATTCCAGATTCATATGTAAGTTTTCTTTCCCCTGTTCTGCCTTTAGGGGCAACGATCAGATTAGTAACTAGAGCTAATATTGGTACTGCTGCGGCAATCAGAAGGAAACCTAAAAAATATTCATAGCCAGTTAATAAAAACATCTTAAAAAATTAATTTTGAATAAAAGTCGCTTAATTAAGCAAAATCTTTTAAAGTTCTTAAAGAACAATAATAAACCGTGAGTGAAAACATTCAACCAGCCTCTGAGGAAAACAAAATAGTTGAAGACTTTGAGAAAGAAAACCTTTCTGAAAACTCCACAGGAGTTAATGTTGAACAATCTATTCTTAATTTAGAACAAAATAGATTCGAATGTAGAAGTTGTGGATACATTTATGATCCGTCTGAAGGAAATAAAAAATTAAACATATCTAAAAATACGCCTTTTTCAGAATTGGATGGGAATACCTTTGCTTGCCCTGTTTGTCGAGCAGGAAAAAATTTTTATAAGGATATCGGTCCTAAATCTAAACCAAGTGGTTTTGAAGAAAATTTAGTTTATGGGTTTGGTTTTAATAGTTTACCTCCTGGACAAAAAAACATATTGATTTTTGGAGGTTTGGCTTTTGCTGCTGCTATGTTCCTTTCTTTATACTCTTTGCATTAATATATACAAATGAAAAAAATTATTACTAGTATTCCCAATCTTCTTTTATCAGTTCTTATTTGTTTTGTATTGAGCAGTTGTTCATCTACAGGAGTAAAGATGAGTGATAGCAGCCCTTGGAAAACAATCCAGTTTGAGGACCAGGCTAATGCTTTAGATGTTGATTTTATAGATGATAAAAATGGATTTTTAGTAGGTTCTAATAGACTTATTATGGAATCTAATGATGGAGGAGAAACTTGGGAAAAAAGAAATTTAGATTTACCAAGTGAAGAGAACTTTCGTCTCCTAGATATTGATTTTAAAGGTGAAGAGGGATGGTTAATAGGTCAGCCTTCATTAGTTATGCATACACTTGATGCAGGAAAGAATTGGACACGTTTATCTCTAGGGAACAAATTACCAGGCCAACCATTTCTAATAACAACTGTCGATGCTGGTGTTGCAGAATTGGCCACTACTGCAGGTGCTATTTATGAAACATCAGATAGTGGTGAATCATGGAATGCAAAAGTTGTAGATGCATCTGGTTCTGGAGGTGTAAGAGATTTAAGAAGAACTAATGAAGGAGATTATGTCAGTGTTAGTAGTCTAGGTAATTTCTTTTCTACTTTAGAAAAGGATAGTGATGCATGGATAGCTCATCAAAGAGCCAGTAGCAAAAGAGTTCAAAGTATTGGTTTCAATCCAGAAGGAAGTTTATGGATGCTTTCTAGAGGAGCAGAAATTAGATTTAATGAAGATACTAATGACCTAGAAAATTGGTCAAAGCCTATCATACCAATTCTTAATGGATACAATTATCTAGACATGGGATGGGATCCAAATGGTGATATATGGGCTGGCGGGGGTAATGGAACTCTAATAGTAAGTAAAGATCAGGGTAAAACTTGGAATAAAGATCCTATAGCTTCTGAATTGCCAACAAACTACATTAAAATAGTTTTTCTTGATAAGGAGGCTATTGATAATCAAAAAGGATTTGTACTTGGCGAGCGTGGTTATATCCTTAAATGGAATAGCTAACTTCGAAAGACATGAGTTAAAAGTAAAAAAAAAATTAATTTTTGAAAGATTTAGCAACTGTCTGTAACCAACCTGTTAATTTCTTCGCGAACTTATGATTTTACACTGTAAGATCATAGGGTAAACATTTGTGATTATGGCCGCAGGTTCAACGGGTGAACGCCCATTCTTTGAAATAATCACCAGTATTAGATACTGGATTATTCATGCAGTAACATTACCAGCTATCTTTATAGCAGGCTTCTTATTTGTATATACAGGTTTAGCCTATGATGCTTTCGGAACTCCTCGTCCAGATAGTTATTTCCAATCATCTGAATCTAAAGCACCTGTTGTAACACAAAGATATGAAGCTAAATCTCAACTAGATTTAAGAACAAAATAACAATGACTAATTCTCAAGCTCCAATGCAGGCTGCGGAAGTCCGCGTTTATCCTATATTTACTGTCCGTTGGTTAGCAGTTCACGCTCTAGCTATCCCATCAGTATTCTTCTTAGGTTCTATTGCTGCTATGCAATTCGTAGCCCGATAAATTTAAAAATCATGCAAGTAAACGAAAATCCTAACAAAGTTCCAGTTGAACTTAATCGTACAAGCCTTTATTTAGGCTTACTATCAGTCTTTGTATTGGGAATTTTATTTTCCAGTTACTTTTTCAATTAAATTAAAACTATGAGTAAATTAAAAGGACCTGATGGAAGAATTCCAGATAGACTTCCCGACGGTAGACCAGCAGTTGCATGGGAAAGGAGATGGACTGAAGGAACTCTTCCGCTATGGCTTGTTGCTACAGCAGGTGGAATTGCAGTTATCTTCGTTTTAGGTATATTCTTTTATGGTTCATACCAAGGCGTTGGAGCTGGAGGCTAAAAATCCATTCCTTGACCTGATAATCACTTACTTCAAATAAGCCTAATAAGAATCGGTAAATATCCTTAGTTTCTCTTTTGTAGAACTTGGGATATTTTCTTTTTGGGTTATCAATCCATCTTTTAATGAAAAATGAGATTTACTTTTTGGTCTTTCTTTTTCAATTAATTTAGCTACTTCAAATATTATTTTATTAGCAACTTCAGTATTTGATCTAAGATTATCCAAAACCATCTCTACAGAAACTTCTTGATGAGTTTGATGCCAGCAATCATAATCAGTAACCATAGATAAGGAGGAGTAAGCTATTTCAGCTTCTTTAGCTAATCTTGCTTCTGTGTGGTTAGTCATTCCAATTATTGAACATCCCCAACTCCTATATAAATTAGATTCTGCTCTAGTTGAGAAAGCGGGACCTTCCATTGCTAGATAGGTACCACCTCTATGCAATTGTCTACCCCCTGGAATATTTTTTTCTCCAATTTCACTTAATATACGTGATAAATTTGTGCAGAAGGGATCTCCCATAGTTACGTGAGCAACAGCTCCCTCGTTAAAGAATGTTGCAGGTCTATTTTTTGTTCTGTCTATAAATTGATCTGGGACCACTATATCAAGAGGCCTTATCTGTTCTTGTAATGAACCAACTGCTGATGGAGCAATAATCCATCTTACTCCTATTGATCTTAGAGCCCAAATATTAGCTTTGTAAGGGATTTCAGAAGGATTTAAACTATGTGTTCTGCCATGTCTAGGAATAAATGCTATCTCTAGGTTTCCAAGATTATATACTTTTATTGAATCAGAAGGTTTACCATAGGGAGTATTGATTTCTAGATCTCTTAAGAACTCTATTTGATCCATTGAATAAAATCCACTTCCACCAATCACTCCTAATCTTGATTTTTCAATTGGTAATAAATGTTCTTTATTCATAGTGATGTAAATGACTTTTAATCATCTGGTACTAATTGGAGGAGGACACTCAAATGTTTCTTTATTAAAGAAATGGTTAATGTTTCCGAAATTAATGCCAGAAATTCCTGTTTCAATTATATCTAGAGATTCCCATTTGGTTTATTCTGCTATATTCCCATCTGTGATTTCAAAATCAGTCACTTTAGAAGAGAGTTTAATTGATATAAAATCTTTAGCAAAAAATGCAAAAGTATCTTTTATAGAGGAAGAAGTAAAGGATATTGATTTCAATTTAAAGAAAATTGTTTTAAGAAATAGACCTTCAGTTAATTATTCGAAGTTGGTGCTTAATTATGGAAGTCAAACAATAATTCCAAAAGAATTTGAATCACTAGTTAAAAATCGAAATGCTTTTTCAATTAAACCTTTTTTAAGTGCTTATGACTCAATACTAAAAGAGGACATTTTTGATTCAGTTAATGAACTTCCATTTGTAATTGTTGGTAGTGGCCTTGCTGCAATTGAAGTATCATATGCTTTGAGAAAAAGATGGGGATATAGACCTTTAAAACTACTATGTGATTCAAGAAAAATTAATAATACAATTCTAAAAAGTTTAGGGAATTCCAATATTGATTTAGTTGAAAAACTTAATTTTGATTATGGCAAGATTCTTTTATGTACTGGAAATACAGCTCCGTTATGGGCACAAAAAAAATTATTAGATTTAGATTCTTATGGCAGAATAATTACAAATCAGAATTTGCAGATAAAAAGTTTCTCTGGAATCTTTGCTGTCGGTGATTGCGCAGTTGTAGGTTCAGCAAAAAGACCAGCATCGGGAGTTTTTGCAGTAAAAGTTGTAAATACATTAGTACAAAATCTAAAAAAAGATATAGAAGGGAGATCATTAAAAAAGTGGTTTCCTCAAAAGATCGGATTGCAAATAGTAAATATATTTCCAAGCCATCATCCAAAGGCTTTTGCTATTTACCGCAATTTTGTTTTCGGCCCTTCTTTTATTTTTTGGATTTTAAAGCATAAAATTGATCTCAACTTTATTAAAAAGTTCAGATCAAAAAGGCTAATTATGAAAAGTAGTGAAAAAAATATTTCATTAAATGATTGCAGAGGATGTGCAGCTAAAATTCCTCAGTTTGTTTTGAATAAATCATTAATAAATTCTAATTTAAATTCTTTTGCCTCATCACCTGAAGATTCCGTTGAGATATATCAAAATGGTCAAGATATTATCTTGCAAAGTGTAGATGGATTTCCTGCTTTGGTAAGTGATCCTTGGCTTAATGCAAAAATTACCACTTTGCATGCTTGCTCAGATTTGTGGGCATGTGGAGCAAAACTTTCATCAGCGCAGGCTTTAATTTCATTACCAAAAGTTGAAAGGGAATTTCAGAGTTACCTCTTTTCTCAATCACTTCAAGGTATTAAATCAATAGTTGAGGATCATGGAGGTGAATTACTTGGAGGCCATACTTTCGAGTCAAGAAGTTTAGTAAATAAACCTTATTCATTAGGATTAGATATTTCTTTAACAGTTCAAGGCATTTTAAAAAATGGATCAAAACCATGGCTTAAATCTGGAATGAATATTGGAGATATTCTCATGATGTCTAGACCTCTGGGTGTTGGGATTTACTTTGCCGGTCAAATGCAAAATATTAATATGCTATGTAGTTCTTCTGAAGTAATTAATAATTTAGTAAAGAGTCAGCAATATTTGATTGATGAAATTTATCTTTTTCAAAATCAATTTAAAGAATCATTAGTAAATGCTGCGACTGACATTACTGGATATGGATTTATTGGACATCTTAAAGAAATGGTTGAATCATCTAATTTATATAGGCAAAGCAAAAATCTTGAGCCACTAAAAGTTTTATTAGATTTATTTGCATTTAAAGCTTATCCTGGAATATTTGATTTAATAAGAAAAGATGTTAAAAGTACTTTTTTTGAATCTAATAAAGAAATTTTTGACAAAATTTATAAAGTAAATGAGAAAAAAAGAATAATTAATTTTTTAAACGAAAATTCATTAGATCAAGAGACTTTTAATGAGAGAATATCATTACTATTAGATCCTCAAACATGTGGACCCTTGTTGATTAGCTGCAATCGTAAATATGAAAATGTTCTAAAGGATAAATGGTACAAGGTTGGAGAGGTTTTAAAAATGTAATTAATTTCTATTTAATTTGTCAATTTCCAAATATCTTAATCTTTTGATTTCCTTTCCCATCTCCTTCCCTGGCTGCCATCCTTCTTTTTTTAATTTTTCTCCATCTTTTTTTGATTTTATGAATTTGTAAATAAATAACCACTTATACAATTTACGCCAGTATGGTCCTCCATCACAAATTAATAATTTGACTGTCTCATCATTAAGGTTTCTATCCTCAATAAATTCTGTCCAACTTGATGGAGAAAAATGACTGAATTTTTTTTGGTTTGTATTTAATGTCTTTTTGATATTTAAATAATCTTCTAATATTTTTATCTCACTATTATTGACCAAAAATCTTTGACATGCTTTTTCTAAATCTTCTGAATCTTTTAATAAGTAAAGCATATGATTTCCCTTTAACTTCTTAATCCAATTTAGTCCTCTTAAAAACCTTTTATCGACTTTAATATTTTCATTTAAGATTGAGATAATTCCCCATTTATGAATTATCGAAATTACATTAGTCAAATTATCATGTTTGCATATTTCAGCTAGTTCCATCCTTATTCGGATGCCTAGTGCAGGAGGGTAAATCATTTTCTGATGAGTTTCTGAACTTTTCCATGGCCATTTTCTAACTGTTTCTTGAGATTGTTTGAGGGAATTATTTGAAATATTGAAATCTAACCTTGAAGCATATTTTGCACATCTAATTAATCTACTTGGATCATCTGAAATACTTTTACTGTGAAGTAAGTTCAATCTTTTACTTTTTATATCAGAAATTCCTCCATAAAGATCATAGATTTTCCTTGTCGAGACCTCGAAGGCTATGCAATTTATAGTGAAATCTCTTCTCTTAAGATCCTCCTCAATAGTACTTTTATTTACTGTGGGATTTAAGCCTGGAGCAGAATAAATTTCTTTTCTTGCAGAAGCAATATCAATTTTATAGTCATTAATATTTATTTCTACAGTGTTGTATAAATTAAATTCTTTGATTAAACATAAATCTACATTTACAATATTTTTTTTTATAAATTTTGCAAGAGAAATAGAGGATCCTTCAATAACAAGATCAATATCTACAGGTTTAGAAAACGATTTTTTGTGGAATTTACTAATTAATAAATCTCTTAAATAACCGCCAACAAAAGCTACCTTAGTATTGTTATTGGATTCTATGTATTTAGCAATTAGGTTATATAGATTAAATGGAGTTTTGATTAATTCCCCTTGGATGTAATCAGAGATATCGTTCATGAGTTTTAACTTACATAACGAATTGGAGCTAATCTAGGATCTAGAATTTTACTTCCTTTATCACCAAATTTTACTGCTAAAGATATTTTTTCCCCACTTCCAAAAATATGTATGATTTCACCTTTCCCAAACTTTGAGTGAATTAGCATATCTCCAACTAGCCAGTTTTTCCCTTTACTGGGACCTGAATATAATTTTCTTACTGCATTTATTGGTTTGTTAACAAATTCATTTGGATTGTTTCGATCAACTCTAGTTAAACGATCAAGATGCCAATCTCTTCTAAGCGAAGCACCACCAGTTTGTGGTAATTCGCCATCAATTAAATCTTCAGGTATTTCCGAAAGGAATATTGAAGGAATTGTTGCTTCACGCATTCCACCCCATAATCTTCTTTCTCTGGCATGACTCAAGAAAACTCTTTCTTTAGCTCTAGTAATACCTACATAGCATAATCTTCTTTCTTCTTCAAGAAGTGAGGGAGTATCTATTGATCTATGGCTAGGGAAAAGACCTTGTTCTAGCCCAGTGATAAAAACATTTTGAAATTCTAAACCTTTACTATTATGCAGAGTCATGAGAGTTACAGAGTTAGGATTATTTTTCTTCGTATCATTATCAGTTGTTAAGGCTGCTGTAGAAAGAAATCCCTCTACATCTCCACTTTCTGTTTCTTCTTCATATTGAGTAGCTGCATTAATTAGTTCTTGTAAGTTATTTCTTCTATCTTCAGATTCTTCAGTCCCACTAGAGAGCAAGTCACTTAAATAACCACTTTTTTCTAATATAAGTTGTAGTAGTTGAGCTGGACCTGAATTTTCTAGGTAACACAGTAGATCATTCATAACTTCCGTAAATTTATTAATTCCTTTTGATGATCGACCTATTGTGTCTTCAAGACTTTGCTTATCATTAAGAACCTCCCATAATGGGATATTTAATCTATTAGATAGTTCATTGAGTTTTTGAATAGTAGTCTTACCTATCCCTCTTCTAGGAACATTTATGATTCGTAAAAGACTAACGTTATCAGAAGAATTAACCAGAACTTTCAAATATGCTATTGCATCTTTAATTTCTCTTCTATCATAAAAACGCAATCCTCCAAAAATTGTGTAGGGAATGCGCCACCTTACAAGAGATTCTTCTAATACTCTTGACTGAGCTCTGGTTCGATATAAAATTGCAAAATTTTTCCAAATTGGGTTTTGATTATAGTTATTGAGTGATTTTATTTTATTGGTAATTGCTTCTGCCTCGGAAATTTCATCATCACAGCTGAGTAACGTTAAAAGTTCGCCTTTTTCTTTTGTAGCCTTTAAAACTTTGTCAATTCTTTCAGAGTTGTTTTCAATTAGTGAGTTTGCAGCATCAAGAATATTGGAAGATGACCTATAATTTTCTTCTAATTTAATTAAAGATGATTTTGTATCGTCGTTGATTGAAGTTTTAAAATCTTCTTGAAAACCAATTAAAATTCTGAAGTCAGCTGCTCTGAAACTATAAATACTTTGATCAGCATCTCCAACTACAAAAATTGACCGATCTTCCCAATCGAAGAATTTTTTTGGTTCAGTTTTCCCAGCCGTAATTAATTTTATAAGTTCATATTGTGTTCTATTTGTATCTTGATATTCATCAACTAAAATATGTTTAAATCTTTTGTGCCAGTAATCTCTGACTATATCATTTTGCCTCAATAAGAAAACGGGCAAAAGTAGAAGATCATCAAAGTCTAAAGAATTATTTTTTGAGAGCGAAATCCTATATCTTTTGTAGGCTTCTGCAACTGTTTTATCAAAATTATTATCTGCTTTTTCTAAAAGATCATTAGAAGTTAAGCATTGATTTTTAGCATTACTTATTAATCTTTTAATCTTTTTGGGATCATATCTTTTTGGGTCAAGATTCATTTCTTGACTGATAATTTCTTTTACTAATGTTTGAGAATCTGTTTCATCGTAAATTGAAAATTGCCTTGTCCATTTTAGGCCTTCTGGATCAGTATATTTTTCAATATCGTATCTCAGAAGTCTTGAAAATAAAGAATGGAAAGTACCTATCCAAAGGTTCTGAAGCCTCTCTTGGTGAACGTTTGTTCTTAATTGATTTTGATCAATTTCTTTAAGAGTTGTCCAAGGCTGACCAAATTGATTAAAAGCTAATTCTTGGGCTAGAAGAACCTCTAATCTTGCTTTCATTTCTTTAGCAGCTTTGTTAGTAAAAGTGACCGCAAGAATGTTGTAGGGATCTATAGAGTTGTTTTCAATAAGATTTGCAATTCTGTGAGTAAGAGCTTTTGTCTTGCCGCTGCCAGCACCAGCTACAACTAATAATGGTCCATAAACATGTTTTACTGCTTGAAGTTGTGCATTGTTTAAAGACTTAAAAAGGAAATTGTTAGTTTGAGACACTTTTGGAAGGTTTTTCAAAAAACAGATTTTACTTATGAGGTTCAGATTCCGTTTCTAGGTGTTCTAAAGCTTTTTTTAAATTTATAAGTTCATTGTTGTTATTAATTATTTCTTCAAATTTATATTGAGGCATTCTTAATTTAATACTTCGGTCAAGAATTTCTTTTTCCAATCTCTTTTTATATGAGGAAATAAGTTTCTTTGATAATTTTAAATCTTGCTGATCCAAAACTTTATTAAAACGTAGACTTATATTAGCGGAAAAAAATTTTTTATTTGAATTATTTCAACTATCACTTTGGAATGAAGTTATTAATTAAGAAGCGTTGCGTTAATTTTGAAATTGTATTGTTTTTGCAAGCTTTGTACTAGTCTTAAAATCTTACTTTAAATTTTTACTTCAGGAATGTCAGTTTCAAAGAATAATCAACTATTGTCCGCTGATAAGAAATTAAATGATTTAAGCAACATTAAAGATTTTATTAATAGTGCAAACTCGAGATTAGATGCAATAACATCAATAACCAATAATTCACATGCGATTGCAGCAGACGCTGTTACTGCAATGATTTGCGAAAATCAAGATTCAGTTAATTCAAAAATATCTTTAAATACAACTAACAAGATGTCCGTTTGTTTAAGAGATGGAGAAATAATCCTTAGGATTGTTGCTTATCTTTTAATTTCTAATGACGAATCAGTTTTAGAAAAAAGTTGTTTGAAGGATCTTAAAAATACTTATCTTGCTCTTGGGGTACCTTTAAGAAATGCAAGAAGGGTTATTGAATTAATGCGAGATGCAACAATCTCTGATTTAAACTCAACAGTTAATAATATGCAGGGAAAAAAAGGCTTCCTTCCCAATTTAATTTCTGAAACAGAGTTTCAATTTGAAAGGATAATTAATCTTTTAAACTAGCTAAATTCCTTATTTCTGAAGTGTGGGAAGTTTGTATTACTGTGTTATTTCCTAGATTTCTAATAGTAGAAAATCTGGATCTTATATGAGTGGATAAAAAGGAAATTCTTTCTTCTGAAACTTTTGATTTGTAAATAGTTTTAAGGTGTAAATTATTTTGTTCATCAACAAAATAATTGGATGATGAAATAAATGATTCTGTATAACCTTTGTTTCGTAAAACAATTCCTGAATTTTCATCTTTGGGTAAAAATATCAAAATAGTTTCATCAACCTCATTTATATCATCATCCCAATCACTACTAACATGCCATTTTATAGAAATGGCTATGCATTCTAGATTTAAACTTAATTTGTAATTTTTAAAAATTTCAACTACTTTTTTATTTTTTGAGTTAACACTTTTTATGTATATTCTACTAGTTGAGTTTTCAAATTCTTGAAAAGCTAAAGTATGAGTACTTCTTATGGATTTCCACTCTCCTATGCTTTTTTGGATGAATTGATTAATTGATGTTAGATTCTTCGTCAAGTTTATCTTCTACTGAATGATTTTCTGCTTTTTGAATCATTCTTACCATTGAATCCACCATTAATCTCTTTGCAGAAGTTACTTTTAATCCAGAAGGAGTGGTTGATATTTGTTCTCCAGGGCGATCATGTGAAGTCGGTCTAAATGGAGTCATCTAAGAACTTTAAAAAA
Organism: Prochlorococcus sp. AG-424-P23; assembly: GCA_003210135.1. Classification (GTDB taxonomy): domain Bacteria; phylum Cyanobacteriota; class Cyanobacteriia; order PCC-6307; family Cyanobiaceae; genus Prochlorococcus_A. Next base: position 23,081 of record QCNK01000001.1, on the reverse strand, counting down.
ATAATCGATATCTATTCTTGCATGAATTCTTATTTATTTAGTTGTTGTTTGCAAAAATGTCATATCTCTCTATTTTGATTAGAGAATTTTTAATTGTGTTGTTATTTAGGCATTTTATTTTTTGCTAATCCTGAAATAGTAGCTAATGCAAACATTCCCAAAAGAGCTACTCCTAAAAATAATCCTGCTCCCTGACTAACACCAGCTCCTACAGCTACTAGTATAGAATCACTGATTAGAAGACTTATTAATAATGCTGGAGTGAATATTTTCCAGCGAGTTCCTCCTATACCAATTGCGTAGCTTAGAAAATCAAAAAGGCCAGTCATAAGTAAACCTGTCATGAGAAAGAAATTTTCTTCTAGTTGGTTTTGATTAAAACTTTCAATTTTTTTCATCGCTTTTGGGCCTACTAATTTCCTGACAGGGACTCGCCCATAATTTCTTGCAATAAAGAAAGCAGCTTGGCAAAAAACAATATCAGAAAAGATTATTGTCATATAACCTTTTTGAAATCCTAATAATGAACCAGCTAGTAGTGAATAAGCTGAACTTGGAAGAGCTGGTAATATAATACTGATCCCCCTTAGTATGAAAATTCCAAAAGGAGCCCAAATTCCCATACTTTCTATTTTATTTCTAAGGGGTTCAATCCCATAATTTTGGATTAAATAGATCAATACAACAAATATTGCGATAAAAAAAACTACTGATAAAAATTTCTGTATTTTATTCATTATTTCCTAATTAATTTATTGGAAGTAAATTCTTAATTTAATATTTGATTGTATCTATAATAGAAATACTAATCAATAAAAAATTTTACAAATTTTTAATTTTATATTTACTCACGGCAAATCATTTTTGTATTTAAGAAGTATTAATGGTTGATTCTAAGAATAAAGTTAATTCAATGTTTATAAGAAATAGCATTGGTTTAGTCCTTTCGATAATAGTATCCACCTGTATTTCAATAAAACAATCAAGTGCTTTACCTCATGAATGGGTTAAAGTCCCTAAAAGTGAATATGGAGAACAGTTATGGGATAGAAAAAGTATTAAAAGGAATGAGGATGGTTCTGTAAGAGTATTAAGTAAATTTATTCCAAAAACAAAAAGTGAAATTACTAAGGATATTCTTTATACAATGGATATAAATTGTTTTGAAAAATCATTTAGAGACGTTGATGTCTCTATAGATGAATTAAGTAGTAATTTCAATCAATTAGCTAATTGGCAAGATCCAAAAGGAGATGAACTGATTTTGGGTGTTATTGGTCAAGTCTGTAGAGTCGAAAACTAAAAAATTTAAATTTATAAAAATAAAATTACTAAAAATTACAATCTCCCCATGTCTTAAAAGTAAAAAAAATTGTCCTAGAAGGCGTTTAAATGGTGCCAGGACCCAGGTTTGAACTGGAAACAATATTAAAAAATAGTTTATTTTAGTATTATTTTGATACCAAACAGACCCTTTTTGGGGGTTAATTTTTTAACTAACATTCCACTTACAACCCAAATATATGCCTCTCAGAGAGTGTTTTTTGCTCTCTGAGTGTTTCTAGATATACTGGAAAAACTGTCAGAACAAATTTTAGGCATTAAAAAAGCACCTTTTCAGATGCTCATTTAAACCTTTTATTAAAGGTGCCAGGACCCAGATTTGAACTGGGGACACGGCGATTTTCAGTCGCCTGCTCTACCAACTGAGCTATCCCGGCTCTGGTTTATATACTCTAAATTAAGATGTGTAGTTTGTGAAACCCTTTTCATTAAAAATTTTATATCTTTATCAAATACCCTAACATTATTCTTTTGAATTAATCGCTAATAAGGCAGTACCAAAAGAAGTTGTTTTATTACATGAAACTATTGGTATATTTATAATTTTTTCTCTTATTTTTCTCCACTGAGGGTTTTTTGAACCTCCACCAATAGTAATAATTTTTTTTGGAAGTGAACCTGTTAATTTGCCTAGTTTTTCCCATCCTTTAAATTCAATTTTAGCTAAACCCTCAAATAATGCATGTAAATAAAGTGAGTCGCTTACTGGTCTAGGACCAAGTATCGGCTCTAAATTAGAATTATTAACAGGAAATCTCTCTCCTTTACTATTGAGAGGTAAAAGATTCAAAGAAGTGTTTTTCGAAGGATTTATTTGACGACTCAGTTCCTTGATTTCTAAATCAGAAAAGAATTTAGATAAGATCCCGCATCCTGCATTTGATGCTCCTCCACAAACCCAATTACCACCCACTTTATGGGTTGTAATTCCTTGTTCCTTTATAGGATTATCTATAATCTTTTTAACCACAATAGTTGTTCCTAAAACTGTAAGACCATCTTCTTTCTCTAAACCTGCAGCTATTAAACTTGCATTAGAATCAGTCGTGCCTGAGATTAATATTAATTTCTTATTCAATTTAAATCTCTCTGCTAGATTAGAATTTATTTGGCCAATAATTTTCCCACTTTTTATTATTTGAGGTAAACATTTTTGCCATGAAGTATCTAGATAGCTTTTGGGCCATGAATTTTTTTTCAGATCCCAACCAAGTTTGAGATTGTTACCTTCTTCTCCATAGGTCCAATCTTTTAAAAACCAGCCAGTTATCCAATCAGATTGATGTCTTAAGAGTATATTTGTTCCATATTTCTCTATTAGTGTTAATGCTTTAGCAAGACTGCTATATGAAGTTCGCAAATGATTTTCTCCAGAAGTTAATGACTTAAGAAGAATCTTATGTTCATTACATGCTTGGTCATAAGGTATTGCTTCTCCAATGGGCTCTCCTTTTAAATTGGATGCTGTCAAAGTTCCTGATGTGCCAGATATTGCCAATTTATCAAGGTTAATTTTTACCTCTATAGGTAAAGTATCTAAAAGATTTTCACAAGAATCGATCCAAGAATTTTGGTTTTTAAAGCCGTACAAATAAGGAACTGAATTTGAATATACTAATTTCTTATGAATATTAATTATAGATATTCTTGCACCACTGGTTCCAAAATCTAACCCTCCATAAAAATTATCTGGCATGGAATAAATTTTTATAAAAATACTTTGGAACTCTCTGCTAATTGGGTTGCTTTTTCTTCTACATTTTCCCAAGGTAGATCAAGATCTCTTCTGCCAAAATGTCCATAAGACGCAGTTTTTCTGAAAAATTTACCACCCATTTTTCTTGGTAGATTCCTTAAGTTGAATTCTTTTATAATTGCCGCAGGTCTTAAATCAAAGTGCTCTTTTATAAGCTTAGTCAAATTAGCTTGTGAAATAATACTAGTATCAAAAGTTTCAACGAGAATAGAAATCGGTTTTGCGACTCCAATTGCATAACTTAGTTGCACTTCTGCTTTTTTTGCTAATTTTGCTTTTACTATACTTTTAGCTACATAACGTGCTGCATAAGCGGCTGATCTATCCACTTTTGTGGGATCTTTGCCAGAGAATGCTCCTCCTCCGTGTCTTGCATATCCACCATAAGTATCTACAATAATTTTTCTGCCAGTAAGCCCGGCATCTCCTTGAGGTCCTCCCACAACAAATTTCCCTGTTGGGTTTACAAGAAATCTTGTTTGGTTAATGTTTGGTTTGATTTCTAAATCTTCAGTAGCAGGAATTACAACATTTTTCCACAAATCTTCTTTTATCCTTTGACGTATTTCTTCTTCATTTATGATTCCATCAATCTCAGATTTATGTTGCGTTGAAATTAAAATAGTATTAATAGAAACTGGCACCCCGTTTTTATAATCAATGCTTACTTGAGTTTTACCATCAGGGAGAAGATAATTAAGGACTTTTTCATGCCTTACTTTGGCAAGTTGAATTGCTAATCTATGGGCTAAGCTAATCGGCAAGGGCATCAATTCAGGCGTTTCATCGCATGCATAGCCAAACATTATGCCCTGATCACCTGCTCCTGTATTGTCTTCCAAATCATCATTTACATCATCCGCATCGTTTACTCCTTGTGAAATATCTGGGGATTGCTCATCAAGAGCTACTAAAACAGCGCAACTATTTGAGTCAAAACCCCCTGCCTTATAGCTTTCATAGCCAATGTCTTTGATTACATTCCTTACAAGTTTTATGTAATCAACTTTTGCTTTTGAAGTTATTTCTCCAGTAAGTAAACAAAGACCAGTATTAACTACAGTTTCACACGCTACTCTGCTTTCAGGATCCTCTGTTAATAAGGCATCTAAAACAGCGTCACTTATTTGATCACATATTTTGTCAGGATGACCTTCAGTTACGGATTCAGAAGTGAATATAAAATCGCTCATTCAAACATGATTATAATTTAGTCTTTATCCTAAAATAAATTAATGTTACTAATCAATAATTGTTAATTAAAAAAATTTGTTAAAAAAACTTTTTTGTTTTTAGATTTCTGCACAAATTAATAAATTGATTTATGATGATTCACCTGAAGCTGAATGTATTTCCTCGTTTTCGTCAGTTTGTTCAAATAACATTTGCTTGTATTTCGCAGCCATTTCTTCAGCTTTACTAAAAACTTTTTGAGGGTCAGTGAGCATATCGCCTGGTTCAGGCTCAAGCGCTTTTGTCGATAAAGAAATTCTTCCCCTTTCTGAATCTAGGTCAATTATCATTACTTTCATTTGATCACTAACGTTTAAAATATTATGAGGAGTCTCGATATGTTCATGACTGATTTCAGAAATGTGCAATAGACCGCTTACTCCTCCAATATCAATAAAGGCTCCATAAGGTTTAATTCCTTTTACAGAGCCTACAACTACTTCGCCAACCTCAAGTCTATTCATTTTCTTCTCAACCAAAGCTCTTCTATGGCTAAGTACTAATCTGTTTCTCTCTTCATCAACTTCAAGAAATTTTAAAGGTAAATATTCACCTTCTAAGTCATCTTTAATTTTTCGAGCACTTATATGAGAGCCTGGGATAAAACCTCTCAAGCCTTCTACTCTCACTAGAGCCCCCCCTCTGTTTGTTGCAAAAACTTCGGAGTATATAGTGGCATCCTCTTTTTGGAGTTGTCTAACTCTTTCCCACGCTCTTTGATATTCAATTCTTCTAATGGAGAGGGCTAGTTGGCCATCTTCATTTTCTTCACTCATTATGAAAAATTCTCTGCTTTCTGAAGGTTGTAAAACATCATTAAGTCCTTCAACTCTATTTATTGATACCTCCTGAACAGGCATAAAGGCAGCTGTTTTTGCTCCTATATCTATCATGGCCCCTTTGGGCTCTAGGGCAAAAACGGTACCTTTTACTAAATCGCCAGGCTTAAAGTTATAGTCATACTTCCCCAAAAGTGATGCAAATTCTTCTTGAGTGAATCCTGCGTTGTCAAAATCGGTATTTGGTCTGCTAGAGGAAGAATCTGCTGAAGGAATATCGTTCTTTTCGAATGATAATTCTTCCTCATTAAGGGATGTTGAATCGTTTTTTAATTCAGACGAATTTTTAGTTTCTTTATCCTCGGAAAGTTCTTTAATAGTTTGTGAAGAATTTTCGTTCATTTGTTACATCGCAGACTACCTAAGGTAGTTAGAAAGGAATGCTACTAGCCTGCAAACCAGAAGCAAAAAACATTTGTGCTATTTATTCTACACTTTAAGATGCTGAATTTTATAAAATTGAAGCTAATTGGTTTTTTGAACTTCCTTTCAGAGATTCAAGAGTAGAAATAAAATCTTTTACTCCATTAAATTTTCTATAAACTGATGCGTATCTTATATAGGCGACTTCGTTTTCTTTTCTAAGATTGTTTAGTATTAATTCTCCAATTTGTGAAGATTTAATATCTTTATTGGATTCTTGAACGATTTGTGATTCAACTCCATCTACGAAATTAATAATTGCTTCACTAGTGAAGGTAGTTTTTTCGCAAGCTCTTGAAATTCCAGTAAATAATTTTTGTTTATCGAATAATTCTCTGCTGCCATCTTTTTTAATAACTGAAACTGGCATTGTTTCAACTCTTTCATAAGTTGTAAATCTAAAGCTGCAATTTAAGCACTCTCTTCTTCTTCGAACACTTTTACCACTATCCGCAGACCTTGATTCCAAAACTCTGCTATCTGTGTTTTGACAGGTTGGACACTGCATGTGGTGAAATACGTTATTCTATAACTCTAATAGTAGATTAATATTTAAATTATGAAAAGTAAAAAAAACCTCTTGTTAAAGAGGTTTTTTTTCTGAGTTTATTTTCTATCGAATTTAGGTGGGTCTCTAAAGGCGACAGCAAAGAATAAAGTAACAACTGCAAGAGTTAAGATAAGAACGTAAGCAAAAGCTTCCATAAGATTAAATAATAATGTTTAGTTTAAACCCTTCCAGGGATTCTTCTTGTGGTTTCGTCACCAAGCTTCTTGAATAGACCAAATTCAACTTGATCTCCAATCTCAGCATCAATACCAGCAAAGGAATTTCTGTAAAGAGTTCTTGAAGCATGCCACCAATGTCCAAATAAGAATAACAATCCGAAACATAAATGTGCATATGTAAACCACGCTCTTGGTGAGCTTCGGAATACACCGTCAGATTTATAAGTTTCTCTATCGAACTTGAATGCTTCTCCTAGTTGCGCCTTTCTGGCTAATCTTTTAACTACTGCAGGATCAGTAAATGTTTGCCCATTTAGGTCTCCTCCGTAGATAGTTGCAGTAATGCCAGTTTGTTCAAACGAATACTTTGCTTCTGCTCTTCTAAATGGAATATCGGCTCTTACATTGCCCTCTTTATCTTCAAGGATTACAGGGAAGTTTTCAAAGAAATTAGGTATTCTTCTGACTTCTAAATCGTTACCTTCCTTATCTTGAAAAGCAATGTGACCTTGCCAACCAGTTGGCAAACCATCACCATTAACTAGAGCTCCTACTCTGAATAGCCCCCCTTTTGCAGGACTATTACCAACATAGTCATAGAAGGCTAGTTTCTCTGGAATCGATGCATATGCCTCTTCTTTAGTGGCACCGTCATCTATTGCAGCTTGAACCCTTCTATTAATTTCAGTTTTGAAATAGCCGGAATCCCATTGATATCTAGTAGGGCCAAATAATTCGACTGGAGTTGTCGCTGAACCGTACCACATCGTGCCTGCAACAACGAAAGAAACAAATAAAACAGCAGCAAGAGCACTAGCTAGAACTCCTTCAAGACTTCCAAGTTTTAATGCTCTATAAAGTCTTTCTCCTGGTCTATTGGTTATGTGAAAAATCCCCCCAATAATCCCCATAAGTCCAGCAGCAATATGATTAGCAACTATTCCTCCTGGATTAAAGGGGTTAAATCCTTCAACTCCCCAGGAAGGAGCTACAGGTTCTACATGACCAGTTAAACCATAAGGATCAGAGACCCAAATACCCACGTTAGCGCAATGAAAAGCTCCAAAACCAAAGCATGTAAGTCCAGCTAGAAGAAGGTGAATTCCAAATATTCTTGGCAAATCAAGTGCAGGCTCACCAGTTCTTGAATCTTCCCAGAGATCCAAATCCCAGTATGTCCAGTGCCAAATGGAAGCCAGCATCAATAGTCCACTAAATACAATGTGAGCTGCTGCAACTCCTTCAAAACTCCAGAATCCTGGATCAACTCCTGTAGCACCCGTAATATCCCATCCGTTCCAACTACTTGTGATACCTAGTCTTGCCATAAAAGGCATAACGTACATCCCCTGTCTCCACATTGGATTAAGAACAGCATCAGAAGGATCAAAAATGGCTAATTCATAAAGAGCCATAGAACCGGCCCAGCCGGCTAATAATGCAGTATGCATAAGATGCACAGCAAGTAGTCGACCTGGGTCATTAATAACTACTGTGTGAACTCGATACCAAGGCAATCCCATCGGTTAATTTCTAGTAACTATGCTGAGTAAACAGCTAAACATCACGATAGTAAGGGTTTTTTAGTCTTTGAGGGATTTTTGTAAATAAATTTATTTTCTTGCAAAAATTGGGTAAATCAATTAGTAGAACTGAGGTTACAAGGAATTTTAGGCTAAAAATTGTTAATATTTTGGTCACAATTCTCAAAGTAAAACGCCAAAATAAGAAAAATAACTAAAAAAATGGCAACTATCAGATTCATTCGTGAGGATTTAGAAGTCCAATGCAATCCTGGAGAAAATTTAAGGGAACTAGTAATGAAAGAGAACTTACAACTTTATGGATTAAAAGGAATTTTAGGTAATTGTGGAGGAGCAGGACAATGCAGTACTTGCTTTATCTCAGTTGAAGGGGGAAACAAAAATTCTTTAAGCCCTCTTACATCTGTTGAAGAAGAAAAACTTAAAAATAGGCCAGAGAATTGGCGACTTGCTTGTCAAACCTTAATAAAATCTTCTGCAGTAATATTAACAAAGCCACAGTCTCCCCCTTCAAATTTGGAAGAACTAAAAAAAACTAGTGAAAATAAAAAATTATCTCGTTAATTGTTTAAGACTGTTAATCAGTTGATAAAATTTGTTTATTTTTCCACTTTATTCCAAGTTATACGTCTATAGTCTTAGTACTTAATTATTGAAAATACTAATTAAATGGAAACAACTAATTTTGGATTCGTAGCTAGTCTTTTATTTGTAGGAGTGCCAACAATATTCCTGATAGGTTTATTTATTTCTACTCAAGATGGAGAAAAATCAAGCTTCTACTCTGACTCTAGTAAAGGTAGGCTTGGTCCAAAACGCTAATGCTTTAATAAATGCTTTGCATTTCTTTAGAAAAATTTTTATTTTGGAAAAAAAAGCAACTTTCTAAAGGAGGCGATCAAGCATCTTTTGCTGTTTTACTTGATTGTATAGGTGGTATATCTAATAGAGATCTTTATTTGGTTAAAATAAATCCTGAGAAAAATTTACTTTTAAAAAAAAACTTAGAATTTTTAGAATCTGTTTGGGACGATCATTTATTGAAATCTTGTCCAATACAATACCTTTGCGGAATTACTTTTTGGAGAGACTTAAAATTAAATGTTACAAACAAAGTACTCATTCCCAGACCAGAAACAGAGTTAATAGTTGATATTGTCTTCAATATATTTAGAAATAAATCAGAAAAATTATATTTTGCTGAATTAGGAACTGGATCAGGCGCTATTGGTATTGCTTTGGCATTGGCTTATCCATTTAGCGACGGAGTAGCAACTGATATAGATCAAGATGCATTAGAAATAGCCTCTAAAAATTATATAAATTCTTCTCAACAATCAAATTTGAAATTTTATTGTGGAAATTGGTGGTCACCTCTTGAAAGTTTTAAAGGAAAATTAGACCTAGCTATTTCAAACCCGCCATATATTCCTAGAGATACTTATGAAAAATTACCAAAAGAAGTAAAAAATTTTGAACCTAAAATTGCTTTATTAGGCGGGGATGATGGTTTAAAACATATCAGGGAAATAATATTACAAGCACCATTATTCCTAAAAGAGAAAGGTTGGTTAATTTTAGAGAATCATTTTGATCAAAGTGAAAAAGTAAAAGAACTACTGATTAAAAGTAAATTTACATCAATAGAAATTGTGAAAGATCTTTCAGGTATTGGTAGGTTTACCATTGGGAGATATAAATAAATTATTGTAGGTTAATAATCTAAATGAATTTAGTAGACTGCAAAACTGCCCTGAAGACTCTTCAAAGTGGTTTACCTATAATTTTTCCAACTGATACATTACCTGCAATTGGATGCTTACCAAAATTTTCAAATATTATTTATGAGTTTAAAAAAAGAGATAGAAATAAACCCTTAATTCTTATGGGATCAGAGCACAAACAATTAGTTGATTATATTCAAGAATCAGCTAAAGAAGATTACGAAGATATCTCTTCAAAATATTGGCCTGGCGCTCTGACAATGGTTATTCCTGCTTCAGAAAAGCAGACTGCAATCCTCACAAGCAATGATCTTACTCTTGGATTGAGGATCCCAAATTCATATATGGCTCAATCGCTTTTGAGAGAAACAGGCCCATTGCTAACTTCAAGTGCAAATATTTCAGGTTTTAAAGGATCAATTACAGCCGAAGGTATTGCTCTTGACTTCCCTTCTGTAAAAATTTTGGGTCCTATCCCCTGGGAAAAAAGTAGTGGCAGAGGGAGTACCATAATAGGTTGGGAAAAAAGTCGAAATTGGAGACTGATCAGAGAAGGAGAAGTATTAGTTAGGGAATTGCATTAATGTTTTTATTATTATTTTTTGTTTTATTAATTCAATTTTTTACTTATTGGATATTTGAACCCATTGCATCTTTTTTAGAGTATGTTCTCGAAATAAGATCGTTTCCGATCATTGTTCTGATAGGTTTGATCTTTTTATTTTCAGCAAAGAATATTAAACAGAATTAAATAAATTAAAATGCCGGCTAACAGATTTGAACTGATGACCTTCGCTTTACAAAAGCGCTGCTCTACCGCTGAGCTAAGCCGGCATAATCACTATCTTACAATTAAGGTGGATCAATCTTAGTTTTTTTTTTTGGCTTTTTAAAATTTATTACTTTTTGATATCTTTATCAATTTTAGCAACTTTATCATTTTTTTTGAATTTTATTTCTCCAGAAATAGTTCTTTTGATTGGTAAATTGGCAACTAATGCAGTCATTCTATCCTCAGTTTCTAAACTTACTGCCACCTCTTCAAAGTCAATTTCAACATATTTAGCAACAACATCAAGAATTTCTTTCCTCATTTTATCTAAAAGATCAGTTGTTAAGGAACTCATATCAACTCTGTCATGAGCAAGTACAAGTTGTAATCTTTCTCTAGCTGTATTTGCACTAGAAGTTTCTCTGCCTAGTAATTTATTTATAAGATCTCTGAGAGTCATCATTTTAAAAAACCTTTGTTTGCATTAATCTCATGAATTTATCTTTAAGACTTTTGCCTTCTTTTTTTGGATCGATAATTGGTACATCTTTATTTGTAAGTCTTTGAGAAACATTTAAATAACATTTTTTTGCAGGAGATCTACCATCTGAAAGTGTCAGTGGCTCTCCTCTATTTGTACTTATTATTACCTGTTCATCTTCTAAAACAATACCTAACAAAGGCAAAGAAAGGATTCCTTCAACATCTTCGATAGATAACATCTCTTGACTAGCCATCATGTTAGGGCGAACTCTATTGATTACAAGTTGGATAGGCTCAATATCTGAAGTATTAAGAATCCCTATTACTCTATCTGCATCCCGAACTGCGGATAATTCTGGGTTAGTAACAACAATAGCTTCCTTACAGGCTGCAAGAGCATTTTTAAATCCATCTTCTACACCAGCAGGACAATCTACTAAGACAAAATCAAAGTTCTCACTAAGTAGCTCACTAATTTTTTTCATATCTTCGGGCTTCATCCAATCCAACATCCTTGGATCTCCAGCAGGTAGAAGAGCAAGATTAGGTTCTTTTTTATGCCTAACCAACGCTTGGTCAAGACGACAATTCTTGTCTAGAACATCTTGAGCTGTATAAATGATACGATTTTCTAATCCAAGAAGAAGATCTAAATTTCTTAAGCCAAAATCAGCATCTAATACAGCAGTTGTTGATCCGCTATTAGCAAGTGCTATGCCTAGGTTTGCAGTTAGAGTTGTTTTACCAACTCCTCCTTTGCCTGAACAAATTAATATTGTGCGAGTATTCTTCCCCACGAGTTTAAAGTTTTACAAATAATAAAGCCACTTGCAGAAAGTTAAATATTTTAAAGATTAAGTAATTCTTAAATTTAATTAGTTTGAATTAATTTATTGCAAATGATTGATTATTTCTTACTTTCGATTATGTGTGGTTTGATAATTATCGTTTGTTTATCTATTACCGCAATTTCTGGATAAAAGCTTTTGGGCTTATCCTTTGGTCCAATTGCTATCACATCTGCAATTCTTAACTGTAAAGGATTTAGATAAAGTGATGAAATAGAGGCATTTTTATTTCCACTTTTGCCTGCGAATGCGATCCCTTGTAATTTACCCCAAACGTAAATATTTTTCTTAGCGGAAATTATTGCCCCTGGATTAACATCTCCAATAATGCATAGGTTTCCATTCGAAGATATTCTTTCCCCCGATCGTATTGTTCCTTTGTAAAGAATATCGTCGTTCTTTTTTAAATTTAATTGTAATAACTTATTTTTAATCTCTTGCTCTCTTATAAAAGCTGAATCTATTTTTAAAGACTTTCCACTTACTATTGTATCTCTATTATTTGAGTAAATGCATAAGGTACAAATATTAATTTTGTTAAAATGATTTTTTAATTTTGATAATTGATGAGAACTTATTGACTCATTGACTACGAAAATTTTTGCTTCATAAGTTTCCTTGTTGGAAGAAAATTTTTTGAAAGTTTCATGAATATTATCTAAATCTAATACAGAAAAAATTTCAGAATATTTACCTTTAATATTTTTTAAAACAATTTCCATGGAATTAAATCTAGGAATTATTTCTAATTAATGAAATTTGATTTCTAATTTCATTTTTGATCACATTTGGGTAAATAATAAATGAACTCTCGTTGGATTTCATTAAAGTATTTATTAATGAGGAAGTATTTTCTAATGAGTTTTGATAAGTTCCATCCCAAATTTTTAATGCATTATTAGATTCAAAACCTTTAAAAGATCTTTCCTTAATTCCACAAAATATTTCCGAATCTAAATTATTTTTTTCACATAATTTTCTAGCACATGCGAGTATTTTTATCCTATTTATTTTACTTAGAGAAGTTATGTCTGATGCCTTCAATAAATCTCTATCAATAAACATTTTGCAAAGTGTGGATAGTGGCTCGAAAGATTCATCTTTCCATTTAATCAAATGGTAGTAAAAGGTTATATCGTCATTTTTTATGAAATCTTCAAAATCAATATTTTTAGGTGAAAAAATCCATTTGTGAAATGATCTATCTATCCAGATTTTCTTGTCAAAATTATTTTTTACTGTGGAGATTATTTTTTCTAGAATCCATGCTGAGATTTCGTTTATTCGGTGATTGTAGATAGTTCTGTACATCAAGTTTCTAAGTACTAAGAAATGCTCAATAGCAATAACTCCTTTAGGTTTAATTGCAATATTTCCATCAGGTGAAAAAGTTAGTCCTGATATAATTCTTTCTAAATCTACCAAGCCATATTTGGTCCCAGTGTTGTAACTATCCCGTAAAAGATAATCCATACGATCGCAATCTATTTCACTGCTAATCAATGTTTTTAAAGGGTTTGAAAATAGTTGGTTTGATTCAAATAATTCTCCTATTTTTCTGGGTAATTCACTATCGTATTTTTTGAGTATAGAATTGATTGGATAATAATTTTTAACCAATTTTTGAGACCATCGTTCGTGATTATGTTCGAATATTGATTCACTAGTATGGCTCAGTGGTCCATGACCTAAATCATGTAATAGTGCTGCTCCGTATAAAACAAATTTATTCCTATAAAATGAAGATTTACTCTCAATTAATCTCTGATATATTTTTCTTGCGATACAAAAAACGCCAATTGAGTGCGTAAATCTACTTGACTCTGCTCCATGAAAAACTAATGATGCCGCCCCTAGTTGTTTTATTCTTCTTAATCTTTGAAAAGCATCTGTATCAATTAACTCCATAATCATTAATTCTTCCGGCTTCTCCGCATCAAAGACTATTTCTTTATGAATTGGGTCATGAAAAATTCTTTTAATACTCATGTTATTTAATATTTTTTATTTTCAATCTTTAGCTATTTCAAGATTTAATTTCTTCATTGTTTAATTCAATAGTTTGAACTGAAACTTCTTCTTTCTCTAGAAGCGACCCCAGAAATAATTCTGCATTTCTCACCCATTTATCGTCAGTACTTCCATAATCACTTGTATCCGGGAGATCAAGTAATTTGTCGGGAGTCATGCCTTGGCCTTGAATATTATTACCTTTGGGGGTTAAGTAACTAGCCACTGTTATAGCAATACCACTATCTTCTCCTAAACTTTTTAGTGATTGAATTAAACCTTTCCCATAAGTTTGTTCTCCCATTAGAATTGATCTCTCATTATCTTGTAAAGAACCAGCAAGTATTTCACTGGCACTTGCAGTACCTTTATTTACTAAAGTCACCATTGGGCCATCAAAAGAGGTCTCTTTTTGAGAAATAATTGCATCTTTGATTCCATTTCTATCTTTTGTCTCGACTACAGGTTTCTCACTTAATAATGAGTCTGCAACTGCTATACCTGAACTTACTAGTCCTCCTGAATTATTTCTAAGATCCAAGATCAAGCCTTCAACCTCTTTCTCTTTTAACTCTTGAAGTGCCTCTTCAACTTTTTTGGGTACACTTTCGCTGAATTGAGTTATCCTTAAATATCCTATTGTGTGAGAATCGTCTCTTAATCTTTTTGTTCTAACTGGTCTGAGATCTACTGATCTCCTCTCTAGATCTATTTCCCTAATTTCTCCTGATTCCGAAGATACTTCAACTAAAACTTTTGTCCCTGATTCACCTCTTAATTTTGAGGCAGTACTTGCAAGCCCTAATTTTTCTGACGAGATCCCGTCCACTGTCTCTATCAAGTCCCCGCTTACTATTCCAGCTTCTTCAGCTGGCGAACCCCCAAGAGTAGAGATAACTTTAACTTTATTGTCATCATCTTCACCTAATTGAAGCCCAACACCATTAATTTCACTACCAAAATTACTTGATTTCAGAAGTTCATAATCTTTTGGGCGTAAAACTCTCGTGTAGGGATCTTCTAGAGGTCTTAACATGTCTTCAATTGCGGAATAAGCCTCTTCACTTGTTTCAATTTGTTTCTGTAATGTTTTTTGTCTAATTCTTTTCCATTGGATTTCATCAAACTTTTCTGGATCATAAAAACCTTCGTTTACCAAGGTCCAAGCGTCAAGTACTAATTGCCTGCTATCACTGAGAGCATCCACTCTTTCAATTAATAAAAGATTGATAGAAAAAACGATGATCATTGATGCCGTGATCACAGTTTTGAATGTTAAAAGTTTGTTAAAAGATGAATTCATTGGGTTAAGTGTTAACACCAAGTATAAGAATTTTAAGTAAGCTCTTTATATCAAAGCTAATTTTTTTTTGGATGGCTAATTCTTCATCTGTTTATGACTGGTTTCAAGAAAGGCTTGAAATCCAAGACATAACTGACGACGTAACTTCCAAGTACGTACCCCCTCACGTAAATATTTTTTATTGTTTAGGAGGCATAACTTTAGTATGCTTCCTAATTCAATTTGCAACAGGTTTTGCAATGACTTTTTACTATAAACCAACAGTTACACAAGCTTACAGTTCAGTCAGTTATTTAATGACCGATGTAAGTTTTGGATGGTTAATAAGATCTGTTCATAGATGGAGTGCATCAATGATGGTTTTGATGTTAATCCTTCATGTTTTTAGGGTTTATCTTACAGGTGGTTTCAAAAGGCCAAGAGAATTAACTTGGGTTACAGGTGTTGTAATGGCAGTCATAACTGTCGCTTTTGGAGTTACAGGATACTCTCTACCCTGGGATCAGGTAGGTTATTGGGCAGTTAAAATTGTTTCAGGTGTGCCTGCAGCTATACCAGTAATTGGTGATTTTATGGTTGAACTACTTAGAGGAGGTGAAAGTGTTGGTCAATCCACTCTTACAAGATTCTATAGTCTTCACACCTTTGTCTTGCCTTGGTCATTAGCAGTATTCATGCTTATGCACTTTTTAATGATTCGTAAACAGGGCATTTCAGGTCCACTATAAACTTTTATACTTAATTTATTACCAAAGCTCAGTATGTCTACATTAAAAAAACCAGATCTATCTGATCCAAAACTAAGAGCAAAACTAGCTAAAGGCATGGGCCACAATTATTATGGGGAGCCAGCTTGGCCAAATGATCTACTATATATTTTCCCAGTTGTTATATTAGGCACTATTGCTTGCGTGGTTGGACTAGCAGTTCTCGATCCAGCAATGTTAGGAGATAAAGCAAATCCATTCGCAACACCACTAGAAATCCTCCCTGAATGGTATCTCTATCCAGTTTTTCAAATACTTAGGGTTGTTCCAAATAAACTTTTGGGTATAGCACTTCAAACATTAATTCCACTTGGATTAATGATCCTACCTTTTATCGAAAATGTTAATAAATTTTCCAATCCCTTCAGAAGGCCAGTAGCAATGTCTGTGTTCTTGTTCGGAACTTTCCTTACAATATACCTTGGCATTGGAGCATGTTTACCTATAGATAAATCACTAACATTAGGTTTGTTTTAGTCTTAAATTTTAAACATATCTAGGTCGTTATTCTTTTCTCTAAGAAAGTGATTCATTAATAAAAAACCAACTATAGTCCAAGTCTGGTATGTCCTTGATTGTTGACCAACCCAGGTACCTGTTGGCCCATCAAAATATTCCGCCCACTCTTGCTTGGGCAATTGATTGAGTTGACACCAATATGACTCTTCTATTAAAGATTTCATTTCTTCCATAAGAATCACATCATCTGAAGCATAATTTTTTTGATGTAAGAGAACAGCTGCTCCAAAAAACCAAAGTAAACTTGGCCAATGACCACCATTGTGGTAACTCCAAGGCCAATTTTTTGGATCAGATCCAGTCTTATTTTGCCATTCTTCGACATCCATATGAGGATGACAAATCCTCATAGGCATTTGAGCCATCAAATGCTGTCTATTATGTAAAATTAATCTAAATAAAGCTCTTTGTTCTGATGGAGGTAGTACTCCGAACATGCAGGCTAAAGAATTGCCTAAACTGTAAAATCTAAAGTCAGGTCTGCCTGTTCTAATATTTCCAATTAAATAGCCTCCTCTATTCTCTAACCAATCTTGAAGCCATGAAGGAACTACTTGAGGTTGAACATTAAATTCATTAAAGTGTTGATCATCTCCATACTGCTCCGTTGGTCTTCTTCTTAAAATTTGCATTGTTTTGCTAGTAACCCAATAATGCTTCAAAAGAAAACTGCCTAAATCTTTAACCCATTGATTTGTAAGAATAAGTCTTTGATCTAAAAGTCTACTTACATGATCTGCTCGACTTAATTCCATTAAATTAATACAACTTTTCAAACATCCATGAAGTAAAACTTCAACTTCTAGAGGTGCTCCCCACACATCCATAGGTCTATCTATCATGAATGCGCAATCTGGAACAAAAAGTACAGGAGTACCCTCAAATGTTGGATGCAGAACTAGATCTAGTAAAAGTTGAATACCTCTTTGAACGCTTTGACTTTTCCCGAAGGCATAATCGCCGCTTTTGTTGACATAATACCAGCATAAAATTGGCCACCATAAACTTGCATCAGCTGAAGTAATCCTCCCTATTGATCTCTGACCATAGTCTCCAATAAGTTTTCCATTTTCTTCAACGAAACTAGTAGGAAATACGCCACGTGTTTGGTAATTAGTACTTTGCAATTCAAGGCATACACTTAGGAATTTTTTGACAATTTCATATCGTTTTTGAGTAATGAGGTAAATCATTACCGGAACGTTGTCCCTTAAAAATATTTCTCCGTAATTCAACTTCTTATTTTTTGTTGGGTGTTCTAGTGCAGCAACACTGCCTACTATTTCGCCTGAAATTTCAACTAAAGTTTTTTCGAAATGTTTTTTCGCATTTGTTACAATTTTCTCCTCATCAGAACTTGGTCTTACTCTTAAATTTTTTTGACTAAATCTTTCTGCCATTTCATTTATATCCCTATATTCAAGCCTAGTTGTTTGAAGAGACTTTTAACAAATAAAAAATTAATAAAAAATTTTTGTATAAAAGGTTGCACAATTACAGTTGGATGGTTTAGTATTTTCTTCTGGGCAGAAATATATTTTTTTGCGTTATTCAAGCAATTACCTTAAATTTTATTTTTGGTAAATGTATGAATTCTTTGAAGATTTGATTTCGGTCATTTTTTTCAGCCAGAAGAAGGGATTCCCTTCGAAGTGAGTTATTCACTTGTTGTTTAACTCTGCACCTAGAAAATTTAAAAAACTTAGGAACTGATGCTTTTATTGCGTCAAAACTTTATCAAATTTAATTTGGTGATTTTGCGATGTATTTGCAATAAAGGTGTGAGGTCCCGTCAAGAATATATAAATTGTTTTCAATTGCTAACTTTAGTTAATTGAAAACCAACGGATCTGAGATCTTGGAAAGTCACTTTAAAAAATATTTTTAATGTGCACTCAAAGTAATCCTTATTATTTAAGGAGGCTGAACCTAAATAAATTAAGTTAATCTTACTTTTATTTGGAGAATGCAATTCATATTGAGTAGATTTATCTACAAAAGGATTTGAACACAACGGAGAGTTTGATCCTGGCTCAGGATGAACGCTGGCGGCGTGCTTAACACATGCAAGTCGAACGAACCTTCGGGTTAGTGGCGGACGGGTGAGTAACGCGTGAGAATCTGCCCTCAGGAGGGGGATAACGGTTGGAAACGACCGCTAATACCCCATATGCCTACTGGTGAAATGAATTTCGCCTGAGGATGAGCTCGCGTCTGATTAGCTAGTTGGTGAGGTAATGGCTCACCAAGGCTTCGATCAGTAGCTGGTCTGAGAGGATGATCAGCCACACTGGGACTGAGACACGGCCCAGACTCCTACGGGAGGCAGCAGTGGGGAATTTTCCGCAATGGGCGAAAGCCTGACGGAGCAACGCCGCGTGAGGGACGAAGGCCTCTGGGCTGTAAACCTCTTTTCTCAAGGAAGAAGATATGACGGTACTTGAGGAATAAGCCACGGCTAATTCCGTGCCAGCAGCCGCGGTAATACGGGAGTGGCAAGCGTTATCCGGAATTATTGGGCGTAAAGCGTCCGCAGGCGGCTTTTCAAGTCTGCTGTTAAAACGTGGAGCTTAACTCCATCATGGCAGTGGAAACTGAAAGGCTTGAGTATGGTAGGGGCAGAGGGAATTCCCGGTGTAGCGGTGAAATGCGTAGATATCGGGAAGAACACCAGTGGCGAAGGCGCTCTGCTGGGCCATTACTGACGCTCATGGACGAAAGCCAGGGGAGCGAAAGGGATTAGATACCCCTGTAGTCCTGGCCGTAAACGATGAACACTAGGTGTCGGGGGAATCGACCCCTTCGGTGTCGTAGCTAACGCGTTAAGTGTTCCGCCTGGGGAGTACGCACGCAAGTGTGAAACTCAAAGGAATTGACGGGGGCCCGCACAAGCGGTGGAGTATGTGGTTTAATTCGATGCAACGCGAAGAACCTTACCAGGGTTTGACATCCTGCGAACCTCTTAGAAATTTGAGGGTGCCTTCGGGAATGCAGTGACAGGTGGTGCATGGCTGTCGTCAGCTCGTGTCGTGAGATGTTGGGTTAAGTCCCGCAACGAGCGCAACCCACGTTTTTAGTTGCCAGCATTTAGTTGGGCACTCTAGAAAGACCGCCGGTGATAAACCGGAGGAAGGTGTGGATGACGTCAAGTCATCATGCCCCTTACACCCTGGGCTACACACGTACTACAATGCTACGGACAAAGGGCAGCAAACTCGCGAGAGCTAGCAAATCCCATAAACCGTGGCTCAGTTCAGATCGTAGGCTGCAACTCGCCTACGTGAAGTAGGAATCGCTAGTAATCGCAGGTCAGCATACTGCGGTGAATACGTTCCCGGGCCTTGTACACACCGCCCGTCACACCATGGAAGTTGGCCATGCCCGAAGTCGTTACTCCAACCCTTGTGGAGGAGGACGCCGAAGGTGGGGCTAATGACTGGGGTGAAGTCGTAACAAGGTAGCCGTACCGGAAGGTGCGGCTGGATCACCTCCTAACAGGGAGACAACAAAATGTTTAATATTATTATTTTGTCACCTTAGGTCGATCGGTATCTCACGTTTTTAATTTATTAAGAATTTCATTTCCTAAGTTTTTTCTAGGTCACACCCATTATTTTTCCTGGGCCATTAGCTCAGGTGGTTAGAGCGCACCCCTGATAAGGGTGAGGTCCCTGGTTCAAGTCCAGGATGGCCCATATCTCTATGTTGGGGGTATAGCTCAGTTGGTAGAGCGCCTGCTTTGCAAGCAGGATGTCAGCGGTTCGAGTCCGCTTACCTCCACTGATTACCACCTCTTCCATAATCTATGAGAAGGAAATTTTTTGAGTAGTGATCAATTTCTGAACGAAGCTAGCTTCCTAATAAAATCATTAAGATGCTGGACTCATTGAATTAATTTCATTGTTTTCAGAGAACCTTGACAACTGCATAGATTATTTTTAAAGACAATAAGCATCTTTAATGATGCAGATTTATTATTTGTGCGAATGCATTAATAACAATTCTATTAAGCTGATGCTTCAATTTTTGAAGTTATTGGTCAAGCTACAAAGGGCTCACGGAGGATACCTAGGCACACAGAGGCGATGAAGGACGTGGTTACCTGCGATAAGTCTCGGGGAGTTGGAAGCACACTTTGATCCGGGAATTTCCGAATGGGGCAACCCCATGAACGGCCAACTGAATATATAGGTTGGCGCGAGCTAACCCAGCGAACTGAAACATCTTAGTAGCTGGAGGAAGAGAAAGTAAATAACGACTCCCTCAGTAGCGGCGAGCGAACGGGGAATAGCCCAAACCGATAGTCTTGACTATCGGGGTTGTGGGACAGCAATATGGATCAACAAGTCTAGAAGAAACGTTTGAATGGCGTGCCACAGAGGGTGAAAGCCCCGTAATCGAAAGATAAGTTGACCTAGCTGTATCCCGAGTAGCACGGAGCACGTGGAATTCCGTGTGAATCTGCGAGGACCACCTCGTAAGGCTAAGTACTACTGTGTGACCGATAGTGAAACAGTACCGCGAGGGAAAGGTGAAAAGAACCCCGGGAGGGGAGTGAAATAGAACATGAAACCGTGAGCTTACAAGCAATGGGAGCCCGACTAATCGGGTGACCGTGTGCCTGTTGAAGAATGAGCCGGCGACTTATAGGCACTGGCGGGTTAAACCGGAAATGGTGGAGCCACAGCGAAAGCGAGTCTTAATAGGGCGTTTGTCAGTGTTTATAGACCCGAACCCTGGTGATCTAACCATGGCCAGGATGAAGCTTGGGTGATACCAAGTGGAGGTCCGAACCGACTGAAGTTGAAAATTCAGCGGATGAGCTGTGGTTAGGGGTGAAATGCCAATCGAACCAGGAGCTAGCTGGTTCTCCCCGAAATACGTTGAGGCGTAGCGTCTAGTGCTCCAGCAGGGGGGTAAAGCAACCATTTCGGTGCGGGCTGCGAAAGCGGTACCAAATCGATATGAACTCTGAATACCCTGTGTGTAACTAGGCAGTCAGACTGTGGGGGATAAGCTCCATAGTCAAGAGGGAAACAGCCCAGACCGCCAGCTAAGGTCCCAAAATTAACGCTAAGTGATAAAGGAGGTGGGATTGCCCAGACAACCAGGAGGTTTGCCTAGAAGCAGCCATCCTCGAAGGAGTGCGTAATAGCTCACTGGTCGAGCGATCCTGCGCCGAAAATGAATGGGGCTAAGCGTTATACCGAAGCTGCGGATAAATTTATTTATGGTAGGGGAGCGTTCTATGTAGGGTGAAGCGTTAGCGTAAGCGGACGTGGACGGCATAGAAGTGAGAATGTCGGCTTGAGTAGCGAAAACATGGGTGAGAATCCCATGCCCCGAAACCCTAAGGGTTCCTCCGGCAGGCTCGTCCGCGGAGGGTTAGTCTGGACCTAAGGCGAGGCCGAAAGGCGTAGTCGATGGATAACAGGTCAATATTCCTGTACCAGATGTGTTTTGGGAAGAGGGACGGAGAAGGCTAGCCAGGCCAGATGTTGGTTACTGGTTCAAGCGTTCAAGGCTTTGAGAGATGGAGAAAACATCTTGAGCTGAGGCGTGAGTACGAGCTGCTACGGCAGCGAAGTTGGTGATGTCATGCTTCCAAGAAAAGCTCTATACCCGTTAAGACACAAATGCCAGTACCCGAAACCGACACAGGTGGGGTGGTAGAGAATACCGAGGGGCGCGAGATAACTCTCTCTAAGGAACTCGGCAAAATGGCCCCGTAACTTCGGGAGAAGGGGTGCCAGCGAGAGCTGGTCGCAGTGAAGAGGCGCAAGCGACTGTTTACCAAAAACACAGGTCTCCGCTAAGTCGCAAGACGATGTATGGGGGCTGACACCTGCCCAGTGCCGGAAGGTTAAGGAAGCTGGTTAGCTTTTAGTGAAGCTGGCGACTGAAGCCCCGGTGAACGGCGGCCGTAACTATAACGGTCCTAAGGTAGCGAAATTCCTTGTCGGGTAAGTTCCGACCCGCACGAAAGGTGTAACGATTTGCGCGCTGTCTCGGAGAGAGGCTCGGCGAAATAGAATTGTCTGTGAAGATGCGGACTACATACACCCGGACAGAAAGACCCTATGAAGCTTTACTGTAGTTTGATATTGTGCTCGGGCTCTGAATGCGCAGAATAGGTGGGAGACGTTGAAATAGTGCTTGTGGGTACTATTGAGTCATCGGTGAGATACCACTCTTTTAGAGCTAGAGTTCTAACGCTTACCCGTTATCCGGGAAGCGGACAGTATCTGATGGGCAGTTTGACTGGGGCGGTCGCCTCCTAAAAGGTAACGGAGGCGCACAAAGGTTCCCTCAGGCTGGTTGGAAATCAGTCATTGAGTGCAAAAGCAGAAGGGAGCTTGACTGTGAGACCTACAAGTCGAACAGGGACGAAAGTCGGTTTTAGTGATCCGACGGTTCTGCGTGGAAGGGCCGTCGCTCAACGGATAAAAGTTACTCTAGGGATAACAGGCTGATCTCCCCCAAGAGTTCACATCGACGGGGAGGTTTGGCACCTCGATGTCGGCTCATCGCAACCTGGGGCTGAAGTCGGTCCCAAGGGTTGGGCTGTTCGCCCATTAAAGCGGTACGCGAGCTGGGTTCAGAACGTCGTGAGACAGTTCGGTCCATATCCGGTGTATGCGCAGGAATATTGAGAGGATTTCTCCCTAGTACGAGAGGACCGGGAGGAACGCACCTCTGGTGTGCCAGTTATCGTGCCAACGGTAAACGCTGGGTAGCCATGTGCGGAGTGGATAACCGCTGAAAGCATCTAAGTGGGAAGCCCACC